>JBMONB010000260.1:0-27284 GCA_049325315.1 Bacillota bacterium | reverse complement strand
AGGACGGGTACAACGTGGCGGCCAGGTGCTCTTCCAATCTAACCCGACACGCTTCCAATTCATGTTGCTTCATAAGAAGCCTTTCGCGACTGGATCTTAGATTCCTGCTAACGGAGTACTACTAGCAGCGTGTTTAGAAATAGTGGCCCGAGCACGGGGATCTCCGGGAGAGAGTACATGGGATGCAGGTTCGGGCTCCTGGAGAAGGCGCCCGGCGCCAATAGGAGGAGCCCTGCCACCTCGCCCGGGTAATCGACAGCGTACTGCAGGGCCACAAGCAGGTTATCGGCTGTACGCAGCCGATCAGATCCTGAATGCCAAGTTTCTATACAGTCTACGACTGGCCCATGTGCCACTGACAGAGTCTCCGGGAGGCGGGATGAAAGACGCCCTCCTGCTCATAGTAGCGAGGCGTGGACTCAGGGATAGCTGTGATCCGGCTGAATTGCTTGATTGTGAGCACCAATGTCCTCCTGCCTGCTGGGGGCTCCACGAAGTCATTGTAGATCCCGGTTGAAGGTCAACAGTTCTTTGGAACGAATTCGTGGTAAACGAAAAAGGCCCATCGGCCATTGGGTTCGTGGTGTGGGGGGTCATCCGCTAGTCCTCTTCGCTGGTCCATGCCCGAAGGACCTGAGGGAAGGGCCGCCGCAGCCCATGCGGAGACAGAACTCTGGGGCACCTGGCCTTGTCGGCTGGGTGCCCCTCACAGGATTATGCCGTTAGCCCCGTTCCGGTGAACCGCTGGGGTATATCCCCTTCATGCTCCTGCGACGGGCTAGTCACGCTGCACGCAGTCCGGGGACGAAGGCCGGCGGCGGGACCATGCAGGGCACCGGGTCAGACTGCTTTTCGCCGATTGCCGTGCTGTGGTGAACGGGAATCGCAAGCAACGGCTGCGTTACTTCAGGGGAAAGCTGTCTGGGGTATGGGGCTGCTGTGCCCGGAGCTCTGACCAGATGTTTCGGGCCCTGGTCTCAGTCAGCAGGGCGGCGGCGCCCAGGGATAGTATGCAGGCCCAGAAGAGCGCTTGAAAGGCCGTCTGGTAGCCGGACGGCCCTGTCCCGACCCGGTCGAGGATAATGCCCACCAGGGGCTGCAGCACTGCGACCCCGACGAAGCCGCCGGCGTTGGCCAGACCCACGCTCAGCCCGGCGTACTCCGGTGGATTCACCTCTTTGGCGGCCGCCCAGGTTAGGGCGAAGGCAGAAGCGCTGAGCCCGGCCGTAAAGAGGAGCGCACCGATCCATTCCTTCGGGGGCTGCCCGAACGCGAGCCAAGCGGTCACAAGCCCAAGGCAGAGCACCAGCACCACGTAGGGCAGCCGCCGGGCCCGCAGGCGATCCGAGATCCAGCCGGTGATCGGGGCGCCAATCGCGAGACCCAGCAGTGTCAGCTGCGCCAGGGAGGTAGCCTCCATGCGGTCAAACTCGTATACATCGCGCAGATAGGGGACCGCCCAGGCGCCGGCCAGGGTGATGATGGACCCGTAGACGGCGAACCCGGCCATAAACGCCGGCCAAGTCCGCCAGTTTCCGGCGATGCTCCTGAGGGCGGCGCCAAGCTTGATCTCCCGTCCCGGGGGCGCTGCTCCCTCCGGGGCGGCAAGACCCAGATCGGCGGGACGGTCGCGCACGATCAGCCAGGTGGCGCCGAGGATCACCAGGGTGAGGGCGGCGATCACCGCGAAGGTTGTTCGCCATCCCAGCAGCGCCGTGGCCGCCGCCGTCGGTGTATAGGCCAGTAGTCCGCTGAAGTTACCCATGGTGACCAGCAGGCCAGACAGGGTACCGAAGAGCCGCGGCGGGAACCACTCGGCCTGTATCTTCAAGATGCAGGTGAAGATCGCGGCGACCCCAAGGCCAACCAGGAGGCGACCAATCGCGGCGATCGCGTAGGTCGGCGACACTGCAAAGATCAGGGTGCCAACCGCCGTTACCGCCAGGCTGGCGGCGATGGTTCGCCGGGGCCCCACGGTGTCAGCCAGGGCGCCGGCCGGGATCTGCATGACGGCGTAGATGTAGAAGTAGAGCGAACTGAGCAGGCCGAGGGCGGCCGCTCCGATCTGCAAGTCAGTCTGCAAGCCATCGCCGACTGCCGCCAGGCCGACTCGATGAAAGTAGGAGATGGCGAAGGCTGGCATGAGCGCGAACCAGACGATCCACGATCGAACTCCGGCGTCTACTCTCTGTTTGTGATTGATGGTCGGACGGCCTCCCGTTCCTCTGTGCTGCAACGCAATCGATCCCGCCACGCCGGTGAACTGCCACTGTGTATGGGCACCGGCGAACCGCAGATCGAGGGTTTGTGGCACTCTTTCGACAGGCCGGCCGAGATCACCTACGGACGGGCAAGTACTGGGTCCGCAGGAATGGTAGTTCAAGTACACACCCCTGCCACAAAAACGCTCTGCTCTGGATTTCCCCATGGCGGTCGGCTGCAACTCCCCCGAGGCCCGTGCTCGGCTTACCTGAGCCCACTGGAGTCGACCAACTCCATGAACACCTCCGGCCGTCCGGAGCCAACCGTGTGGACCACACGAATCAGGCCAACGACTGGTGCCAGGTATGACTGCACCTTGCTGCGCACCTTTCCGTTGGGGGCGTCCCAGGTCTTCTCGCACGAAATCTCTAAGACCTTCCGATACTCCCTGGCCCGTACGGTAAAGGTTGCATGTACCTGGGAGATGATACATTCTTCGCCGTGCTCGTTGGTCCATGTCGTGCCCCGCTCTAAGGGGAGTCGGAGTGCGAGACCTGACGCTGACCGCGGCTTCGCATCAATCGTTCCCTGGATCGCCCGCACCGCGACCGCACCTGCCCCGATTTCATACCCGACCATCGTGTCACCGATATCCTTCCCAGACCGATCCGATATAACGGAGAAGTGGATCACAGTGCGCTCGTGGCGCTCCACAACCTGCACGCTGCGAGATCCCCTTCCCATCAGATCGTAGACGGCCCACCACCCCTTTTTGGCCGGAAAGTAGAGTTCGAGATCCTGCTCCGGTGTAACAGCCCTACGCGCTGCCTGGACCTGCGTCAGCAAGTCCTGCACGGCGATCTGCCTCGACTCCCAGGTGATTACCTTCTGGTGCGAGGCTGCCTTGGCGAGAGAGGTCTCCGCCGAGTCATAATCTCCTGATTCGTAAGCGGCGAGTCCCTGCAGAACATAGACAAGGGCATATTGCTGCGATCGACTGATTGGGGCTGTGGCGGGTCCATCCGATTCCATTCGGTCCAGATAGGAAAGAGCCGTTTCGAACTCTCTGCGCATGGACATTGCCTGTGCTGCCAGCAGGAAGAAGTGGTCCGCAGCGACGCTGGCGTTCTTGTAACCCCTCAACCGTTCAAAGCGAAGGGTCACCTGTTGGAGCAGCGCCATATCGGTAAAGTCGCCCTGGGCTACCCGGAATGAATCCTGTAGTGTCGACTGAAACTCTGCCTCTTGCTCCTTCGCATGCTGGATTTCCCTGGTGAACTCTTCTAGTGTGTCATCCTTCCAGCCCTGCTCGAGCAGTCGATTCAGCCCCTGTTCCGCTTGGGAAAACCGCAACTGCTTGAGGTCTGCACGCAGAGCATCCACCTGCGAGGCAAGCTGACTAGCCGCGTCCTCAAGGCGGTCCGAGGCAACAGCCAACCTCGGACTATCTGACCTTACCGCAGTCGCTTCCCCCAAAACCTTGCGCGCCGAGACCAGGTCATGTGCAGCCAGTGCCCGGTCGAAGGCTTCGAGATGTTTGCTGAGATTCCGTTCCGGTATCCAAACTGAAACCAACACGACTCCCGCTCCAAGACACAGGAGAAAGAGACCAAGGATCACCCATGTTCGGAGGTCCTTCAAGCCGCACCCTCCTCAGAGCCGACCGATGTCGTCTCGGGAACACGGTACTCTAGCAAGACCTCAATCAGGGAGCTATCCTCGATATGTGCGACCAGGCCCACACCTGGCGCGTAGTACCGCTTGAAGGTTGTGTCTGACAACTTCACGGTAACTTCGATCACATTGGCCCAGGTTACACCTTTCAGGGCTCCTGCATTGGACGTGATCGTACGATCCACCGACGTGATCTCATGAACGAGACCCATGCTGTCCTGCCAGACTGTTCCCACCTGCAGAGGGCCCTTCAGCACCGGTTCGTAGGTGCGCTGACCCCCGAAGTCAACCAGGGCAATCGAAGATTCGCTGACCGAGTACGTATAGTCCATCGAACCTCCGGGGCCCGTCCATCTTACGGTCACCCGGTCCCCCTCAACCTTGATCACGGTTCGGGTAACGGTGACTCGACCACCCACGCGATAAGTCCAAGAGCGCCCTGGTTCCAGTGGGAAGTATTCCTTCGGATCCTGGGTGAAGGCCGCCTTCGCTTTTTCCTGATCCTGAGCCTGAGTCTGGGTGGCGGTCTTGGGAACACGGACGAAGAAGGTGTCGTTCTCATTTGGCTGGGTTATGGTGATCGTCCAGGTCGCAGCATCCCAGCTGACCTGTGCGTTGAAGGATTCCGACACAAACCGGAGGGGGACATAGGTCCGTCCATCTCGAATGACAGCGGGTTTTGGAAGGCGGATCAGCTTGCTGCAGGCGTATCCGCACTCCAACTTGGCATCCATCGTGCCGATCCACAGATAGATGGTTGTGCTGCCTTTCGTGGCCCTAACATAATCGCCTGAAGGCAACCCGGAGACGTACTGTACTTGCGCTCCCAGTCGTTCAAAGATTGCTCTCATCGGTATCATCGTCGTTCCGTCCTCTATGTACGCTTGCTGGTCGGGTGGCAACACGAGTTCTACTCCCGCCGCCCATGCCTGTCCTGAACTCGAAGCCAAGAACGTGAATCCGAACAAGAAAGCCAGGACCAAGGCGATCCCAGACCGCTGAAGCATTGACTCATCCCCTCATACTAGGTTTGTGCTTCACTATTCGGCAGGGAAACGGTACCATATGCATTAGGGACAGGTCAAGACGTTAAGTGGGCTTAATAAGCTATGGCATGGACGATGATCAGGCTTAGTTAAGTCATATATTGTCGCCGTGCCGATAGGAGGAACCTATGGGTGTCTTGGAGGATCTGATCAAACGAGTGGAGGCGTTGGAGCTCCAGGTCGCGGAACTGAAGGAGGCCACTCGCGGCCCTGCCCCAAAGAGACGGGCGACCGGCACCAATAAGGTGGGCGAGGAGAGCGAGTACGGCTTGAAGATCTACGGCCGAGGCTGGCTCTATGACGACAAGGTCGGTGAGCGCGTAGGGTTCGCACACAACCGGCGTGCGCTGGCTGAGGCGGTAGTTCGCCGGCGGACGCAGATGCTGGTCTACGTCGAGTACATGAGAAGGATTTTTGGTATTGTGCAGGTAACCGATGGTCCCTTCGATCTGAGCCGTGAGTTCACGCGGTACCCACACGGCGTCACCACGGAATGGGTGGTTACACCTCGTTCGGGGTTGACATTGAAGGAAGCTGGACTGAGCCGCCTCCGCATTCGCACGGGGGACACCTTCTTCTTTCTGACCGAGGATGAGTTTCAACACGTGCGCCAGTTACTGGAGCGACAGGAACCCCTTGACACCGATCTGCTCCGTCAGATGTATCCAGAGATTAAGGGGATGTAATCGGCGGGGTGTTGGGATGCGACTTCTGCGCACCCACATTCCGGGCTAAGGGGAACGGGAGGCCCCCTCCGTCCTGACCGGCACGGAGGGGGCCTCCTCTCCCGACCTGTTTGTGATTCGTCTTATTTCCAGCAACCAGAGGGCCAGACCATCAGTCCATTACTATAGTGGAGAGATGTCATGATACTGATGACATAATGGTTTTGCCAAACACACGGGGCACGAATAAAAACAGCGGGGCGTGAGCGGGTTGGTTTTCTCGAGTTTGATCTTTCTGTTCTTATTTCTCCCGTTTTCCTTTCTCCTCTACTTCGCTAGCAGTAACCAGACCTACCGGAACTGGGTGCTGATTCTGCTCTCCCTGCTCTTCTACGCCTGGGGTGAGCCGGTCTGGATCTCGGTTCTCATCGTCAGCGCCACGGTCGACTACTTCCACGGCCTGATTGTGGAGCGATACCGGGGCCGCTGGCAGAGCAAGGCGGCGGTTCTATCCTCGCTGGCGGTTAATCTGAGCCTCCTGGGCTTCTTTAAGTATTGGGCCTTCTTTGCGGAGAATCTCGGCCTGCTGCTGGGAACCCAGATCCCGGCCGGGACGTTCAATCTGCCGATCGGCATTTCTTTTTACACCTTCCAGACCATTTCCTACGTGATCGACGTCTACCGGGGTGAGGTGGAGGCGCAGCGGTCTTTCCCGAAGCTTCTCCTCTTTGTTTCCCTGTTCCACCAACTCGTGGCCGGTCCGATTGTGCGGTACAAGGATATCGCACGCGAGATCGAGCACCGGGTGATCACCCTGCCCCTGTTCAGCACGGGCGTCAGCCGGTTCGTCTGCGGCCTGGGCAAGAAGGTGATCTTCGCCAACACCGCAGGCGAGGTGGCCGAGATCTTCCTCAACGGGCGCATTGATCAGCTGCCGGTGCTCGGTGCCTGGTTCGGCATCACCATGTTCGCCTTCCAGATCTACTTTGACTTCTCCGGTTACTCGGACATGGCGATCGGACTGGGCAAGATGTTCGGCTTCACCTATAAGGAGAACTTCAACTACCCGTACACCGCCACATCGGCCACAGACTTCTGGCGGCGGTGGCACATGTCGCTTGGCTCCTTCTTCCGCGATTATGTCTACATACCCCTGGGCGGCAATCAGACGCACCATAGTCGCAACCTGTTCGTGGTCTGGTTCCTGACCGGGCTCTGGCACGGGGCCAGCTGGAACTTTGTCGTGTGGGGCCTGTACTATGGTCTGCTGATCATGATCGAAAAGCTGGTGCTGTTCCCCCTCATGAAGCGGCTGCCGGCCGTTCTCTCGCATATCTACCTTCTGGCAGCGATGCTGGTGGGCTGGGTCTTCTTCTACTACACCGACCTGAGCCAGGCGATGAAGCTCCTGGCGGTCATGTTTGGCCTGACCGGGCAGCCCCTGACCGACACCGAGTTGGTGATCCACCTGACCAACAACTTCGCCTTCCTGGTGCTGGCCGCGATCGCCAGCACGCCCCTGGTTAGCCACCTCTTCCGCCGGCTGACGGCCTGGGCGACTGAGAACCGGCTCCAGCCCGTTGTCATGCAGTATGCCTGGTCGGCCTGGAACTTTGTCACCTTTGCTGTTTCCACGGCGCTTCTGGTCGGCAAGTCCTACAACCCGTTCCTCTATTTCCGGTTCTAAGGCAGGTGAGTCAGATGAAGCGGCTCGATGCGAATATCATCCTGTTTCTTGGTCCGCTCTTCTTGCTCACCGTGATGAACCTGAGCAATCCGCAGAGGCCAACCGTATCAGAGATCGAGCAGCGGCAGTTGCAGCCCTTGCCGGAGCTGACCGCCAAGCGGCTGTGGAGTGGTGAGTACTTCCGGAGTTTTGAAGCCTACTTTGCGGACACATTCATTTTCCGTGACCGGTTTGTTGCCCTCGGTCGACTGGTGAGCAGCCTGCGGGGAGTCGCCACGCAGGACGGGGCCGAACTGGTGGTCATGCAGGGGGACAACGGGTTCCAGGGGTATCAGGATGGGGAAGACGGGACCGGCCAGGCGGCAGCGACGAAACCTGAGCAGCCGCCTGCAGCAGCCGGGGTCAACGCCCCGCCCCAGGAGAGCGCCCAGGGCGACACACAAGAGGGGCTTGACAGCAAGAGCGCAATCCTGGTCCTGGGCGAAAGGGCCATGGAGTTGTATCGATTCTCGGCCCCAGCGAGTCAGCGGTATGCTGATACGATCAACCGGTTCCAGGCAGGGCTGCCGGAGGGCGTACAGACCTATGTGCTCCTGGCCCCGATTCAGATTGAATTCCATAGCAACGAGAAGTACCGGGCGCTCTCCTCGCCGCAGAAGGAGGCGATTCAAGCTGTCTATGACCGCTTGAACGAGGGGGTGATGCCGGTCGATGCGTACACCCCGATTCAGCAGCATATCGATCAGTATCTCTACTTCCGGACGGACCACCACTGGACCGCGCTGGGGGCCTACTACGCCTACACGGCGTTCATTCAGGCGACTGGCAATACACCAGTTTCGCTCGACCAGTTCGAGGTCGAGCAGTTCGGGGGCTTTCTCGGTACGACCTATGCCCGTACGCTGAACAAGCGCTTGGAGAAGACACCGGACACGGTATTCGTGTACAAGCCCCAGGTGAAGTACCAGTATGATATCTACTGGACCCCCGGGCAGCCCGCACGCTCTGATCTGTTCAACCTGGCGAATGCCCAGTCAAAGGGCAAGTACGGCCTCTTCCTCGGGGGCGATGTGCCGCTCGGGCGAATCCGAACAGAGGTGAAGAACGGCCGGAAGATCGCCGTGATCAAGGACTCGTACGCGAACGCCTTCATTCCCTACCTCGTGGCTCATTACGAAGAGGTATACGTCATCGATCCGCGGCAGTTCACCCAGAACATCCACGCCTTTATCCGGGAAGAGTCAATCAACGAAGTGCTCTTCTTGAACTACATCCTCGTCACAAGTCTTGATGGGTACGCGCCTCTGCTTGAGGCGATGATGAACCGGTAGGCACAGCCCCCGGCACTCAGATGGAGCCGGGGGCGCGTTATTTTGCCTCCATGCAGACCGAACCCAATCTCTGCCAATCCCGTATGTATTAGTAAGAACACGAGATGGGCGGGGTGGTGGTTCTGCTGTGAGGAAAATCTACATCCTTTCCCATGAAGAGGATGGGCGGGTCGGAGAGGTGATCCTCGACCAGGGACTTGATCCGGACACCCTGGAGAACCCCGTCTGCCCCCGGTGCGGCTCGGAGACGCTGCTGGCCTATGCGCACGACGACGACTACACCGTGGTCACCTGGGACAGCCTCGCCGAGGAAGAGGAGGAGGCCACGCCAGACGCATGGTACCTCATCTGCCAGGACTTCCACTGCCCGTACGAGGAGCAAGTGGAGCGGGTGCACGACCCCGGGGAGGCGGAGCTGTTTGACCTCCACCGGTCAAGCTGGGTGTTTGAAGAGGAGACGGTACCGACCGGAGGCCATCCGGCTGGCCTGAAGGAACTGATCGCCTACCTGGAGGAGGTCCGAGAGACCCATCCCCACCGCAAGCTGGACGCCCTGTTGGATGATGCGCACTGGTGCTACAACGAGGCCATGAACCGGATCCGCCGCTGGGTCAAGCAGGTCCCCCTTGGCCGCAAGATCCACCTGGGCCTTTACACCGACGCAATCAAGGCCACGTTCATCATGGCGACCGAGGAGAGGATCCTGGTCCAGACCTTACCGGAGGGCGAGATGGTAGGGATCGGGCTGGAGGAGATCTCGGCGTTCCGCCCCCTGAGCTTCCTGGACGACGACGAGCCGAAACAGCCCCAATGGCCGCTGCCCCCGGACAGCGTCATTAGCATCTTTCCCAGCCGTGAGTACATCGTGGTCCGGTCCTTTCACCTCCGTCTGTCGGAGGTTGACCGCTTTGGGCTGTTCCACATTAGCTCGGAGGATCCCGCTGCGGCCAGAGTGCTGGGACTGAAACCGGAATCCGAGGGCTACTGGCGCGGCCACTTTGGGCGGCGGGACATTGAGTCTCGCTATGCGAAAAAGCGGATGGTGAGGGCGAAAGGGTACTGGTTCGAGGTGTATGGGGAGACCAACCACTCACGCTCCCCCGCTGTCTTCACCGAGAACCCCGCAGCCGCAGCCGCCCTGGGCCTCCGGCCGTGGCCCCGGCGCCCGGGCGACCCGGAGCCAGACCAGGAGCCGGGGATTCAGCGGTGGAACGGTGTGATCCCCATTGAGCAGGTAGAGGAGCGGGATGAGGTCACAGTCTATCTCTGGCCGATCCCGGAGCTGAAGGACGCCGATTGACCGGCCGGGGGTGATGGCCCGTGAGGAAGATGTTCGTGATCCAGGAGCAGGTGGAGGATGACAGGGTTCTGGATGCCCTCCTGGCGGGTGGGACTAACCCCGACGACTTGGAGAACCCCCGATGCCCCCTGTGCAATGCCGACACCCTTCTGGCGTATGCCCTGGGTGATCAGTACGACGTGATCACCTGGTCCTGCCTGACCGACGAGGAAGCGCGCATGCAGCCCGAAGCGTGGTACCTGATCTGTCAGGAATACCGATGCCGCTACGAGGAGCAGGTAGAGCGTGTGACCTCCCCGGACGATGCGGAGATCTTCGATCTGCTGCAGGCATCGTCCACGTTTGAAGAGGAGAGCGGGCTCATGGAGACCCCGGCCAACCTGAACGAGCTGATCACCTACCTGGAAAGGGAGCGGAGGCGGAGCCACCACCGGAAGCTTGAGGCGTTTCTTCGGCTGGCCCGCCGATCCTACGAAGAGGGCATGGACCGAGTCCGGGCCTGGACGGAGAGGATTCCGCCGGGGCGCCGCATCGCCTTTTACCTCGAGGCCAAGAAGATCAGCGGCCGCTTTGTCGCGGCCACCGAGGACAGCCTGTTGGTCCAAACGGAACCAGGCAGGGAGATGCTGGCGGTCAAGCTGGAGGTGATCAGCTTC
This sequence comes from Bacillota bacterium, assembly GCA_049325315.1. GTDB lineage: Bacteria > Bacillota > Sulfobacillia > Symbiobacteriales > Symbiobacteriaceae > JAWLHU01. The sequence goes on along the minus strand of JBMONB010000260.1, from coordinate 16,723 downwards.
TACGGGCCACACCAGTTTGACCCGGAGGAGGCTCCCCCCACGGATTCACAACTATCGGACGACGACTCGTGGATCAGCTGTGACGGAGGCAGCGAGCATGTCGTGGTAAGGGGATACCATCTCCTGCTCTCCGAGGTGGATCGGTTCGGTCAGTACCGGGTTAGCTGCCGGGACCCGGAGGCCGCGGCGGCCATCGGGCTGAGGCAGGTGGCGAAAGGGTACTGGGAGGGCTGCCTGCGGCGAGGCGACATTCAAGCCCGGTACGAGAAACGGCAGATGGTGAAGGTCATGGGGCACTGGGTGAAGATGAGCGGGAAGACGGGGAGATCGCGCTCCCCCTATGTGCATACCGAGGACCCGGCAGTAGCAGCCGCTCTGGGCCTGAAGCCGTCCAAGCCCTGGTGGACGAATGAGCATGAGGAGCCCGGGCTACAGATCCCCTGGTGGTCCGGGGTGATTCCGCGGGACCGGGTGGAGGCGTGGGACGAGGTGACGGTTTACCAGTGGCCTATTCCGGAATTGAAAGAGCCGGGAACCTGAGAGAAGAACCCCCGGGGAGTGCATGCTCCCCGGGGCATTCGTTGATCACACGCACCGGGACAGCTTCTTCAGGGTGGGCAGGCCCGACCCGAAGCGGGCCAACTGGGAGCAGTTGCAGGCCAGGTCATGGAACAGAATGTACTCGGGGCGAGGAATCTCGCCCAGGGTGAGCGATGGACGGCTCAGTTGAACGACCACATCGCGCTCCCGGGAGTTGGGGGCAACCAGGTAAAGATGATGCCGGCAGGCCGGAACAGACAGCGCCAGGTCGAAGAGTCGCAGCACGCCCGAATAGATCGAGGTGCTCTTCTCGACCTCAAACGCCGCCACAATCTGATCATGCTGCGCATCGAGCCAGAGCACATCGATCAGCGAAACGGTTTCCCGCACCTCTCCCTCAAGGTCCGGCAGGGGCAGAGCGGGTACGGAGAGATCGCCTAACCGCCCCCCGCTCCAGGCGCGGCCGTGATCGTTCCGAGCGATCCAGACCCGATAGCCCCAGGCGTTGCCCAACGTGGCCAAACGGGCCTGGTGCTCGGCGTGCTCCCGGTCGTGCGCAACCTCATCGACCACCTCTCTATGCCGGCGGGCAGCCTCCTTCTCCCATTTGGCCTGCAGTTCCCGGAACGCATCGGGCGGCAGGTTGGGGGCAAGTAGGCGGGCAGAGCCAACCTCGAAGCAGAGTCCAGCCAGATCACCAAGGTCTCGGGAGAGGCGCCCTTTGCTCTCATGGACTAGGTGATGCATGCCGTCTCGCATCTGAAGGTAGGCGTTCCAGTCCCCCAGCTTGAGGTTACTGCCGGTGAGCAGGTTGTATCCCTTCACAATGGCCGTGTTAAAGGGCGGAAACTGGGTGGGATGCAGGAAGTAGAGGAGGTTGGCCGAGGCGGGCCCCAGTCCCTTAATGGGTGGGTTCGCCAGCTTCAGGATCTCCGTTACCAGGAGGGCAGGATCGCTGAGCCTCAGGGCCGCCTTGAGGAAGGCCGCGTAGCGCTGCTGGTTGTTCGGGGACTCATAAATATCGGGAATGCGTAGTTTGGGCTTCCAGTAGAAGGGGTGGGCGGCGCCCGCGAAGACCTGCTTCTGCTCAGCGATCGCCTCTACCACGCTCTCCAGTGAGGAGCCGCGGTAGTCGTTGGCGAAGGTTCCGGCCTCCAGGTCCTGTACGAGGGTTTGGATGCCCCGCCTTATGGTCCGGAAGGCCTTGAGGCGTCCCTCATCGAGAAACCAGGTGTGGTAGACGGATTCCTCGTCGGTGCGATACCGGTCGAGCAGCGACAGTGGAAGCATGGGCATTTCCTCCCGCGGGGCGTCATGGTCCAAGGAGTTTACCACCATCCTGTGGAGGAGTTGTGAAGCGATCCTCGTGGCTACAAAGCGTCATTTTGGGGCTTTCCACCGGCCCCTTCGTTCAGAACTTCACACATTCTTCACAGATTCGGGACAGAATCGGGCTGAGTGAACCCCAACGATCGGTGGTGAAGCTGCATGGGAAAGAAGCAGCAAAAGGCCAAGCAGTCGGTGTCGCTGTGGACCTGGGTGATCGTGGCCGGCCTTGCCGTCTCCATCTCCCTTGGGGCCTTCCTGGTCTCCCGGGGCTCGGCGGAGCCGAAGGCATCGGCCCAGAAGTTGACCATGCCCGACCATGTTCCGCCCCAGCCCGATTGGCTTAAATCGGCTCTGCAGCCCGTGAGAGAGGCTTACATCTACGCGGCCTCCAACCACGACAAGCTCCAGTACATCCCCTGTTACTGCGGATGTGGGCCGGGCCATATCAGCAACTCGGAGTGCTACTTCCGGCGTGACCCGAATGGGAACGTGGCCGACTACGAGCAGCACGCTTATGGCTGACAGATCTGTGTGGACATCACGCGTGACGTGATGGTGGGACTCAACAAGGGCAAGAGCCTGACGCAGCTGCGCAAGGAGATCGATGCCCGCTACCAGGCGCAGGGACTCACAGCGACCCCGACCCCGATGCCGCCGCCCAATCTCTAGCTGGCCCTAACTGCGCGCACGAGCACCCCACGTCGGGGTGCTCTTTCTTTAGGGTCAACGTACTTTTGAGTTGAAACCGGTCAATCGGATTCCAGGTCGGAACGGGTATTACCGAACTTCGGCGCCAGGAGCGTTGAACCGCTTGATCCTCCGTACGTGGGTACTTCTTTAGCAGTTCTGACTGCCGATAGGGAAAGTGATTCTCCAGCCACTTCGCTTTAGCGTCTTCCCCCAGAGAGTGCAGTAACTCCGGGGAATAACCTAGATGTAGCACAATGGATCTTCTTTCCCAATGATGCAACAATAGCCCCTACCGCTACGCACTGTGGGGGCTATTTGACGCTTACTCAACCCCACAGCGAGGACAGGGAGTCCCTCGGGGGCCAATCTCCAGGCGGCAGAGGGAAGGGTTCGCCCCACTTTTTTTCACAGTTCCGGCACTTTGCAGTCCAGAAGTCACTCATCTCGGTCACCACTCCATGATCGTTCTCTACCGGATTTCATCTGCCAACTGTGATGAGGCTTTCAGCCCGAAAATACCGAGACCCTTTTTTCATGTGGGGGGCATTGCCCAAATGGGCAATAGCGGCTTGCCCACTTATCTGCCCTTCCTTGCCCGTTCGCCGGATGAGCGACCCGCTCGCCATCCGCTATGATCAAACCAGCAACGATAGGCGCAAGGAGGTACCCGAGATGACCACGTCCGTTCTACTCGCAGTTGTGCTGCTGATCGCCTGGACAGCCCTGCTGGGTTGGTTCTTCTTCGGCCCACGGAAGGGGGCCCTGGCCCAGACCAGTGCGGGTGGGGTCCAGGAGCTGTCCATCGCCGTACAGGGTGGCTACTCGCCGGCCCAGATCGTCGTGAAGCGGGGGATGCCGGTGCGGCTGACCTTCCGCCGCACGGAGACATCCTCCTGCTCGGAGCGGGTGGTCTTCCCCGATTTCAACCTGTCGAAGAAGCTGCCGGAGAACGAGAACGTCACCCTGGAGTTCACCCCGGACAAGGACGGCGCCTACACGTTCACCTGCGGCATGGGTATGTACAAGGGCACGTTGATCGTTCAGGGAGGTGAGGCGTAATGACTGCTCATGCCACGCATCTGCATGGCGCTGCTCGGCCCGACGCCGAGCGTGAGGCCCGGGTTGAGGAGATTCGCTACTTCAGGGCCCGCATGTGGGCCAGCGCAGCGATGACCCTGCCGGTTCTGATCGGCTCGCTGCCGATGATGCTGGGACTGAACGGAGTTGAGGTCCCGCTGTTGGGCAATCCGTGGGTCCAGGCGGTACTGGCGGCCCCCGTTGTCTTCTGGGGCGGCGCCTCCTTCTTCGAGGGAGCATGGGCCACCCTGCGCAACCGCACGGCGGACATGAACACCCTGGTGGCGGTTGGCACCTCGGCCGCCTTCGTCTACAGCCTGGCTGCGCTCCTCTTCCCCGAGAGCTTTAGCCAGGCGGGAATCCACCCGGAGTACTACTTTGAGGCGGCGGCGGTGATCACCACGCTGATCCTGGTGGGCCGTCTGCTGGAGGCGGTGGCCAAGGGCAGCACCTCGGAGGCGATTCGCAAGCTAATGGGGCTTCAGGCCAAGACCGCCCGGGTGATCCGGGAGGGTGTGGAGCTGGAGCTTCAGGCGGAGGAGATCGTGCCTGGTGACCTGGTCGTGGTGCGCCCCGGCGAGAAGGTGCCGGTGGACGGCGAGGTGGTGGAGGGCTCCTCCGCTCTCGATGAGTCGATGATCACCGGCGAGAGCCTGCCGGTGCAGAAGCGGGTGGGCGACACGGTGATCGGGGCGACGATCAACAAGACGGGCCGCTTTATCTTCCGGGCAACCCGGGTCGGCAAGGATACCGTGCTGCAGCAGATCGTGCGCATGGTGGAGGAGGCCCAGGGATCGAAGGCCCCCATTCAGCGGCTGGTCGACACGGTTACCTCGTATTTCGTGCCGGCGGTCTTCTGGGTGGCCGGCGCCACCTTCCTCTACTGGGCGCTCATCACCGGAGACGTGAACGCCGGAATCATCAACGCCGTGGCGGTGCTGATCATCGCCTGCCCATGCGCCCTGGGCCTGGCCACTCCGACCTCGATCATGATCGGCACCGGCAAGGGGGCCGAAGCGGGCGTGCTGATTCGGACCGGCGGCGCCCTCGAGATGGCCCGGAGGCTCCAGGCGGTGGTGCTTGACAAGACCGGCACGATCACCAGGGGTGAGCCCGAGCTGACCGACGTGGTGCCGGCCGCGGGAGTCGATGCGAATGAGCTGCTGCGACTGGCAGTCGGTGTGGAGGCCGGGTCGGAGCACCCCCTGGCGCAGGCGGTGGTGGTGGGTGCCAAGGCCCGGGGGATCGACGCCCCGCCCCTGCGGGACTTCGCGGCGATTCCTGGCTACGGGGTGAGGGGCACCGTGGAGGGGCGCTCCGTCGCCATCGGCAACTTGAAGCTGATGCAGCAGTTGGAACTGGATCCCGGCGCCCTGGCCCTGAGGGCGGAGGCGCTGGCGTCCGAGGGCAGGACTCCGTTCTACGTGGCGATCGATGGCGCCGTAGCCGGCCTGGTGGCGGTGGCCGATACGATCAAGCCGACGGCCAGGGAGGCGATTGCCAGGCTCCAGGCGATGGGACTCGAGGTGATCATGCTGACCGGCGACAACCGGCGCACTGCGGAGGCGGTCGCCCGCCAGGTGGGAATCGGCCGGGTGCTGGCCGAGGTGCTGCCGGCTGACAAGGCGGAGACGATTCGGCAGGTCCAGGCGGAGTCGAAGGTGGTCGCCATGGTGGGCGACGGGATCAACGACGCCCCGGCACTGGCGCAGGCAGACCTGGGAATTGCTATGGGGACCGGCACCGACGTGGCCATGGCCGCCGCCGATATCACCCTGATGACCGGCGACCTGAACGGCGTCTACCGGGCCATCGCCCTGAGCCGGGCCACCATGCGGAACGTGAAGGAGAACCTCTTCTTCGCCTACATCTACAACGGCATCGGTGTCCCGCTGGCGGCGATCGGTCTGATGAGCCCCATTCTGGCCGGTGCAGCCATGGCGCTCAGTTCCGTCTCGGTGCTCCTGAATGCAGGCCGGCTCCGCTCCTTCGGGATGCGGTAGCCGGCCCCGCTTCTGCTATAATAGGGGGTATGAGAATATTGCAGGCCCTCATTGTGGTGGGGACCGCTCTGGCGGTCTGGGCTGTCGGGGTGTTGGCGGCTTCATGGTACATTCCCAAGGCGATCTCGGTGCTGGCGATCGCACTCGCTACGGTGGGGAGTGCGATCGTTGCGGCGCGGAGAGCGCCGGACCAGACCGGCAGGGTCGTGGTCGCCTTTGCCATGGCCGTTCACCTGTTACTGGTGGGCCACCTGGCAAGCGGATTGCCCCCGCTGAACCTCTGGGTCCTGGCCAGCTGGAGCGGCGGGGTGCTGGCAGGGCCGCTCTTTCTGCACCTTGTCACCCGGTTCCCTGTGCACCGGCCCGACCTGCGGTGGCTGGTCTGGGCTGCCTACGGGGTGGCGGCGGTGGGGGCGTTGGCCGAACTCGCGGGGTGGCTTGGACCCAACTGGCATCCGCTGGCGGCCTACGCCAACCACAGCACGGCGCTGGATCACCTGCACGGGGAGGCAAGCACGCCCGCTGTGATGATGCCGGGCCTGGAGTTCACCATCGCCGGGTTTCTGATCGGTCTGGGGATTCTCTGGAACACCGCCCGCAGCGCCCGAGGCTGGGAGAACCGCATGGTCTCGCGCCAGGCTCAGATCATGATTCTGGGGCTGTTGCTCTCGACGGTTCCCTTCGTCGCCTTTCTCCCTGGTCTGCTGCCCAGGGGCGTGGGGCAGTTCATGTCCCTGTCGCTCTTCTTCTTCGCCCTGCTGCCCGTCGCGGTCGTGACCGCCCTGGTCAGGCCGAACCTGTACGACCCGCTGGCGCTGGTCCGCAAGGCCATGGTCTGGGCGGGCGTCTCGGCGGTGGCGCTCCTCTCCTACCTGCTGCTTGTCCGACCGCTGGCCATTCTCTCCGGTCTGATCGATCTCGGTGGAGCCGAAGAGGCGCCGGTCTTCGTGGCGGCCTTTGTGGTGGCCTTGTTGATCCGACCGCTCCAACTCTATGTCGAAGGGCTTGTGGACGGCCTCTTCTTTCCGGAGCGGCTGGGCTTCAGGGCGCTGTTGGAGGAGATCAGCAAGGCGCTGGCGACCACCATTAAACCAGATGACCTGCAGCGCCTGACCGCCGAGGAGATCCCGGGGCGATTGAAGGCCACTGGCGGCCTGGTGCTGGCGGTAGATACCGCCGGCCAGAACCTGACGCCGCTCACCGCCTCCACACCCCTGATTCCACCCGAGCACCCGCTCCGGGCGCTGGCGGAGCAGACCCGGGGGCCGGCTGCCTTCCGGGGGCGGGCGGAGGCGGAGTACCTGGGCATACAGATTCCCGCACTGCTCCTGCCTCTCTGGGTGGGGGATCGGCTGACCGGCCTCTACTTCCTGGGCGCCCGGGAGACGGGCGACACCTATACGGAGGATGAACTCCGGCAGCTGACGGTGCTCAGCCACCACCTGGCCGTGGCGGTGGAGAATGTGCGGGGCTATCGCAAGATCGAAGAGCTGAACCGCCGGGCGCTGGCCGAGGTGGAGGAGCGGAACCACATCGCCCGGGAGATTCACGACACGCTGGCGCAAGGGCTGACGGGCATTGCCCTGCAGTTCGAGATCGCTCAGATGTTCCGGGAGACGCAGCCCGAGAAGGCTGACCGGGCCATTGCCCGGGGCCTCGAGCTGGCCCGGGCCAACCTGGAGCAGGCCCGCCGCTCGGTCTTGGAGCTTCGGGCCTCGGCCCTGGGGGCCGAGTCGCTGCCCGAGGCGCTCGCCGAAGCGGTCCGGCAGGCGGCCGGCGATGCCGGCGCCACGGGCCACTTCCGGCTGGATGGCGCCTACCGCCCGCTGCCCGCCCGGGTCGAGACCATGCTCTACCGCATCGCTCAAGAAGCTCTCCACAACGCCGTGAAGCATGCCCGGGCCTCCCACCTGGAGGCGGTGCTTAGCCTGTCGGCCACCGAGGCCTGCCTGACCTTGCAAGACGACGGGGTGGGCTTTGACCCGGCTTCGCTACCCCCAACGGGCGGTGAGCGGGGAGGCTTCGGTCTGACCGGCATGCGGGAGCGGGCACGGCTGGTGGGCGGGGAGCTTCAGGTAGAGGGCTCACAGGGCTTGGGGGTGCGGGTCAGGGTTCGGGTTCCGCTGACAGAGGGGGAGGGTGGCGCCCTGTGATCCGGGTAATGGTGGTAGACGATCATCCCATCGTGCGTGATGGCCTGATGACGATTCTGGACAGCCAAGATGACATGGAGGTTGTCGGCGAGGCGGGCGATGGCCCCGCCGCGGTGGCCTGTGCCGACACGGCCCGGCCCGACGTGGTCCTGATGGACCTTCAGCTCCCGGGCTTCAGCGGAGCGGAGGCGACCCGTCAGATCAAGGCGGCCCGCCCGGAGACCAAGGTGCTGGTGCTCACCGCCTACGACACCGACGAGGGGATCATCGAGGCGGTCCGGGCAGGGGCCAGCGGCTACCTGCTGAAGGGGGCGCCCCGGACCGAGCTGATCCAGGGGGTCCGCCTGGTGGCTGCGGGGGGAAGCCTGCTGCAGCCGGCGCTGGTGGCCCGGCTGCTGGAGCGGCCGAAGGAGCCGGAGGCCTTGGTGGAGCCGCTGACCGAGCGGGAGATGGAGGCGCTGCGCCTCCTGGCCGACGGCCTGCGGAACAAAGAGATTGCCGATGCCATGGGCGTGGCGGAACGGACCGCCAAGTTCTACCTCGGCATCGTGTTTCAGAAACTGGGCGTGCAGGGGCGTGCCGAAGCGGTGGCCGCTGCCTTCAAGCTCGGGTTGCTCAAGTAGCGTGGCTCGTGGCACCCTGGACGCCGGGTTCGGCGTTCGGGGTGTCTTTGTTTTGCCCGATCGGGCAAGGCGGCGTTGCCCGATTGCCAGCGGAGACCTTGCCCAATCGCCCGGTGGCCCAGACCGGGCGATCCGGTATGATCAAGCCATCGACGGACACCATGATACCGAGCAGATCATGCGCTGAGGAGGAGATAACCAATGAGTCAATCAGTTGATCAGATGCGCGCAACGCTGAATGTGACGGGCATGACCTGCGCAGCCTGCTCCAACAAGATTGAGAAGAAGCTCGCCAAGATGGAGGGCATACAGGAGGCCAGCGTCAACTTCGCCACCGAGAAGGCGACCGTCATCTTCGACCCTAAGGTGGTAGACCTGGAGAAGATGGTCGGCACCATTCAGGACCTGGGCTACGGCGTGCAGCGGCAGCGGGCGAGCCTCGCGATTACCGGCATGACCTGTGCCGCCTGCTCTGCCCGGATCGAGAAGGGGCTGAACAAGCTGCCGGGGGTCAAGGCCAGCGTCAACCTGGCCGCCGAGAAGGCGACGGTGGAGTTCACCCCGGGCCTGACCGATCTCGCCACCATCATCAAGAAGGTCACCGACCTGGGCTACGGGGCGACCGAGCTGACCGAAAGGGTCGGGGCGTCCGACCGGGAGAAGGCGGCCCGCGAGGCGGAGGTCCGCAGGCAGTGGATCAACTTCGGGGTGGCGGCGGTCTTCACCCTGCCGATCTTCATCGAAGCGATGATCTTCATGCCCCTGGGCATTCACAGCTTCCTCATGAACGCCTACCTGCAGTTCGGCCTGGCCACGGTGGTCCAGTTCGGACCCGGCTGGCAGTTCTACCGGCGCTCCTGGTCGAACATCCGCCACGGCACCGCCAACATGGATGTCCTGGTCGCCCTGGGCACCAGCGCCGCCTACCTCTACAGCGTGGCCAACACCTTCTTCACCGAGGGCGACCTGTACTACGAGGCGGGAGCCACGGTGCTGACGCTGATCATTCTCGGCAAGCTCCTGAAGGCGGTGGCCAAGGGCCGCACCTCCGAGGCGATCAAGAAGCTGCTGGGCATGCAGGCCAAGACCGCCCGGGTCCTCCGGGAGGGCCAGGAGCTGGACCTGCCCATCGAGCAGGTGGTGGTGGGCGACCTGATCATCGTTCGCCCCGGTGAGAAGATCCCGGTGGATGGCGTGATTCGCGAGGGCACATCCACCGTCGATGAGGCGATGCTGACCGGCGAGTCGCTCCCCGTGGATAAGAAGCCGGGCGACAAGGTGGTGGGCGCCACCATTAACAAGCACGGCTCCTTCAAGTTCGAGGCGACCCGGGTGGGCGCCGACACGGCGCTGGCCCAGATCATTCGCATGGTCGAGGACGCACAGGGCTCCAAGGCCCCGATTCAGGCGCTGGCCGATAAGATCTCGGGCATCTTTGTGCCGATTGTGCTGGTGGTCGCCGTGGTCACCCTGGTGGTCTGGGGCCTGGTGACGGGCGACTGGGTGGCCGGCCTAAAGGCAGCCACCGCTGTGCTGGTGATCGCCTGCCCGTGCACCCTGGGCCTTGCGACCCCCACGGCGATCATGGTCGGCACCGGGAAGGGCGCCGAGAACGGCATTCTCTTCAAGGGCGGCGAGCATCTGGAGAAGGCGCACCTGGTCAACATGGTCGTACTCGACAAGACCGGCACCATTACCAAGGGCGAGCCCGACCTGACCGACGTGCTCCCGGTGAGCCCCTTCGACGAGCAGACCCTGCTGCGCCTGGCGGCATCGGCCGAGCGCACCTCGGAGCACCCGCTGGCGGCGGCGATCGTGAAGGGAGCGCAGGGGCGCGGCATCAGCCTGCCCGAGCCGAAGGAGTTCAACGCCATTCCGGGCCACGGTATCGAGGCGATGGTGGATGAGCGCAAGGTACTCATCGGCAATCGGAAGCTGATGGCCCGCTTCCAGGTGGATATCGCCCCCCTGACCGCCGATATGGAGCGGATGGAGGGCGAGGGCAAGACCGCCATGCTGGTCGCCATCGACGGCAGCGCCGCCGGGCTGATCGCTGTGGCCGATACGGTGAAGCCCACCTCGGCCGAGGCCATCGCAGAGTTGAAGCGGATGGGCATTGAGGTAGCGATGATCACCGGCGACAACCGGCGCACCGCTGAGGCGATCGCCCGGCAGGTGGGCGTGGAGCGGGTCCTCGCCGAGGTGCTCCCCGAGGACAAGGCGGCCGAGGTCGAGAAGCTGAAGGGCTCCGGCCGGGTAGTCGCTATGGTGGGCGACGGCATTAACGACGCCCCGGCCCTGGCTACCGCCGACCTGGGCATGGCGATCGGCACCGGCACCGATGTGGCGATTGAGGCCGCCGACGTGACCCTGATGGCCGGCGACCTGCGTTCGATTCCCGCTGCGATCCGGCTCAGCCGCACCACCATGCGGAAGATCCGCCAGAACCTCTTCTGGGCCTTCTTCTACAACACCGCCGGTATTCCGCTGGCAGCCCTCGGCATGCTGACCCCCATGATCGCCGGCGCCGCCATGGCGTTCAGCTCGGTCTCGGTGGTCACCAACTCGCTGCTGCTCAAGCGGTTTGATCCCCGACATTAGGCTTTCGAAAGGAGTTCCGACTATGTCTATTGTTCAGCTTGCGGCCCCCAGCATCTCGTGCGGCGGCTGCGTCCGGCGGGTGCGCCTGGCCCTGGAGGGGCAGCCCGGTATCAGCAACATCGAGGCGAAGGTCGGCGAGGCAACGGTGGAGTATGACCCCGAGGTTACGAATGTCGAGCAGATCAAGAGCACGATGGCGGCAGCCGGCTACCCGGTGGTTGGCGCCAGCGAATAGGCTCAAGACGAAAGCCACCCCCGGCAGCCGTTGCCGGGGGTGATTCGTCGCTCAGCGGGGGAGAGAGAGCAGCCGCCCGCTCTTGCCCTGGGCGGCTGAAAGGTGGGGGTGAGCGATGAGCAAATCCGTGTCCAACTGCCGTCAGGGCCGTCGACGGCGCCTACCTGAAGGTTGACGGTGGCGAGGTGTTGCTGCTCATGGGCCCGTCTGGCAGCGGCAAGACCACCCTGCTGGCCGAAGCGGCCCGGAAGCGGGGCAAGGCGGTGGTGATTGTCAGCCACGATACCCGCCCCAACGCGGGGGCATAAAGCGAGCCGATACCCCAGCGGTACCGGCTCTTCCTCATTCTTATGCGGATGTGGTGTGGCGGGACCGCCGGGCCATCAGGAGCAGGCCAACCGCTGCCGCCGTAGCGATTAGCAGGCTGGTCACCTGCGCCGCCTTCAGGCCCATGAAGGTCAGGCTGTCGGCCCGCAGGAACTCCAGGGTGAACCGACCGACCGAGTAGAGAATGGCGTACCAGAGCACCACGCTGCCCTGGGGCCGCTCCTGCTTCAGCAGCCGGAGCATCAGGAACATGAGCGCCAGGTCCCAGAACCCCTCGAACAACTCCGCCGGCCAGAGCCGCACCGGGCCGAAGGCCTCGTAGGCCGGGGTGCCGGGGGCGTAGATGACGCCGAAGGAGCTGCCGGTCGGCTTGCCATAAGCGTCTCCGTTGAGGAAGCAGGAGCCGATGCGGCCGATTGCCTGCCCCAGCAGCACCCCCGGGACCAGGGTGTCAGCGAAGTCCCAGAAGGAGAGCTTGTGCTTGCGGGCAAACCAGAACGCCGCCAGCGCTCCGCCCACAATCGCCCCCTGAATAGAAAGGCCACCGTGCCAGAGGGCGAAGATGTGCCAGAGGTTATCCCGGTATGCCTCCCAGGTGAAGGTGACCTCCCAGATGCGGGCGCCGGCGATGGCGGAGACAAAGGCCACAAAGGCGAACTCCTCGATCAGCGGTACATACTCGGGCCGGCGGCGGGCCGCAACCCGCTTGGCCAGCCAGAGCCCGGCCAGGAAGCCGATCGCGATAAAGAGGCCGTAGGAGCGAACAGGAAAGTCAAAGATGGTGAAGAGAATCGGGCGCAACGGACTGCCTCCTTTGCTACTTGGCTATGGGCGGGCGAAGATCAGCTTGATCAGGTCGCCCTTGATCGGTTCCACCCGGTCGATGGTCAGCCCCGCAAGTCGGGCGTTCTCCACCGTCCGCCGGTTGATATGGGTGCCGACGATCGCAACCATCAGCGGGTCGACCAGGTCCATGAGCGGGCCAATTACCGGGCGGTCAATGCGGACATGCTCCAGCAGCAGAATCTGCCCACCCGGCTTGCAGACCCGCGCTGCCTCCTTCAGGCCCACCACCGGGTCGGGCACCGTGCAGAAGACGCAGGTCGCCACCACTGTGTCGAAGTGGTCGTCGGGGAAGGTCATGCGCTGGGCGTCCATCTCGACCAGGTCGAGGTCCACCCGGCAGGGCTTCCCCGTCGCCCGCTCAAGCATGGCCGGGCTGAAGTCGATGCCGGTCAGGTGGTGGGTGACCGAGGAATCATAAAAGGGCAGGTTTTTCCCAGTCCCGATGCCGATCTCCAGCACCCGGCCCCGGGCCTGCTCCGTCACCCGGCGCCGCCAGTCGTCCTTCACCATGCGGTCCATGGCATCGAACCAGCGGGAGTTGCGGTTGTATTTGCGGCGTACCGATTCGGTCTCCCGTTCGTTGATCACGCGTCTCCCCCCCTTGGCTCCAGTCTACCACCCGGTTGTGGAGGAACCGTGGAGGCAGCGCCGGATCAGGAGCGCAGCGCCCGCAACTCCCGGCTGATGCGAATGAACTCCTGGTTCAGCCGCTCTGCCTCGCCGGGGGGTGGGGCGGCCAACTGGGCTGAGAGCTGCGCCAGCCGGGTCTCCAGCAGCAGCCGCTGCTCCTCGTTCGACTGGTTGGCCTCCGGCGGTTCCGCGCCCCGCTTGAGGAACACCTCGTAGCCGTCGGGAAAGGCCTCCAGCCGGCCGCCATCGAGGTGAAGCACCCGGGTGGAGAGCCGCTTCAACAGGTACTGGTCGTGAGAGACGAGAATCAGCGTGCCCGGGTAGCTGTCGAGCGCCTCCTCTGCCGCCTCGCGCGACGGCAGGTCGAGCCCGTTGGTCGGCTCGTCGAGCACCAGCATATCTGGTGCGCTCAGCAGAATCTTGGCCACCGCCAGCCGCACCTTCTCGCCGCCCGAGAGGGTGGCGACCCGCTTCAGCACGGCCTCCCCCCGGAAGAGCAGGCAGCCGAGCAGCGAGCGGGCGGCGGCCTGATCCATGGCCGAGTTGCCCGTCGCCTCCTCTAGCACCGTTCGCTCCGGGTCCAGGCTCTCCAGCTCCTGGTCGAGGTAGGCCAGCTTCAGCGGCGACCGGTAGAACCGGCCCTCCGTGGGCGCCAGGTCACCCAGCAGCAGGCGGACCAGCGTCGTCTTGCCCGACCCGTTCGGCCCCACCAGGGCCACCCGGTCGCCCCGCTGGACGTAGAAGGAGGCCTGCCGGAAGAGGAAGCGCCGCCCGTCGTAGGCGAAGCCGAGGTCCTGCGCCAACACCAGGTTCTTGCCGACCTGGCCGGCCTCGTCCATTCGCAGGTTGAGGCGGGCAGCCTCCCGGGGCTTCTCCACCCGCATGCGGTCGAGCCGCTTCTCCATCGCCTTGGCCACCTGCATGTGGGCCTTGGACTGGCTGCGCTGGTAGTCCTTCCAGTTGGCCGGGGCGCCGGGAGGCGCCTTGGCGTTGTGAACCGACTCGCCCCACGAGACCTGGCGGCGAATCGCCTCTTCCAGCTGCCGCTTCTCCCGGACATACTCCCGGTACTCCGCCTCAGCCCGCTCCCGCTCCGCCCGCTTCTGGGCGGCGTAGGCGCTGTAGTTGCCCGGGTACTCCTTTACCCGACCGCCATCCAACTCCAGAATGCGGGTGGCGACCCGGTCGAGGAAGTAGCGGTCGTGGCTGATCACCAGCACCGTGCGCCCTCCGGCGGTCAGCACCGACTCCAGCCAGCGCAGGCCGCCGGTGTCCAGGTGATTCGTCGGCTCATCGAGCAGGAGCACCTCGGGGTTGTTCGCCAGCACCCGGGCCAGGGCCGCACGGGTCTTCTGCCCGCCCGAGAGCGAGCCCGCCGGCTGGCGCAGCATCGCCGGGGTTACGCCGCACCGGGACAGCAGGCCCGGCTCGACCTGGCCGACCTGCGCCTGCAGGCTCTCATCGGGCTCCCAGTGGCCCTCCTGGGCCAGGTGACCCAGCACCGGAGGCCGCCCGACCCATGAGATGCGCCCCTCGTCGGGCCGCTCCACCCCCGCCAGCACCTTCATGAGGGTCGATTTCCCGCTGCCGTTGGCCCCCACCAGGCCGACCCGTTCGCCGGCGGCCAGGTGGAAGCTGACCCCGGAAAGAATCGAATGGCCATCATACTCCTTGATCAGATCGTGTACCCGTAAGCGTGTCATAAGGGCCGCCTCCTTCATTTTCGAGGCGATCCCGCCGCAGACGCAAATGCACGCAAAAAAACCACGGGTCGAACCCCGTGGTCTTGGTGTCTTGTAACGCACCGCAGACGGGACCGGCCTAACATGCGCGACCAGCGGCCCTGGGACATGCCCATGCCGGGGTCGCCCTATGCAGTTAGCGCACGGTCTTGTTGATCATGTCTGCGGTACCTCCGCCTATTTGGCAAAAATCTTGAAACCTATCGCTCATTCTATGCGCCCCCTGGCCCACTTGTCAAGCATACCCGAATCAGTAGACCAGTCGTCATAATCGACAGCGAGGTGATAATCCGTGGCGACAAAGCGTGAGCAGATGATCGAAACGACCCGGGAGTTACTGGAGCTTCAGGGATACACGGCCACAGGCCTCAACCAGATCCTTCAGGAGAGCGGGGCGCCAAGGGGCTCGCTTTACTACTACTTCCCGGAGGGGAAGGATGAACTGATCGCCGAGGCAATCGACCGCACGGGCGTCCAGGTGGAGGAGCGAATCCGCCACCATCTCGGTTGCGGGGGCCCTGCTGCTGAGGCCATTCCTGCCTTCATCGTGACGCTCGCCCGGGGCCTGGAAGGTTCGGGCTTTCGGTTCGGCTCCATTACAGCTGTCGCCTACGAGGCGGCCACGAAGAGTGAGCGGATCAATGGGGCCTGCCAGGCGGCCTATGAGCGGTGGACCGAAGCGTTCGCCTGCAAGCTCCGGGAATCCGATCCTTGCCCCGAACGGGCCGACCGAATCGCCGCCATGATCGTCAGCTCGCTGGAGGGAGCGATTGTGCTCAGCCGGACCCGGCGCAGCACCTTGCCGATGGAGCAGGTGGCCCGGGAGATTGGTTTGCTGATACGATGTGGGGGAGGAGAGCGGACATGAAGATCGCGATTTTTGGGGGGACCGGTCCGACCGGCCAGCATCTGGTCGAGCAGGCGCTGGAGCAAGGCCATGAGGTACGTGTGCTGGTCCGAAACCCTGAGAAGCTGAAGATCCGGCATGAGCGGCTCGAGCTGGTGCAGGGCGATGCCCGCGATGCAGCGACCGTGGACCGGCTGATTCAGTCCACCGATGGTGTGCTGAGCGCCCTGGGCCATGTGCGGGGAGGCACCAACGATCCACAGCTGCTCTCCACGGCAGCGGGGCTGGTTATCGCCGCCATGAAGAAGCACGGGGTTAGGCGGCTGATCTGGCTCACCGGGGCGGGTGTACCCGACCCGAACGACCGGCCCAACCTGATGAACCGGCTGGTCAAGGCGCTTCTGCTCATGCTGGCCCGCCCCTTGTTCGAGGACTCCGAGCGGGCTGTGTCCGCGATTCGGGCCAGCGACCTGGACTGGACCCTCGCCCGTGCTCCCCGCCTGACAGATGCGCCCGCAAAGGGTACCATACGAGTGGGGTACGCCGGTGTAGGCACCGGCATGACCATGTCCCGGGCCGATGTGGCCACGTTCATGCTGCGCCAGCTCCAGCGGAGCGAATGGCTCCACAAGGCGCCCATGATCAGCAACTAAACGAAAGTAGGGATCGCGTTGCCGGTAAAGGTGAAGATCTTCTCCGACTATGTCTGACCATTCTGCTACATCGGCGAGGGACTCGTCGAAAAGCTGAAGGCAGAGCCTGATCTCGATCTGGATGTAACCTGGCTGCCCTTTGAACTCCACCCGGAGACGCCGGAGGAGTCGATTCCCCTCACGCTCTACTTCAGCCACCTTCCCAAGGCGCAGATCGATCAGATGAACCGGGGCCTGAAGGCCAGGGCTGATGACCTGGGCCTGCCCTTCAACGCCCCAACCCATCTCTCTAACTCCCGCAAGGCGCTCCAACTGGCAGAGTTCGCCCGCGACGAGGGCAAACTGGAGGCCCTGCATGTGCCGCTCTTCCAGGCCTTCTTCGTACAGGGGCAGAACCTGAGCCGTGAGGCGGTGCTGCGGGAGGTGG
>JBMONB010000259.1:0-27334 GCA_049325315.1 Bacillota bacterium | reverse complement strand
AGCCCGAGCCCGAGCCGGAGCCCGAGCCCGTGGCAGCGGAGCCGGAGCCCGAGCCGGAGCCCGAGCCCGAGCCCGCTCCCAGTCCCAAGCGAGCCGAGGAGCCAGCACAGTCCAAGTCTGCCTACCTGCTCGCTGCCAGTCCGCCACCCGGCAAGGGTGGCGGAAAGCCGGGCCAACAGGGACCGCCCCATGGGGTGGCCAACGCCCATCGCCGCCAGATGATGCGCAATCGGAACCACCCGCCGCAGGCGTCCTGGTCCGGTGGGGGCGGTCAATGGCCGCCCAAGCCCTCGGGTCTGCCCAGGGGCCCGAATGGTGAGCGACCTGACCCGATGATCCAGGCACAGGACGGCTCCTGGATCTCCCCCCGTGCCTACGCTGTGCTCCGGGCCCAGCAGCAGGCGCAGAAGGAGATCGGCCAGGATCAGGCGCCCCGCATTGGGCCCGACGGTCGGGTTCAGTGGCCCAACACCCTGCCCCCAGGATTCAATCCGACCCGGCAGCGATAGCCTCGAGGCCCGAGAGCATGCAGCCCGCTGGGGTCAACTCCGGCGGGCCTTTGCCTGTCACCCATTCCCCGGCGGTGCGTAGGCTGGTAGCGGATTTGCATCACAGAGATGTGGGAGAGGTGCGTGTGTCATATCGTGGCAGCTCGATTCGCGGTCGCTCCTCGGCGAAGCAGGCGCAGATGGACGGACTCGCTCTCAGGCGAAATCCGAGCGCCCCGCTGGTCGCAGGCCACTACCTGCGGATAGGCGAACGGCTGGGAATCCGGGGCGACGTCGCCTATGCCCAGGCGCTGCTGGAGACCAACTTCTTCCGCTTCGGCGGACGGGTGCAACCCTGGCAGAACAACTATGCAGGGTTGGGAGGGGCGAGCCCCGATCAGCCCGGCGCCTCCTTCGCCACGCCGGAGGAGGGTGTCCTGGCCCACCTCCAGCGCCTGTACGCCTATGCCACCACCGAGCCGCTTCCCATGGGCATGCCCCGGGTGGACCCGGGCTTCGAACAGGTGGAACGGGGCAGCGCCGCCCATGTGGGGGAGTTGAGCGGCCGGTGGTCGGCCATGACCAACTACGGCGAGGCGGTCGACCGGATCCTGGGCGAGGTTCTGATGCTCTCTGTGCCAGGCGAGCCCTACCAGATCACCCAGGCCTTTTTGGACGCATCCAGTCAGAACCGGCCCGGCGCCTGCATCACCTCGGGCTGCTGGCAGGGGGTGCGCGGGCTGGTAATCCACCGCACCGCCAGCCCCCGCATGGGCGCCCGGGCGATCCGTGACTACTTCAACCAGGCGCCCGATGGGCGGTACGCCTCCAGCCAGTTCGTCGTGGATCACGAGTCGATTCTCCAGCTGATGCCGGTGGGCGAGGTGGCCTACCACACCATCGGCAAGAACCTGACCCACCTGGGGATTGAGACCTGTGAGAGCGCCTGGGGAACCGACCAGTGGCCCGATACTTACCGCCGGCTGGTCTGGCTGACCGCCTATCTGGTCCGGGCCTTTCAGCTCGATATCGCCGATGTGAGCGGGCATTTCTGGTGGGACCCGGTCAACCGCCCGAACGACCCCACCCACCTGGGGTGGAAGGAGTCCGACGGCCCGGCCACCGGTCTCTTCTCCTGGAACCGCTTCATTGCCGATGTGCAGGGCGAACTCCTCCAGCCACCCACCCCGGCAGAGCCCGCCCCGGCAGCGCCCACCGCCGCTGCGCCCGCTCCTGCGGCGCCGACCCCGGCAACGCCTGCCAAGGCGACAGCCCCCGCCAAGGTGACGGCGCCCACTCCGGCAGCGCACGCCCTGGCCTCTGCCAAGAGCCGGGTGCAGCAGCGAGAACAGGTCCTCTACGATGTCATGCCGGCCTGGGCCAAGCGGCCCCGGCGGCGGCGCTAGCGCCGCATCCAGTATGGGTGACCCTGTCCTGGCCGGCGGGGCATACCGCCAGATGGGGGCACCCGTCGGTGCGGGTAGCCAGAACAGGGTCATGGTTGGCTGATGCGGCGCCAGACTGTGCCAGTTTCTGGACCCTCCCTCCTGGTTTCAAGGTTGACAGAATATACATAGAGTGGAGGAGAGCCCTTGGGCCTCACAAGGAGTGAATGGTACAGATGCAACAGCGCAGCTTTCCCAGCCCATATCGCTGGAACCCATCGCAACCGGCACAGATCGACGCGGCGCTCCAGCCGCTCCTGGCCTCTGACCAGGAGGTTCCCGTCCTGATTCTCTTTCGCGAGCAGGTGGATGCATGGTCTGCCTTCTCACGGGGACTCTCCACAGCCCTGTCTCAGGCAGGCGGGCCCGGTCTGAGCGCCGCCCGTGACCCCGCCGCTCTCCGCCTTGCGGGCCGGAGCGAGGTGGTCCGGGCGCTTCAGGACCAGTCTGCCCGCACGCAGGCGGCGCTCCGCTCCCTGCTGCAGAACCTGACCGCCGCCGGCGACCTCCGGCACTGCCGCTATTTCTACGTGATCAACGCCATGGCCGCCAGGGCGAACCGGTCGGCGGTTGAGGCGCTGGCCAGAGACCCCTCCGTGGCGAAGATCCTGCCAGATGAGACGATCACCCTCAACCCGATCGGGCCGATTCGCATGGCCGCGGAAGCGGAGCCGGCAGCCCTCGAGTGGAACGTGGAGCGTGTCGGCGCCCCCTCGGTCTGGCAGTTGGGCTATGACGGCTCCGGCGTGGTTGTAGCCAGCATCGACACCGGTGTCGAGTATGCACATCCGGCTTTGCAAAGGCAGTTCCGCGGCTATGATCCGGCGGATCCCGCCAATCCGACGGTGGAGGGAAACTGGTTCGACGCCGTCTCCGGCGACCAGGCGCTCCCCTATGACGACAACCGGCACGGCACCCACGTCACCGGGACGATGGTGGGCGCCACCGCCGACGGCTCCCGGCAGATCGGTGTCGCTCCGGGGGCGCAGTGGATCGCCGTCAAGGCGTTCAACGCCACGGGGCAGGGGCAGGCCTCCTGGCTGCTGGCGGCCGGCGAATGGGTGCTGGCCCCCCAGGACCAGTCGGGCACGCCGCATCCGGAATGGGCTCCCGACGTGGTCAACAACTCCTGGGGCGGGGGCGCTGCCCTCGACGAGTGGTACCGCCCGGTGGTGGAGAACTGGCGGGCAGCCTCCATCGTGCCCGTCTGTGCCGCCGGTAACGGCGGGTCCAGGAGCGGGAGCGTCAGCGTGCCCGGCAACTACCCCGAGTCCTTCACGGTCGGGGCGATCGACTCCGAGAATCTCCTGGCCTCCTTCTCCGGCCGGGGACCATCCCCCTATGACGAGATCAAACCTGAGGTAGTCGCTCCGGGTGTCGCCATTCGCTCAGCGGTGCCCGGGGGCGGGTACGAGCTTCTGAGCGGCACCTCCATGGCCACACCCCATGTGTCAGGGGCGGTGGCGCTGCTCCTCTCCGCCGCCCCCGACCGCTCGGTGGATGAGGTCGAGACCCTCTTCCGGGAGACCGCCGTCACCCTGACCGACGACCAGTTTCCCGAGAGCCCCAACAACGGCTACGGAAACGGGCTGATCGATGTCTTCGCCGCCGCGACGGAGGCGCTGGCAGGACGGGGGACGATCGCAGGGCGGGTGACCGTGCCCGGCGAGGACACCGTCGCCCCGACGGTCACACACACCCCCGTCGCCTCCGCCTTTGCCGGCATGCCGATCCCGGTGACAGCCGAGGTGGCGGACGAGGTCGGTGTGGCCCAGGTCAGCCTGCTGATCCAGTCCGCCGCCTCCCCGGAGGAGAACGTGGTCGCCATGGCCCGCACCGAGGGCGATCATCTCAGCGGGCGTTATGAGGGGAGCATTCCGGCCAACCTGGTGACCACCGCCGGACTGAGCTATTCGATCCGGGGGCGCGACGCCGCCGGCAACGATTCGGTCAGCGGGCCCCATACCGTCGCGGTGCAGCCCGGCCTGACCGTTGGCTACCGGCAGGACTTCGAGTCCGAGCCCGAGGGCTTCACCACCGGCGGGGTGAACAACCCCTGGGAGTGGGGCAGCCCCCGGTATCCGACGCCGGTCTCCGGCGAGAGGCTCTATGGCACCGGCCTGGACGGGTTCGGGTATTCAAACCAGACCAACGCCTTTCTGATGATGCCCCCCATCGATCTGACCGGCGTCCCGCAGGCGCAGCTGCGCTATCATCAGTGGTATGAGATTCAGGCGTACTCCGACTTTGGTGATATCCACCTCTCCACCGACGGCGGCGAGAGCTGGCAGCGGGTGCTGCGCCAGTCGGGCTCCAGCGGCGGGTGGCAGGTCAGCTATCTGGACCTTTCGCCCTACGCCGGGCAGACGATTCTGCTGCTCTTCAACCTGCTCTCTGACCGGCTGGTCAACGGGCGCGGCTGGTTCCTCGATGACCTGGCGATCATCGGGCCGACCGGGGAGGCGCCGGCGCCGCCCACCGGGCTCGGGGCCGCCCCGACGCCGATGGGCTCGGTCCACCTGACCTGGTCGCGGCCCGAGCGTGGGGAGATCGGCCGGTACCGGGTGCTGCGGTCCGACAGCCCCGAGGGAACCTTCGCCGAGATCGGTCAGAGCACCACCCGCTCCTTCTACGACAACACCGCCCCCCAGGGTGTGGCCTCCTACTATCAGGTGGTGGCCGAGGATATCTGGGGGCTGCAGAGCGCCCCGTCGGCCCAGGTCTCAGCCATCCCGACAGCGGTAACCTTCCTCTTCACCGACGATATGGAGAGCGGGCCGGGCGAGTGGACCACCGCCACCGACCGGAACCAGTGGGAGTGGGGGGAGCCCGCCGATCCGCCGGGCCAGGCCTATTCGGGCACAAAGCTCTGGGCGACCCGGCTGAACGGCTCCTACGCCGACTCGGTCACCAGCTGGCTGCTCTCCCCGCCGATCTCCCTGGTGGGTCAGCAGTCGGCGGCGCTGCAGTTCGCCCACTGGTACCACACCGAGTTCAGCTACGACCTGTGCGACGTGGAGGTCTCGGTGGACAACGGGGTCCAGTGGGACCGGCTGGCGCGCTACTCCGGCCTCACAGACGGATGGACCCATCCGATCCTCGACCTGACCCCCTATGTCGGCGAGGAGATTCGCCTCCGCTTCCGCTTCACCTCCGACTACGCCAACCGCAATCCGGGCTGGTATATCGATGATGTCCGGGTGGCGGCCGTCGCCGTGGAGGAGTCCCGTCTGGAGCCCCCCGCTGACCAGGTTCTGCCCAAGGGGTACGAGGAGACCCCGCCTGCCGTCCGGCCGAGCGTGAACCGCCTTGCGGCGGTGATCCGGTCGCTGCCGGTCGGCGCCACGGTCACGGTGCGGGAGACGGGGCGGAGCGTCCAGACCGACCCGGCCACGGGGGAGTATGCCATCCGCCATGCGGTGGGGAGCTGGACCGTGGTGGCGGAGGCCCATGGCTACCGCCCTGAAGAGCAGCAGGTCACGGTGGGGCGCGACCAGACCGTCACCGCGGACTTCACCCTGGAGCCCCTGGGCCAGGGGGTGGTCGAGGGCAGCGTCACCCATGCCCAGACCGGCGAACCGGTCTCCGGGGTGACGGTGCGGGTGCTGGAAGATGATCAGATCGCTCCGGTGCAGACCGGCGCCGATGGCCGCTTCCGCCTGGAGCTGCCGGCCGGAACCTTCACCCTCGCCGCCGGCCGGCCGCACTTCTACCGGCAGCGGATCGGCGTCACCGTGACGACCGGTGAGACGGTGGAGGTCAGCGTCAATCTGGCCCCCTTCATTGCCGGCGAGTCCCGGGAGATCGCCTACGACGACGGCAGTCTCGAGGGCGGCTTCGCCTGGAATGAGGCCGGCAGCGGCTGGGCTGTTCGCATGCAGGTGGAGGCGGCGGCGGGTGTCAAGCTTCAGACCGGTCGCTTCCTGCTGGGCGACACGAGCTGGCCGCAGCCCGGCTCCAATCAGTTCGCCGTGGCCGTCTACGACAGCGACGGCCCCGATGCCACCCCCGGCACCCTCCTGGCGGCTCCGCAGCCGGTCACGGGCCGCCGGGACGGCCAGTGGAGCGAGATCGACCTGAGCGGGCTGGGCCTGGTCCTGCAGCGGGACTTCTATCTCACCTACCTGCAGGTGTCCACCTTCCCCGAGGTTCCCGCTCTGGCCACCGACACCAGCAGCCCCTATGCCGGGCGCTCCTGGCAGTTCGCCGGTTCCGCCTGGGCCCCCGCCCCCGCGGCGGAGGGGAACCGCATGATCCGGGCGCTGGTCCGGCAGGCGGCGGGCGTCCCCCGGATCCTCAGCCCTGCCGATGGGAGCCACACCGCCCAGGTGGTGGTGGAGGTCCGGGGCGAGGCGCCCACGGGCCTGCTGGTGGCAGTCTACCGGGACGGGGTGGAGGTGGGCCGGACCGAGGCGGTCTCCGGGAGCTTCACCCTGCCCCTGGAGCTGACGCCCGGCCGGCAGAGTCTGACGGCCCGGGTGGTGGAGGCGCACGGCCAGGGGCCGGAATCGGAGCCGGTGGCGATCACCCTGGACCAGACGCCGCCCACGCTCACCCTGACTCATCCGCCGCAGGGTGTGGACGCCTTCACCACCCGGGAGGCGATCACCGTGGCGGGGCAGGCGACCGACGACCATGGACCGGTCTCGGTGCAGGTCAACGGGCAGATTGCCGCCGTGGAGCCGGACGGCCGCTTCAGCCACCGCCTGGCGCTCTCGCCGGGCATGGGCGAGATCACCGTGACCGCGGTCGATGCGGCGGGCAATGCGGTGACGCAGCGCCGCACGCTGCGGGTGGAGCTGCCGCCCATGGCGCTCCAGGACCTCCTGCCCGGCGCCGACCTGAGCGTGGCGCCCGGCCAGAGCCTCCCGCTGGCCTGCAAGGGCGAACCGGGCGGCGAGGCGCTCTTCCTGGTGCAGCCCGTGGGCGGGGAGGGCGGACCCTGGTCGGGCGCCCTGGTCGAGGAGGAGCCGGGCCGCTACCGGGGCAGTTTCACCGTCACCCCGGCGATGGGCGGTGACTGGGCCCTGGTGAGCTACACCCTGCGCACCCCCGACGGGCGTGTCGGGCTGGGTGTGGCCACCGGGCGGCTGCGGCTGAACAGGTAAGCACGGAGAGCCCCTGCCAGGGAACCAGACCTGGCGGGGGCCTTTCTCCAGCGCCGGCCTTGTCAGCATAGAACCTGGTGGGTAGCGGATGAGGTCCCCAGATTCGGATGGGGGTTCTGCTCTGCGAGTGGTAAGGCGCAGTAAGGCGGTAGTAAGCCACAGTAAGGTGGCAGTAAGACGGTAGTAAGCCACAGTAAGGCGGCAGTAAGCCGGTAGTAAGCACGCGCGGCGCTCCCCGCAAGGTGGCGTCAGGGAGGGGTAAGGGGCAGTATCCTGGCGACAAGAGGGCGACAAGCGCACGTATCGTCGAACCAAGGACCGGCTCTCTACGTAATAACTGGTAAGATCGGTTGGAGGTGATCGCCATGGCCAGCAGAGAGCCGCATCCCGGGCCCGTGGTCTGGGATACCGAGGAGCGCAGGGACCTGGCGTCCCGGGAGGGGCGCATCCGGGACGATATTATGTACCTGACCAGCGCCCTGTTGTTCTGGATGGAGCAGACCTGGGGCGGGGTGGTCACCCACCTGAAGACCAGCACCATCGTTGAGAGGGGGGAGGTCCTGGTCGGTCGTGCCCTGCCCGGGGAGCCGGGGGCGACCCCGCTGCGCCGGACGGGGTCGCTGAACACCGGGGAGGTCTCCTTCTGGCGCCCACTGTACAAGCTCGGCCTGAGGGTGCCCCCGGACCGGCAGTTTCATGTGACCCCCTTTCTCCGTGAGGTGGAGGGGGAGGGCACCCTCTTCGTCTTCCCCATGAACGAGCGGGTAAGCGCCCCCCGCCACGGCCGCAGGGGCGCTAAGGCCGCCGAGGCGGCGCAGGCGTGAACCCCCGGCGCGCAAGGGTCTGCTCCACCAGACCCGGCTCGACCCCTGCCACCTCCGCCTGGCCCATACGCCTGGACAGGCAGGCCTGCTCCAGCAGCAGGGCAGGGCTCTGCTGCTCCGCCAGCGCCAGGTCCAGCAGGGCTGTGGCCTCCGCCCAGCGCTCCTCCCGCCAGCAGCGGGACAGCAGGCTGACCGTCAGGGCGTCGACCGCCCGGCGGGTCCAGGTCTCGCTGGCCACGGCCCGGCGGCGGCCCTCCCGCAGGGCGGCCGAGTCGGCGGCCACCAGCTCCGCCACCGCCTGAACGAACCCCTCCGGGGAGGAGGCGATCCGGACCAGATCGCCCAGCGCCGCCACCTCGGGCATGGGGGAGGAGACCACCGGCAGGCCCGAGGCCAGGTACTCGTACAGCTTGATCGGGTTGGCGCACTCGGTCACCCGGTTCTGCCGGAAGGGAATGATCGCCGCATCGAAGCGGGCGTGCCAGCGGTGCAGCTCCCGGTGGGGGACCGACCCGACCAGTGCGACGTTCTCCAGGCCATCCAGCGGGTGCGCCTTCACATAGACGGGGCCGACCATGGTAAACTGCCAGTCGGGGCGCAGCCGGGCCATCTGGGCCACCGTGTCCAGGTCGACCCAGGGGGAGATGGCGCCGACGAAGCCCACATGGAGCCGGCTCCGGTCGGGCCGCGGCTGGGTCAGGGGGAAGGACTCCAGGTCGACCCCGTTGCGGACCAGGTGAGCATGGGGGTGGGCGCCCATGGGGCTCTCCAGCAGGGGGCGGGAGGTGAGCAGCAGGGTGTCGCTCAGGGCCACCAGCCGCTGGTGGGCCGCCTCCACCTGGTCTGAGCCGCCGCCCAGGCCGACATGGTCGTCGACGCAGTCGTAGACGATCTGGTGGTGGCCGCGCAGGTGGGCGACGGTCTCGTTCCAGATGAAGTGGTAGGCCCAGACCAGGGCGCTCCTGAGGCCGAAGACCCGGGTCAGCGCCTCCACAAAGAGCGGGGTCGCATCGATCTGCCCGGCGCCGTCGGTCACGCCGGTGATCGGCTCGATCAGGGCGACCGACCGCCACCACCGGGTCTTCTGAATCAGCCACTGGGTGAACTGCTCCCGCAGGAACCCGTCGGTCACCCGGTCGAGCGACTCCACCCGCAGCAGGTGGCGCCGGGAGTTGACATAGAGGACCCGGCAGCCCAGGCGGGCGAGGCGGCTGGCCAGCTGCTGCGGACGCTGCCAGGGGTCATCCCACTGCACCGAAGAGAGCATCAGCACCGTGGGGCTCTGCCGGGTGATCCAGCCCCGCAGGTCTGCCTGGTCGGACCCGGTGGGGGCCGGCCCTCCCACGGTGCAGAGCAGGTAGCCGGGGGCCGCCCCCTGCTCCGCCGGCTCCATGGCGGTGGCGAAGCACCGGAAGAGCGAGCCCAGGCCGGCGGCGCTGATATCGGCCCACTCCCCGGCGGTCAGCGGCGCCACCGGGTACTCCGACGCCACCGTCAGCCCCGCCTCGGCAAAGGCGGGCGCCAGCGACCAGACGGGGTCCTCCTTGCCGTAGCGCCAGCGGCCCACCAGCTCCATCACCCACTTGGATAGCCGGTAGGGCAGGCAGCGGGCGTAAGGGGTGAGCATGATCAGCTTGCCGCCCGGGCGGAGCAGCCGGGCCATCTCCCGGAGGAGCGCCGCCTGCTCGGGCGGGTCGTAGTGCTCCAGCACCCCGCCGCTCCAGATCACATCGAAGGAGCGGTCCGGGAGCGGAACCGCCTTCAGGTCGGCCTCGACAAACCGGCCCGCCACCCCGCCGGCACGGAAGAGCTGCCGGCTGCCCTGGAGGGCGACCGGGGAGAAGTCGACCAGGGTCAGCTCCGCCCCCGCCCGGGCCAGCTCCAGGGAGATCCGCCCGGTGCCGCTGCCCGCTTCGAGAATGCGCTTGCCGCGCACCTGGCCGATCTCCCGGTGAAGGGCGTTCAGAATCTCCTGGCTCAGGGTATCCCACTGCTCGATCGCCCCTGCCGCCCAGACATCGTCCCACAGCTCGTGGCTGCGGCTGTCGCTGCTCACGATTCCACCTCCGGTTCTGCTTCGATCCAGCGGACCAGGTGCGGGTTCGGGTCCAGAATGGAGTGGTACTGCTCCCGTATGCCAAAGCGCCCGTCGGGATCGAGCTGCATGTAGCGCTGGTACTTGCGCTGCCGGTCCTCCGGGCGGGACCAGCCCAGGTGCTTCAGGCGGACCGGGCTCTGCAGCGCCGGCAGCCTTGCCACGGCGGTCGGGAAGCGCCCGCAGTGCTGGTCGCGCGCAGGCCAACTGGCCTCCAACTCCGGCAGCGGCCGGACCAGGAAGGGCCGGTAGAACTGGTGGGCGCGCCACCAGCGGTCCTCCCGGTAGTGCGCCTCATCCCAGAAGTCGTAGAGCCGGAAGGCGACGGCGTCGAACCGGCCCTGGTTGACCAGGTCCCGGAGGTCACGGCGGATCCGCTCCTCGAACAGCTCATCGGCGTCGAGGCAGAGGATCCAGTCGGGCTCCATGGTCAGGGCCAGCTCCCACTGCTTCTGCCGCAGCTCGTGCTCCCGGTGGAAGCCCGAGGCGGGGAGCGTCACGATCTGGTGCTCCCTGCCATGCAGCAGGTCGTGGCAGAGCGCCGCCGACTGGTCGGTGCTGGCGTCGTCGAGGATCAGCACGGCGTCCACATAGCTCGCCGCATGGCTCAGGACCTGGCGCAGGTAGCGGTCGGCCTCGTTCCTGACCAGCATGGAGAGCACCACCCGGTTCTGCCGCCCCTTCCGCACCAGGGGGATGGGGGGATACGGGGTGCGCAGGGGCGTCAGATCGATGTCCGATACCAGCCACTGTTCACCAGCGGCCTCCAGGGTGGCCTGCACCCCCAGGTGGTTGGCGAAGGGCCGCCCGGCGATGCGGCCCTGCTGCAGCGCAGCCCCCTCGACCTGCACCTGCGCTGCGCCCCGGGCGACCGGTCGGGCCCAGAGCAGCTTAAAGCGGGAGACCGCTTCGGTTCGCCGGTCCTCGGCCACCACGGCCTCCGCCCCGGCGGCCGCCTCCGACCGCAGCGGCTCCGCCAGGAGCGAGAGCCCCTCCCGCCCCGTCATGGTCAGGTAGTGGGTGGTGCCACGCCGCTCCAGGGCTTC
The DNA here is from genome assembly GCA_049325315.1 of Bacillota bacterium. Lineage (GTDB taxonomy): Bacteria > Bacillota > Sulfobacillia > Symbiobacteriales > Symbiobacteriaceae > JAWLHU01. Next base: position 16,328 of record JBMONB010000259.1, on the reverse strand, counting down.
TCTGGCCGCCTGCACGGCAGCGGCCGCGGCGGTCATGGCCGGGAACTGCTCCCGGTAGGGGGAGACCCGCTTCAGATCATCCTCCCGGTAGAGGTGGAGCGCCGGGTAGTGGGTGTCGACATACAGCCGCAGCCCCAGCGCCGCCGCCCGGATGCAGAAGTGGCGGTCCTCGCCCCAGAAGCTCAGATTCGGAATCTCGGCAAAGCTGACCCCGAGGTCGAGGGCGCGCCGGCTGATCAGGGTGCAGGCGCCCAGACCGCCCACCTCGTAGATGCCGGGACGGCGCAGCCTCTCCAGGAAGGCGCGGGTCCGCTCCGCCTGCTGCTCAGGGGTCAGCCGCTCCCCCCGCTCCTGGTGGTGGAGGGCGTACTCGTCGCGCAGCCAGACCTGCGGCAGCTCCGGCTGCCCGGGCATCCACTGGGTCCAGAAGATCTCGGCGATCACGTCGACATGGGCCCCGACCAACTGCTGCAGGGTCAGCGGGTGCAGCACCAGGTCAGAGTCGACCAGGAAGAGGCCGTCGTAGCCCTCCTGGCGGGCCAGGTCGATGAAGCGGTCCTTGTAACGGGCCACCTTGCGTATCAGGTCGCTCCGCCAGAAGTGGGTCTGCTCCGTCTTTACATAGGGCGCGCCGCCGGCCTCTCCTGCCAGAAGCCGCACCGTTCCCCCTGGTCTGAAGGCGCCCAGAAGCTCGCTGGACGGCGGGGCGTCGTTGTCGTCGACCAGGGCGAAGTCGAGTGCCAGGTCGCCTCGCTCCAGCTCTCGCAGGGATCGAAGGAACTCCCTGAGAATGGCTGGCTCCTGTCGGACCGGGCTGGCCACCAGAATGCGCTTCACCAATCCACCTCCTGCCTTCAGAACGATCATGTAGGGGGCCGGCCGCAGAAGGCCGGCATCTTGACGCATCAGACCTGGGCCTGGAGCAGGACCTGGAAGGTGGTGGTATCCGCTGCGTTCCCCAACGCCAGACGGGCGTATTTGGTGAAGGTCTGGGGCACGAAGAAGGCGGTCTCCCCCTGGCTGACCGTCTGGGCGGCGCCATCGTCCTCGAAGTGGGTGCCGTCGGCGCTCACCTGGAGCTGACCGTTGGTGTCGACCCCCTGCGAGTTATATGCCGCAAAGGTGAAGGACGAGTAGGAGAGAACCGTCTGGGAGGTGCTGACGACCGTGGCCCCCGTACTGGGCGCGACGGTGGTCTCGGTGTCGTCTGCCGTGCCCCGCTCGGCCAGCGTGGTCTGCAGGCTGTCGGGGTTGGTCTGAATGACGGTGGCGACCAGGCTGTCGGGGTTGGTCTGAATGACGGTGGCGACCAGGCTGTCGGCGTTGGTCTGAATGACGGTGGCGACCAGGCTGTCGGCATTGGTCTGAACGACGGTGGCGACCAGGCTGTCGGGGTTGGTCTGGATCACCGTGGAGACCAGGCTGTCGGCGTTGGTCTGGATCACCGTGGAGACCAGGCTCTCGGCATTGGTCTGGAAGACCGTGGAGAGCAGCTGACTGGCCTGGTCCTGGAAGACTTTAAAGTTAGGCAAAGTCGGAATCCCTCCCCGTGTCTTTGGGCTGTACAGGCCCCTGCCCGCAGGGCCTCTGTTTAGCGTACGAAGCAGGGGGCGGGACTGTGCTATGTAAACCAGGGGCACATGGGGTGTGGTGGGTCATAGAATATCAGCAGCGATCCGACGAGGGGAGGGAAGGGGGATGGACCCGCTGCTGACCGCCTGCCTACTTAGCGCCCCCGATGAACCCGGGCTGGAGGATGCGGTGCAGAGCGCGATCGTCGCGGCAGATGAGGTGATTGTGGGGTGGACCGGCCCGCCCGGGGAGGCGGAGGCGCTGGCCGGCCGGCTGGGGGTGGCGGTCGTTCCCATCCCCTGGGCAGGCTCCTTTGCAGAGGCCCGCAACGCCATGCTGGAAAGGGCCCGGGGGGAATGGGTCCTGATGCTCGACGCCGACGAGCAGCTGGAGGGAGCGGGCGAGGCGGCAATCCGCCGCCTGACCGATGGGCGGGGCGCCACCGGCTACTGGATTCCGATCGAGAGCCCCACCCAGAGCGACGGCAGCGGCACCACCTGGATCACCTACCAGGTGCGGCTCTTTCGCAACCTGCCGGCCAACCGCTATGAGGGGCGTCTGGGGGAGAGGCTGCCGGATCGGGTGATGGCGCTGGCGGAGGCACAGCCCGCTGATTCGGTCCTGCGCATTCTTCACCGGGGCATGATCGGGGTCGAGGCGCAGCGCCGGTCGCTGCGGAACCTGTCGGTGCTGGAGGGGGCGCTGTCGGGCGTCGGGCTGGACCCGTGGACCGCCTGGGCGCTGGGGCGTCATCTGCTGCGGGCCGGACGGCCGGCGGAGGCGGCGGCGCTGCCGGCAGCGCTGCGGGAAGGGGGCGGGGCTGCACCGCTGCTGGCCCGGCTCCAGGCCGAGTCCCTGCTGCTCCTGAGCCGGGCGGAGGAGGCGGTGGAGCTGCTGGGGACGGCCACCGGGCAGTTCCCGGACTACACCGACCTCTGGCTGCTGCTGGGGCGAGGCCTGGATGCGCTGGGCCGGATCGACGAGGCGGCGCAGGCCTTCCGCCGCTGCCTCGACCTGGGCCCCGCCCCCCCGCCGTACGAATCGGAGGCGGGGGCCGGGGATGCGCTGGCCCTGCTGGGCCTGGGCGGGTTGAAGGAGCGGGTGGCCGACGTGGACGGGGCGCTCCGGTGGTACGAGGAGGCCTATCGCGCCCGCCCCGGGCAGACGGAGCCGCTCTACGCCATCGCCCGGGTCTATGCCGTGCAGGGCGATGGGCGCAAACTGCCGGCCGCCCTGCAAAAGCTGGTCGCCGATGTCCACGGTTCGCCGCCCACCGCCGAGCAGTGGCTGGTGCTGGCCGACGCCCTCTGTACCCACCGGCAGTACCGGGGGGCTCTGCGCTTCGCCGAGCGGGCCGCCGCCCAAAATGGCAACCCGGACGAGGTCGCCGCGATGCGGGGCTACGCCCTGCTGGGCCTGGGCCAGGCTGCGGGGGCGTCCCGGGCGCTGAGCGCCGTGAGCGCCGGCTATGAGTGGGCGGTCCAGGCACGGCTGCTCCAGCTGACCGCCGCCTGGTGCAGCGGCGACTGCCAGGGGGCCCGGGCATTGCTGGAACAGCTCGGCGGCGGGGAGGTGGAGCCGGGGCTGCTGCGGGCGGCCCGGGCGGTTCACCAGTGGATCTGCCGCCGGGACGAACCGCTGGAGCCCGGGGAGGCGTGGGGGACCGCCGGGGGGGAGTTCCTGCTCCAGGTGGTCGATGCGCTCCTGGCGGCCGGCCTGAAGCGGGAGGCGGAGCGGGTGGCCGCCCTGATGGAGCGGACCGGCTGGCCTGAGGGCTACCGGGCGCTGGCGGTGCTCTTCCGCCTGCGCAGGCAGCTCCGGCCGGCCCACCGCTACTTCGACCGGGCCCTGGCCGCCGGGCGCCACGACTTCGACCTGCTCTACAATCTGGCGGAGCTGGAGCTGCGGGACCGGAACTGGCCACGGGCGCTCCGCCTGGTGACCGAGGCGATCGGGCAGCGGCCCGACGACCCGCGGGTCTACCTGCTGAAGGCCCGGGTCTTCCGGGCGCAGGCGCTGGAGCTGCTGCGCCAGGCCCGCCGCCGCTGGGACGATCCCGAGGCCGCCCGGATGCTGGCGGAGCTGACCCGGGAGGAGGGACGATGAGCCGGGCCGCCAAGCCTGACAGGCCGGTGAGCGAGCCCGCCGATCTGCTGCTGGCGGCATCGAGGCTCTTTCTGCGCCGGCGCTGGGAGGAGGCGGACCAGGTGCTGAGCCACGGGCTGGCCCGCTTCCCCGACGTTATCGAACTTGTCTTTCTCAAGGGGCTGGTGGCCCAGAAGCGGCGGGCGCACGCCGAGGCGGTGGGGCTCTTCCACCGGGCGCTGGCCATGGGGCCGGCCCGCTGCGAGGGGGCGCACCCCGAGTTCGCTGGCTACCGGGCGCACGAGGCGCTGGGCCAGTCGTATCTCGCCCTGGGCCTGCACGAGGAGGCGGCCGCTCAGTTCGAGGCGGCCCACCGGCTGGAGCCCGGGTACAGCGGCTCGCTGGCCAGCCTGGTGGCCGCGTGCAGCGGCCGGGTGGCAGATGCCGCCCTGCTGGAGCGGCTGGAGCGGCTGCTGGGGCCAGACCGGTCCGCCCTCTCCCGGGCGCTCCTGGACGGCGGCAGGCCGGACCTGGCGCTGGAGGTGGCCGAAGCGGAGGCGGGCGTGGCGGCACCCGAGCTGGCCCGACAGCGGGGGAGGGCGCTGCTGGCGCTCTCCCGGTACGAGGAGGCGGCCCGGGCGCTGGGCGCCGGCGGCGAGCTGCTGGTGGCGGTGGCCTGCAGCGAGGGGCGGAGCGCCCTCCCGGCGCTGGTCCGCCGGTCTGATCTGACAGCGGCCGACTACCGGGAGGCAGCCTCGTTCTGCCTGGCGCAGGCGGAGTTCTGGGACCGGGTGGCCGCCAGGCCCCGGGCCTACCCGGCGTGGGTGCGGGGCCAGAACGCCAAAGAGCCTGGGGGGGAGAAGGGGTCGTGAAGCTGAGTCTCTGCATGATCGTCCGTGACGAGGAGGAGCGTCTGCCACAGGCGCTCCGGAGCGTCGAGGGGATCGTCGACGAGCGGATCGTGGTCGACACCGGATCGCACGACCAGACGGTGGCGGTGGCGGAGTCCTTTGGCGCCAGGGTGATCCCCTTCGCCTGGACCGGCGACTTCGCCGACGCCCGCAACGCCGGACTGGAGGCGGCCACGGGCGACTGGATTCTCGTGCTCGATGCCGACGAAGAGCTGCTCTCTGCGGACCGCCATCGCCTCCGGCCGCTGCTGGAGGCGGCGGAGGCCGATGGCTTTATCGTCCCGATTATCAACCGGGTGGGCGACGGGCGCTCGGGCGATCTGCAGCGGTCCGCCGCCGTGCGCCTCTTCCGCAACCACCCGGCCCACCGCTACGAAGGCGCCCTCCATGAGGACGTGACCGGATCGATTCTCGCCCGGAACCCAAAGGCGCGGCTGGTGGAGGCGCCGGTCCGGCTGCTGCACCACGGCTACCTCGACCAGGTTCAGCAGGCCCGGTCGAAGGGGGAGCGGAATATGGCGGCCCTGCAGCGGGAGCTGGAGCGGAATCCCGACTCGGCCTACCACCGGTTCAGCCTGGGGGTCGAGTACCAGCGGCAGAACCGGCCCGCGGAGGCGCTGGCGGTCTACCGCCAGGTGGAGCGGGAGGCGGCGGGCCGGCCGTGGGAGCCCAAGCTGTGGAAGAACCTGGTGCACTGCCTCCTGATGCTGCGCCGATGGGGGGAGGCGGCGGAGGCGGTGGAGGAGGGTCTCTGTCGCTTCCCGGGCTTCACCGACCTGCGCTACCTGCTGGGGATCGTGCAGGTGGAGCGGCGGGAGTTCGCCCTGGCGGTGGCCACCTTCGGCCAGTGCGCCGCCATGGGGCCGGCGCCGGTGCCGCCCCACGTGGGAGCGGAGGAGGGGCTGGGCTCCTGGAAGGCGCACTATGCCATGGGCCAGGCGTTCCAGTCGCTGGGCCGCCTGCACGAGGCGGTCTCCGCCTACGAGGAGGCGATGGCGCTCCAGCCCGCCTGGCTGCCGCCGCTGGAGGCGACGGCGCAGGTGCTGCTGGGCGCCGGGGTGGAGCCGGGGAAGGTCCGCCAGTACCTGGAGGACCGGCTGGAGCCGGCCCTGCCGGAGCGGGAGCTGGCGCTGGCGGAGATGCTCCTGCGGGGCGGGGCGCCCGCCGCCGCCCTGGAGGCGCTTCCGGCGGGGGCGACCTCCGACCGGGCGGCCCACCTGCGGGGGATCTGCCGGCTGCGGCTGGGCGACTGGGCCGCCGCCCTCTCCGACCTGGAGGCGGTCGCTCCGGGCAGCCCCTACTGGTCCGGCGCCCTGGCGGGGCTGGCCTACGGGCGCTGGTGCCTGGGGGATGAGGCGGGCCACCAGGCGGCCCTCCGTGAGCTTCAGGCCCACCCGGAGGGGCGGGCGCAGGCGGCCCGGCTCTTCGTCGATGCGGCCCGGGAGGCGCTCTCGGCGGGGTTGGCCGCCTACCCGGACTCCAGCGCCCTGGCGGGGCTGCTGGAGCGGCTGAGGAGGGAGCTGCCATGAGGCCCAGGCTCAGCCTCTGTATGATCGTGCGGGACGAGGAGGAGTTTCTCCCCCACTGCCTGGAGAGCGTGGCCGGCGTGGTCGACGAGATCGTGGTGGTCGACACCGGCTCGGCGGACCAGACCGTGGCCATCGCCCACGAGCGGGGCGCCCGGGTCTTCCATTGCCCCTGGACCGGCGACTTTGCCGCTGCCCGCAACCTGTCGCTGGAGAGGGCGACCGGGGACTGGATTCTCTGGCTCGACGGTGACGAGGCGCTGCACCCGGCGGACCGGGACCGGGTGCGGGGGCTGCTCCTGCCCGCCAACGTGGAGGGCTACCTGACCACCCACATCAACTACGTGGGGGAGTGGGTCTCGGGCGAGGTGGAGTACAGCGCCACCCAGCGCCTCTTCCGCAACCGGCCGGCCCACCGGTTCGAGGGGCGGGTCCACGAGAAGATCCACCTGCCCGCCGAGCATGTGCGGCCCAGCCCGCTCCGGATTCTGCACTACGGCTACCTGCGCCCGATGGAGGGCGGGCGGAACAAGCGGGAGCGCAACCTGCACCTGCTGCTGCAGCTGCGGGAGGAGCGGCCCGACGACCTGATGGTCCACTTCTACCTGGGCGGCGAATACCGGCTGCAGGGGCGCTGGGCCGAGGCGGTGGAGGCCTACCGCCGGGCGAAGCCCGCCCTGGCGGGTGGCTACCTCTACGCCAGCAAGCTGATGCGGGGGCTGGCGGTGGCGCTGATCAGCCAGGAGCGCTACGAGGAGGCGCTCCGGGAGCTGGCGGAGGGGTTGACCAGCTTCCCGCACTTCACCGACCTGGTCTACCTGCAGGGCGTGGCCTGCAGAGCGCTGGGCCGGCTGCCGGAGGCGATCGGACACTTCCACCAGTGCCTGGCCATGGGTCCGGCCGCCACGCCCCCGCATATGGGCGTCGACCCATCGATGGGCGGCTGGCGAGCCCACCACGCCCTGGGGGATACCTTTGAGCGGCGCGGCGAGTGGGAGGTGGCCCGGCGGCACTACACCCGGGCCTGGGCGGCGGGGCGGAGCCAGGTCACCCTCGCCCGGCTGGCGGCGCTCCTGCTGCTCCGCCTCGGGGCCGGTGCGGCGGAGGCGGAGCTGGTGCGGCTGGCAGAGCCGGACGGTTTCGACTCCACCCTGATGCTGGCCGAGGCCCTCGCAGCGGTGCGGCTCTGGGAGGCGGCCGCCCGCCACCTGGAGCGGGCGACAGCGTTGGCCCGGACGCCGGCCGAGGAGCCGGACCTGCCGCCCGCCCTGCGGGGGCTGAAGGCCGCCGGGCAGCGGCGCCGCCTGTGCAGGCTGGAGGCGCTCTGCCGGTTCCACCAGGGCGACTACAGCGGGGCGCTGGCAGCGCTGGAGGCGCTCCCCGAGGGGACGCTGTCAGCGGAGCGGCGGCTGGCGGCGCTGGCCGCCGGCACGGTCACCCCGGCCCGCCTCGTCGCCGGGGGCGGCCCGCGGGAGGCGCGGGAGACGGCGGCCCGGGCGCTGGCCGCCGGGATCGACGTGCTGACCCAGGGGCTCTACCGCCGGCGGGACTCGGCCGCCCTGCAGAGCGCCCTGCACCACCTGCTGGAGGAGGTGCGCAGCCTTGGCTGACCAGCAGCGGATCAGTCTCTGTCTGATCGCCCGGGACGAGGAGGCGAACCTGGAGCGCTGCCTGGCCAGCGCCGCCGGGCTGGTCGACGAGATAATCCTGGTCGATACCGGCTCGGTGGACGGGACGGTGCAGGTGGCGGAGCGGCACGGGGCCCGGGTGCTTCACCACCGCTGGACCGGTGACTTCGCCGCCGCCCGCAACCGGTCACTGGAGGCGGCGCGGGGCGAGTGGATCCTCTGGCTGGACGCCGACGAGGAGCTGTCGCCGGAGGGGCGGGAGCGGATCCGACCCCTGGTGGCGGAGGCGGGGGCTCAGGTGAACGGCTTCGGGCTGATCGTGGCCAGTTGGCTCGGCCGGCGGCCCGGGGGCCACCTTTCGCTGCTGCTGCAGCCGCGGCTCTTCCGCCATCGCCCCCACCGCCGTTTCGCGGGGCGGATTCACGAGTGGATCGATGTGGGTCCGGTGGTCGCCACCGACCTGCGCATCTACCACTACGGCTACCTCTCCGACCCGGTGCTGACCCAGCGGAAGGCGGCCCGGAACATCGCCATTCTCTCGGCGGAGCTGGAGCGCCGGCCCGACGACGCCCACACCATGGCGCAGCTGGGGGCCGAGTACCTGCGCCTCGGGGACTCTTCCCGGGGAGCCGAACTGCTGCTGGGGGCCTGGCAGCGGGAGCGCTCCTACCTCTATGCCGACCGGGCGGCCCACGCCCTGCTGGTCACCGGGCGCTGCCAGGAGGCCCGATCGGTGGCGGCGGAGGGGCTGGAGCGCTGGCCCGACTACACCGACCTGCACTTCTACCTGGGCTGCGCCGCCCTGGAGCTCTCCGACTGGCAGGCGGGGCGCGCCGCCTTCCGGCGCTCCCTGGAGATGGGGCCGGCCCCGCATCGCTACCGCTCCCTGGAGGGGCACAGCTCCTTCCTGGCCTGGTACCACCTGGCCCAGGCGGAGTGCGGGCTGCACAACTGGGAGGCGGCGGTCCGGGCCTGCTGGCAGGCGCTGACCGACCGGCCGGACTTCACCCAGGCGCTGCCCTTGCTGGTGGAGGCGCTGGTGGGTCTGGCGGGGCCCGAGGGGGCGCTGGCGGTGGCCGGGGCGCAGATGCGGCTCGATGGCGAGACCCGTCGCCACCTGGCCGGCGCCTTCGGCCAGCTCGGCTGCTGGCGCCAGGCGCAGCAGCTGCTGGAGCAGGCAGGGCCGCTCCCGCCGGCGGATCAGCTGCTCCTGGCCGACTCGCTGCTGGCCCTGGGCCGGCCCGACACCGCCCTGGAGCGGTTGGAGGCGATCGCTCCGCCGGAGGCGGGCTCCGCAACCTGGGTGCGCCTGCAGACCGCCCGGGCCCTGGCGGGCTGGCTCACAGGGCGGGAGGATGTCGCCCTGGCCTCCCTGGAGTCCCTGGCCCGTGAGCGGCGCCACCGCCGCCTGGCGGGGGTGCTGCGGGCCTTCCACCGCCGGCGCTGCGGCGAGCCGGTCGCCCTGCGCCCGACGCCCTACAACCTGCGGGTGCTCCTGAACCTGATCGAGAAGCTGCTGGTGGTGGGCGACCGGGCCGGGGTGGAGCAGGCGATCGCCCTCCTGGAGCCGCACGCCGGGCGGGATGCCGTCGCCGGCCCCCTGGGGCGGCTCCTGGCCCGCTGGGGCCACCCCGGGGCGCTCCCCCACCTGGAGCGGGCGCCGCTTCAGCCCGAGCTGGGCGAGGCGCTCCTGGCGGCCGGGCGCCCCTGCCCCGCCGCCCGAGCCTTTGCCTCCCTTCGCCAGGAGGCGCCGCACCGGCTCCGAGCCACCCTGGGCTATGTGGAGGCGGCCCTGCGCACCGCCGCCGGCCTGCTGGATGAGGAGGCCAGGCAGGCAGCCGAATCCCTGGCAGAGGAGGTCAAGCGTGAGCGGCATCGCCCTGAGCCTGTGCATGATCGCCCGCAATGAAGGGCCCAACCTGGAGCGGGCGCTGAAGAGCCTCGACGGCGTGGCTGATGAGCTGCTGGTGGTGGACACCGGCTCCACCGACGGCACGGCGGCGCTGGCGGCGGCGCTGGGCGCCCGGGTGCTCCACTTCGCCTGGACCGGCTCCTTCGCCGATGCCCGGAACTACGCCCTGGAGCAGGCCCGGGGCGAGTGGGCCCTGATCATGGACGCCGACGAGGAGCTGCACCCCGACGACCGGGAGCGGCTGCGGGCGCTGCTGGGCGAAGCGGGGGTGGAGGGGTACGCCTTCACCGTGCTGAGCTACCTGGGGGCCAGCCCGGGGGCGGAGGTCCTGACCGACCACCGGCTCTGCCTGCTGCGGCGGCGGCCCGCCTACCGCTACAGCGGCGCGATCCACGAGTCGGTGCGTGAGGCGATTCTGGCCGCATCGCCCGGAGCCCGCATTCTCGACGCCCCGGTCCGGCTGCTCCACTACGGCTACCTGGAGGGCGAGCTGGTCCGCAAGCAGAAGCGGGAGCGGAACCGCAGGATCCTGGAGCGCCATCTGGCCGACCACCCCGATGACGGGTTCGCCCTCTATGGACTGGCGATCGAACTGCTGGGGTCCGGGGAGGCGGACCAGGCCCGGCGCCTGCTGGAGGCGGCGCTGGCCCAGGCCGGACCCACCGCCCACTACCGTGCCGATATCCTGCGCAAGCTGGCGGACTGCGCCCGGCTGGCGGGCGATGAGGCCGGGGAGGAACGCTGGCTGCGCCAGGGGGCGGAGGAGTACCCGGACTACACCGACCTCTGGTTCTGCCTGGCCGAATGGGCGGCCCGGGGCGGGCGGTGGCGGGAGGCGGAGGCGCTGCTCCGGCTCTGCCTGGCCCTGGGGGAGCCGCCCCCGCAGTACCAGTCACGCCAGGGGTGCGGCAGCCACCTGGCCTGGGCGCTACTGGCCCGGGTCTACGAGCACCTCGCCAGCCCCCGGGCGGCGCAGCGGGCCTGCCTGGGCTGGCTCCGGGCCCAGCCCCGGAGCCCGGCGGCCCTGAGCAGCCTGATCCGGCTGCTGGGGGCGGAGCCGGTGGCCAGCGCGGCAGCGGAGCTGTCCGCCGCCTTTGACCTGACCAACGCCGCCACCGTGCACGCCCTGGCGCTGCACCTGCGCCGGCAGGGGCGGCCGCTGCACGCCCACGCCTTGCTGGGCCGGGCGCGGGCAGCGCCCACCCCGGAGATTTACCAGGAGCGCGCCGCCCTCTACCTGGCGGGCGCCCTTGGCGCTCTTTTGCCCCACGACGCCGGTTACAGCCGCCTTCAGACGCTATGTGAGTCCATTCGCTGAGGAGCGTCGCCCCATACCACATCGGGGGGTCAATGAGGGGGGTGCCGCACGTGCGTCATACGGCTCGGCTGCGTGTGCGGCAGGTGCTGGACCACTGTCTGCTGCCTGTTGCCCGCACCGTCACGTTGTCACGGTCTGCTTCAGCCGGGCTGGTCGATGGCGAGCCGGTCACGGTCCGCCGGGCGGAGGCCGAGGTGCTCGAGGTTCTCCCCGGCGGGACCGATTGGGTCACGGTCAAGGTGGTGATCCACCTCGTGCTGGCGATCGACGGCTCCACTCGCAGCGTCTCCATTTTGCTTCGGGAGACACTGAGGCTGTCGGGTCTTACTTGCCCGGGCACAGACCTGCAAGTGGATGTGCGCAAGGCCGAAGCCTCCAGTCTGCGGGTGGAGGGGGCCGGGTCTCTCCTCCGGCTGGAGGGGCCCGTGGTGGGCGGGCAGTTCGGCCTGTCGCTCGCCCTGATCGGCGACGTGGATGGCGACGGCGCCCCCGACCTCGCCGTGGGGGCGCCCTCCACCCCGGTGGGCGGCAGCGCTGATACGGGTAGAATCTATGTATACTCCCTGCGCACCGGCGACCTGATCTGGAAGACCGACGGCCCTGACCCCGGCGGCGAGTTCGGCTTCGCCGTCGCCGCCACCGGCGATCTGGACGGCGACGGCGTTCCCGACCTGGTGGTGGGCGCCACCCAGACCTCGCCGGCGGGCGTCAGCCGGGCAGGGAGCGCCTTCGTGCTCTCCGGGGCTGACGGCTCCATCATCCGCCGCCACGACGGCTCCACGGTGGAGGGGCTCTTCGGCTGGTCGGTCGCCGGGCTGGGCGATGACTGGAACGGCGATGGGGTGCCCGACTATGCGGTGGGCGCCCCGTCGGCGGACCCGGCGGGCCTGGCCGATGCCGGGGCGGTCTACGTCTTCTGCGGCGCCACCGGCGCCCTGATCACCCAGATCGACGGCGTCGCCGCCGGGGAGGCGCTGGGCTTCGCCCTGACCGCCGTGGACGACCTGGACGGCGATTCCACCCGCGACCTGGTGGTGGGGGTGCTGAACGCCTCGCCGCCGGGGCTGAGCGAGGCGGGGGAGGTGCGGGTCTTCAACCGGACCGGGGTGCAGGTGCTGACCGCCCCGGGCACACAGGATGGCCAGGGGTTCGGTTGGTCGGTGGCGCCGGCCGGCGATTGGGATGGCGACTCCATCCCCGACCTTCTGGTGGGCGCGCCCTCCACCAACCTGGGCGGCCTGCGGGATGCCGGCGCCGTCTTTGTGATCTCCGGCGCCACCGGCGCTGTGCTTGACCAGTGGGGCGGTACCCAGCGCGATGGATCGGCGGGCACGGCGGTGGCCGGGCTCGGCGACCTCCTGGGCGGCGGCGATCTGGAGATCGCCTTTTCGGCCCCGCACACCACGGTGGACGGGATCCCGCTGGCCGGTCGTGTCGTGGTGGTTGACGAGGCGGGGTCGATCGTGGAGCAGCTGAACGGCACGCAGGCGGGGGCCGACTGGGGCTGGTCGCTCACCGGCCTCTCGCTGTTTGACCCCGAGTTCGCCGGCCTGGCCCTGGGAGCCCCGGTCTACGACACCGCCGCCGGTACCGACGCCGGCCTGGTGGTGGTCAACACGGTAAACCAGCGGGCCAGCTTCGCGCTCCTTCTCTGCCTGGAGTTCTCTGTGGAACGGCCGGTCTGCGTGGCGGTGAACGCCCTGGGGAACGAGTGAGTAGAGTGGGGGAGGGCGTACCGGCGCCCTCCGTGACATTCCTGCAGGGGAGGAAAAATATCGAAGCACTCTTGACAAAGATGTTGTCTTTGACGCATAGTGGAAGCAGAGTTAGAGGTGTCTAAACCGATTTCACGATTTCTCGAAATACCTTCCCGGCTGCGGCCGGGCTTTTCCGGACCTAAAAGTTGCACGAAGGAAAAACTGTTTCGCCGATCAAATTAGCTGGGTTCACGGGTCCGTGAACAGAGAAACAGGAGGAAGCGGCAATGGTTCGTCGCATGTGGGTTGCGTTGCTTGTTATCGGGTTGCTCACGATCGCCGGGTGTGGCGGGGCGGGGGGCGCTGCCAGTACCAACGGAAAGATCAAGGTGGTCGCGACCACCGGCATGGTGGCCGACCTGGCCCGGAGTATCGGCGGGGAGCGGGTCGAGGTGACCTCGCTCATGGGACCGGGGGTCGACCCGCACCTCTACAAGGCGTCGGAGGGCGATATCTCCCGGCTTTCCAGCGCCCAGATCATCTTCTACAACGGCCTTCATCTTGAGGGGCGCATGGGCGACATTCTGGTCAAGATGGCCCGGACCAAGCCCACCGTCGCCGTGGCCGAGCGGATTCCCGAGGAGGCGCTGCTCGAGACGGAAGATGAGACCGAGGACCCGCACATCTGGTTCGATGTCTCCCTCTGGATGAAGGCGGCCGAGGTGGTCCGCGACAGCCTGGCCGACCTGGACCGTGCCAACAAGGGGGCCTATGAGGCGAACGCCGCCGCCTACCTGAAGGAGTTGGAGGGACTGCACAGGTACGCCAAGGAGCAGATTGCCACCATTCCCGCCCAGCAGCGGGTCCTGGTCACCGCCCACGACGCCTTCGGCTACTTCGGGCGGGCCTATGGGATCGAGGTGATGGGCCTCCAGGGAATCAGCACCGCCACCGAGTATGGCCTGGCCGATGTGCAGTCCCTGGTCGACCTGCTGGTGAGCCGCAAGATCAAGGCGGTCTTTGTGGAGTCCAGCGTGCCGAAGCGCTCGATCGAGGCGCTGGTGGAGGGGGCCGGGGCGAAGGGGCACAAGGTGGCCATCGGCGGGGAGCTCTTCTCCGACGCCATGGGCGCCGCCGGCACCCCGGAGGGGACCTACATCGGCATGGTCCGGCACAACGTCGAGACCATTGTCAACGCACTGAAGTAACGGGAGGAGGGGTACCCATGGCTGCGACTGCAACGGTGACACCGCCTGTCCTGGTGCGGGACCTGACCGTGGCCTACCAGAAGCGCCCGGTGCTCCAGGGGGTGAGCCTTTCCCTGCCGGAGGGCCGCCTGGTGGGCGTGGTCGGTCCCAACGGGGCGGGCAAGTCGACGATGCTCAAGGCGATTCTCGGGCTGATTCCCCGGGTCTCGGGCGAGGTGCAGATCTACGGCAAGGCCTACAAGGAGGCCCGCCGCGAGGTGGGCTACGTGCCCCAGCGCTCCTCGGTGGACTGGGACTTCCCCACCGACGCCCTCGATGTGGTCCTCATGGGCCGCTACGGCCACCTGGGCCTCTTCCGCCGGCCCGGGGCGAAGGACCGGGAACTGGCGATGCACGCCCTGGAGCAGGTGGGCATGGCCGACTACGCCCACCGGCAGATCAGTCAGCTCTCTGGCGGCCAGCAGCAGCGGGTCTTCCTGGCCCGGGCACTGGCCCAGGACGCCCAGGTCTACTTTATGGATGAACCCTTTGCCGGGGTCGATGCCGCCACCGAGAAGGCGATCATCACCCTGCTCAATGAACTGAAGGCGCGCGGCAAGACCGTGCTGGTGGTCCACCACGACCTGCAGACGGTCCGGGAGTACTTCGACTCCCTGGTGCTGCTCAACATGCGGGTGGTGGCAGCCGGCGCCACCGACCGGGTCTTCACGGCGGAGAACCTCTCCAAGACCTATGGCGGCCGGCTGGGCAACCTCCCCTTCCTGGTGGATCTCCCCCCGGCCGGTCTGGCCGGGTCGGTCGGGGGGTGAGCGCGGTGGATCTCTCCTGGCTCTCCCTGACCGACGCCAACGCCCGCTGGGTCATGACCGGGGCGATGCTCCTGGGGCTCTCCGCCGGGGTGCTGGGCGCTTTCGCCCTGCTCCGGCGGCGCTCGCTTATGGGCGACACCCTGGCCCACGCCGCCCTGCCGGGCATCGCCATCGCCTTTCTCGTCACCGGCACCAAGTCGATCGGGCCGCTCCTGGTGGGCGCTGCCCTGGCGGGCATCGTCGGCACCCTGGCGCTCTCGGCGATCACCCGGTACTCCAAGATCAAGGAAGACACGGCGATGGCGATCGTGCTCACCGTCTTCTTCGGGGTCGGGATCATGCTGCTCAACGTGATTCAGCGGATGCCGGGCGGCAACCAGAGCGGTCTCGACAAGTTCCTTTTCGGCCAGGCGGCCAGCCTGGTCGGGCGCGACGTGCAGGTGATGGTCGTGATCGCCGCGATCCTCTGCGCCGTGGTGCTGCTGCTCTTCAAGGAGTTCAAGCTGCTCGCCTTCGACCAGGGCTTCGGGGCGGGGATCGGCCTGCCGGTGAACTGGCTGGACCACCTGCTCAACCTGATGATCGTCATGGCGGTGGTGATCGGCCTGGAGTCGGTGGGCGTGGTGCTCATGGCGGCCATGTTGATCACCCCGGCCATCGCCGCCCGCTACTGGACCGACCGGCTCTCGGTCATGGTCCTGCTCTCCGGGATCTTCGGCGCCCTCTCGGGGCTGATGGGCACCATCGCCTCCCAGGTCGGGCCCCGCATGCCCACCGGCCCGCTGATCGTCCTGGCGGCCACGGCGGTCTTCCTGATCTCGCTCACGCTGGCGCCCCGTCGGGGGCTGCTGGCCCGGCTCGTCCACTTCGCCGTCAACCGGCGCCGCATCGCCCGGGAACGGACGCTCCGGGCGCTCTACGAGCTGGCCGAGGAGGCGGGGGACCCGAGTGCCGCCTTCAGCCCTGCCGACCTGGAGCGGCGGCGGGGGCTCTCTGCCAGGTCGCTGCCCGGGGTGCTGGCCGCGCTGCGGCGAGACGGGCTGGTGGCGGGTGGCCAAGGGCGCTCCTCGGAGCGCTGCCCGGAGCGCTGGTCGCTGACCCGTGAGGGCCTGCGTGCCGCCTACCACCTGGTGCGGGAGGAGCGGCTCTTCGAGCTCTTCCTCATGCACGAGGCGGAGCTGGGCGGCGGCCACCAGATTGACCGGGACGGTCGTTCCCCCGCCTTCCCGCCGGGAGTAGCGGAGGAGCTTTCGGCGCTGCTCCGGCTGCACCAGCTGGAGCCCCGCCTGCTGCCCGAGACACCGCTGAAGGGGGTGCGCTGAGTTGGATCTGTACATCACCTTCTCGATCATCGCCATCGGCGCCCTGGTGGCGGGTTCGGCGGGCATGGTCGGCTCCTTTCTGATCCTGCGGCGCATGGCCATGCTGGGCGACGCAATCAGCCACGCCGTGCTGCCGGGAATCGCCATCGCTTTCCTCTTGACCCACAGCCGCTCCCCCCTGGTTATGGTGATCGGGGCGGCGGTCTTCGGGCTGGTGACCGCCTGGCTGGTCCAGACGCTCCAGCGAGCGGGGGTACAGGAAGATGCCGGGATTGGCGTCACCTTCACCGCCCTCTTTGCCATCGGGGTGGTCCTGATCGCCCTCTTTGCCGGCCGTGTC
>JBMONB010000258.1:0-27547 GCA_049325315.1 Bacillota bacterium | reverse complement strand
CTGCTGCACGGCGACCTGCATCACAAGAATATCCTGCGGGACCGGCAGGGCGGCTGGCGGGCAATCGACCCCAAGGGGATCGCCGGGGTGGCGGTCATGGAGACCGCCCGGTTCATTCAAAACGAGCTGGATCTGGTGGCCCCCGACGAGGTCCCCGCCGCCCTGGACCACATGACCTCGCTGTTCGCCGCCGAGTTGGGCCAGCCCAAGCGCATGGTCGCCCTCTGCGCCTTTGTGGACAAGGTGCTCAGCACCGTCTGGGGGATCGAGGAGAACTACACCGAGGCCCAACTGGCGGCCTGCATGAGCCAGTGCGATCTCTTCTTAGAGCATGTGCGGCAGTTGTAAGCCTGCGGTGCCAATCCTGGCCAAACGGTAGCCGCCCGGCCCCTTTTCCGTTACCATAGGGAGGATCAAACCTGTCTGAAGGCCGGGAGGCACCATGAACATACTGACAGCGGAGAACCTCTCCAAGACATACGGCGAGAAGCGGCTCTTTCACAAGATCAGCCTCGGGGTGGCCGAGGGGGAGCGCACCGGCCTGATTGGCCTGAACGGCAGCGGCAAGTCGACGCTGCTGAAGATCATCGCCGGGCTGGTCAGCCCCGATGAGGGGACGGTGACGGTGCGGCAGGGGCTGCGGATTCAGTACCTGGACCAGAACCCGTCGTTCCCCGCCGGGGCCACGGTGCTCGAGGCGGTCTTTGCCGGGGAGAGCCCGGCGCTCAACCTGATTCGGGAGTACGAGCAGACCCTGGAGGAACTGGCCCAACAGCCCGCCAGCCAGCGGCTGCAGCGGCGGCTGGCCGAACTGCAGCTGCAGATGGACGCCCAGCAGCTCTGGGCGATGGAGGCGCAGGCGAAGGCGGTGCTCTCCCGGCTCGGGATCACCGGGTTCTCCAAGCCGGTGGACCACCTGTCGGGCGGTGAACGGAAGCGGGTCGCCCTGGCCCAGGCGCTGATTCAGCCCGCCGACCTCCTGATTCTCGATGAGCCGACCAACCACATCGACAGCGCCACCGTCGCCTGGCTGGAGGGGCAGCTCTCCCGGTTCACCGGAGCGCTGCTCCTGATCACCCATGACCGCTACTTCCTCGACCGGGTGGTCAGCCGGATCCTGGAGCTCGAAGGCGGACAGCTTTACAGCTACGAGGGCGGCTATGCGAAGTTCCTGGAGCTGAAAGAGCAGCGGGCGGCGGCCCAGTCGGTCCGGGAGGAGCGGCGGCAGAACCTGCTGCGGCGGGAACTGGCCTGGCTTCGGCGCGGGGCCAAGGCGCGCACCACGAAGCAGAAGGCGCGCATCGACCGGGTCCACAGCCTGATGGACCAGGAGCCGGCGGAGCAGGGGGGTCAGGTGGAGATCGCGGTGGGCTCCCACCGGCTGGGCCGGGAGATCATTGAACTGAAGGACCTGACCCATGCCTTCGACGGGCGCACCCTGATCCGCAACTTCAGCTACAACCTGCTGCCGCGGGATCGAATCGGCATTCTCGGGCCCAACGGGAGCGGCAAGTCGACCCTGCTGCACCTGATCGCCGGGCGGCTCCAGCCTGACCAGGGCGAGGTGAAGGCGGGCAAGACCGTCCGCCTGGTCTACTACGACCAGGAGAGCGAGGAGATGAACCCGGAGCAGCGGGTGATCGACTACATTAAAGATGTGGCCGAGGTAGTGCAGACGCCAGATGGCGGGTCAATCACCGCCTCGCAGATGCTGGAGCGGTTCCTCTTTCCGCCGCGGAGCCAGTGGACCGAGATCTCCAAGCTCTCGGGAGGGGAGCGGCGGCGGCTCTACCTGCTGCGCCAGCTGATGGCAGAGCCCAACGTGCTTTTGCTGGACGAGCCCACCAACGACCTGGATATCGAGACGCTGACGGTGCTGGAGGAGTATATCGAGCAGTTCCCCGGGGTGGTGATCGCCGTCTCCCACGACCGCTACTTCCTCGACCGGGTGGCAGAGCACCTCTTCTGCTTCGAGGGCGAGGGGGGCCAGATTCGCCGCTGGGTGGGGACCTGCTCGGAGTACCTGGCCGAGCAGGAGCAGAGGAGCCCCGGCCCCGCTGAGCGGCGGGAGGAGCGGCCCCAGACCCGGCCCCCCCAGCCCGAGCCCGAGCGGCGGACCCCTTCGGTGAAGCTGACCTTCAAGGAGCAGCGGGAGTGGGAGACGATCGAGGGGCGGATCGCCGAGCTGGAGGCGGAGGTGGCCCGGCTGGAGCGGGCGATGGAGCAGGCGGCCACCGATTACGAGCGGCTGCAGAGCCTCACGGCGGAGCATGCCGGGATGCAGGCGGCGCTGAGCGAGGCGATGGACCGCTGGGCCGAACTGGCCGAAAAGGTCGAAGTGATGGAGCAGCAGCGGGCCAACCGGCCCTGACTGCTGGCGCAGAAAAAGAAGGAGGCCGTGGGACGCAACAGCGCCCACGGCCTCGCCTTGCTTACCGCACTGTCCACCGATCCGGGTATCGCCGCACCGCCTCCCGGGAGCCCCACCCGCCGAAGAGGGCGAGGAACGCGCGAGGGCAAACGGATCATGACCAGGGCGATCAGTGGTCCGGGTTACTGCGCGAGAGCCTGCAGCCAACGGACGGCAGTGGGTCCTTCGCCCCCAGGTATAATTCAGACAATTCGTTGATAGGGGGGCGCGCTGTCCGTTACGCTGGATCCGTGAACGGTGGGCAGGGGGCGACGATCGGTGGCAGACCCGCGGCTCACCGCACTGTAGAGAAGGAGGAGAGGTAGATGAAGCGCACCTGGATCCTGGCCGTGGCCTTCGTGGTCATGGCAGCCGTGGCGGGCGGAGGTATGACCCTGGCCCTGTTCTCGGACCAGTCGGCGGTCTCCGACGCAGAGTTCGTCTCCGGCACCCTCGAGATCGAGGCAAACCGCGACATGGGTGATGGGATTCCCGGCCCGATGTACTATATCACCGCAGCCGGCGGCGGCACGGACCCGAACCAGTATCCCACCGGTCTCTGGGCCCCTGGCGATGAGCATCATCGCATCTTGCAGGTGGAGAACGTTGGCAGCCTCGACGCCAAGCTGACCCACCTGCGGGCTTCGCTTCAGTCCGGTTCCACGTACCTGGCTGAGAAGCTGAATGTGGTGGTCGCCACCGACCCGGCTGGGACCAACGTGGTGGCCACCGGCACGCTGGCTGACTTCATCAACGCCGACCAGATGCTGATCGGCGGCCCCATCGATGCGATGGTGGGCGATGTGATCAACCTGCACTTCTGGGTCGAATTCCCGCTCGACGCCGACAACTCCTATCAGGGGCTGTCTACGGTGGTCACCTTCACCGTCTACGCCGAGCAGCTCGCCAACAACCCGTAGGATCGACAGACTGGAGGTTTGAAGCACCATGAAGCGCATGCTCAAGGCGCTCACAGCGTCTCTGCTGGCCCTGGGAATGCTACTCCCTGCGGCGGCCAGCCTCAGCACCCCGGTCGCCACCGCGAGCTCTCACGGGCTGACGGTCGACGACCTGACCGGGCGCACCCCGAGTGACCTGGTGGCCGCCTTTGTGGGCGGCGGGGTCACGTACAGCAACATCACCTACACCGGCCTGGACCACACCGCCGGTACCTTCGACGGTGGCGCATCGGTCTTTGGCCCCGGGTTCGAGAGCGGGATTATCCTCTCCAGCGGTAACGTGAACAGCGTGGTCGGGCCGAATGGCGATGACGCCAAGTCGCAGGGCAATGGGATGGCCGGCGACTCCGACCTGGACGCCCTGATTCCCGGCTACTCCACCAACGATGCCGCCTCGCTGGAGTTCGACTTCGTGCCCACCACGAACAAGATCCACTTCAGCTTCGTCTTCGGCTCCGACGAGTACAACGAGTGGGTCGGCTCCAGCTTCAACGATGTCTTCGCCTTCTTCGTCAACGGCACCAACGTCACCACGATTCCCGGCACCACCACCGCCGTGGCGATTAACAACGTGAACATGGGCTCGCATCCCTCCCTGTTCGTCAACAACGACCTCTCCGACGGCGGCGGCGCCTACAACACGGAGATGGACGGCTTCACGGTGGTCATGCAGGTCGAGGCCGACGTGGTCCCGAACGAGACCAACCATATCAAGCTGGCCATCGCCGATGCCGGCGACACCGTCTACGATTCCTGGATTCTGATGTCCGCCCTGGACACCGGCGACGCTGACAGCGACGATGACGGCATTCCCGACGACGATGACAACTGCCCCACGGTGCCGAACCCGGGGCAGGAGGATTCAGACGGTGACGGCATCGGCGACGCCTGTGACGACGACAGCACCGCTCCCGAGTGGCCCAACGGCGCCGCTCTGACCATCGACGTGATGTGCACCGACGTGGTTGTCTCCTGGCCGGCCGCCACCGACGACTCCGGCGCTGTGCAGTACCGGGTCCTGGTGGACGGCATGGTCCATGCGATCACCACCTCCACCTCGGCGACCCTCAGCCTGGCCGCCAACACCACCTACAATATCGAGGTGCAGGCCGGTGACTACAACGGTCACTGGACCGTGCCCGGCCTGACCGGCACCGCCACCACCACGGCGCCCGGCACCGGCTCGCCCACCCTGACCTGGATCGCTCCCAACACCAGCGACTCCATCAACGACGGCGATGACTACACGATCCAGTTCCAGTGGGGCGAGTGCGGCGAACCGGTGGAGGACACCTCGGTCACCATCCGGATTCGGGATGCCGCGACTAACACCCTGATCGCCGGCTACGTCTGGGGCTACCAGATCGACATGGACGCCGCCGGTGTCTACAGCCAGGTCTTCGAGTCGGCGAAGTACAACGTCGGCCCGGGCCAGACGCTGAAGATCATGGTCTACTTCGGCAACAAGCTCCGGTCCACTGCCTACCTGAACATCAACTAGCGCCAGAGCAGGCTCATGGGAAGAGGGGGGGCGGCTTTTGGAAGCCGCACCCCCCTTTCCGCGGGGACACCGGTACCGGGATTGGTATCTGAATAGTGACAGGGAACAGCGGACGGATTATACTGGAATCGTTGGGCGTCACCACTTTACTTAGGAGAGGGATGCACCATGAAGCTAACGGTTCGCAAGATGGCGGTCGCCGGTGTTCTCGGCGCCGTCTCCCTGGTCATGGGTTTCGTTCCGGCGCTTGGCTTGATCCCGGTTCCGACCCCGGCTCAGCATGCCACGATCCTGCATGTCCCTGCCATCTTGGCGGGAATCGCCGAGGGCCCTGTGGTGGGGCTGGTCGTGGGGTTCATCTTCGGCCTCGTCTCCCTGACCCGTGCAACGATTCCTGCCTTTGCGGACCCGCTGGTTGCGATTCTGCCCCGGCTTTTCATCGGCGTCCTGGCCGCTTACTCCTTCATGGGCCTGCGCCGTTTCGGCCTCATGACGGGCCTGATCGGGGCGGCCGTGGTGGGCACGCTGACCAACACGGTGCTGGTGCTCTCCATGATGGTGCTCCGCGGGTACCTGCCCGCTCCCGCCGCTGTCACGGTGGGCATTCTGCACGGCACCCCCGAGGTGATCGTGGCGGCGGCGATCTGCGCCGCGGTAGGCGCTGCGCTCTACCGGGCCGGGTTCATTCCGCAGCGTGAGCGGAGGGTCGCGTAAACGGATCAATTTAGAGGCCGCCTCCCCGCTATGAGGGGGGCGGCCTGTGTTGCATGCGAATCACCAGATGTGAGGGGTGTTGGGTCATGGCGATCCACGGGCCTGCGAATTCGATCACCGATGTGGCAGGGATTCTTGTCGGGCACGCCCACGACCTCACCGCGCTGACCGGGGTGACGGCGGTGCTGGCCCCCGCGGGCGCCGTGATCGGTGTCTCGGTGGAGGGCTCCGCCCCGGCCACCCGGGAGACCGACCTCTGTCGGGCGGGCAACCTGGTCCAGCAGGCGCACGGCGTGATCCTGGCCGGGGGGAGCGCCTTCGGCCTGGCCGCCGCCCACGGGGCGATGCGCTGGCTGGAGGCGCAGGAGATTGGCTTTCGCACCGGGGAGGCGTGGGTGCCGATTGTGCCGGCGGCTGCGCTGTATGACCTGGGAATCGGCTCCGCCAAGGTCCGGCCCGATGAGGCGATGGGCTACGCCGCCTGCGCGGCGGCCACCCGGGAGCCGGTGGCGCAGGGCTGCGTGGGGGCCGGGGCCGGCTGCACGGCAGGCAAGGTGCTGGGTATGGCGCAGGCCACCAAGACTGGGATCGGCAGCGCCTCGGTGATGCTGGGCGACGTCGTGGTGGGCGCCCTGGTAGCGGTCAATCCCTTCGGCGATGTCCGGGACCCCGACACGGGGCAGATCATTGCCGGTGCCCGGTCACCCGACGGCGCCGGCTTCACCTCCACCACCAGCCTGCTGCTGGGCGGAGCGGGGCGGCGGGCCTTCGGGGAGAATACGACCATCGGGGTGGTGGCGGTGGGCGGCGCCCTCTCCAAGGAGGGGGCGAACAAGGTGGCCCGCATGGCCCATGACGGGCTGGCCCGGACGATCTCGCCGATCCATACGATGTTCGATGGCGATGCGCTCTTCTGCCTGGCGACTGGCGGGCAGGAGGTCGATATCAGCGCCGCGGGCACGGCGGCGGCGCTGGCGGTGGAGCGGGCGGTGCTGAGCGCCGTCCGCCAGGCCGAGGCGATGGGTGGTCTGCCGGCCGGGCGCTAGTGGAGCCCGGATGGCGGTTGCCATATCCGAGACGCTTGGACCCTCTTGACGAGGGCCGAGACGAGAAGGGGTGTGGGTTGCATGAAGGAGCGGCTGACGGTGCTTGGGTTTCGGGGGCTGAAGGGAGAGCGGAAGATCAGCGTGGTGACCGCCTATGACTTCACATCGGCGGCGCTGGTGGACCGCTCGCCGGTAGATGCGATCCTGGTGGGCGACAGCCTGGGCATGGTGATGCTGGGCTACAGCACCACGGTAGGGGTCTCCATGGCGGAGATGCTGCACCATTTGCGGCCGGTGCTCCGGGGAGCGCCCCATACCATGGTGATCGTCGACATGGTCTTTGGCTCGTACAACGTCTCCCCTGCCCAGGCGGTGGCGGAGGCGAACGAGTTGATCCGGGCCGGGGCAGACGCCGTAAAGCTGGAGGGCGGCGAGCCCTTCGTGGAGACGGTGCGGGCCATGGTGCGGGCGGGCATTCCGGTCATGGGGCACCTGGGCCTGACGCCACAGACCGCCGGGGCGCTGGGGGGCTGGAAGGTCCAGGGGCGCGATGCAGAGGCCGCCCGGAAGATGCTGGCCGACGCCCTGGCGCTGGAGGAGGCAGGCGCCTTCAGCCTGGTGCTGGAGATGGTGCCGGCCCCGCTGGCCGAAGAGATCAGCCGGCGGCTGACGATCCCCACCATCGGGATCGGGGCGGGACCCGGCTGCGACGGGCAGGTATTGGTCTGGCACGACATGTTCGGCCTCTACGACCGGCTCCAGCCGCGGTTTGTGAAGCGGTACGCGGAGGCCGGGGCGGCCATTGCCGAGGGGCTGACACAATACGTAGAAGATGTTCAAAAAGGGACTTTTCCGGGGTCTGAACATTCGTTTAAAATGAAACCGGAATCGTTGGAACGAGCATTGCGGTATGGAGGTGACTCGGAGTGAATGGTTTCTGGCCCCGCACCGTTGGCGTACTGGGTGCGGGGGCACTGGGTTCTCTCTTTGCTTACCGGTTGGCGACAGCCGCTCGGCAGGCGACGGGGGAGTGCAGTGAGGTAGTGCTGCTGGCCCGCTCGCCCGGCCCCGACTGGGTGCTGGCGGAGGGGCAGGAGCGGCTCTCCCTTCAGCGCGTCACGAATCCCTTGACGCCTGTCGATCTGCTGGTGGTGCTGGTGAAGTCTTACGCAACGAGGGGGGCGCTCCGCTGGGCGGCCGGGGCGCTGGGGCCCCAGACAGTGGCGCTGACCCTGCAAAACGGGCTGGGCAACGCCGAGGTGCTGGGGGCGGTGGTGGGACCGGAGCGAGTGCTGGTGGGCACCACCGCTCAGGGCGCCACACTGCTGGAGCCCGGGGTGGTCCGCGACGGCGGCAGCGGGCCGACCTACATTGCACCATGGGTCGACGATGGCCCCGCCGCCGGTGTGGTCGACAGGGTGGCCGCCCTGCTCAGCGAGGCCGGCATTGCCACCGAGGTGGCCACCGACGCCCAACAACTGCTCTGGTCGAAGCTGGTGGTCAATGCGGCGATCAACCCGCTCACCGCCCTGCTGGGCCTCCCGAACGGCGCCCTGCTGGAGCGGCCGAGCGCCCGCCAGATGATGGAGCGGGCGGCCCGGGAGGTGGCCGGCGTGGCCGCCGCCCTCGAGATCGACCTGGGCGACGACCCGGTGGAACGCACCGTGGCCGTGGCCCGGGCGACGGCGACCAACCGCTCCTCCATGCTCCAGGACCTGGAGCGGGGGCGGCGGACCGAAGTCGAGGCGATCAACGGCGCGGTGGTGGCCCGCGGTCAGGCGAAGGGGGTACCCACCCCGGTCAACGAGGCGCTCACCCTGTTGGTGAAGGAGATGGAGCGACGCAGGCTCTAGACATATGCCGAAGACCCCGTCCCGTGCCAGGCTGGCATGGGGCGGGGCCTTTTTGCGTAGGTTCCACCCAGGGGGTGCTGATTGTGGATGACGCCCTGACCGGAAAGCTGCTCTCCAATTTTCTCGTCGCCCTCGGCGTGACCCTGGGCGGCTCGCTCTCCGGGGCTGCTGCCTCCCTGCTTGTAGGGGGCCACCCGATGGACCGGCTCCGCTTCCTGGCCGACGAGATGCGGCTCTGGGGGATTCTCGTGGCGGTCAGCGGCTCCTTCGAACCACTGCGCGGCATTGAGCAGGGGCTCTTCACCGGGGAGGGGAAGGCGCTACTGCGCCAGATTCTCTACCTGCTGGTGGCGATGGTGGGCTCCAATGTGGGCTACTACCTGCTCCAGCACCTGGCGGGGCGGCAGCGATGAGCCGGTGGGTTCGGGCCAGTCGCCTGCTCTCCGCCTTTGCCATCGGCGTGGCTGCCGCCATCTGGCTCTTCCCCGTGATCGCCGGGCCGCGGGTCCAGCAGCTCCGCCTCGAGCGTGACGAGGCAATCTCGAAGGTCGAGGCGCTCCAGGCCGAGGTGGTGAAGCTGAAGGAGGCCGAGCGGAAGCGGTCGGTCGGGTGCGAAGTCCGCCGGGCGCGCGCCGAGATGGAGGGGCCCGACGACAGGGTCGGGCTGGAGGCGGGGCGGCGAATTCAGAAGGAGCTCTCGGCGGAGCAGATCGGCCGCCGGATCGACGACATCTCGTTTCTCATGCTCTACACCCGGTATCACGGACAGCTGATGGAGATCGACGGGATCCTCTACCAGGTAGAGGTGAAGGGGGTTGCCATCGGACCGGAGCTGACGCTCTACGGGAAGCTGAAACCGGTAGAGGAGCGCTAGTCGCCGGTGGGCTGGGCTCGCGCCACGGCAGCGGCCCGGGGGCTGACCTGGCTGGGGCGGTCGGGCAGGGTGGGAATCGCCAGCCGCTGGCTGGCCCGCCGCAGCCCCTCGGCCAGCAGGTTGAAGCCTAAGATGGCGATGAAGAAGGCGACCGCCGGGGTGATCAGAATCCACTGGCGGGCCCAGAGGTAGCGCACCGGGCGGGCCAGCATGTGGCTCCAGTCGGGGAAGATGGCGGTGGCGCCCAGCGACTCCAGCATCACGTTGCCGCCCAGGGTGATGTTGAAGACCCCGAGCTGGGTCATGAGCATCATCAGCCAGGCGACTTCGGCAGCGCCGATCACCGCCAGGGCCGGCAGCAGGTGCGGGAGAATGTGGCGGCGCATCACCCGCCAGGAGGGGGCGCCCACCGCATGGGCCCCCTCAATGAAGGCTCGGTGTGACAGCTCGCGGGTCATCAGCCGGATCGACTCGGCCAGCCGGGGCCAGCCCAGGAGCACCAGGATCGCCACATGCAGCAGGAGCACCTTGGAGGCCTCTGCCGGGGCCGGGGCGCTCGGGTTGTCGAAGGCGGTGATCCGCGTGGGCAGGAAGACGGTGGGCACCAGGGTAGCCGAGAGAATCAGCATCGGCACCGCCCCGAAGATGGTGGCGATGCGGGAGACCCACCACTCCCAGGCGCCCTTCAGCCACCCGGCGGCGAGGCCGATGGGCAGGGCGATCAGAATCCGCAGCGGCACGATGAGCGCTACGAACATCAGCGTGAAGCGTGTCCCGTGGATCACCCGGCTGAGGATGTCGCGGCCCATCTCATCGGAGCCGAAAATGAAGCCGTTGCCGGGCGGGAAGGGGGGCGCCCAGAAGTTGCGGGCGTCAATGTAGATCAGGGCCTGAATGGCGTAGGGATCCTTGGGGCGGATCCACGGGTCGAGAATCGCCACCGCAACCATGGAGCCCACGATTGCCGTGCCCAAAATCAGCGGCAGGTTCCAGCGATAGGCGGCGATGAGCCGGCGGCCATACCAGCGCCACGGGACCGGCTCCCGCTCAGCCGGCGCCGGGCGCGGCCTGGGAGCGCCCAGCCCGGCGAACCAGGCCCTGAGCGCTGCCGCCTGGCGCCTCAGCCCGGCGGGCAGGGCGCGCCACCAGGCGAAGCGGTTGGCCCGGTGTGAGGCCAGCGCCTCGTGCCGCGCCTCTCGCGCCTTCGGGTCGAGCCAGAAGAGGCCAATGTCCACCAGCCCGTCGATCAGCACGAAGAAAGCGGCCAGGCAGATGACCACGGAGACGATCAGGTTGGGCACGGCGTTGTGCTCGATGAACTCGAAGCCCAGCATGCGGCCCATGCCGCCGATATTGGCCAGGTACTCGATCACGATCAGGTTGGAGATGGCCAGGCCCGATGCGGTGGGCAACCCGCCCAGAATGGGGATCATGGCGTTGCGCATGGCGTGGTCCCTTGATAATCCGCCAGCCCGCGAGTCCCTTGGCCCGGGCGGTGCGGATATACTCCGCCGTGAAGACCCCGTCGAACGAGGCTGCCGCCACCCGGGCGATATAGGCGCCCGGGAAGAGCGAGAGGATCAAGATCGGGAAGATTGCCGTGTGGAGCGTCAGCCGCCCGTGCCAATCCCCGTACGGGGCAAACGGCTCGAAGCCGATCACCCTGCCCAGGTTGATCAGCCCGAACTGGACAAGCACCATGAGCAGCACATCGGGGAAGGAGAGGGCAATCAGGTTGAGGTAGCCCGCCGCCGGGCGGAGCCATTTCGGGGCGAAACGGCTGACCAGCAGGCCCAACAGAATGCCGCCCACCATGGCCAGCACCAGGGCGCCGCTGAAGACGATCAGGCTGTCGGGAAGCGTCCGCCGGATCATGTCGTCGATCGTGGCGCCGCTGGCGACCTGGACCAGGTAACCGCTTTCGATCTTGTAGAGCGGCCCGAAGGTCCCGTCGGCCAGGTGGTTCAGGTAGAGCCGCAGCACCCTTTCGTAGCGGTACCAGTTAAAGTCGGGGAGCGCCCCGGGTCGCATGACGAACCCGACACGCAGGAAGAGGACCGGCACGATGATCGCCAGGACCGCCACGAAGTAGACGGCCCGTCCCAGGAGCCAGCGACCGGCGGCGAAAAGGGCGCGCAGCCAGGCGTGGGTACCCTCTTCCACGTTCTCTCCCCCCGGTTCAGGTCGGACTAGCCGGCCATGGTCGATGCGTCGTCAGCAGCGCTCTTCGCTCCAGATGGCTCCACGTTGGCAGCCACCCTGCGAGGCAGGCCGGCCTGGCGGATCCCTTCGGCCAGGAGATGGAAGCCCAGAATGGCGATAAAGAAGCAGAGCGCCGGCCAGAAGAGCTGCCACTGGTTGGCGTGCAGGTTCTGGGTGGGCCGTGCCAGCATGTGGGCCCAGTCGGGGTACCGGGGCACCTGCCCCACGCTCTCCAGCGCCATGGTACCGCCCAGGTAGAGTCCAAAGACGCCGAGCTGGGTCAGGAACATCATCAGCCAGGCGGCCTCCGCCGCCCCCATCATTAAGAGCGAGGGGACCAGGTTGGGGAGGATATGCCGGAACATGACCCGCCCACCGGAAGCGCCCACCGCCTGGGCGCCCTCAATGAAGGAGCGCTCGGCGATCTCCCGGGTCATCAGCCGGATCGTCTCCGCCAGACGGGGCCAGCCCAGCAGGACCATGATCCCCACATGGAGCGCCATCACATGGTTTGGGTCGGGGGGCGGCGGGGCGAAGGGGTTGCCCATCGTGGCGGGAACCGGCTCCACGAAGAAGACGGGCACCAGCACCGCCGAGATCACCAGGAGCGGAATGCCCCCGAAGATCGTCGCAATGCGTCGGATCCAGCGCTCCCAGCCGCCCCGGAGCCACCCGGCTGCCAGCCCCAGGGGCAGCGCCAGCAAGATCCGGGCCGGGACGATAAAGAGGGCGAAGAGCAGGGTGTAGCGGGCGCCGAAGAGCAGCCGGCTGTAAGTGTCACGTCCCAGGCGGTCGGAGCCCAGCGGGAACTCCTTGCTGGGCGGGTAGGGGGGCATGATCCAGGTCTTGCCCTCCATGACCACCGGCTTCATCTCGTAGGGGCCCCTCAGCGCCAGCTGCGGGGCGAAGATGGCCACAAATACCAGGGCCAGAATGATCAGGGTGCCCAGGGCCAGGGGCAGATTGGACCGGTACGCCCGGAGCGGCCGGACCCAGTTCTGTGGCGCGACGAGGCCACGCAGCAGGCCGGCGACCAGATAGCCCGCCTCCACGAAGAAAGAACCCAGGTTAACCAGCCTGTCCCCGAGCGAGGCGCGGGGAGCCCCCTGCGCCGGCTGCCGGTCCGACGCCGTCTGCCCCTGCCGGTCCCGGGCCTTGGGGTCCAGCCAGAGCAGCAGCCCGTCGACCAGGCCGTCGATCAGCACAAAGAGGAGGATCAGAATGATGGCGACTGAGGCGATCACGTTGGGCGACGGATAGGCCGCCCGGAACTCCAGCGCCAGCAGGCGCCCCACGCCCGTCAGGGCCATGATCCACTCCAGCACGATCAGGTTGGAGATCATCAGCCCGGTGGCGGTGGGGAGGCTGGAGAGAATCGGAATCAGGGCGTTGCGCAGGGCGTGACCCCAGACCAACCGCCGGGTCGGCAACCCCTTGGAGCGCGCCGTCCGTATGTAGTCGGCCTGGAAGGCCTCATCGAAGGCAGCGGCGGAGATGCGGGCGATGAAGGCGCCCGGAAAGAGGCCAAGGAGCAGCACAGGGAGCACCAGCAGCCGCCCTGTCAGCTTGCCGTCCCAGGTGCCAAAGGGGGGCACGATCTCAAAGCCGATAATCTGGGCGAGGTACATGATCCCCCACTGGACCAGTACCACCAAAAGGATATCGGGGAAGGAGAGGAAGCCCAGGTTCAACCCCGTGGCGACGCTGCGCACCCAGCGGGCGCTGAAGCGGCTGACCAGCATGCCGAACAGAATGCCGCCGACCAGGCCCACCAGCAGGGCCAGAAAGAAGATGGAGAGCGAGGTGGGCAGCGCCCGGGCGATCAGGTCCGCAATCTGGGCGTTGGAGGGGACCGGCTCCGGGGGGAGCCCGCCTCCCGGCGGCCGCTGGTAGAGCGGCCCAAAGGAGCCCTGCAGCAGGTGGGTCAGGTACTGTTTGAACGCCGGCCAGTAGCGGTCCCAGTGGAACGCCGGCAGCTTGAGGCGCTGAGGGATCACACCGGCTCGCAGGAAGATGATCGGGAGAGTCACGGCAACGATGACAACAAAATAGAGGAGCCGGGCCAGGATCCACCGCCCCAGAAGAGCCACGATCCGCCCCATGCCTGATCCCGGGCGTGTGGGCGCTGCGTTGGCGCCGCCCGTGCCCGAGAGTGCAGTGGCCGGCTGTTCCAAGCGAATCCCTCCTTCGAGTTTCCATCCCCCACGAACGGGTATTTCGAAGCGCGGAGCCGAGTCCTGTGTAACCCTTCGGAAAACACAGATGTGCGCCATCAAATAGACGAACAGATTTGGTGGAACGTTCACCCAAATCGTGGGCCGGGGCGCTGGGTTTTTCCCAAGAATAGTGCGTCGAAAGGTTTTGTAATATGTGAGAATTGATTAGGAAGGAGGAGTATTCGTATTTACAGAGAAATCAACAGTTCAACGCTAAATAGAGGGGGGTTCTCTAGTGAGGGGAAAGCGTTATTGGTTGGCCGCCAGCCTGGTGCTGGTTCTAGTGCTGACAGCCTGCAGCAGCGGATCCCAGAGCGGTTCGTCAGACAAGCCCGCCGACAGCGGAACGACCACGGCCGCTCCGGCCACGACACCGGCCGCGCCGGCCACATCGGCGCCGGCCACCGCCCAGTCGAAGAGCCGGCTTGATATCGTGCTCGAGCGTGGAAAGCTGATCTGCGGCGTGCACGGCGGCCTTCCCGGCTTCGGCTACCTGGGCAGCGACGGCAAGTACAGCGGCTTCGATGTCGACTACTGCCGTGCGCTGGCTGCCGCCCTGTTCAACGACCCGGAGAAGGTGGAGTACAAGAACCTGAACGCCTCGCAGCGCTTCACCGCCGTTCAGACCGGCGAGGTGGATGTGCTGATCCGGAACACCACCTGGACGGTCAGCCGCGACACTTCTGTGGGGATGGAGTTCGCGCCGACCACCTTCTACGACGGCCAGGGCATGATGGTGCGCAAGGACAGCGGCATCAAGTCGCTGAAGGATTTCGAGGGACGCTCCGTCTGCGTGGAGACCGGCACCACCACCGAGCTGAACCTGGCGGACGTCATGCGCAAGCTGGGCGTCAAGTATGATTCGGTGGTCTACACCGATGCGGCCAGCGCCGTTTCGGCTTACACCGACGGGCGCTGCGACGGGTACACCACCGACAAGTCGGGCCTGGTCTCCTACAAGTCGAAGATGCCGGTTCCCGACGACCATGTGATCCTGGAGGAGACCATGTCCAAGGAGCCGCTGGGCCCGCTGACCATCAACAACGACTCCAAGTGGTTCGACGTGGTCAAGTGGCTGGTGCACGTGACCATTGAGGCCGAGGAGTACGGCATCACCTCCAAGAACGTCGACCAGCTGAAGGCTGAGTCGAAGGATCCCACCATCCGGCGGATGCTGGGCGTGGAGGGCGACCTCGGCAAGGGCATGGGCCTTTCCAACGACTGGGTCTACCGGGTGATCAAGCACGTGGGCAACTACGGCGAGATCTTTGACCGGAACCTCGGCCCCGGTACGCCCTACAACCTGCCACGCGGCATGAACAAGCTGTACAAGGATGGCGGAATCCTGTACGCTCCGCCCTATCGGTAACGGGAAAGGGGGGCCGTGCGCGCCCCCCTTCTCTACGTGAGGGAAGGAGCCCGTTGCTGCCTATCGGGCAGACTTCCGGGCTCCTTTCTTCTCCGCCAACGGACCCGAGAAAGGAGGGGCCGGATGTTACACAGGCGAAGCACGCCCTTCTGGCGGGATGTTCGCTTCCTGCGGGTCGCCAGCCAGGCGCTCTTTCTGCTGGCCGTCGTCCTGTTGATCTACTTCTTTGTCAACAACATGCTGTTCAACCTGGCCAAGCGGGGCATGAACCTGGGATTTGACTTTCTCCGAGTGCCCGCCTCCTTTGCCCTCGGGGAGAGCGTGATCGACTTCGATCCCTCGCACTCGTACGGCCGGGCCTTCCTGGCCGGACTGCTGAACACCCTGAAGGTGGCGCTGATCGGCATCCCGCTGGCGACCATTGTCGGCATTCTGATCGGCATTGCCAGGCTCTCCACCAACTGGCTGGTGGCCCGCCTGGCCACGGTCTACGTGGAGGTGCTCCGGAACACGCCGCTCCTGGTGCAGTGCGTCTTCTGGTACTTCGCCGTCTTCACCAAGATGCCGGCGGTGCGCAATCAGATCGCCCTCCCGGGGCCGGTCTACCTGAACAACCGGGGCCTCTCCATGGTCTGGTTCGACCGGACCGCCACCTTCGGCCTCTGGGCGCTCCTGGTCCTGGCGGGCCTGGTGGCGGGCGTGGCGCTCTGGCGCTGGTGGACCCGTAAGATGGTCGAGACCGGCCGTGACGGCTACCCGACGCTGGCCGCCATCGCTGTCGTGCTGGGCGTGGCCCTGGCCGGCTGGTACCTGCTGCCCGAGCCGCCGGCGACCCTGAATTTCCCCGCGGTGGTCAACCAGAACGTCCGCGGCGGGGCCAAGCTCTCGCCCGAGCTGTCGGCGATTCTCTTCGCCCTGGTCTTCTACACCGCCAGCTATATCGCTGAGGTGGTGCGGGCGGGGGTTCAGGCCGTCTCCAAGGGGCAGGTGGAGGCCGCCCGCGCCCTGGGGCTGAAGCCCGGCAAGGTGATGCAGCTGGTGGTCTTCCCCCAGGCGCTGCGGGTGATCATTCCGCCCTTGACCAGCCAGTACCTGAACCTGACCAAGAATTCCAGCCTGGCCTCGGTGATCGGCTTCCCCGACCTGTTCTACATCGCCATGG
The DNA here is from genome assembly GCA_049325315.1 of Bacillota bacterium. Taxonomy (GTDB): domain Bacteria; phylum Bacillota; class Sulfobacillia; order Symbiobacteriales; family Symbiobacteriaceae; genus JAWLHU01. Next base: position 11,241 of record JBMONB010000258.1, on the reverse strand, counting down.
CGGTGCAGAGCCAGAGCGGGCGGGTCATTGAGTCCTTCCTGCTGATCATGGCGGTCTACCTGACCTTCTCGTTGACCACCTCGCTCCTCATGAACATCTACAACCGGGCCGTCCGGCTGACTGAGAGGTGATGGGCATGTCGGCAAGTACCGAGTTTCGACCCGGCCAACCGCCCGAGCCCGTCATGCCGCCCGTCACCGAGCTGGGCGTGGTCGGCTGGCTGAAGAAGAACCTGTTTAACTCGTGGTACAACACCCTGCTGACCCTGGCGACCCTCTGGCTGCTTTACAAGCTGGGCGGGGGGCTCCTGTCCTGGGCGCTGTTCAAGGCCAACTGGGGCGTGGTCGGCAAGAACCTCCAGGTCCTCATGGTGGGCGGCTACCCGGCTGAGCACCTCTGGCGGGTCTGGCTCGTGGTCGCCATCGCCGCCTTCTGGTCGGGCGTCACCTGGGGCGGCTGGGCCCGCATGAACCGCATGAGCGCCATCGGCCTCGGCGTCGCCCTGCTCCTGCTGCAGCTGCTGCCGATCAGCACCGCCAGCCGGATCTGGGTGGCCGCCTCGGTGCTCCTGATTCCCGCCGGATTGGTGGCCGGCACCTTCCTGGCGAGGTGGCGCTGCTGGGTGATCTTCCTCTGGGGTCCCGTCTTTGTGGGTACGCTCCTGGTGCTGGGCGGGGCGGCCTGGACGGGCTTGCCGCTGGTGGAGACCAGCCGCTGGAACGGGCTGATGCTCACCATTTTGCTGGCGGTGACCGGCATTGTGGCCTGCTTCCCTATCGGCGTTCTCCTGGCGCTGGGCCGCCAGTCGAGTTTGCCGGCGATCCGCTGGGTCTCCATCGGCTACATTGAGGTGATTCGCGGCGTGCCGTTGGTGACGGTCCTCTTCATGGGCAGCCTGGTGATCCCGCTCTTCCTGCCCGAGGGCATCCGGATTCAAGATGTGATACGCGCCTTCATCGGCCTCACCCTCTTCGAGGCGGCCTACATGGCCGAGAACATCCGCGGCGGCCTCCAGGCGCTCTCCAAGGGGCAGATGGAGGCGGCCCAGGCCCTGGGGCTGCGGGGCTGGCAGTCGATCTTGCTGATTCAGCTCCCCCAGGCGCTGCGGGCGGTGATTCCGGCCATGGTGGGGCAGTTCATCGCCCTCCTGAAGGACACCTCGCTGATCTCGATCATCGGCCTGGCGGAGTTCACCTTCATCGCGAAGGCGGTCTTGCGCCATCCCGAGAATATCCGGTTCCACTTCGAGATCTATCTCTTCGTCGCATTCGTCTACTGGCTGCTCTGCTACTCCCTGGCCGTCGCCAGCCGGAGGCTGGAGAAGCGGTTGGGCGTGGGCGAGCGGTAGGGCAGAACAGTTGGCGCCCGAGGCGCCGGGAAGGAGGCAGCTATGAGCGCAGGTACCCCCGAGCAGGCAAAGACGCCCGAGGCGTTTATTATCACGGAGAATGTGCACAAGTGGTACGGCAACTTCCACGCCCTGAAGGGGATCAGCCTTTCGGTCCGCCAGGGCGAGGTGGTGGTGATTCTGGGCCCGTCGGGCTCGGGCAAGTCGACCTTCATTCGCACGATCAACGCCCTGGAGGAGTACCAGAAGGGCACCATTATCGTCGATGGGATTGAGCTCTCCCACGACATGCGCAACATCGAGGCGATTCGCTCCGAGGTGGGCATGGTCTTCCAGCAGTTCAACCTGTTCCCCCACCTGACGGTGCTTCAGAATATCACCCTGGCGCCGATCTGGGTTCGCCGCTGGCCCAGGAAGAGGGCCGAGGAGGTGGCGATGCAGCTCCTGGAGCGGGTCGGAATCCCCGAGCAGGCCCAGAAGTACCCCGGCCAGCTCTCCGGCGGCCAGCAGCAGCGGGTGGCCATCGCCCGGGCCCTGGCGATGCAGCCGAAGGTGATGCTCTTCGACGAGCCCACCTCGGCCCTGGACCCCGAGATGATCAAAGAGGTGCTCGACGTGATGCGGGAGTTGGCGACGTCGGGCATGACGATGATCGTGGTCACCCACGAGACCGGTTTCGCCCGGGAGGTGGCCGACCGGGTGATCCTGTTTGACCAGGGCGTGGTGGTGGAGGAGGCGCCGCCGGATGAATTCTTCACCCGGCCCAAGGAGGAGCGGACCCAGCGGTTCCTGGCGCAGATTCTGTCGCACTGACGCGGTGAGGCCGGGGAGTCTTGCGTGACTCCCCGGCCTTTGACGTGGGGCTATTGCACAGCCCTCGAAGATGTTTGCGCTACGAGGAGGCAAGGTCGAAACGGTCGAGGTTCATGACCTTGTTCCACGCCTCCACAAAGTCGTGCACAAACTTCTCCCGGGAGTCCTCGCATCCGTAGACTTCGGCCAAGGCCCGGAGTTGGGAGTTCGAACCGAAGATCAGGTCGACACGGGTGCCGGTCCACTTGAGTTCTCCCGTGGCGCGATCGCGACCTTCGAACACCTCTTCGTCTTCCGCGCTCGCCTTCCACGTCGTGCTCATGTCGAGCAGATTCACGAAGAAGTCATTGGTGAGCGTCCCTGGCCGCTTGGTGAAGACGCCGTGCTGGGACTGTCCGAAGTTGGCGTTCAAGGCGCGCATGCCGCCAACGAGAACCGTCATCTCAGGAGCGGTCAGCGTGAGCAGCTGCGCACGATCAACCAGCAGTTCCTCCGCCGGTACGGAGAACTTGGCTCTCTGATAGTTGCGGAACCCGTCTGCAGCCGGTTCAAGGACGGCGAATGACGCCGGATCGGTTTGCTCTTGCGACGCATCTGTACGTCCCGGCGTGAAGGGAACGGTCACATCGTGACCGGCGCTCTTCGCGGCTTGCTCGACAGCGGCGCATCCACCCAGGACAATCAGGTCGGCGAGCGAAACCCTCTTCCCTCCAGCCTGCGCGCTGTTGAATTCCCTTTGGATCCCTTCAAGGGTCTCCAACACACGCGCCAGTTGGGCCGGCTGGTTGACTTCCCAATCCTTTTGCGGCGCCAGGCGAATGCGCGCCCCGTTCGCACCGCCGCGCTTGTCGGAGCCACGGAAGGTAGAGGCCGACGCCCAGGCGGTCGAGACGAGTTCCGGGATCGACAGCCCCGCAGCAAGGATTTTGGCCTTGAGCGCTGCGATGTCGGCCGCGTCGATCAGGTCGTGATCGACTGCAGGGAGCGGATCCTGCCAGATCAGCTCTTCCGCCGGGACCTCCGGGCCGAGATAGCGCGAGCGGGGCCCCATGTCGCGGTGCGTCAGCTTGAACCACGCCCGGGCGAAGGCGTCGGCGAACTGATCCGGGTTCTCGTAGAAGCGCCTTGAAATCTTCTCGTACTCAGGGTCGAACCGCAGGGCCAGGTCAGTGGTCAGCATGGCTGGCGCGTGGCGCTTTGACGGGTCGTGCGCATCTGGCACCGAGTTCGCCCCTGCGCCGTGCTTCGGTTTCCACTGATACGCGCCGGCCGGGCTCTTGGTCAGCTCCCAGTCGTAGCCGAACAGGTTCCAGAAGAAGTTGTTGCTCCACTTCGTTGGCGTCGAGGTCCAGGTGACTTCCAGGCCGCTGGTGATCGTGTCGGCTCCCTTGCCCGAGCCATAGGCGTTCTTCCAGCCGAGGCCCTGCTCCTCGATGCTGGCGGCTTCCGGCTCCGGGCCCACCAGTGACGCATCGCCAGCGCCGTGGGCTTTGCCAAAGGTATGGCCGCCGGCAATCAGCGCGACCGTCTCTTCGTCGTTCATCCCCATGCGCGCGAAGGTCTCGCGGATATCCTTGGCGGCGGCGAGCGGATCCGGATTGCCGTTCGGCCCTTCCGGATTCACGTAGATCAGGCCCATCTGCACAGCGGCGAGGGGATTCTCGAGTTCCCGGTCGCCGCTATAGCGCTTGTCGCCAAGCCACTCCCTCTCGGTCCCCCAGTAAATGTCCTCTTCCGGCTCCCAGATGTCCTCGCGCCCGCCGCCGAAGCCGAAGGTCTTGAAGCCCATCGACTCCAGGGCGCAGTTGCCGGCGAGGATCATCAGGTCGGCCCAGGAGATCTTCTTGCCGTATTTCTGCTTGATCGGCCAGAGCAGCCGGCGCGCCTTGTCGAGGTTGGCATTGTCGGGCCAACTGTTGAGGGGCGCAAAGCGTTGGGAGCCTGACCCCGCTCCCCCGCGGCCGTCTCCGGTGCGGTATGTACCCGCGCTATGCCACGCCATCCGGATGAAGAGCGGCCCGTAGTGACCGAAGTCGGCCGGCCACCAGTCCTGTGAGTCCGTCATCAGCGCGTAGAGGTCCTTCTTAAGGGCCTCGAGGTCGAGTGTCTTGAATTCCTCGGCGTAGTTGAAGCCCTCACCCATGGGGTTGGACAAGGAAGAGTTCTGGTGAAGGATCTTGAGGTTCAACTGGTTCGGCCACCAGTCCCGGTTCGATGTGCCTCTGCCGGCCGCGTGTTTGTGAACGCTGCCGGTTACCGGGCACTTGCTTTCACTCATGATGGCTACTCCTTTCTTTGCCTGAACGGTTGAACAGGGTCAATAAAAAAATTTCGCTACCCATCTTGCTAATGCCTGCAAGTCGCGTTTAAAAAGCCCCACTCTCCGATCTATAACTCTACGTATGTAACCAGCGCCGGCATAATGACCAGGAAACACAGGAGTGGCAAAAGAAAGATCGGGGAGCCAAACTCCCCGACCAGTCGCACTTACAGCTTCACCCACACATTCATGTCTTCCCAGTCCCCGCAGATATGGCAGTTATTGATCATGCGGCCCCGATACCGGTAGCCCAGCCGCCGCAGGACCATGTTCATGCCAAACGACGAGGCCCTGGCCAGACTGAAGAGGCAGTTCACATCTCTCTCCCGCATGACCCCTTCCAGGTCGGCGAGGATCATCGACATGAGCCCCTCGCCCCTGCAGTCGGGCAGGGTGGCGCAGTTGGTCATCTCGGCGTGGCCCTGCTCCCAGTTCACCTCGGCGGCAGCGGCGGAGACCAGGCGGCCATCCTCGTCGCGGATCAGGCGGAAGATCGCTTCTTCGGTTCGCATCAACTTCTTGACGTAACCCGGCTGATCCAACGGGGTCGGGTAGGTGTCGAAGGTGAGGGCGAAGAGGGCGGCCATCTCTTCGACGTCGTCCTCGGACGCCGCCGACAGGGTGAAGCGGCCGTCGATCTCCGGCTCGACCAGGTCGGCGTCGAGCACCGCCTCGATGATCTCGTTCTCCGGGTCCAGCCTGGTGGACTGCTGCCGGCCCGGGTCTGTGAAGTAGGAGAGAAAATAGCCGGTCTCCCCCGCAAAGTAGCCGGGGATAATCCCCTCCAGGGCGAAGCCCCGGCCCAGGAAGCGCTCCCAGTCGGCCTCTCGGCTCTCGGCCAGTATCTTTCCCATGCCCTGGCGCCGGGCCAGGGTGATCAGGTACTCGCCCAGGGCCGCGAGACCGGTGCGCCCCTCAAAGCGGTACGATTTGAGCTTCACTCGCTGGTTAAGGGTGTCGAGTTCGACCGTCGCCTGCCAGTCGTCGCTGGCCGCCTCCACCTGCTGCAACAGTGGTGCTCGTTCCTCTTGAATCATCTCTTCGCCTCCCGTTGCACGAGAATGCCCGGCCGCACGGCAGCGCATGCCGGGGGGCCGGGTTCCCAGGTGCGTTGTGGTCTTGGGTAGGGATCCCATTCCCAGCATACCCCGCCTGGGTAGATGGAGGCAAAGTCGCTGGCGGGCGGATATGGGCCGGGAGGTCCATCCAGCATGAATGACAACCGCCAACCTTACGAAAACGTATAAGTTGGTGGATGGTCCGTCCTCCGCGCCTTACGAATGCGATACGCCTTCGGGAAAGCGGCACTGCGGATGGGCGCGCAGGGTGGACCGCCGCTCCATCGAACCGCGCTGAAACCGCTCCAGGTGCTGTCTGAGCAGCATCAGGGGTTCTTCGAAGGAGTCGAGGGGGAAGAAGGGGGAACCTTGCTCTTCCAGGTGGTGGGCCAGTCTTCCCCTGGCGAAAATATAGTCGGCGAAGCCGGCGGCGTAGAGGTCGCTGACCCCGTCGCCCATGAAGACCACCTGGCTGCCGGCCGCTCGCAGCCGCCGGGCCACCGCCGCCTTGCAGCAGCCGCACCAGTCGCAGGCGGGGTTTGCGTGGGGCCAGGCCAGTTCACCGGGCGACACCCATTCGTTGGCGAAGACCGGCAGGTGGTCAAGTGACTCGCGCCGCAGAATCTGCTCAATATAGAAGGTAAAGCCGTCGCTCACCACCGCCAGGGGGATTCCCTGCGCCGCGGTCCACTCGACAAAGCGGCGAAAGTGGGGGTCGATGGTCACCCCGTCTGCCAGCGCACGGCCCTCGGTCGGGTTGACCCGGGCCATGGAGTCCAGCCAGATCAGGCGGCTGCCGATCTCCTTGCGCCAGAAGCGGCGGAGGCTCTCAGGCGATGGGGGGCAGAGCTTCTCGACCAGCAGGTCGCCCACATCGACCGTGGTGATGGTGTAGTCGAAGTCGGTGAGAATGACCAGCGGGGCGCCGGCGGAAGCTGCCCAGAAGGAGGCGGTGCGCCGGTCGCTCATCGGGTCAGGTAGGCGAGCAGCAGCCGGGTGGTCTGCTCCAGGGCGTCCAGGTGGACCCGCTCGTAGGAGTGGGAGGCGTCGATGCCCGGCCCCACCAGGGCGGCCTTAAACTGGCCGCCGGCCCGCAGGGCGGCGCTGGCATCGGACCCGTAGTACGGGTAGATGTCGATCCGGAAGTCGATCTCCTCTTCGGCGGCGATGCGCTGGAGCCGGCGGGAGAGCTCGTAGTCGTAGGGACCGGAGGAGTCCTTGACGCAGATGGTGACCGAGTACTCGTCGGAGGTCTGCCCATCGCCCACGGCGGCCATGTCCAGGGCGATTACCTCGGTCACTGCCTCGGGGAAGACCCCCGCCGCCCCGTGGCCGGTCTCCTCGTAGTTCGAGATGAAGAAGTGTGTGGTATGGGCGAGCTGCAGCTTCTGCTCCTTTACCGCCCTGGCCACGGCGAAGAGAATGGCGACGCAGGCCTTGTCATCGAGGTGGCGGGTCTTGATAAACCCGGTGTCGGTCATGGTGGTGCGCGGGTCGAAGGAGATGAAGTCGCCCACCTGAATGCCCAGGGCCAACACATCGTCTTTGGAGCGGACCTTGGCGTCGAGGCGGACCTCCAGGGTCTCCTCGCTGCGCTCCTGTTTGGCATGCTCCGCCCCGTGCACGTGGGTGGAGGCCTTGGTGACGAGGATCGTGCCCGAGACGGTCCCGCCGTCGGCCTTGTGGACCAGGCAGTACTCGCCCTCGATGGCGTTGCCCGAGTAGCCGCCTACCTTTGTCAGCTTCAGCCGGCCATTCCCCTTGATCTCCTTGACCATCGCCCCGAGGGTATCCACATGGGCGGCAATGGCCCGCTCCGCTCCGGCGTTCTGACCGGGCAGGGTGGCGATGAGGGCGCCCTTGCGGGTGCGCCGGGTCTCGACGCCCAGGCGGGCAAACTCCTTTTCGGTGTACGCGATCGCCTCCTCGGTGAAGCCGGTGGGGCTGGGGATCCGGCAGAGATCCATGGTCTTATTGGCGATGTACTGCACATCGATCATATTCATCGGGTGGCCTCCTTCATCAAGCATCGGATTTGATTGTATCATAGGAAGGGATTGGGGCCAGGGGTGCGGTACACTTTCAATGCCATCTGCCTTGTATGTAAGGGGGTTCGGAGAGGCGTGCGTCACCTGCTGTATGGGCTGGCGGCTGCGGCCATGATGGCCGGAGCACTGGGACTGGGTCTGCTCCCGCACCTGACCGCTCACTGGCTCTGGTTTGGCGTGATCGGGGCGGTCTTCTCGGCCATCGGGGCCGGTGGATGGGTCCTGGCCGGGGCTACGAGAGGGGACTGGCCGCGCCCCCGGGCCGGCTGGGTGTTGATGATTGGCGCTGTGGCCGGCGTCCTCGTCAGCGCATGGGGCGGGCAGATCTGGGCCCTGCTCTGGGCACTGGGGCTGGGCGTGGCCGGCGCCCTCCTGACCTTCCGGTTCTTCCCCACGGGCGGCCGGGGTGCAGAGCCGAAGCCCGGACCGGTGCAGGCGCCGGTCTCGCGCCGGCAGCAGGGGCGGTAAGTCGGTGGATGAAAGCGCCCCGCCTGCGGCCAGACTATGGCCGAGGAGGGGATGGTATGGGACAGACCGTCGTGGGGGTCTTCCGCCACAGCGGCGATGCGGACCTGGCCGCTGCCCATCTGCGGGATGAGTATGCGCTGGACGCGGACGAGCTGGACATCATCGGAGAGGCGGAGTTCAACAACCTGGCCCGGCCGACGATGGATCGGGCCAACGGCTGGATCTTCGCCGCCTTCACCGGGGGGATCCTCCAGCTGGGCGACGAGGACCCGGTCTCCAAGCGGTGGGGCGATCTAGTCTGGAAGGGGCAGACCCTGGTGGTGGCCCGGTCCGACGACCCGGACCGGGCGGTGGATATCGCCGGGGAGATGCGCCGGGCCGGGGCTGAGCGGGTGGACCTTCTCCCTCATTAGGCTTGCCTGTTACGCTACAAGAGCGCCCTCCTGCTCCGGCAGGTGGGCGCTCTTGATTGCTATGCCTTCTTTTCGCTGGAGTCCTTCTTCTCGGCGATCTCTTCTGTGGCGGCCTTGGTCACCTCTTCGGTGATCGACTGGGTCGCCTTTTTGAATTCCCGGATCGCCTGGCCCACGCTGCGGCCCATCTGGGGCAGCTTGTTGGGGCCGAAGATCACCAGCGCAACGATGGCGATGATCAGGATTTCGCTGAAGCCGAGGTTGCTGAGCACGGCCCATTTCCCCTTTGAGATCCCTGGATGTATACCCCCATGGTACTCTGGTGCGCGGTACTTGTCCATACCGCCTTCTGGCTCCTCCTGGTGGCACAATCTCTCCAGCCGTCGCAGGATGTGGCAAGGGAGCCAGGGGACGCAGAATGTGGCAGGTCGCTGAGGGCAGGAGAACGACGTATCCCGACCGAACTAGTGCTGCTAATCCATCAGATAAGGATATCGGTAGTTAATTCCTTTGATCGATGGCTCTTAGATGAAGTGGTTGTTTAGAGAAGATGGGGGGCAATATTATGATGCGCAAGGGCCGAATCCTTGCAGCCGCCACGGCTGCCTCTGTGCTGATGGGCGCCTTTGGCGTTCAGGCCTTCAGCGCCAACCGGGATCAGGCGGGGCCGAACCTGCCTGTCCGGCTGAAGCAGGGTCACCTGTACATGACAAAGCAGACCACCTCCACCGGGGCCGGAGAGGCTCAGGCTGGCCGGCAGCTCTACATTGTGCAGTTCACCGGCCCGGTGAAGGATGCCTACAAGGCGGCGCTGACCCGCTTGGGCGCTGAGTTGGGCGATTACCTGCCCGAGAACGCCTTCATTGTCCGCATGGACGGGGCGCAGCGTCAGAGGGTGGCTGGTCTTGGCTTCGTGAAGGGCGTCGCCCGCTACACCGCGAACTATAAGCTGGACCCGTCGGTCGCCCGGCGGGGTGGCGCCGCCCCGGTTCAGATCACCACCTTTGGGCCGTCGGCCAAGTCGACCTTTGCGGCCATGAGCGCCCTGGGCGTGCAGCCTTCGCATATCGGTATTGGCACCTTCACGGCTCACATCGACCAGGCGAAGCTCCAGCAGCTGGCCCAGTCGGAAGATGTGGTCTACATTGAAGCGGCGCCTACCTATGTGCTCTTCAACGACAAGGCGGCGCCGATCATGGGCGTGACGCCTGTCTGGAACGCCGGCTTCGACGGCAAGAACCAGGTGGTCGCCGTGACCGATACCGGGCTCGATACCGGCAAGAACGACTCCTCCATGCACCCGGACTTCCAGGGGCAGATCAAGCAGCTCTTTGCCCTGGGCAAGCCGAACGACGCCTCGGACAAGCTGGCCCACGGCACCCATGTGGCTGGCTCTGTGCTGGGTACTGGCCAGGCTTCGAACGGGCTGCACAAGGGCATGGCCCCCGGGGCCAAGCTGGTCTTCCAGGCGGTGGAGGACCGCAATGGCGGGCTGGGCGGTATCCCGGAAGACCTGACCTCGCTCTTCCGCCAGGCCTATGACGCCGGCGCCCGGATCCACACCAACTCCTGGGGCATTCCGGCCACCAGCGGCGGCACGGTCTACAACGCCCAGTCTGCCCAGGTCGACCGGTTCATGTGGGAGAACCCGGAGTACACCATTCTCTTCGCCGCCGGAAACGACGGCGACCACGACCGGGATGGCAAGACCAACTTCAACACCGTCTCCGCCCCCGGTACGGCCAAGAACGCCATCACCGTGGGCGCCTCGCAGAACGACAGGCCCGACAAGAAGATGGCCACCGATGTCAACGACATGGCCTCTTTCTCCAGCCGTGGCCCCACCGGTGACAACCGGGTGAAGCCCGATGTTGTCGCCCCGGGCACCTGGATCGCCTCGACCCGCTCCTCCCTGGCGGAGGACAAGCACTTCTGGGCCAAGCATGAGACTAACAACAAGTACGGTTACATGGGCGGTACCTCCATGTCGACCCCGCTGACCGCTGGCGCCACCGCCGTCGTCCGCCAGTTCTACATGGAGCAGCTGGGCGTCACCCCCCGGGCCTCGCTGCTGAAGGCGACGCTGATCAACGGCGCCGTGAACATGAAGCAGGGGCTGACCTGGAAGGATACCGGTTGGGGCCGGGTCAATCTCAACAACAGCCTCCAGGCCCGCCCGATCAAGTTCGTCAACGAGGAGAAGGCGCTCAAGACCGGCGAGGCGGCCTCCTACACCTACGAGGTGAAGGAGGGCCAGCCGCTTAAGTTCACCCTGGTCTGGACCGACTACCCCGCCAACCCCTCTGCCGAGAAGACCCTGGTCAACGACCTGGACCTGACCGTGACCGGGCCCGACGGCAGTAAGGTGGCCGGCAACCACATGCTGGGCCAGACCCCCGACCGGGCCAACAACGTGGAGAATGTGGCAATCGCGGCACCCAAGGCGGGCACCTACACGGTGACTGTTAACGGCCACAACGTGCCGCAGGGCCCGCAGCGCTTCGCCCTGGTGATCTCGGGCAACGTCGGTGGCGGTACCGGCCAGCCCACCCCGCCGCCGAAGGATCCGAACCCGAACCCGCCGGCTGACAGCGAGAAGCCCGTGGTCAAGGTCACCAGCCCCGCCGCCGGCGCCACCGTCTCGGGCCCGGTCAGCATCACCGCCGATGCCACCGACAACAACGGCGTCTCCAAGGTGATCTTCTACGTGAACGGCGTACAGGTGGGCATCGCCAACGCCGCTCCGTACACCGTTACCTGGGACTCCACCGGC
>JBMONB010000257.1:0-2050 GCA_049325315.1 Bacillota bacterium | reverse complement strand
CCACCGATACGTCCCAGAGGTAAGTGAGCCGGGTGCCACCATCGACCGGCTGCAGCTCCCACCGCCCTGTGACGGTCACGAAGCCGGAACTGCCGCTGCCCTCCACCTGGAGCGCCATCGACTCGGGTGGTTGCTTCTCCGTGAGGCGCAGCGTCCCCTCATAGGTCCCCTTCACAGCAGCCAATCCCATGGTAAGGGTCGCTCTGAAGGTATCCTCGCCGATGCGGACGAGTTGCTCACACCCTGGCGTACAGCGGGCAAGGACCTCCTCTTCGTTGAGCAGCGCCCAAACCTCCTCGCGGGAGCCGTCGAATCGGAACTCGCCGGTCACCTGCATCTGGTCTCCCCCTCTATCCCTGAGAAATCCTGTCTGTTCCTTTCGACCAATTCGATATTCCAACCTTCTTTCAAGCGTGATGGATCACACTATCAGGCCATTTCGTGTGCAACCTGCAGGTCAGGATATGAAACAGCCCCAGCGGTGAGCACGCCGGCGGCTTCTTCGCTTTTCAAGAGGAGTCGAATTCGTGTCACAGAATGGATGAAGCATGAAATTGGGAGGAGGGAAGAGCATGGCAAAGTACGAGCTGGACCAATTTCTCGCCGTCCGCCGCTATATGGGTAACCTGACCTTTTCGCCCGATGGCACCGAAGTCGCGTACATAACCGATACCTCCGGCCGCTTCAATATCTGGCGGCAGTCGGTGCGCGGCGGTTGGCCCTTCCAGGTGACCACCTTCGATGACCGCTCCGTGCAGTCGGTGGTCTGAGCACCGTCGGGTAATCTCTACTTCCTGGCCAGACCGAACCGGGGCGGAAAAACACCAGGTCTACCGTGTCCCGGTCAAGGGCGGCGTCCCCGAGCAGCTGACTGATGACCCCGATGTCACCTATGGCGGCCTGCTCCTCAGCCGTGACGGCCGCTCCCTCTTCTACTCAGGCAACGCCATCGACCCCGCCAAGTACCACATCTTCGGGCGTGACCTGGCCACCGGCGAGACCCAACCACTCTGCGGCGGCCCCGGCTACCTGTGGGTACCTGGTTGGGAATCGCCGGATGGCCGCTGCCTGCTGGTCAGCGCCTTCGTGTTACCTGCGTGATCTGGCGAACGGCACCCTGGTCGACCTGCCCGCCGTCATGCACGAGGGGGTGACCTACGCCCTCAGCCTCTCGCCAGATGGCAGCGGAATCGCCTACCGGCAGTCAACACCGACCCGTGCCGCCGAGAAACTGGTCTATGAGGTGGGAGCCGTGGAGCCGACCCGCCTCACTTACTCGCTCCTGGGCGGCATCGACGAACAGGACCTGGTCGCGCCGGAACAGGTCTCCTTCCCGACCTTTGACCGCCAGATTCCCGGCTGGCTGTACAGTGGGTGGACCCGGACCGGATCGGTGTCTTCGGCTGGAGCTATGGCGTCCCGACAAGGACCGCGACATGCTGGTGGAGCGCTCGCCCATCACCTACGTCGAGAACGTGCGCTGCCCCATGCTGGTCCTTCAGGGCGCTCACGATCCCCGGGTAGTCAAGGCCGACTCCGACCAGATGGTAGACCGTCTGCGTGCGCTCGGCCGGGAGGTCGAGTACATCGTCTACGACGATGAGGGACACGGGTTCCTCAAGCGGGAGAACACGGTCAGCGCCTTCCGGGCGGCCTCCACTTTCCTGAACAGGCAGTTGGAGCCATAGCGTTCTGGCCGCCAATGAGAAAAGACCACTGCGCTGTGCAGTGGTCTTTTGTGCAGAGATCCCCGGGCCACGCAGTGGCTCCGGGGATCGTCTTAAAGAAGTTTGGGCAGCGACCTACTCTCCCCCTTGCGGAGTACCATCGGCCCTGAGGGGCTTAACGGCCGTGTTCGGAATGGGAACGGGTGATCCCCCTCGGCAAAGCCGCCCTAAACTTATGGTGGGTGAACCGTCGCCCAAGGGCGGCTAAGCCTCGGCCGAGGCGGCCACACTTGGCCTTCCCTTTTTGAACGGTGGCCGCCCCGTAAACATGCCGTATGGCATGTTTACGCAGCATAGCTACCCTAAACCTATTGAGATGTCAG
>JBMONB010000256.1:0-27843 GCA_049325315.1 Bacillota bacterium | reverse complement strand
GGCGCTTCTCGACGTCGGGGTGCTCCTCCAGGTAGCTCAGGAGTGCACTGCCACTGGCCTCCCAGTAGTCGTTGCGGGGCAGGTCGGGGGTCAGAAAGATGCCGATCCCTTCACGTACCGGGTAGGTGGCGTGGCAGGAGCGGCACTGGGCCTCAGCTTCGAGAATACGGTCGCCCTGGCGCTCGTCGATCCGCCAGGCGAGGGGGCCGTGGCAGACGGGGCACTGGAGCAGGTCGGGCACGAACGAAAGCATCGAGCACGCCCCCTTCCTTTTTGGCCCATCCCTTTTACGATAACGTGCTATGGCGGAAGTTTCCTGAGCCAAAAGGACTAAACGCCCGAACGATTTCGGGGTGGGCGGGTCGGGTACGCTACCGCAGGAGGTGGTGCAGGTCTGATTCACTGGCTCTGGTACACCCTGCCGCTGGTCTCGCCGGGAGCTGGGCTACCCCAGCTCCTGATGCTCTCCCTGGCCGACCGGTGGGTGCGGGAGCAGATGGCGGCGACCTTGGCCGGGAAGCTCTCGGTGATATCTACCGCCAGATCAGGCCGGCGGGAGTGAAAGAGCAGAGCGCTGCCGGACCAGACCGAGAGCGCCGGTACGTGGAGCCGTTCCGAGCCTGGCTGGGCAGGGGGCGTGAGGGGGTGCCCGCGCGGGCCTTGGGCCCGGCGGTGGCTTCGGACCCCCGAACTGCCCCGGTCAGACAGAGAGCAGCCGAGGGGGAGCGATCCCCTTCGGCTGCTTGTCTGGCATTTCGCCCGGTCAGGGCCCTGGCTTCGAGGGGTACCCCCCTGCGCAGATGCGGCTCCGTCAGGCGTATTGGGCCCGAATCAGGCTGTTTGTCACAAACTGCATGGTCGTTGGAGCACCAAGCCATGCAGATTCTGACAAACTGGTGGTCTAGTCGGGCGTTTCTGGCGCTTCAGGGGCCCGCTGCACGCCCTAAATACCCCCTGGGGGTACGAGGAGAGGACGGGTCTGTCACAATGTGCAAGGTAGTCAGGCCGGGTACCATGCACTTTTTGACAGACTGATAGCCGGCAGGGACCGGCCCCCTCCGGTGGCTGGCGTACCCGGCTATTCGGCCCCCCGCCCCGCCACCGAGCGGAGCAGCTCCATCACCCAGAGGTGCAGCTTGCGGCGGCGCTCCTCGATCTCGGCTCGCAGCGCCTCCTGTTTGCGCCGGACCTGGTCTACCCTGTGGGCGTGCTCCCGCTCCAGGGCGGCCATCTGGCGGTTCAGGGCCAGCGAGTGGGTTGGGGCGAGGGAGCGCTGGCGGCTTATGCCCTGCCGGATCAGCGTCAGACGCTGACCGGCGTAGCGAATCTGCTCTTCTAGTTGGGCACATTCGGTAGTGAGGCGCTCGGTCTCCGCCTCGGCCAGCGCCACCGCCCGCTCCAGGGCGGCCCGCTCCCGTCGCAGCGGCTCCTCGTGCTCCGCCAGCCGCCTCTGCGCTTCATCGGGATCGACGCCCCAGAGGGAGCGCCGCCACTCGTGCCGGTTAGCCATGCGGGCCGCCACCCCCCGAATCTGGCAAGTCGTCGGGGCCGGGAATGGGGTCGGCGTCGGGCAGGACCCGGGTCAGGTCCAGGTACGGCTGCACCGCTGCCATCACCCCTTCGGCCACCTGTCGCTCCAGGTCGATCCAGCCGGCCTTCTCCCGCTCCAGGACCGCCAGCCCCTCCCGCATATCCTCCTCGGCCCGGCGGTGGCGCTCCACCAGCGACTGGCGGGGGCGCTCGACGTCGCGGCCCATCTCGTCCATCTCCTGTAAGAGGGACTGCACCTCGGCGTCCAGCCGGCCCAGGTCGCCGGAGAGCTTCGCCTTGCGCTCCCGCAGCTCCGCCAGGCGTCCCTCGGCCGCGGCGAGGCGAGAGCGCAGCTGGTCGAGCTCGGCCCGGTGCTCCTGCTGCCGTTCGTGCATGGCCGCCTCCAGGGCGACCGGATCGATGCCCATCAGCCGGTGTCGCCGCATCTGGTCAGACCTCCCTTCTATCGTTATATACGGGGATCAAGGTGGAAGGGTTCGAAGATAAAAGCCTAAACCAAAATGGATGGAGATCATCCGAACATCCGTTCTGATTTTCTCCGGATCTCAGCAGGAATGGGGGTCCGGATGTCGAATCATCTTGGAGGCGAAACCGAATCCCTTCGGAGGAGCGAGTGGTTTGTCGGAAGGATCACATGGGACCATGCGCTGCTTCGCCGCCGTCGAGGTGGCGGCCCCCGGGGTCCGGCGGGCGCTGGAGTCGGCGCAGCTGGCGCTGAAGCGGGCCTTCGGGCCCCGCGATCCCGTCAAGTGGGTGCCGGCGCACCAGTTCCACTTCACACTGAAGTTCTTCGGCGACATCGACCCGGAGGCGGCGCGCCGGGCGGCAGATGCGCTGGGCCAGGTGGCAGCCGAGACCCGCCCCTTCACCCTGGAGGTGGCCGGGCTGGGCGCCTTTCCCCCGACCGGGCGGCCCTCGGTGCTCTGGAGCGGTCTGGGGGACGGCAGGGCGAATCTGGTGGCGCTGGCAGGCCAGGTAGAGGCGGCGATGGCCAGGGCCGGTTTCCCCCGCGAAGCGCGGCCCTTTAAGCCCCATCTGACCCTGGGGCGGGTGCGCGAGGGGTCCCCCGTGCCGCCGGCGGTCCTGGAGGCGCTGAAAAGCGAGCGCTCCTACGGCGCCTGGCAGGTGGAACGGCTCGTGCTGATGCGGAGCGACCTGCTGCCGGCAGGGCCGAAATATACCGTGCTTTCCGAGGCCAGGTTGCGCGAGGAGATTGGCTGAAGAGCAGCGACTTCTTTTTATGGAAAGTGGGGGCTTGCCGGGCGGTGAGTTCTCCCGTATACTCTATCTGGAAGAGTTTTCCTTTTCACTGACAGGGAGGATGCATTGAGCATGGCGTTGGAGGCGGGCAAGCAGAAGGCTATCGATATGGCGATGGCCCAGATTGAGAAGCAGTTCGGCAAGGGCTCCATCATGAAGCTGGGTGAGCAGGCGGCTCGGCTGAACGTCGAGGTGATCGGCACGGGCTCCGTGGCGATCGACGTGGCGCTGGGCATCGGTGGCCTGCCCCGGGGCCGCGTGGTGGAGATCTATGGTCCGGAGTCGTCCGGCAAGACGACCGTCGCCCTGCACGTGATTGCCGAGGCGCAGCGCATGGGCGGCGTGGCCGCCTTCGTCGATGCAGAGCACGCCCTCGACCCGGTCTATGCCCGGGCGCTGGGGGTCGATATCGACAACCTGCTGGTCTCCCAGCCCGACACCGGCGAGCAGGCGCTGGAGATCACCGAGACCCTGGTCCGCTCCGGGGCGGTCGACGTGGTCGTCGTCGACTCGGTGGCGGCGCTGGTGCCCAAGGCGGAAATCGAGGGCGAGATGGGCGACTCCTTCGTCGGCCTGCAGGCCCGCCTCATGTCCCAGGCGCTCCGCAAGCTGACCGGCGCCATCTCCAAGTCGAAGTGCGTCTGTGTCTTCATCAACCAGATCCGTGAGAAGGTCGGCGTCATGTTCGGCAACCCCGAGACCACGCCGGGCGGCCGGGCGCTGAAGTTCTACGCCTCGGTCCGACTGGAGGTCCGCAAGACCGAGGCGCTGAAGACCGGCACCGAGGTGGTCGGCTCCCGCACCCGGGTCAAGGTGGTCAAGAACAAGGTGGCCCCTCCCTTCAAGCAGGCGGAGTTCGACATTCTCTACGGCCAGGGCATCTCCCGGGAGGGCAGCCTGATCGACATCGGCGTGGAGCTGAACCCGCCGGTCATCGTCAAGTCGGGCGCCTGGTTCTCCTATGGCGATCAGCGCATCGGCCAGGGCAAGGAGAACGCCCGCGACTGGCTGAAGCAGCACCCCGAGGCCGCGGCAGAGATCGAGCGGAAGATCAAGGAGCGGCTGATGGCCGGCGGCGTCAGCAGCAAGGCGGCCGCCGCCAGCAGCGACGATGGCGGCGATGAGTAAGCAGACGGGGGCCGGCAAGACCGGCCCCCTTCCCCGTACCGGCCGCAGGGCCCGCCCCGTGGACCCCGAGTCCCTGGCCATGACAGCGGGGCGGATCACCGGGCTGGAGGAGCAGAAGGACCCCCAGCGGCGCTCCCTGCTGGTGGATGGCCGTTTCGTATTGGGGCTCGACCTGGAGACGATCCATCGCTGCGGCTTCAAGGTGGGCCAGGCGGTAGAGGGCCCGGCGCTGCTGCGGGCCTACCAGCTCGACCAGGCGAAGCGGGCCTGGGATGCGGCGCTGACGCTGCTTGCGGCCTCGCCCCGCACGGTGAGCGAACTGGGACGCCGGCTGAGCCGAAGCTTCGCCCCGGAGGTGGCCGATGAGGTGATCGACCGGCTCCTGGCGGGGGGCTGGCTCGATGATCGGGCCTACGCCGCCTCCTATATCCGCGCCAAGCGAGAGTTTGGGGGCCGGCGGCTGCTGGCCGACCTGGTCCGCAAAGGGGTGGCCCGGGAGGTGGCGGCGGAGGCGGTCCAGGAGGCGCTGGGCGAGGTAGATGTTACCGAGCAGGCCCGGGAGGTGGCGGCCCGGCGGCTCGCCAAGCTGGGCGCTGTGGACCGGCCAACCGCCTGGCGGCGGCTCATGGGCTACCTGGCCCGGCGGGGCTTCGTCCACGAGGTGATCAGCCGGGTGCTGGAACCGCTGCTGGAGGATCTGCCCGCCCAGCCAGAGCGGCAGGGAAACCGGGCCGGGTGGCGAAGGGAAGAGGCTAACGGATCCGGCGGGTCGGGGCTGCGGCGGTCCTCATCGCTCCAGCGGAAGCGGCCCCTGCGGTCGTCCGATCGGTTCACGGAGGAGGACTAAGACGGCGTGAAGATCCTCTACCTGACCGACACCCACATTCGCGGCACCAGCCCGCGCAGCCGGCTCGACGACATGCCGGCGGCGCTGAAGGCGAAGCTGGGCGAGGTGGTGGCCCTGGCAAAAGAACACCAGGTGGCCGCCATTCTGCACGGCGGCGACCTGTTCGACCGGCCCGACGTGGCGCCGGCGGTCGCGCGCGAGTTTCTCCAGGTGCTGGTGGAGGCGCCCTGCCCGATCTACGGGATCGCCGGCAACCACGACCTCTACGGCTTCAACCCGCAGACGGTGGTCCGGACCATGCTGGGGCTCTTCGACTCCTTCGGGCTCTTCCGGCTGCTGCGGCCGGGGGAGCGGGTCTGGGTGGAGGAGGGGGGACTCCGGGTGCAGATCACCGGCCAGGAGTTCCACGCTGAGCTGGACAGGCGCGACCCGGTCCTTGACTACTGCCTCCGGCCCGAGGCCGAGGCCGGGCCGGAGCAGCTTCACAGGCGGTCCGGCGAGGCGGACTTTGCGATCCACCTGACCCATGGGATGCTCCTGGAGCGCCCCTTCTTTGAGGGGACGGCCCATACGCTATTAGAGGCGATCATGGATCAGACGGTGGCCGACGTGACCTTTGGTGGCCACTATCATCCGGGCTTTGCGAAGATCCATGCCAGGGACGGGCGGCTCTTCATTAACCCGGGCGCCCTGGTCCGCCTGGGCAGCCAGCGGGCCGACTTCCACCGGCCGGTCCAGGTGGTGCTGCTCACCCTCGAAAAGGGCGAGCCGGTCCGGGCGGAGCTGATCCCCCTGGCCACCGCCCGCCCGGGTGAGGAGGTGCTGGACCGCGCCGACGAGGAGGGCCAGCTGGCCCGGGAGCAGGCGCTGGCCGACTTCATTCTGGGAATCGGCGACGCCAGCCAGTTCGAGGTGCTGGAGGTCCAGCAGATCATGGAGCGCATCGCCGAGAACGGCGGGGTGCCGCCGACGGTGAAGGCCGAGGCGCTCCGCAGGCTGGGCCTGGCCCAGGAAGAGTTGGCCCGGGGCGGAGAGGAGGAGCCGGCATGAAGCGAATCGCCAACCTCTCCATTGAGAACTTCCAATCCCACGAGCGCTCCGAGCTCGCCTTCGGGCCGGGGCTGAACGTGATCATCGGGCCGAGTGACAGCGGCAAGTCGGCGGTGCTCCGGGCCCTGCGCTGGGCGCTCTACAACGAGCCCCGGGGCTCGGAGTTCGTCCGCGCCGGCGCCCGGGAGTGCCGGGTGACCGTCACCATGAGCGACGGGGCGGTGATCACCCGGGAACTCCTGCTCTCCAAGTCCGGCGCCACAGCCCGCCACCGGTACATCGTGCGGGAGCCGGGGGGCGAGCCGCAGGTCTTTGAGGCCTTCGGCGCCGAGGTGCCCCTGGAGGTGACCCGGGCCCACGGCATGGAGCAGGTCTTGCTCGATACAGACAAAAAGGTGGTCCTCAGCCTGGGTTCCCAGCTGGAGGGGCCCTTCCTGCTGACCGAGCCCGGCTCGCTGCGGGCCCGGGCCATTGGCCGGCTGCTGGGGGTCCACGTGGTGGATGCCGCCCAGCGGGGGGCGCAGCGCGACCTGCGGGCCGCCCGGCTCGACCAGGCCCGCCTGGAGCGCGAGGCGGCACGGCTCGAAGAGGAACTGGAGCCCTACGCCGACATCCCCGAAGCGGAGGGGCGGCTGACCCGGGCCGAGGCGCTGCTGGCCCGGGCGGAACTGCTCTCACAGCGGCTGGAGCGGCTGAGCCGGCTGGGGGCCGACCTGGAGCGGGTCGAGCAGGAGTCGACGCACTACCGGAGCCGGCTGGCGGCGCTGGGCGCCCTGGAGGCGGCGGAGGCCCGGGCCCGGGAGGCGGAGGAGCGCACCCGGCGCATCGCCCTGCTGAGCGCCAGGCTCCAGGGGCTGAGCGAACTGCAGGAGCGGCTTGCCGCCGAGCAGGAGCAGGCCCGGCAGACCGAGGCGCACCTGCAGAGCAGCCTGGCCGAGTACGGCGAGACCCTCAGGCGCCTGGGCCGCTGCCCCACCTGCCTGCAGCCGGTCCGTCCGGAGGCGATCCCCGCGATCATCGCCTCCCTGGCCGAGGGGATCGATCCCGGGCACGAGCATACGAGCGAGAAGGGGTAGTCGATGTGTCCAAAGCAGAGCGGTTTACGGCGCCTGTGGCCGTTCATCTCTTCCTTGTGCGGGACGGGCAGGTTCTGCTCCTGAGGCGCTACAACACCGGGTACGAAGATGGCAATTACAGCGTGATCGCCGGCCACCTGGACGGCGGCGAACAGACCTGGTCGGCGATGCTCCGGGAGGCCCGAGAAGAGGCCGGGATCGAGATCCCCCGGGAGGCGCTCCAGCCGGTAGGCGTCATGCACCGCCGCGCCAACGATGAGCGGATCGACTTCTTCTTCGCCGCCTCGGACTGGTCGGGGGAGATCGTCAACCGGGAGCCCGAAAAGTGCGACGAACTGGCCTTCCACCCGCTGAACAGCCTTCCGCCCAACGTCATTCCTTACGTGCGTAGGGCGCTGGAGAACTACCGGGCGGGGCGCTGGTT
The DNA here is from genome assembly GCA_049325315.1 of Bacillota bacterium. Classification (GTDB taxonomy): domain Bacteria; phylum Bacillota; class Sulfobacillia; order Symbiobacteriales; family Symbiobacteriaceae; genus JAWLHU01. The sequence continues at coordinate 20,507 of JBMONB010000256.1, read as the reverse complement.
CGATGAGTTCGGCTGGGACGCATCCTAGAAAGGGGGCTTCACCAAAGATGGCCGCCGAGAACGAACAGCGAATCGCCGCCCTGAAGGAGCAGATCGAGCGGGCCCGGCAGCTCAAGTACCGCTATGAGGCCCGCCTGGAGGAGCTGCAGCATCAGCGGAAACGGCTGCTCAGTGAACTGGAGGAGCTGAACGTCGGCGAGGCTGAGCTTCCCGATGAAATCCGCCGGCTTCAGGCTGAGGTCGAGGCGCTCCTCCTGGAGGCGGCGGCCCTGCTGCCCGAAGAGGTCGGTCAAAGGGGGTGATTGGGCCGTGGAGTCGTTGCAGAGCCTCAAGGGCCGGCTGAACCGGGCGCAGGTCGCCCTCTCGGAGCGCAAGGGGCAGCAGAAGCGGCTCCTGCACGACCGGGAGGTCTGCCTGATCCACCTGGCCCAGGTGAGGGAGCAGGCGGCGGTCTTCGAGCAGGTGATCCTGCTGCTCCAGCAGACCGCCGAGCATGCCAGGGGACAGGCCAAGACTCAGATTGAGACCCTGGTCACCAACACCCTCCGCTCGGTCTTCGGTCCGGCCTACCGCTTTCAGATCGACCTGGTGGAGAAGGCGGGGCGGCCCGAGGCGGAGTTCTACGTGATCAGCCGGTTCGGCGATGAGGAGCTCCAGAGCCGCCCCCAGGATTCCCGGGGCGGCGGCGTGGTCGACCTGGTCTCCCTGGGGCTGCGCATCGCCATGCTCCAGACCTACCGCCCTCGCCTGGAGGGGCCGTTAATCCTCGACGAGCCCGCCAAGCACGTGAGCGACGAGTACATTCAGCCCACGGCCCGCTTCCTGCAGATGGTCAGCCAGGCCTTCGGGCGGCAGGTGATCATGGTCACCCACAACCCCCACCTGGCGGAGACCGCCGAGGTCGCCTACCAGGTCGCCCTGCGCGACGGCGCCTCGCAGGTCAGCCGTGTGAACCCCTAAGAAGGATGTGGCCGCCATCGATCTCGCAGCCTATCGCAGCCAGTTCCCCGTCACCGAGCGGATGCTGTTTCTGAACCACGCCTCGGAGTCCCCGGTCTCGCTGCCCGTGCGCCGGCGGATTGACGAGTACCTCCAGATCGCCACCGGCGACCCGGACTCGGCCCCGATCAGCCTGGACCGACTCAAGGCGCTCCTGGCGCAGCTGCTGGGCGGCTCCCCCGCCGAGTATGCCGCCATGCCCAACACCGGCACAGGGATCAACACCGTAGCGCTGGGGATCGACTGGAAGCCGGGCGATAACGTGGTGCTGCCCGCTCAGGAGTTCCCCGCCAACCTCTACCCCTGGCTCGCCCTCCGGGACCGGGGCGTCGAGGTGCGCATCGTCCCCTTGGAGAAGAACCTGCGCATCGACCCCGCCCGGGTGGCGGAGCGGGTCGACGCCCGGACCCGGGTACTCTCGGTCTCGGCGGTGGAGTACCTGTCGGGCTTCCGCAACGACCTGCCCCGACTCTCGGCGCTCGCCCACGCCCAAGGCGCGCTCTTTGTGGTCGACGGCATCCAGGCGGCGGGCGCCCTGCCCCTGAACGTCGATGCAGATGGCATCGACGTGCTGGCTGCCGGTGGCTACAAGTGGCTGCTGGGGCCGATCGGCACCGGCTTCTGCTACTTCCGCCGGAGCGCCTGGGAGCGGATCCGCCCCGTGCTGCCCGGCGCCATGTCGTCGGTGGAGGGGCCGGAGGACCCCGAGGGCGCCTTTACCCTGTGGGACCATGCCGGCCGCTATGAGACCGGCTGCATGCCCTTCTCGCTCCTGTACGGCTGGACCGCCGGTCTGGAGATGCTGCTGGAGGCGGGGGTGGAGAATATTGCCGCCCAGATTCGCATGCTGACCGACCGGCTGATCGCCGGGCTTCAAATTAAGGGGATCCAGATCGCCTCGCCGGTGGGGCGCAAGACCGAGCGCTCCGGCATTATCTCCTTCACCCTGGGTTCGCCCGAGGCGAACCAGGCGCTGGTCCGGCGGCTGCACCAGGAGCAGATCGTCATCTCCTTCCGGGGCGGACGCTGCCGGGTCAGCCCGCACTTCTACAACACCGCGGCCGACATCGACCGCCTTCTGGAGGCAATCTGAGATGAGCGAAAAGCGCTTTGAGACCCGGGCGGCCCACGTGGGCAAGCTCGACGTGCCCACGGTGACCACGCCTGCCGCCATGCCGATTTACCAGACCTCGGTCTGGTCCTTCCCCGACCTCGACCTGGTGGAGGCGGTACAGACCGGCCAGACCAAGGCCTACCTCTACGCCCGTATGGGCCAGCCCAACGCCGAGGCGCTGGAGCGGGCCTACGCAGACCTGGAGGGCGGCGAGGCGGCCATCTCCGCCGCTACCGGCATGGGGGCGATCTTCGCCATTCTCTTCGCCCTGCTGGAGCCGGGCGCCCATGCCGTGGTCACCCGGGAGATCTACGGCGGCACCTTCGCCCTGCTGGAGCAGGAGCTCTCCCGCTACCAGATTCAGACCACCTACGTGGACACCAACGACCTGGCGGCGGTGGAGGCGGCGATCCGGCCCGAGACCCGGCTGGTCTACACCGAGTCGATCTCCAACCCGGTGGTCACCGTCACCGACCTGCCCGCCCTGGCGGCGCTCTGCCGCCGGCGGGGCCTGAAGCTGGTGGTCGACAACACCTTCGCCTCACCCTATATCATGCGCCCGCTGGAGTTGGGCGCCCATGTGGCGATCTCGAGCGCCACCAAGTTCCTGGGCGGCCATGCCGACCTCATGGCCGGCGTGGCGGCAGGCGAGTCGGAGACGATCGAGAAGGCCCGCCGGGCGATCATCTTGAACGGGGCAATGCTCGACCCCTTCGCCGCCTGGCTGACCATTCGCGGCATCAAGACGCTGCACCTGCGGGTGGAGCGGCAGTCGGCCAACGCCCTGGCCCTGGCCCGGTTCCTGAGCGAGCACCCGAAGGTGAACAGGGTCTACTACCCCGGCCTCTCCGACCAGCCCCTCCTGCCCAACGGTGCGGGCGCCATGCTCTCCTTCGAGGTCCGGGGCGGGCTCGACGGCGCCAACCGGCTGATCCGAGGCCTGCAGATGGCCGAGTTCCTGCCCTCGCTCGGCGATGTGATCACCAGCGTCTCCCACCCGGTGCTGACCAGCCACCGGGCGATGGCCCCCGAGCAGCGGGAGGCGCTGGGGATCACCGAGGGGCTCGTCCGGGTCAACGCCGGAACCGAAGCGGCCGCCGATATCATCGCCGACTTCGCCCAGGCGCTGGAGCAGGTCTGACATCAGACAAGACGGAAGGTCCCGCCAGCGATGGCGGGGCCTTCTTCTTGCATAGCCAGGGCTGGTTAGAGCCACCATGGAAGGAGGGGGTGGTCTGGTTTGGTGCAGGAGCAAGCGCCTGTGCATCAGGGCGATCTGGAGCAGGCCCGGCGCTACATGCAGGGGGGCCTGGGTCAGAGCGATGACTTCCGCACCCGGGAGTTCCGCCTCGGCGGCCCCACCGGCCCCCGCCTGCTGCTCTTCTACTTCGACGGCATGATCGACGAGCAGGCGATCGACGAACGGGTGATCAAACCGCTGATGCAGCAGGGCCAGGTGGCAGCCGGCTCCGTTCAAGATGCGGCCCTCATCATCGAGGAGAGCGTCTCCAGTCGGGCCAACGTTAAGCGCACCCGCTCGTACGATTCCGCCATCGAGGCGATGTTGGACGCCGACGCCCTGGTCTTTATCGAGAACTGTGCCGACTTCCTCATTATCGATGTGACCGGCTTCCCCTCCCGCTCGGTGGATAAGCCCGAGACCGAGCACTCGGTGCGCGGCTCCCGGGAGGGGTTCAACGAGCTGATCGTCACCAACTGGTGTTTGATACGCCGGCGGGTGAAGCACGACAATCTGCGCATCAAGCTGCTGCGTGTGGGACGGCGGAGCCGGACCCGGGTGGCGGTCTGCTTTATCGAGGGGGTCGCCAACCCCGCGGTGGTGCAGGAGGTGCGGCGGCGTGTGGAGGCGATCCCGGTCGATGGCCTTCAGGGGACGCAGATGCTGGAGGAGTTCCTGACCGATCACCCCTTCTCGCCCTTTCCCCTGATTCGCTCCACCGAGCGCCCCGACGAGGCGGCCCGGCAGCTGCTGGGCGGCAAGGTGGTGATTTTGGTGGACAACGTGCCGTTCTGCCTGGCGGTTCCCTCCACGTTGATGGACTTCTACCAGACGATGGACGACTACAACTTCTCCCCCTGGGGCTCGTCGATGGTGCGGGTCATGCGCTTTCTCGGCTGGCTGCTGGCGATCTTTCTGCCTTCGGTCTACATCGCCGTTATCGCCGTCAACCCCGAGATGATGCCGGGGGAGTTGGCGATCACCATCGCCGGCGCCCGGGAGGGGCTGCCCTTTCCACCGATCGTGGAGGTGGTGATCATCGAGATTCTGATCGAGTTAATCCGGGAGGCGGCTTTGAGGCTTCCCCAGCCGCTGGGCACCACCATAGGCGTGGTCGGCGGGATTGTGGTGGGGGAGGCGATCGTGCAGGCAGGCCTGATCAGCCCGTTGATGATCATTTTTGCTGCCACCAACATGCTGGCCTCCTTTACTACGCCCACCCTGGACATCGGCTTCACCTGGCGGATCCTGAAGTGGGTGCTGATCGCTCTGGCTAACGCCTTTGGGCTGGTTGGCGTCGTGGTGGGCTGGGTGGCCATACTGGGGCACATGGCGGCGCTCTCCTCCTTTGGCGTGCCCTACCTGAGCCCCATCTCCCCGCTTCGCCTGCCCGATCTGGGGGATACCATCGTCAGGCTCCCCTTCTGGAAGCTGAAGACCCGGCCCATGACCCTTCGCACCCTCAATATCGACCGGCAGGGAATCTACGAGCATGAGAACCAGTTCCCCAATCTCCCCGGGGCGCAGGAGCGGTATCGGGAGGGGCGGGAGGAATGAGCCAGAGGCGGCTCAGGTTCAGGCGCGTGGCACTGCTGCTCCTGCTCTGTCTCACCCTGCTGACCGGCTGCTGGGACAACCGGGAGCCCCGGCGCCGGGCCTTCGTGCTAGGCATGGCGATCGATGCGGGAGAGGAGGCCGACGTGCTTGAGGTCTCCGTTCAGCTACCAGTCCCGCACGCCGCCAAGGCCAGCGGGGCCAGCGGCGGCGGCGGCGGTGGCGCACAGGAGCCCCAGTACCTGCTGGTCAGGGGGAGCGGCCCGACCCTCTCCGAGGCGCTGGAGCGGGTGCAAGATCGGGTCAGCCGCAGCCTGTTTCTCGGCCAGATGCGGATGATCCTGTTGTCCGAGCAACTTAGCGCCCAGCAGGTCCGGGCCGTCGTTCACGGACTCCGGACCGAGACCGAGATCGAGGAGACGGTCTACATGGCGGTGACGGAGGGGCGGGCCGACCGGGTGATGGAATTCGAACCGCCCCTCGAACGGCTGCCGGCGCTCTACTTCAACACCGTCTTTGAGGCGACCCGCCGCTCGACGATCACGATCCCCATCCAATACTGGGAGTTTGCCAGGGCACTGGAGACCAGCGGGTGGGAACCGATTCTCCCGCTCGTGCGGCTGACCGAGACGCAGGAGTTGGAGGTCCGGGGGCTGGGTGTCTTCCGGGGCCATGAACTGCGGGGCTTCCTCGAAGGGGACGCCGTGGAGGGCTACCTCTGGCTGGTGGGCCAGGTGAGCAAGCGGGCGCTCTCTATTCCGACCGAGGAGGGGTACGTAGGCATTCGCAGCATGGCGGGCTCCCGAACGGTCAGCGTCCGCTTTGAGGACGATGAGCCTGTCTTTACCGTTCACATGCTGATCAACGGTGAGGTAGGCCAGGCGCCCCCCGGGGTGGATGACGACCTGGTGCTGAACCAGGCCGGTCCCCTGGCGGAGGCAGTGATCCGCCGTCAGGTGGGGGAGGCCATTTCTTTGATTCAAGAGGAGTTACGCACCGACATCTTCGGCTTTGGCAAACGGCTCTTCTACATGTACCCGCGCTACTTCGAGGGGGTCGACTGGGAAGAGCGTTTTCCGGAGGTTCGCATCGAGAGCGAGATCAAGCTGCGGCTACTCCGCAAGGGGGCAGAATCGTAAGGGAGGGAGGGGCATGAACCACCGGGAACGGATCTCGGAGATCCAGATGGCCGTGATTATGGCCGGCGGCTTTATTGAGCTGGGGCTCTACTCCTTCCCGCGCCATCTGCTGGAGCTGGCAGGGCGGCCGTTCTACCCTGTGCTGTTAACGGCGGTGCTGGTGGGGCTGGCCCTGAGCCTCTCCATCGCCCACGTGATGCTCAAGTACCCACGCAAGACGCCGATCGAGATCTTCAAGGGACTTTTCGGCCCGTACCTGGGCACGCTGGTCGGCCTCTGGGCCCTGACCTTTCACATCATTCTGGCCGGGGTCTGCCTGCGATACTTCGCCGACCTGGTCAACACCTACTTCCTGCCACGCACACCGGTCGAGACCACCATGATGCTGATACTCCTGGCCACGCTCTTTGTCAACGCCCAGGGGCTCGCCGCCACGGCCCGGGTGATCGTCCTGGCCTTCTTGCCGGTGATGACGATGGTGGTGGTTGCCTACCTGCTGACCGTTACCCGCATGTCGGAGTTTGAGGCGCTGGTCCCCGTTCTGGGTCCGATCTCGTTACCGGGTTTCGCCCGCAGCGTCTCGGGAATCCTCTACCTCTTCATCGGGGTCGAATCGATCGCCTTTCTGCTGCCCCTTGTAGAGAAGCCCAGGCGCCCATATTTCTGGGTGGCGATGCCGGTGCTGGGCAACGCATTGGTCCTCCTGATCGCCCTGCTAGTCACCCTGGGGGTGCTGGGGTTCGAGCCGGCAATCGGGCTCCAGTACCCCGGCATCACCACCCTGCGGGTGCTGCGGCTCCCCGGGATCCTCATGGAGCGGCTGGGTGGCGTGGTGGCCCTTGCCTGGACCGCCCTGAAGCTGGTCTACCTCTCCGCCCGCCTGATCACCATCCCGATGGCCATGGCTCAGATCTTTAACCTGAGCGTCGCCCGGTACCGTCCGTTCCTCTACCCAGCCGGGGTGATGATCTTCTTCGTGGCCCGCTGGCCCAGCAACGTGGAGGAGCTCTCCTGGCTGATGCAGTGGTTTGTGGGCCCGGTGGGCCTGCTCACCAACGGCGGGCTCGTACTGCTGATACTGCTGGTGGGGGCCCTCCGGGGAAGGGGGCAGTCCGCATGACCATGGCGGTGGCGATTTTTGTGGGCTCGCTGCTGGCGCTCTACCTGCTGGACCACATCAGCAACTTCGGCAAGGCGTGGTTCGGCCCTTACCGCTGGTTTGCCATCTACCACATCGCCCTGATCTTCACCAGCACGATCATGGCCGACCGGCTCATTGGAAAGACCCAGCCGGAACTCCTGTACGCCCTCTTCATCGCCGCTGCCATCGGTGGGGCGATCTGGGCCGGCCTGCTGGGCCGGGCACTGGAAAGGCAAGAACAATGACCGGGATTGCGCTATACTGATAGCCATGGAGACATACATGTACGACGTGATCGTGATCGGCGGCGGCCCCGCAGGGCTTATGGCTGCATACGCCGCCGGGCGGGCCGGCGCCCGCGTGCTCCTGCTGGAGAAGGGAGAGCGGTTGGGCCGCAAGCTGATCATCTCGGGCGGCGGCCGGTGCAATGTGACCAACCGCAAGGAGTTCGACGAGCTGATCAAGCAGATTCCGGGCAACGGGCGCTTTCTTTACAGCGCCCTGCATTCGTTTGGCTCCGAGGAGATCATCCACCTCTTTGAGGGGCTCGGGGTGAGGCTGAAGGAGGAGGACCACGGGCGAATGTTCCCCGTGACCGACCGGGCGGTCACCGTGGCGGAGGCGCTGATCCGGGAGATTCGGGAGCTCGGGGTGCAGATTCGGCTGGGGGCGGCGGTCGACCACCTCACCTTCGCCGAGGGCCGCTGTACCGGGGTGAAGCTGCGCAGCGGGGATGTGATTCCCGCCGGGGCGGTGGTGGTGGCGGTGGGCGGCGCCTCGGTGCCCACCACCGGCTCCACCGGCGACGGGTACGCCTGGGCTAAGCAGGCGGGGCACACAATCACGCCGCTCTACCCCACCGAGGTCCCGCTGACCTGCTCCGACCCGTTCATTCGGGAGCGGCTCCTTCAGGGGCTCTCGCTCCGGGAGGTGGCGCTGACGCTCTACGACCCGAAGGCGAAGCGGCTGACCACCCAGACGGGCGACATGATCTTCACCCACTTCGGCCTGTCGGGGCCTGCGGCGCTCCGGGTGGGCCACTATGTCTCGGTGGCCCGCATGAAGCATGGCCCGGTCGACCTGCGGCTGACGATCGACCTGCTCCCCGGACAGAGCGAGGAGCAGGTCTACCAGGCGAGCCTGGCGGCGGCACAGGCGGAGCCGAAGCGGGCGATCAAGAACGTGCTCAGGCTGGTGCCGGACCGCATGCTGCCGCTCCTGCTGGAACTGGCGGAGATCGACCCGACCACCACTTACGCCCACCTGCCCCGGGACCACTGGCGGCAGCTGGCAAGGCTGATCAAGGCCTTCCCGGTGACGGTGACCGGCACGCTGAAGCTTGAGGAGGCGTTTATCACCGGGGGCGGGGTGAGCGTGAAGGAGGTGGACCCCGCCTCCATGGCCTCGAAGCTGGTGGAGGGGCTCTACTTCGCCGGTGAGGTGCTCGATGTGCACGGCCATACCGGCGGGTACAACATCACCATCGCCTTCTCCACGGGCCACGCAGCGGGCCATCATGCGGCTCGCGCGGCCAGGGAGCGCCTGGACTGCATAGAAGGCGCTTCCTCCACATAAAATACCCCGGAAACCCATTCCAGCGGGGGGTGACCAGGGTGGATCGCCTGGATCAGCGACGGCCATATTGGCGGGAAGAGGACGAGCAAGAGGAGATGGAGGCGTTCCAGGACCGGCACCAGCCGTTTGCCGACCGGGTCGAGCGACTGCTGATGCATCTGGTGGTCCTGGGCCTCGTGATCCTCGTGCTGGTGCAGGCGCTCCAACTAAATCGCTTTAACCGCCTGGTGGCCATGGAGGGCGTGCCGGTCCACGAGGTGGCCGACTGGAGCAGGGCACTCGGCCAGGAGCGGAGCCAGGTGGTCAGCGGCGCTGCCGCACCGCTGCGGGTCAAGGTGATGTCGGTCACCCGCCGCTCGGTCCCCGGCGCCAAGCTGCTGGTCGATGGCAAGGTCGTGGGTGACTTCCGGACAGGCTGGCTGGCTGTCGACGTGCAGGCCGGGCAGGTCCTGGCGGTAGACGGGGCGGCCTACGCCACACCCCTGGTCTTCCGGGTGGTGGAGGTCTCGGGGCTGGAGAGCCCGACCCTGGGAACGAGCGTCACCACCCGCGGCGACCGGCAGCGGCTCGGGGTGGTCCAGGCCAGGGGCCGGTAGGGCCCGGCAGGAGTCAGACCGCCCCCCTGGCGAAGAGGTAGCGCCAGGAGGGGCGGTTTTTCATGCAGCGAATTGCGATCATCGGCTCGCCCGGCTCGGGCAAGTCCACGCTGGCGCAGGAGATGGGCAAGGCCCTGGACCTCCCGGTTCACCACCTGGACAGGCTCTTCTGGCGCCCCGGCTGGGTGGCCCCGGAACGCCCCGCCTGGGTGGCGGTGCAGGAGGAACTGGTGAAGGGAGAGCGGTGGATCATCGACGGCAACTACGGCGGAACCATGCCGATTCGCCTGGGCGCCGCCGACACGGTCATCTTTCTGGACCTGCCCCGGCTGCTCTGCCTTTGGCGGGCGGTGAGGCGGCTGGTTCAGTACCGGCGCAGTGGGCGGCCCGATATGGCAGAGGGCTGCGAGGAGCGGCTGAGCTGGGAGTTTCTCCGGTATATCTGGGCCTTCCCCAAGCAGCAGCGCCCCCGAGTGCGGGAACTGCTGGGGGAAGTCGGGCCGCCCAAGCGGGTTATTCACCTGCAGCGCGTCCGAGAGGTGGAGGAGTTCCGCCGGCTGCTTTATAAGGGCCAGGTGGAGTAGCACATGGAAACTGCGTCCAATCCGAAAGCTCAAGGGGATGGGCACCCCATTCGGGTCCAGCAGTGCGGCGTCATTGGCTTGCAGCCCCATGTTCGACAGAAAAAATGAAATATTGTCGATGACGGCACTCGGGTGAATAGGATGGGATCTGACCCCCTTTCACACCCGAGTGCCCCGTTCGTTAGAGGAGGGACTGCTTTGACGCGGATCATTGTTTCGCTCCTGGCTCTCTTCGGGCTCCTTGCGTCCCTGGCTTCCCCGGCGGCCCTGGCCCAACCGGTTGGCCAGCCAGGCACAGGGCGGAAGACGGTGGAGGCGCCGGCCGTTCCCGGCGAGTATTTGATCCGTTTCACCCCCGGTCTCTCCGCCGCTGGGCGCGCGCAGATTGCAGAGGAACTGGGCGCCCAGATCATCGACCAGATCAAACCGCTCGATGCCCACCTGATCGCATTCCCCGCCCTGAAGGCGAAGCACAACAGCCAGGAGAGGGCCCGGATACTGGCGGCGCTCAAGGAGAACCCCAATGTCCTCTACGTGGAGCCGAACTTCATCTACCAGGCCGTTGGAACACCCAACGACCCGGGCGTCACCCAGCAGTGGGCGTGGGGGAAGATCCAGGCCTACGCCGCCTGGGATGTGGCCCAGGGCAGTTCCAGCACGGTGATCGCCATTGTGGATACGGGAATCCAGCTGAACCACCCCGACCTGGACGCGAAGATCGTGCCCGGCTACGACTTCGTCTCGGGCGATAGCCAGGCCGATGACGGCCACGGCCATGGGACCCATGTGGGCGGCTCCGCAGCCGCCGAGACCAACAACGCCACCGGGGGGGCAGGCACCTGCCCGGGCTGCAGCCTCATGCCGGTGCGGGTGCTCGACAACAACGGCAGCGGCACCCTGGCCAACGTGGCCAACGGCATCACCTGGGCGGCCGACCGCGGGGCGAAGGTGATCAACCTCAGCCTGGGCGCCTCCACCGGCGCCACCACGCTGGAGAACGCCATTAACTACGCCTGGAACCGCGGGGCGTTCCTGGCCTGTGCCGCCGGCAACAGCAACACCAGCAGCCCGTCGTACCCGGCCTACTACGAAAACTGCTTTGCCGTCGCCTCCACCAACAGCAGCGACGCCCGCTCCTACTTCTCCAACTACGGGAACTGGGTGGAGGCCGCCGCCCCCGGCGAGGGGATCTACTCCACCTGGCTGAACGGCGGCTACCACACGATCAGCGGCACCTCCATGGCGACGCCGCACGTGGCCGGTCTGGCCGGGCTGTTGGCCTCACAGGGGCTGACCAACACCCAGGTGCGCGACCGCATCTGCGCCACATCGGACCCGATCAGCGGGACCGGCGCCTACTGGACCTGCGGGCGGATCAACGCCCACCGCGCCGTCACCGGCGACGAGAACGAGCCGCCCCCGCCCCCGCCCAGGAGCCCCCTTTCCAACGGCGGCTTCGAGAACGGCACTGAGCCCTGGCAGCAGGCATCCACCGGCGGCTACCAGCTGATCACCACCCACAGGCCTCGCACCGGCAGCTACAGCGCCTGGCTGGGCGGCTACGACTACGCCTACGACCGGGTCTACCAGGCGGTGACGATCCCCCCGGACTCGACGCTGACCTTCTGGTGGTACATGACCTCGGTGGAGGGGCCATCGATCGCCTACGACCACTTCCGGGTCCGGCTCTACACCCTGGACGGCAACCTGATCGCCACCCTGCGGACCCGCAGCAACCGGGATCTCCGTGGCGCCTGGCAGCAGGACAGCGTAAGCCTGGCTCCCTATGCCGGGCAGACGCTCTACGTCCACTTCAGCATCACCACCGACTACCTGTACCCCACCAGCTTCTATGTCGACGACGTAGCGGTGCAGTAGAAGTGGTCTGTGCCTGAGAAGAGGGCCTTCCCACCCGGGAGGGCCCTCTCCTTTGGGTGGACCATTTTGTCTGCTGCGAAACAGGACTCCCTCCCCATGAACAGGAAGAGAATGGCAACAGAACCGACGAGCGATTCGACAAGGGAGAGGTGAAGGCTGTGTACAAGTGGATACGGCAGGGAATCGCCCTGCTGGCGGCGCTGACGCTCTTCTCGGGCTGCCTGCCCCATTTCGGGCCCGACAAGCCGCCGGCCATGGACCAGGACGGGAACAAGATCTTCGACGACCTCGACAGGCTGCTGGAACAGGTGGAACCCGATGAACCGGTCCCCGTTCTGGTGATGATGCAGGACCATCGCGACACCATGCGCCTCACGGAGATGGGCGATGAGGTGCAGGTGAGGTACCGCTACAGCGTAGTGCCGGCGGTGGCCGCCTCCATGACCAGGGCGCAGGTGCTGAAGTATGCGAAAGAAGATTATGTGCAGCATATCGAGCACGACGCCGAGGTCCAGGTGCTCATGGGAACCGCCAGCCAGTGGTTCGGCGCCACCAAGGCCCGGCAGGACTTCGCCGTCACCGGCGACCGGGACGGCGCCGGGTACTCCGCCCAGGATGTGGTGGTGGCGGTGATCGACACCGGCATCGATGCGAACCACATCGACCTCGATGGCGGCAAGGTGATCGCCTGGCACGACTGGGTGCAGAACCGCACCGACCCATACGACGACAACGGTCACGGCACGCACGTGGCCGGGATCATCGCCGGCTCCGGCGAGGGGAACAGCGCCTACACGGGCGTCGCCCCCGGGGCGGCGCTGATCGGGCTGAAGGTCCTTGACGTCAACGGCTCCGGCACCCTCTCCAACGTGACGGCGGCGGTGGACTGGGCGGTGGCGAACAAGGCAACCTACAACATCAAGATCATCTCCATGTCGCTGGGCACCTCGGGCTCCTCCGACGGGACCGACACCCTGTCGCAGGCGGTCAACCGGGCGGCGGAGGAGGGCATTATCCCGGTGATCGCAGCGGGGAATTCGGGGCCGCGCAGCTACACGGTCGGCTCGCCTGGCGCTGCTGTCAATGCCATTACAATAGCATTCGCTTGGGCACGAAAACTTCGTTTTACGCTGCGGCGATCCCCTACTACGGGCTGGGCATACGTGAAAACCCCAGTCTCCGCTGTGAATGCCATAAGACGCATTGGCATAGACATGATTTCGTGCCTACGCCCAAAATAGGGGGGTCTGCATTGGCGTAAACGCGACTCAGGTGGATGGGGGTAAGAGCAAAAGGCGCCGGGGGCAGATGCCCACCGGCGTCCATGTGTTTGATCGGGGTTTTCGGACATACTAGTGGCAGAGGCGGGGACCGGGAGGAACGGGGCCTTAGAAACCCACCAGACCGTGGACGAGAACCGGGATCAGCTCATGGACGATGAGCCGAAAAGCCTCGGTAAACGCGACGATACAGAGGGCCACAAGGACCTTTTCCTGCGCCGACACCGTAACCACTTCCTTTCGGTAAAAAGTGATGATGGGAAGTGATCCGGGCCCCGCCTCTGCCATCAAGCTGGATTCGATGTTCTGGTATAAACTACCTTCTAGCCCAAGAGGCTCGCCATGGCGGCGAGCCTCTTCGCTGTTGTGTTCTCACTATTACCCCTCAGGGAGGACCTCTACGTCCGACGAGAAGCTCCGCTGCCACGGTTCACCAGGGTAGAGGGACTCCCACAGGAAGGTGAGGAACTGCCGGGTCGTCCCGGGAAGGCCGAAGTCCATCCGGCGGCTCCACCAGGCCTCCAGGCGTTCGTCGTCCCATTCGTTGAGGATGTATTGATAGGCCAGCTTGAAGCCGTCGGCCACCCCGGGGACCTGCTGATCGCACAGGTCGACCCGCTGGGTGAAGGCAGAGGGGAGAAGAGGTAGAGCCGTGTCCCAGTCGTTCATGTCAAACGTCGGATGGTGGAGCACGAAGTCAAGCCAGGCAATGGCGGAGTCGAACACGCTGAGATCAACCTGCTCTGCCCCTTGGGCTTGTCCGGCCGGTGACGGTCGGTTCTGCTTCTTGCCCTGGTCGAAGATCGGAAAGGCGTTGAACGGCTTTCCTGTCTTCGGATCAAAGCGGACTACCGCCCTGGTGGTTGTGCCAAGGTACTCAGCCGTTCCCTTCTCCCAACCCTCGCCCACCGGTTCGCCCAGGTCGATGGTGATCGCGCAGCTGGTCTTGGGGCTCTGCGTGATCTTCGGGTTCCGCATCGCCTCGGCCTTCTGGATGACCTTGACCATGGCTCCGTTGGACAGGAATCGACTCGCCCTGCAGGGGACCGTGTAGTTTCCGGCGGCGGGGGCTTCACTTGAAGCCTGAGCGGGCTGCTTTTCGTCCGGTACACTCGTAACCACAGGCTTGGCAAGCCCTAAGATGCGCTGAAACCAAGACATCGATTTCCCTCCTTGGGGCTTGTTGAATCCGACAGCACACCGACGAGAAGCAGGGCACGCCACCCGACAGGCTTGAGTTGAACCCAGGGTTGTTCCCTACACTTAATACGGCTGAAATGAGTAGGGAGTTCGAACGGCCTGCTCAAGGAAGCACCGGAGTGGGAGAACCGCTCAGGTGGGTCTTCGTTCGACCGGACATGCCAACCGGGGTATGACATGGTATGACCATGTATGACCATCGGCCAGGTATGCCCACGGCAGTAGGCGGACAACAGGTTCTCAGGAATGAGCAGGCTCGCTGTGGAGGCGAGCCTTATTGCTTGTCTGCGGCTGGAGACCATTTTCCCCACCAGAGTCAAGGGTGGGTACGCCATCGGTTAGAAGTTGTCAGGTAAGTCTAAAGAAAGAGGTGGCCGCATTGGCAAGAAGGCGCAAGGAGTACACGGTCCATGTGACCCATACCTACGTCCACGACCCCGAGGCAGTGGAGCGGGGACTCCAACTCTGGGCCAGCTACCTTGCACAGCACCTGATCCGCCGGCTCGATGCGGAGGGGCTGAAGAAGCGGGAGGCGTAGACCCGCTCCCCCCGTCCCGGCGGCCGTCATCCCCGGGGGCGCACCGCATTGCGGCGCACCCCCTGGGCCCTGCACGTTCAGTTGCGGCATTGAATCGCAGACATCCTGGACGGATGAATCCCCGGTTCTGGCTACGCGGGAGTTCGGACGCATGCCCACAGACCACTGAATGTACGGTAATTCTACCCAACCTCATTGGGTAGCAACTTTCCGTCCTCCCCCCGCTGGCGCCGCTTAAACGCCTCCGCCGCCACTTCCGTAAACCTGGCCTGCCGCAGGCTATAGACCACCTTCAGCGCCTCCCCGCCGGCCCAGCGCCACTCGATCGCACAGGTGATCTCGCCGGTCTCCTTGTCCCGGTAGGCCACGATCCCCCGGACAAACTGCCCCAGCAGCTGTTTCTTCTCCCGCATCTCCAGCACGTTCCACCGCTCGAAGTCCTGGAGCCGGTCCAGCACCATCTGCTGGTTCTTCAGCGCCAGCGTGGCCCGCTCCACGTCCTGCATCCTGGCCGCCCGCTTCGCCTCCGTCTCCACCACCTGCCGGTTCAGCTCCACCTTCAGTTCTCGGTACTCCTTCGTCGACAGCTCACCCTCCAGGAAGACCGCCTTCAGGCGGCCTTCCTTTTCTTTGGCCTTCCCCAACTCCCGGTCCAGCGCATCCACAGCCGCCCTCGCCTCCTGCAGGGCGCAGGTGAGTTCAGCCAGCATCTGCGCCCGCAGGCGCTCCCGCACCCCGGCCCCGCTGAACTGCTCCAGCAGGGCGGAGACCACCAGGTCATCCAGCAGGTCCTGCCGGATGCGCCCGGTCGTGCAGTACCCGATCCCCTTGCCGTTCGAGCCCCCGCAGTAGTAGTAGCGGTACCGCTGCCGCTCCCCGGAGCCCCCGCTGCCGCTGTAGGCATGCCCGCACCGGCAGCGCAGAAGGCCCGTCAGGAGGTTCTGGCTGGCCATCACACGACCGCAGCGTCCCTTCCGCCCGACCCCGGGCCGGCTGTCCTTCATCAGTTGGACGGACTCCCACAGGTCCCGCTCCACGATGGCGGGGGCCATCCCCTCCCGGACGATCAAGGGCTTGTCCGACTTGACCCGGCGACCGCCCTTGACCGTCGCCTGCTTGCCGTAGACCAGCGTCCCCACGTAGATGGCGTTCCCGAGCATCCGGGAGATCTGCGCCGAACTCCAGTGGCGGCCGGTGGGGGAGGGGTGGCCCAGTTCCCCCAATCGCTGGGCCACCGCCAGGCAGCCCAGGCCCGAGGCGTACAGCTGGAAGATCAGCCGCACCACAGCCGCTTCCGCCGGCTCGACCACCAACTCGGAGCTCTCCCCGAGCCGGTAACCGTAAGCCGGGGTAATCCCCGGGTTCCGCCCCTCCTGGGCCCGGCGCAGCTTGCCCGAGAAGGTCCGCTCCTTGATCACAGACCGCTCCCACTCGGCGAAGGAGACCAGCTGGTAGAAGAACATCTTCCCCGTCTGGGTCATGGTGTCGATGGGCTCCCGGGCCGACTTGATGTAGCAGTGCTCGTCCCACTCGTCCAGGACGAGCTTGACCATATCCAGCACAGAGCGGGAGAGGCGATCCAGCTTGTAGACCACCACACAATCAACCTCGCCGGCCGCGATCTTCCCCCGGAGGCGCCCCAGGGCCGGGCGCTGGAGCGTCCCGCCCGAGATGCCATCATCCACAAAAATCAGGTCTTCATTGATTGCCCATCCTTGGGATATGATGTAAGCACGGCAGGCTTCCATCTGCACATCGAGGGTGGTCCCCTCGCCCTGGTCTTCTGTCGACCAGCGGATGTAGATCGCCACCCGATCCACCCGGATCTCGGGCTCCCCGGTCCGCATCATCTTCCATCACCTTCCAGTTCCCAGTATACAGGATCTGGGGGTAATGTACCATAAAGCCAATGCAATTACGGTGGGAGCAATGGCAGATGTAGGAGAGGGCGGCTTCGGCATGGCCTACTTCTCCAGCCGGGGCCCCACCCGGGACGACCGGGTCAAGCCGGAGATTGTGGCGCCTGGCGTTAACATTATGGCGGCGCGGGCCAACACCAGCTCGGGCTACGTCGCCTACAGCGGAACCTCCATGGCCACGCCATTTGACGGGTTCGCCCTACGGGGGCGAGGGGGAGGGGAAGGTGACCTACAAGGCGCTTGTGCCGTGGGTCTTGCAGGGTGGGGGGTGCTACCGGGGGGGTCGATGACATGACAAATACGAGGGGATCCGCGAACCAAATCGCAGATCCCCTCGTATTAGCTAGTGGCGGTCCGCCTTGTTGAACGGAAGGAGGTGGACGCAATGAGTGAGCTAGACAACCGTCTCTTCTGGATACTCGTTCTAGCCCTCTTGCTGAAGCTCCTTACCCTTAACTTCTAAGGGGCGGGGGTGAAGCCCTCCCCTCGACGCTGTCAGGCAACGGCGGCTGCCGGCCCGGTGCACCCCACCGGGTCTTTTTCATTCTAGACGGGTCGGCTGGGTTTCATACCGGGACCGGCCAGGATCTGAGATCTTTAGAGCCAATACCTCGGCAGGGATTCTCCTGGCAGTTAGCGTATACGAAACTTCGTAGCTAATCTGTTTGGGGGAAATCCCGTGATAAACATCAATCATTACACTCTGGACATAACGCTGGAGTTCCAACCGGAAATCTTTCCCCATTCGGCGCCTGGCCTACTCCGCGTCAAAGCCCTCCTCGAGGTCGAGAACGCCGGTCCGGAACCTGCTTCTGTACTGCCGCTTCTGTTCTATCGGCTGTACGCATTGGCCGGCGTATCGGTGGATGGCAAGGCAGCCCGGGTGACCAGCCGGATTACGGGTTTGGAAGGGATCGAGAGACATCACGTCCACGCGGTGACCCTTGAGCTGCCGGAGGCCCTGCCACCGGGCGCCTCGTGCCGGGTGAGCCTGGAGTACGGCGGCGTCACAGCCGGTGCCCGCGAAGTGTGGCCGTACATCTGGGACGCGGTTACCCGAGACTACACGCTCCTGCGGCCCGAAATCCTCTGGTACCCGGTGGCCGCCCCGCCTGACAGGGCCAGCCATTTGCGGGCGACATACCTGCACCGTAAGCACTTCGACGTGACGGTGCAGGTGCCGGAAGGGTACATGGCGGTGGCGCCAGGCCTGGTGTCGATACAGGACGGGATGGCCCGCTTCCGCACCGCGGCGCCCCGGGAACGGTTCGACTTGGCGGTTGCACGGTTTACCAGCCTGGAGAGCGGTGGGGTGACCATCTATCACTTGCCTGATGATGCCCGGTGGGGCAGCAGCGCGCTGGGGTGGGTAAACGCCGCCCTGAAGGGGCTCACCGACCGCCTTGGGCCAAGGAGCACCGGCGACCTGGCAATCGTCCAGATCCCACAGGGCTGGGGATCGCAGAACACGCCGCACTTCATCCTCCAGGAGGCGGGATTGCCCGACAACTGGCACGCCGCGGCAGAGGTTCTCCACGAGGTGAGCCACTTCTGGACTCCCCTCCCTGCAGACCCGCCCAGGCGGTTTTCCGATGAGGCGCTGGCGAGTTTTTTCCAGGCTGTTCTGGTCGGGGATGTCTTCGGGCCGGAAAAGGCTCACGAGCAAATGGTCCGTTACCAGCGCTCTGTGGACCGCGCACAGGGCGCAAGAGAGACCCGATTCCTGGATGAGCAGGTCGCCGACAACCTGCATGGTGCGGTTTGGTACGCCAGGGGCGCACTAGAAGTCTGGTGAAAAGATTCCTTTAACCAAAATGATTTGGTTGCACCTTCGTCGAAACTGTTATCGTGGAATACCTACGGAGGTGCAGCCAATCATGCAGGGCAAGAAGCACAATCAGGCTCGGCTGATTCAGGAGATTAACATCGAGTCACTCGTGCCTCGGAATTACATTCTTCGGCACATCGATGCAGCCGTGGACCTGAGCTTCATCCGTGAGCGGACGAAGGAGTTGTACTCCGACAAGTTGGGGCGGAGTTCCATTCCCCCGGAACTGGTTCTGCGCTTGTTCCTGCTCCAGTACCTCTTCGATCTGTCGGACCACGCCTTGCAGGGTGAGGTGGCGATGCACGCGGGATTTCGATGGTTCTGTCGCCTGAACTTCGATGATCCGATTCCCGACCGATCGACTCTGAGCAAACTGCGCCGCCTCTGGAGCATCACGGGCGTGTTCGCCGATGTGATGCACGAGGTCGTTAGGCAGTGTGTCGCGGCCGGTCTCGTTTCGGGCAAGGCGATTGGGGTGGACGGGACCCAAGTTACTGCCAACGCTGCAACCAATAGCCTGGCGCCTATCGCCCCTGTGACGTCCCTCACCGACTGGCTGATGCGGAAAGCCGTCGGGGCGGAAGAGGATGCTCAGGAGCCGCCCGAGGATCCCGGCAACTCCGGGGAAGGTGGCTCCGGCCAATCCGAGGTACCATCAGCCCAGCGGTCCGAGCGGAAGGCTGGCGATCCAAACTTCCACGGCGAGAAGTTCTCTAACGAGACCCATCTGTCCAAAACGGACCCGGACGCCCGCCTGTACCGCAAAGGCCCGGCGCAGGAAGCCAAGCTCCGCTACCTTGTTCACAACGCTGTTGATTTGCGGTCTGGGGTCATCCTGGCCACCATGGCTACCCGCGCCACCGGAACGGCTGAGCGGCAAGCGGCGGTGGCTTTGCTCGACGAGTTCTTGGAACAGCTCCCGGGCATTCGGGGACAGCGCCGTTACGTCGGTGATGCCGGATACACGGCGGGTGCCTATCTGGCCCAGGTTCTCCAGCGCGGAGTGCTGCCGGTTGCGCCCATGGCTTCGACCGTCTTGGAACCCATTCCGGTATGGCAGCGGCGGACTAACAGCCTTGACCAGTTACGCCGGAGACACCAAGCCGTCGCGGAGGCTGAGGCACGGAATCTGGTTCGCCAACTACAGGGGCCAAAGACAGACCGCCGGCTACAGCGGGCACGTACCCGGGTCGAACACACCTTTGCCGAAGCCAAGGTGTGTCACGGGCTTGGGCGAGCCAGAGGGCGCGGACTCCTCGCAGTGCACACCCAAGCACTGCTAACAGCCATTACGCAAAACGTCAAGCGGTTAGCCGCCTGGCGTCGGCGGAACATGCCCAAGGTGGGGACCGCCCCCCTTGTTCCGCTTCTTGTGACCCTGTTTGGTGCGTTTTCAGTGTTCGACCGTCGGCTTTCAAGCCGGACATTCAGGAGCTACCCCATATAAGAGGGGTTTTTCACCAGACTTCTAGCGTTGAACACCCTACGAGATCAACTGGGTGACGGGCGGTTCTGGTCGTTGCTGAAGGAGTACACGATGGAGGAGAAGGCTACCACGGCAGGGTTCGTCGAGCTTCTGAAGCGGCGGGAGCCCGGGGCGAGGACGGACGCTTTCGTTTCCACCTGGTTCGGCTGATGCATGCTCGTTATGGATTACGGACATAACCGCCGAGCCTTAATTGAGCCTGACCGTTGAGCTCGCATAGGTACACAAATCCCAGGCCCGCCCCCTAGCACAACGCCCTATTCCCCAACCCAGCCATTCGACTAATTCGCCAAGGTGGGTCGGTTTTTGCCGCGATGGACAAGTCCAGGCATCGGGCCGGGTTGTCAGGCCATTGTACCGAGGCGCCCGCCATGTCAAGCCCTCGCCGCAGAGCGGCAACGGAGCGAAGCACCGCTTGGGGCTTGACATGGACTGA
>JBMONB010000255.1:0-28063 GCA_049325315.1 Bacillota bacterium | reverse complement strand
CGATCCTGCGGGTCTACCTGGGCTACCAGTGGCTGACGGCGGGCTGGGGCAAGCTGGGCAAGCCTGCCTGGATGCAGGGCGGAGCCGCCCTGAAGGGCTACTGGACCAACGCTGTCAAGATCCCGGAGACGGGGAAGCCGCCCATCACCTACGACTGGTACCGGGCCTTTCTCCAGTCGCTGTTGGAGGCGGAGGCCTACACCTGGTTTGCGCCGCTGATCGTCTACGCCGAGGTGCTGGTTGGCATCGCGCTGATCGTCGGCCTGCTGACCGGCTTCGCCGCCTTTGGCGGGGGGCTGATGAACTTCAGCTTCATGCTGGCGGGAACGACCAGTTCGAACCCGGTCCTCTTCCTGATCGCCGTCCTGCTGATCCTGGCCTGGAAGGTGGCAGGGTACTGGGGGCTGGATCGCTGGGTGCTGCACCGGGTGGGGACGCCCTGGCACCAGCCGGGCACTGGCTAGACGCGCGAAGGCCCGCTGTTTGCAGCCTGGTCTGCAAGCAGCGGGCCTTCTGGCCGTAGGCGATCCGCACGATTCCGCGCCTTTTCTCGCCGATTCCCACCGACTCCCGCCGACTCCCGCCACCGCCCGCCGACTCCCGCCGATCCAAACCCGGCCCCGCAGAAGGGTTCCAGGGGCCGGCTAGTTCGCGGGAGTCTTTTTCGATCCCCTATGACCCCCGCCGCCGCCCGCCGAGGCCGGGGGAGGCTCAGGTCCTCCAGCCCGGTCAGGGCAAGGCTTTCAAGACGCGCACGCGGGAGATGAGGCGGACCTTCTTTTGACCCGGCGTACGTGGCGGGGCGCAATCTGATCCATCCGAATGGATCCGAATCAAATCGAACCGTCTCTCGCCGTTCCTCGCCAATCCGAATCGTTCCTCGCCAATTCTCGCCGATCCTCGCCAATCCGCACTTCGGGCTGGGGCGGGCTCAGACGGCAGGTCGGCGCCAGCATCGGCTGCCTCGGCCTGGTCGTCCCCTGCCACCGGGTGGTCCGGACCGGCGGGGCGCTCAGCGGCTACCGCTGGGGCATCCACCGGAAGGAGTCGCTCCTGACCCCGGAGAAAGAGAGGGCAAAGGAGTTGCCAGGACCGAGGAGGCAGTCTATGCAGTTCGAGCCGGTATCGCCGGAGGTGCTCGGTCGGATCGAAGCCTACGTGCAGGAGCAGTTCAGGACCGCAGGGATGGTCGGGCTCGCCGTCGCCGTCGTCTCCGATGGCGAGACGGTCTTCGCCCGAGGATATGGCGTGACCGACCGCAAAAGCGCACGGCCGGTCACCCCTGACACCGCGTTTGAGATCGGTTCGATCACCAAGAGCCTGACGGCCACCGCCATCCTGCAGCTCAGGGAGCGCGGTCTGCTGGACCTGGACGACCCGGTCCGGCGCCATCTCCCCTGGTTCCAGGTCGGCGGGGCCGAGCCTGACCGGATCACCATCCGCCAGCTCCTCTCCCACAGCAGCGGGCTTCCCACCGGGCTTACCTTCCTGGTATTGGAGTACCCGGACTCCGCCGAGGCCGCCGGGCGCGCCCTGGCGAAGGAGCGGCTTCAAAGCCAGCCCGGCACGAAGTTCGCCTATGCCAATATCGGGTATACCCTGCTTGGGCTGATCGTCGAGGCCGTCTCCGGACGCCCCTGGGCCGAGTATGTCCAGCAGGAGATCCTTCAGCCACTGGGCATGGCCAGCAGCGCCGCCGACTATCGAACCCATCCGCAGCTCGATCTGGCTGCCCCTCACGGCTGGATGTTCGGCTTCCGAGCCGGGACCATCGGATGGCTGAGGAAGCCCGCCATGGCGGCAGCCGGCTCGATGACCGTCTGCTCGATTCGTGACCTCGCCCGCTACGCTGCCCTTGATCTTGGCGGTTATCCGGGGGCGGTGCTGCGCCTGGAGAGCCTGGCAGAGGCCCACACCGGTCTGATCGAGACGGAAGAGGCGTCACGCTACGGACTCGGCTGGGTCGACCGGACCGGCAAGGGAGAGCGGGTCGTCTGGCACAACGGGGGTACCGAGGGCTCCAGCTCGATCCTCATGCTCGTGCCCGAGCGCCGGCTGGCCGTTGCCGTGCTCGCCAACACCTCGTCCTCCCTGACCGACCAGATCGGATCAGGCGTCCTCAACATTCTGATGGGCAAGGAGCCGGACTCCCTGAAGGGGAAGCCGAACCTCTTCCGCCAGATTAGCGCCTTCACGGGGCTTCTGGCGGCACTCGGAATCGGCCTCCTCTCCTGGCTGGCCCTTACCCTCTCGGGGGAGGCCGGCTTCTCCTGGGTGCGGCTGCTCATCGCCCTCCCGACGGCGGCAGCGCTCTGGTACCTGGTCGCCCGGTTCCTGCCCGGCCACGGTGCGCTCCCGCCCCTGCGGCTCTTCCATCGGTGGCCCGCCGACCTGCAGGTGGCCGTGGGTTCGCTCCTGGGAGCCGCCTCCCTCTGGGCCATCTACGCCGTGGCCACCCTCCTGCTGTAGCCGCTCACCAGCCCCACGCTGAGCAGGGCGCCAGCACGTTTGACTGGTCAGTAAACAGGGCTTCAGGGTCTTAGGCAAACCACCGTGAAGGCTGTTTGTCCAAAACCCTGAAGCCCTTCTTGCTCTAGTTGGCGGGAGTATGTGGGAATCGAACCCACCCGCCGCAGGATCACTACGGCACATCGGTTTTGAAGACCGTGCCGGCCACCAGGACCAGATCTACTCCCATGTTCGTGCACGGTTGACTATAGCATATCGCAACTGGCCTGCGCAAGCCGCATTTCCTGCCACAACCGCATGTACCGGGCTCCGTCCTCATACCCTCTAGCATCTCGTCCTGTGGTGAGGAGGGTCCGCATGTACGTGATCCATGTCACCAGCCGGATGCGCTGGACGGTCGCCTTCCTTCTGACCGTCGCTGTCCTGTTGGTCGGGGCCCGGTTTGTCGAGCCGGGTGTGGTCGAGCGAAATGACATCGCCCCAGTCAACGCGGCGCTGCAGCCGAACCTGCGCCCCATCTACTCCGCAAAGACCGAAGAGAAGGTGGTCGCCCTCACCTTCGACATCTCCTGGGGCACGAAGATGGCACCGAAAGTTCTCGATGTGCTGAAGCAGGAGAACGTGAAGGCCACCTTCTTCCTGTCGGGGCCCTGGTCGAAGAACCATGTGGAGCTGGTCAAGCGGATTCACGGGGACGGGCACCAGATCGAGTCCCACGGGCAGGCGCACGTCAACTTCAGCGGCCTGGGGCGTGACGGCACCGCCAAGAACATCGCCGCCGCCCACGCCATTCTCCAGGAGCTGACGGGCCGGGGGCCGACCTACATCCGCCCGCCCAACGGCGACTTCAACAAGGTCTCGGTGCAGGCGGCCAAGGATATGGGCTACGCCACCGTCATCTGGTCGGTGGATTCGCTGGACTGGAAGAACCCCGGCGTCGACGTGATCGTCAACCGCACGGTGAAGCTGATCCACCCCGGGGCGATCATTCTGATGCACGCCAGCGACTCGTGCAAGCAGACCGACCAGGCGCTGCCGACGGTGCTGAAGAGGCTTCGGCAGCAGGGCTATAAGTTCGTCTCCCTCGACGAGTTGATCCGCACGTACGGGGTCGACATGAACGGGCATATCCGGGTGATCCGTTGAAGACAAGGGCTGCCATGTGCCACGGCAGCCCTTCTGCTTTCCCGGTTACAGCGTGCGGGGCGTCACCGTCAGCACCACCGGCCCGTCGGGGGTGACCACCACCTCTTCCTCGATCCGGGCGCCGCCCACCCCCTCCACCTTCAGGCCGGGCTCGATGCAGATGACCATGCCGGGCTCCAGCGGGGCGTCGTCGTCGGGGTGGAGCAGGGGCCACTCCATCGTCTCCAGGCCGATGCCGTGGCCGATGAAGCCATCCAGCGCCTCCAGGTAACCCAACTCCTCGGCCCTGCGCTGGCCGGCGGCGTAGATCTGCCGGCCGGTGGCGCCGGGGACGCAGGCCTGCACCATGGCGTCGGTGACCGCCGTGGCGGCCTCGGTCAGGCGCCGCTGCGCCTCGGTCGGGGCGCCGGCCACGAAGCAGCGGAGCACGTCGAAGCCGTACCCCTCCGCCGCCCCGATGATATCGACCGCCACGTACTCGCCCTCCTGGATCACCCGGTCCATCGCCTGGGGCCAGCGGGCGCCGCTGAGGGTCCAGGGGCCCGAGTGGACCCGCAGGTAGCGCACGAAGTCGGCCCCGGCGGCCAGGGCGGCCTGCTGGCCGATGGCGCAGAGCGCCCGCTCGGTCACCCCGGGCCGCAGGGCCTCTCGCACGGCGGCCAGCCCGGCGTCTGCCACCAGGGCGGCCTGGCGGATCAGGGCGACCTCGGCCTCGCTCTTGATCGCCCGCATGCGGGCCGCTGCGGCGTCAAAGGGCGCCAGCCGCAGGCCGGGGAGCGCCTCCTGCACCAGCCGGGCGAAGGCCCAGGGGAGCAGGTCGCCGTCGACCACCGCCAGGGAGCCTGCATCTAGCCCCTTCTCCCGCAGGGCGGCGATCGTCCCGGCCACCACGTTGGGGGTGGCCCGGATCTCAGCGGCCACCAGCTCGGGGCGGGTGGGGAACATCTCCAGCAGCACGGGGTCGCCCAGCACGGGAATGATGGCGGCGGCCAGCCCCATGCCGCCCTCGGCGGTGTCAAAGGGCGCCGAGATGAACGGAGGGATGTGGCCGGTGAAATAGGCCAGGGAACCGGGGCGGTCGAAGAAGCCCCGCCCCACCACCAGGGCAGCCTTGAACCCGGCGGCGGCCAGCGCCCGGCGCAGCCGCTCCTGCCGGCGGCGAATCTCCAGCAACGTGATGCTCATGAACCTACCTCCTGTCCGGAGCCGATGCCGTCCGGAAGGAGGCGGCGCGCCTCCTCCTCCAGCCCCTTGCGGTCTACCTTGTTCGTGCCCGAGACCGGGAGCCGGTCGATGAAGAAGACCCGCCGCGGGTGGGCGTAGGCCGGGCCCCGCTCCAGGAAGTGGCGCTTGACTTCATCTTCCGTGAGGGAGCCGGGGGTGTGCGCCACCACCCAGGCGACGGGCGCCTGGCCCTTCACCCGGTGGGAGACCGCCACCACGCAGGCGTCATCAATCTCCGGATGGGTCAGGAGGATCGTCTCGATCTCCTTGGGGTAGACGTTCTCGCCGCCGCAGTTGATCATGTCGTCCTTGCGGCCGCAGAAGTAGATGTAGCCCTGCTCATCGGCCTTCATCAGGTCGCCGGTCTTCAGCCAGCCATCGGCGGTGAACCTCTGGGCGGTCACCTCGGGCTGGCGGAAGTAGCCCAGGGCGTTGGCCCCCGACTGGGACCAGAGCTCCCCCACCTCGCCCGGGGCGCAGTCTCGCTCGGGCTGCTCCAGGTCGGCGATGCGAATCGTCACGCCGGGGACGGGCAGGCCGCAGCTGCCCAGCTTCTTCAGGCCCCACCGGGGGCTGACCACGTTGGCGCCGCCCTCGGTCAGGCCGTAGCTCTCCACCACCTCGCAGCCGAACCGCTCGGTCAGGGCCCGCAGCAGCTCTTCGGGCACCGGGGCGGAGCCGCAGAGGAGCAGTTCGATCGAGGAGAGGTCGCACTCCTTCAGCTTCTCCCGCTGCGCCAGGAGCAGGGTGAACATGGAGGGCGTGCCCGACATGTAGGTGGGCCGGTAGCGGTCGATCGCCTCCAGCACCGCCACCGCCTCGAAGCCCGGCAGAATCGCCAGCCCGCCGCCCACGTAGAGCATGGGCAGCATGCAGGCCCAGAAGGCGTTGGCGTGGTAGAGCGGGCCGGTGACCAGCGCCTTGGCCTCCTCGGTGTGCATCATGGTCTGGGCGCTGGAGCGGGCCTGCCACCACTTGTTGGCGTGGCTGAGCACACAGCCCTTGGGCAGCCCGGTGGAGCCGGAGGTGTACATGAGCAGCGCCGGGCTGTCGACCTCCACCGCCACCGTGGCAAAGCCGGGCGGGGTCAGGGCCAGCAGCCGGTCGTAGCTGTCAGCGCCACTGGGGTCTCCCCCCACCACCAGCGTCCGGCGGATGGTCGGCGTGGCGGCGGCGATCGCCCTGCCCTTCTCCAGCAGGTCGGCGTGGGCGATCAGCAGCGTCGCCTCGCAGTGGTTGGCGATGTAGGTCAGGGTGTCGGTGCCCAGCTTAATGTTCAGCGGCACCCCCACCCCGCCGGCCCGCAGGACGCCCAGGAGGCACTCGGGGTAGCGGTAGTCGTTGGGGAAGAGCAGGAGCACCCGCTCGCCCCCGGCGCCCAGCTGGTGCATCAGGGCGGCGGCCCGCCCCGTCCGCTCCTCCAGCTCGCGGTAGGTCAGGGCCAGGTCGCCCTGCTCAATGGCCACCCTGTCGGGAAAGAGGGAGACGGCCCGCCAGATCAGGTCGCCGAAGTTGTTCCGTTGCATGCGGTCCCCTCCTGACTCAGGGCTTCATGATCACCTTGCCAAAGACGATGCGCTCCTCCAGCAGCCGGTGGCCCTCCCGGATCTCCTCCAGGGGCAGGACCCGGTCGATCACCGCCTGCATGCGTCGGGTCCGGACCGCCTCCACCAGCGCCTCCAGGTCCTCCCGGCGCCAGCCGTCGGAGCCGATGATGTTCAGCTCACGGGTCCAGATGTAGCGAATATCGGTCTTGGGGTCGTAGCCGGTGGTGGCGCCGCATGTGAGCAGCCGCCCGCCGATGCGCAGCGACTTGAGCGACTTGACCCAGGTGTCGGCGCCGGTGTAGTCCACCACCACATCGAGCCCCTCGCCGCCCCGCTGCGCCCGCACCGTGCGGTGGAAGTCGGGCTGTTCCTTGTAATTGATCAGCACGTCGGCCCCCAGCTCCCGGAGCCGCTCCAGCTTCTCGTCGCTGCTGGCGCCGGCGTAGACCACGCAGCCCATCATCTTGGCGATCTGGACGCAGGCGGTCCCCACGCCGCCGCTGGCGCCCAGCACCAGCACGTGCTCCCCGGCCTTCACCTGGCCCCGGGTGATCATCATCCGCCAGGCGGTGCCGTAGCCGATCGGCAGGGCGGCCGCCTCCTCGAAGGAGACGTCGTCGGGCAGGGGGATGGCGTTCTCCCAGGGCACGGTGATATACTCCGCCAGCCCGCCGGTGGTGTGCTCCCCCAGGGCGCCGTGCCTGCCGTCGGGCAGGGTGATCATCGGGTCGAGCAGGACCCGGTCCCCCACCTTCACCCGGGTGACCCCCTCGCCCACACCCGCAATCACCCCGGCAATGTCGCCGCCGGTGATCCGGGGCAGGTCGATGGGCAGCCCGGGCATGCCCCGCCGCACGAAGATGTCCAGATGGTTCAGGCCGCAGGCCTTCACCGCCACCAGGATCTCCCCCGGACCGGGCGATGGTGTGGGGACCTCCTCCACCACCAGCTTGTCTCGCCCGCCATGCTCATAGATCAGCGCTGCGCGCACTTGCATTTCCCCCTTTGTCGTCTCCGAGGCCGGCTCTAGCCAAATAAGAGCCGCTCGGGATTGGTCCGGCACATCATGGTCAGTTGCTCATCGGTCAGGCCGTAGGCCAGCAGGAGGCGGATCAGCATCCGCAGGGCGGGCACGGCATCCGGCTCCAGAATGTGGCCCATGTCGCTGCCGATGACGCAGCGCTCGGGGCCAACGGCGGCGATCATCTCGTGAACCAGGTCCGGGTCGACCACCGGCGCCTTGGCCACCGTGGGCAGGGTCGGGAAGCAGAAGACGCCGACATAGACGCCGTAATCGGCCAGCTGGCGGGCCTGCTGCACCGTGAAGCAGCTGACCGGGTGGTCGAGCACCACCTTGGCCCCCTCGGCCACCGCCGCCTCCACGATCGGCAGCGTCCCCTCAAAGTCGGGGTCGTCCTGCTTGGTGGAGTGGTTCGGCGGGCAGAGGGTGATCGGCACCCGGTGGGCGGCGGCCAGGCGGATCACATCGCGCACCTGCTCCTTGACCCGCCCGCCCTCCAGAAGCGGCTCACCGTAGAGGCAGTTGAAGAAGATCATCCGCATGTGCGGGGAGCGCAGGGTTACCTCCACGACCCGCGGATCGGTAGAGAAGCTAAGGGGAACGCCCCCGTAGACCTCCACCCGGTTCTCCAGCCGGCCGGTCTCCACCATCAGGTCAATATAGCGCTGCGCCATCTGGGCGACGCCGACGGTGGAGTGGTGATGATCCTTGTGCAGAATCGCCCGCATGCCGGCGCGGGAGGCATCGACCGCCACGGAGGTCAGGTCCTGGCTGCGGGGGCCGAGGGTGTCGGGGTTGGCGTGAACGTGAACATCGAAGGCGCCCTGCAGGAACGGCGCTTCGCAGCCCGCCTGCAGGGTGTTGAGGCGGGGGTAGCGGCGGAAGAAGCCCAGGACCCACTCGGTCCCCTGAAGCGCCCCCACCCGCTCGGGTCCCACCGGTTTGTACTCCTCTCGTGACACGGAATCCCCTCCTTTACGCCAGCCCCAGGTGGGTGGCAAACCACCGGAGCGTGGTCAGGTGCATCTCCTGCTGATGCTGCAGGCCCCGCACGAAGTGGCGCTCACCGGGGTAGAGGCAGAGATGGGCCTCCACCCCCCGGTCCAGCAGCGCTCGGTAGAACTCCAGCGCCTGGCCCGGGGGCACCACGGTGTCGGCCCCGCCGTGCAGCAGCAGGGTGGGCGTGCGAACCTGGTCGGCAAACAGGACCGGCGAGCGCCGGCTCTGCGGGGAGTCGAAGGACGGCAGCTGGCCCCAGCTGTCGTGGGTCCAGGTGTACAGCGGGGTGGTGCCGTGAAAGCTGACCCAGTTGCTGATGCCGGCGCCCACCATGGCGGCCCGGAATCGGGGGGTCTGCGCCACCGCCCAGGCGGCCATGAAGCCGCCGTAGCTCCAGCCGGCGATGCCAAGCCGGTCGGGGTCGGCCAGCCCCCGGGCCACCAGGGAGTCGATGCCGGCCTCCATGTCGGCCCAGTCAGCCCCGCCGTAGTCGGCCAGGTTCGCCTCGGCAAAGGCGACGCCCCGGCCCAGGCTGCCGCGGGGGTTGGGCAGGAAAACGGCGCAGCCCAGCATGGTGAGCAGCCGGTGCCAGAGCAGGTAGGAGCGGAACGACCAGAGGTTGGTGGGGCCGCCGTGCACCGCGGTGACCAGCGGCAGCGGGCCGGCGGGTCGGGGGCCGGGGGGCAGGAGCAGAATCCCCTCCAGGGCCAGGCCGTCGGGCGCCTGCCACCGGTGGAGCACCACTTCGCCCAGCTCCCACTCTGCCCACCCGGGGTGCAGGTGGGTCGCCTGGCGCCAGTGCAGCCCCGCCTCGCCCCGCCGGGCCAGCCAGACCTCCGGGGGCGCAGCGGCGTCTTCCCGGACCACCGCCAGGGTGTCGCCGGCCATGGAGAACCGGGGCCAGCGGTGGTGGCCCAGGCCCGCCCTCGCCTGCCAGAGCCGGGTGATCCGCCCCTGCAGGTCCAGGTCGGCCAGTACCGCCTCACAGCCCTCGTAGCCGGTAAAGGTGATCCGCCCCGGCGTGGTCCATTCGATCCAGGTGGGGCTGCCGGCGTAGCCGGGGGTCAGGTTGCGGGGCTCTCCCCCCGCCAGGGGGACCAGCCAGATATCCCCCGCCCCCACGTCCCGGTCGCTCAGCCGGCCGCAGAGGCAGGCGACTGCGGCGCCGTCGGGCGAGAAGAGGGGCCGGACCAGCTGCGGACCGGGCTGCCAGAGCCGCTCCACCCGCTCCGCCCCCACGTGAAGCAGGCCCAGCCAGGAGCGGTACCAGTTCGCCTCGCCGGGCGCATCGGAGCCGACCACCGCCAGGCGGCGGGAGTCGGGCGCCCAGCAGCACTCCCAGACCTGCACCCCCGCCGGGCTCTCCCAGCGGGTGACGCCGGTGGCGCTGTCGAGCACCAGGAGCCGGGTCCACTCCCCGCCCGCCGCTGTGTGCAGCAGGGCCAGCGAGCGGCCGTCGGGGGACCACTCCAGGGCGCTCACCTCCCCGGAGAGGGCGGCGAGGCTCCGGACGGGCTCGCCGGCTCCCCCGCTCAGACAGAGCTGGGTGACCCCGGGGCCCCCAGCCAGAAAGGCCAGCTCCCGGCCGCTGCCCGGCCGCCACCTGGGCATGCGCTGGGGCAGAGTGCAGGTGGTCAGAGGGCGGGGATCCGCCCCTTCATCTGAGACGGTGAGCGAAGCGATCCAGATCGAGCCGGCCACGTAGGCGACCGCCGTGCCATCGGGGCTGAGCTGCACATCCTCCACGGTCGGGGCCTGAAGGGCCCGGGCCACCGCCGCTGAAAGCTCCTCCGCCCGCATGGCCTAGTCCTCACCCAGGTAGGCCTTGCGCACCGCATCGCTGGAGAGCAGCTCCTGCCCGGTCCCCTCCAGCACCACGCTGCCGGTCTCCAGCACGTAGCCGCGGTCGGCGATTCGCAGGGCCTGGTGGGCGTTCTGCTCCACCAGCAGCACCGTGGTGCCGGCGGCGTGGATCTCCCGGATCACGTCGAACATGCGCTGCACCAGCAGCGGGGCCAGCCCCAGGGAGGGCTCGTCCAGCAGGAGCAGCCGCGGGCGGGAGGCCATGGCCCGACCGATGGCCAGCATCTGCTGCTCGCCGCCAGAAAGAGTGCCGGCCAGCTGCCGCCGCCGCTCCTTCAGCACCGGGAACAGCTCGTAGATGCGGGCGTACTCAAGGCTCAGGTCCGCCTCCTTCCGCAGGAAGGCGCCCATTTTGAGATTCTCCTCCACCGACATGCGGGGGAAGACCTGGCGCCCCTCCGGGCAGTGGGAGACCCCGGCCTTCACCCACCAGGAGGGCTCCTGCCGGGTGGCATCCTGCCCCTCGTAGGTGATCGTCCCGCTCCGGGGCGAGAGGATCCCGGAGATCGCCCGGAGCGTGGTGGATTTTCCCGCCCCGTTGGCGCCGATCAGCGCCACGATCTCCCCCTTGCGCACCGTGAGGCTCAGGCCCCGCAGGGCCTGGATATTGCCATAAAAGACCTCGAGATTGCGCACCTCAAGCACCGCTGGCCACCTCCGCCCCCAGGTAAGCTTCGATCACCTTCGGATGCTGCCGGATCTCCCCGGGCGTGCCGTCTGCGATCTTCACCCCGTGGTCGAGCACCACGATGTGGTCCGAGATGTTCATGACCACCTTCATGTGATGCTCCACCAGCAGCACGGTGGTGCCGCCCTGGTTGATCCGGCGGATCAGGGCGGTCAGCTCCCCCACCTCCTGCGGGTTGAGGCCGGCGGCGGGCTCGTCCAGCAGGAGCAGCCGGGGCTCGGTGGCCAGCGCCCGCACCATCTCCAGGCGGCGCTGGGCGCCGTAGGGGAGGCTGTTGGCCTTGTGCTGGGCGTAGCGCTCCAGCCCGTACTCCGCCAGCAGCGAGACCGCCCGCTCCCGCACCCGGCTGCGCTCGGCCCGGGCGGCCGGCAGCTCCAGCAGCGCCCCCGGGAGCCCGGTCCGGGTCCGGGTATGCTGGGCGATCATCACGTTCTCCAGCACGGTCAGGCTGCCGAAGAGGCGGATCGTCTGGAAGGTGCGGGCCATGCCCGCCTCGCAGATCCGGTGGGTAGGCAGCCCGGCGATGGGCTTCCCATCGAACTGGATCGTGCCGGCGGTGGGCTGGTAGATCCCGGTGATCACGTTGAAGACCGTGGTCTTGCCGGCGCCGTTGGGGCCGATCAGGCTGTGCACCTTCCCCTCCGCCAGGTCGAAGGAGACGTCGCCCACCGCCGTGAGGCCGCCGAACTTCATGGTCAGGTTACGCACGGCGAGCAGCATGGTCGCCACCTCCCTTCGCCCCGGTCAGCGCCGCGGGCAGAACCAGGCGGGGCAGCAGGTGGCGGTAGGCGCCCAGAATCCCCTGCGGCCGGAAGATCATCATGAAGATCAAGATGGCGCCGTAGAACCAGAGCCGGTAGTCGGACAGGAAGCGGAAGGCCTCGGGCAGCAGGGTGAGGATCACCGCCCCCAGCAGCGAGCCGGGAATGGAGCCCAGGCCGCCCACCACCACCATCATCAGGATCAGAATCGACATGTTCACATCGAACGCCTGCGGGCTGATGAAGGTGAGGTAGCTGCCGTAGAAGGCGCCGGCCACCCCCGCCACCGTGGCGCTCACCCCGAAGATCAGCACCTTGTAGTAGAGGGTGTTGATCCCCATGGCGCCCGCCGCCAGGCCATCTTCGCGGATCGCCAGCAGGGCGTCGCCAATGCGGGAGTCGACCAGCCGGGTTGTGCCGATGATGCAGAGAAAGAGCAGCCCGCCCACCACGTAGTAGATCTGCCACAGCTTGAAGAGCGGGGTGCCGAAGACGGAGATGGCGGGAATGCCGGGAAGCCCCATCGGCCCCCGGGTGATGTCGAGGTTAAGCGCCGTCAGGCGGACGATCTCGGCCAGCCCCCAGGTGACCATGCCCAGGTAGATCCCCTGGAGCCGGAGCGAGGGCAGGCCAACCAGCAGGCCCAGCAGAAAGGCGACCACGCCCGCCGCCAGGGCGCCGGTCCAGAAGGAGGCGCCGCTCAAGGTCAGCAGCGCCGAGGTGTAGGCGCCGGCGGCCACGAAGGCGCTGTGGCCCAGGGAGAGCTGGCCGGTGAAGCCGGTCACCAGGTTGAGGCTGAGCGCCAAGATGGCGTGAAAACAGGTGATGATCAGCAGATGCCGGTAGACATCGCTGGAATACAGCCACGGCAGGGCCGCCATGACGGCTCCGAGGAGGAGCCAGAAGCGAGTCGGCGTAAGGTGTCGCATGCTCTTCCTCCTCAGACTTTCTCGCGGACGGGCAGGCCCAGCAGGCCGGAGGGGCGGATCACCAGCACCAGGATCATCACCAGAAAGGCGGTGATATCCCGCAGACCGGAGCCCAGGAGCGTGGTGCCGAAGTTCTCGATCACCCCGAGCACCAGGCCGCCCACCACGGCGCCCGAGATCGAGCCGAGCCCGCCGAGAATCGCCGCCGCAAAGCCCTTCATGCCGGCCACGGCGCCCATGGTCGGGTAGACCGAGTTGTAGTAGATGCCCACCATAATGCCGGCCGCTGCGCCCAGCGCCCCGGCGATGGCAAAGGTGATGGCGTTGACCCGGTTGACGTTGACCCCCATGAGCCCCGCCGCCAGCGGGTTCTGCGCCGTCGCCCGGATCGCCATGCCGGTGCGGGTCCGGGTCAGGAACAGCTCCAGGGCGAGCAGGAGCACCACGGTGACCGCCAGGATCAGCACCTCGTAGAGGGTGAAAGTGGCGCCCAGCAGGTGGAAGGTGCGGTTGGCCACCGGGGGCGGGAACGGGTGCGTCTCGCCGCCCATGGTGATCAGGCCAGAGGTGTCGAGCAGCAACTGCATGCCCAGGGTGGAGATCAGGAAGGCCATGGGCGAGGCGCCCCGCTTGCGGAGCGGCGCCGAGGCCACCCGCTCCACGAAGACCGCCGCCAGCGAGGCCGCCGCCAACCCCCCGAGGAAGGCGACCCAGAAGGGCAGGCCCAGCCGGTGCGAGAGGATCAGCCCGCCGAACGCCCCGATCATGTAAAGCGATCCGTGGGCGAAGTTGACGACCCGCAGGATGCTGAAGACAAGGCTGTAGCCGATCGCGATCAGGGCGTAGATCCCGCCGACAGCGATCCCGTTGATCAGCGTCTGAAGTGCCATGGAACCACCCCTTTGCCAGTATGCGGGGGACAGGGGCCGCACCGGCCGCTGTGGGCGGTACGGCCCCCGTCAGGGAGTGATCAGTTGCCGTGGTACTGGAACTTCCCGTCCTTGATGATAACGAAGACGTTCTCCTTCTTCGGATCCCGGGCCTCACCGAAGGTGTAGGCGCCGGTGACGCCGGGGAAGTCCTTCAGCTTCACGATATGGCTGCGGATCTTCTCCCGGTCGGCGCCATTGGCCTTGACCGCGTCGATGATCAGCCGGGCGGCATCATACGAGGTGGGGTGGTAGATCTTGATCTCCTTGCCCGGGGACTTGGACTGGAACAGCTTCACGAACTCCTGGACGGTCTTGTCCGGCTTGCCCTCGTGGAACTCGGTGTTGAAGATGATCCCCTCGGCCGCCTTGCCGGCGATCTTGAGGAACTCGGGCTCCAGGAAGGTGCCGGAGCCGGCGATGGGCAGCTGAATCCCCATGGTCCGGGCCTGGCTGGAGAGCAAGGCGCCCTCGGTGTAGTAGGTGAGCAGCACCAGGCTGTCGGCGCCCGAGTTCTGGACCTTGGTCAACTGCGACTTGAAGTCCTTGTCGCCGTCGAGGATCTTCTCGGTGAGGACGACCTCGCCCCCAAGCTCCTTGACCTTGGCGGTCCAGGCGTCGTAGGAGGCCTTGCCCCAGTCGTTGTTGGCGTAGATGATCGCCTGCTTCTTCATGCCGAGCTTCTTGACGGCGTACTCAGCGCCCTGGGGCTGGTATTCGCCGATCGAGGACCACATGCGGAAGGTGTAGGTGCCCTTCTTGGTCAGGTCCGGGTGCGAGGCGCTGGGCGTGAAGTGCGGAATCTTGGCCTGGTCGTAGATCCCCTGGGCGGCGAAGACGGTGCCGCTGGTGTAGTGGCCGATCACCGCCAGCACGTTGTCGTTGCCGGCCAGGCGGCGGGCAATGTTGGTCGCCTCGGTGGCGTTGGCCCGGTCATCGTAGGTGACCAGCTTGAAGGTGACGCCGTTGACGCCCCCCGCCTCGTTCACCGCCGAGAAGGCCAGTTCGGCGCCCTCCTTGAACTGCTGTCCGACCACGGCGTAGTCGCCGCTCAGCGGGCCGACAATGGCGATCTCGACCTCCTTGGTCTTGGCCGGAGCGGCCTTGGGCTGTTCGGCCCCCGCTCCCGTGGGCGCCGGTGCCGGCTTGGTCCCGCCACAGCCCGCCAGGACCAGCATGAGCGTCGCCAAAGAAAGAGCTGCCAGTTTGCGCATCA
The DNA here is from genome assembly GCA_049325315.1 of Bacillota bacterium. Taxonomy (GTDB): domain Bacteria; phylum Bacillota; class Sulfobacillia; order Symbiobacteriales; family Symbiobacteriaceae; genus JAWLHU01. The sequence goes on along the minus strand of JBMONB010000255.1, from coordinate 13,271 downwards.
TCACCGCAAATCCCCCTCCTGTAGATGGTGCTTGGTTTTCGGGGCCTGGTCCGGTGCCTCCCACAATCGGCGACTCGCGAGCCTTGCCACCCTCCCTCCGGCAGGTTCTGCAAACCAATAGGCGATACCGATTTACCCGCCGGTGAGGCTCTGCCTCGGCGGGGCTCCGGTCACAAACGTGCCGCGGGCCACCGCCACCAGGCGGTCGCCGGCACGGACCTCGACGTCAGCGAGCCCGAAGGTGCGGCCCGCCTTGATCGTGCGGGCGGAGGCGATCAACTCCTCGCCCGGGCGGACCATGCGGAGGTAGTCGATGCGCAGGTCCAGGGTGGGGACATCGTGCTGCACGGCGCTGATCACCGCAAAGCAGCCGGCGATATCGGCCAGGGCGGCGATGATTCCGCCATGAACGTTGGTCCCGGCGTCGTCGCCCAGGAACTCCTCCCGGTAGGGAAGGCGGACCTCCACGTTCCCGCCCTCCGCCCGGATCAGCTCAACCCCCAGCCAGCGGTGGTAGGGCGAGAGCCGCATCATACGGTACAGATCCACCGGGATCCCCCCATTCTGTCATTGGTATACTCGTGGTATACCAGAGAGCGTATCAAAAGTCGGCGCCCCTGTACGGGCTCCTCAGCGGAAGCGGATCGTCGCCTGTCCCCCCTGCTGGAGCAGCGCTAGAGCACGGTCGCGCCCCTGCTCCAGGTGTCCCTTCATGCAGGCCCGAGCCGCCTCGGCATCCCGCCGCTGAATCGCCTCGATAATCACCAGGTGCTCATCGTGGCCGGAGCCGTCGGGGGTGAGCATGTACGGGTCCAACAGCGCCACCCGCTCCACGTCGTCGAGCAGTTGGCTGATCAGCCGGGCCAGCCGCTGGTTGCCCGAGGCCTGGGCGATCAGCAGGTGAAACTCCCGGTTCAGTTCGACGGTCGCCTTTTGCATGTGCTGCTCCATGTTCTGCCGGAGCGCCTCGACCACCCGCGGGTCGCCCCGCTCCGCCGCCAGCGCCGCCGCTTCGGGCTCCATGAGAATGCGCAGGTGGTAGCTCTCCAGCACATCTTGCAGGGTGACCGGGGCCACGAAGTAGCCCTTCCGAGGGACCACCTCCACCAAGCCTTCATCAACCAGCCGGCTGAGCGCCTCTCGGGCCGGGGTGCGGCTGATGCCGTACAGCTCGCCCACCACCGATTCCACAATCGCCTGCCCCGGCTTCAACTCCAGCGAGAGAATCGCCGCCTTCAGCTCCCGGTAGACCTGCTCCTTGGCCGGGGCGGCCCGCTTCTGACTCGTCTCCATATGCTCACTCCTCCGCATGCTTAGCGGACAGTTGACTTTGAGTGTTGCCAGCAATGTAGCATACCCGTAGTATACTACGCAATATTAAAATCATCTTTCTGTTCGATTTTTGTGGATGGTTGGGGGGCGCGGTACATTATTAACCACAGATTACGCAGATTAAGACAGTGATTACGCAGATTAATATAATATAATAAATATAATGTTCCCTGCGGCCAGGTAACGCAAGACCTACGCAGGAACCCCCTAGTAATCTCCGTAATCTGGAAAATCTGTGTAATCTGTGATAAAATTGTATTACAAGAATTCGGGGGCCGGGCAGTTCTGCCCGGCCCTTCCTTCCTATGCCCGCTCCAGCGCCGCAGCGGCCTCTCGCCGGCCCGACCAGATCAGCATCACCACCCCGCTGATGCAGAGGACGGCGAAGGCGGCCAGGCCGATAAACCCGAGGCCGTAGGAGCCGGTCTGGTCTCTCGCCATGCCCATGACCAGGGGCGGGAAGAAGCCGCCGAGGCCGCCCATCGCCCCGACCATGCCGGTGACGGCGCCGGTCCGGCCCGGGAAGAAGGTGGGGACCAGCTTGAAGACAGCGCCGTTGCCGATGCCCAGGGCCAGCGCCAGCAGGCCGACGGTCAGGGTGAAGGCGCCAATGGCCGGTCCCTTCGACAGGACGACCGCTCCGCCCAGGGCGACGGCGTAGATGGTCAGCAGCACCTTATCGGCGCTGATCTTATCGGCCACCCAGCCGCCCAGGGGGCGGGCGAAGGTGGCGACGAGGACGAAGATGGCGGTGTAGGTGCCCGCATCAGCGGCGGTCAGGGTGTGAAGCTCCTGGTAGAGCTTCGGCAGGTAGTTGGAGAAGGCGACGAAGCCGCCGAAGGAGACGAAGTAGAAGAGGCTGAGGAGCCAGGCCTGGGGGCTGGTCCAGATCGACTCGGCCGCCTGCGCCTTGCTCAGCGCCGGGCGCGGCGCCTCCTTGCCCAGGTACCAGATCGCCAGCGCTGTGAGCGCCACCGGGATGATCAGGGTCCAGTAGACGTAGGGCCAGCCCAGGGCGGCGGCGACCCGGGGGGCGTAGAGCACGCCCAGCGCCTGGCCGAAGTTGCCGGCGCCGAAGATGCCCAGCGCCGTGCCCTGCTTCGAGGCCGGATACCAGCGGGAGACGAAGGGGATGCCGATGGCAAAGGAGCTGCCGGCCAACCCCAGGAAAAAGGAGACCCCCAGCAGCCCCGCAAAGGAGCGGGTGAAGCCCATGGCCGCCAGCGGGATCAGCAGGAAGAGCAGCAAGCCCACGTAGACCCGCCGGGGGCCGAACCGGTCAGCCAAAATGCCCATGGGCAGGCGGCCCACCGAGCCGAGAATCACCGGCACGGCGATCAGCAGGCTGACCTGGGTGTTGGTCAGGTCGTACATCGCCTTGAACTGGAGCGCCAGCGGCGAGATGGAGCCCCAGACCATGAAGGTGACGACGAAGCCCAGGGTGCCGAGGATCAGCGCCCGGCTCTGGTCGCCGGGGTCATGGGGGTCCGTCTCGCCGCCAGCCGGGGACTCCCGGCGCAGCGGCATCCGCTCCTCCCGGCGGTGGTAGCCCGAGGAGCGCAGGGTGATCAGGTAGTAGCCGCCCACCGCCAGCAGTGCAGCGGCGCTCAGGCCCCCATAGACCAGCACCATCCGGGCGTTGCCCGCCAGGTGCGCCCAGAGCGCCAACTGAAAGAGCCCGATCTGCAGCATGATGATCGACAGAACCGGGCGAATCTCCATTCGTTCCGTCATGACTTCTCCCTCCCGATGGCGTAGATCACACCGTCCCGCACATCGAGGGCGATGGCGGTCAGGGGGCGGCGGGGCGGTCCGGCCAGCGGTGCGCCATCCCCCGGATTAAACAGGCCCTTGTGGCAGGGGCAGACGATCTTCGCCCCGCCCTTATCCCAGTAGACGGCGCAGCCCAGGTGGGTGCACTCCTCGCTGTAGGCCCGGAGCCCCGCCCCGGGCACGTGGATCAGGACCGCGTGCTCGGCCACGGGCGGGAAGGCGAAGCGGCGGGACTCGCCCTCGGGAAGCTCATCGACCCGGGCGATGGCCACCGGCTCGGGGCTGTCTCCTTTCGCCTCCCCGGCGCTCTTCACCTGCTCCGCCGCCATGGCGGCCAGGGGGGCCGAGGCGGCGGCAAAGGCGGCCGATGTGGCCAGGAGCATCCCCACGAAGCCCCGGCGGCTGACCACCGCCTGCTCCCGTGGGAGCGTCTTTCTCTTCATGGTTCCTCTCCCTCCTCTAGTCTCCGGCGACCCGATTGAGCCAGCCTGTCAGGGCATGAACGCCGGTGTCGCTCGGCTGCCCGCCCAGGAACTGCGCCACCTTCCGGCGCCGCTTCTTCTCCATCGCCTCGTCTTGCTCGATCCACTGGAGCGCTTCGGAGGGGCAGACCGAGGCGCACATGGGCGGGAAGCCATCCTTCGTGCGGTCGTAGCAGAGGTCGCACTTGACCATGATGTTCTTCTCGAAGTCGAACTTGGGAATGCCGAAGGGGCAGGCCAGGGTGCAGTTGCGGCAGCCCAGGCACTTCTCCTTGGCGGCGGAGAGGACCGTCCCCTCCGGGGTGATCTCAATCGCCCCCGCCGGGCAGACCCGGACGCAGGCGGGGTCCTTGCAGTGAAAGCAGGTCATGGGCACCGTCTGGGTGGAGAGGCCCGGGGCCACGTCGATCACGTAGTTCCGGTAGGTCGACTCGTGCCCCCCGCACTCGATACAGGCGGCCTGACAGGCCCGGCAGCCGATGCACCGCTCAAAGTCGATAAAGAGCACCTTTGGCATAGTCAGTTCCCTCCTACGGCGGTGAGGGCCGGAATCCGGTCCGATGCCCCCGGCCTCGGCGTGGTCGCCCCCACCGGGGTCACGGCGGCGGCGCAGGCCTTGAACTCGGGCATCCGGCAGATCGGGTCCAGCTCGGGGTTGGTCAGCAGGTTGGCCGCCAGCGCCTCTCCCCAGTGGTAGGGAATGAAGAGCGTGTCGGGCCGGATCGTCTTGACCACCCGGGCCTTCAGCACCATCTCGCCCCGGCGGGTCACCACCCGGATCGGCATGCCATCCACCGCCCCTACCTGGGCCGCGGTGACCGGGTGAATCTCCAGGAAGGGCTCGGGGCACTGCTCCATGAGGAAGCCGACCCGGCGGGTCTGGTTGCCCGAGAGGTAGTGGTAGACCACCCTGCCCGTGGTCAGGATCAGCGGGAACTCCTCGTCGGGTGTCTCCCCCGCCGGCCGGAACTCAATGGCGTGCATGACCGCCCTGCCGTCGGGGTGGTGGAACCGCTCCTCGAACATGCGGGGAACGCCCGGGCTCTCGGGGGTCGGGCAGGGCCAGAAGACCCCGTTCTCCCGCTCAATACGCTCGTACGTGATCCCGTAGTAGTCGGCGGTGCCGCCCTGGGAGGCCCGGCGGAACTCCTCGAAGATCTCGGCGGGCTTCTGGTAGCGGAAGTACTCGCCCCGGCCCAGCCGGTCCGCCAGCTTCGCGAGGATCTGCCAGTCGGTCAGGACCCCGGCGGGCGGCTCCGCCGCCTTGTTGATCTTGATCACCCGGCCCTCGGCGTTGGTGGTGGTCCCCTCATCTTCGGCCCAGACGGTGGTGGGCAGGACCACATCGGCCAGCTGCGCCGTCTCGGAGAGGAAGAAGTCGGCCACCACCAGGAAGTCGAGCCCCTCCAGCCCCCGGTTGACCAGGTTCGCATTCGGGGCGGAGACGGCCGGGTTGGAGCAGAGCACGTAGAGCCCCCGCACCTCCCGCCGCTCAATGGCGGCCAGCAACTCGTACGCCGAGAGCCCCTTGCCGGGCAGTTCGGCCTCGTCGATCCCCCAGACCCCGGCCACGTGCTTGCGGGCCGCCGGGTCGGTGATCAGCCGGTAGCCGGGCAGCTGATCGGCCTTCTGGCCGTGCTCCCGCCCGCCCTGGCCGTTGCCCTGGCCGGTCAGCGTGCCGCCGCCGCAGCCGGGCTTGCCGATCTTGCCGGTGATCAGGAGCAGGTTCAGGTGCTGCATCACGTTCTCGACGCCCTTGGAGTGCTGCTCGATGCCCCGGGCGTAGAAGGCCATGCCGGTGGCCGCCCGCCCGAAGATGCGGGCCGCCTGCACGATCTTGCCCGCCGGCACGCCGGTGATCGCCGCCACCCGTTCCGGGGGATAGGCGGCCACCACCCGCTTCAGCTCCTCGTAGCCGTGGGTCCGCCGGGCGATGAACCCCTCATCGGTATAGCCCTCTTCAATAACCACATGGAGGATGCCGTTGAGCAGCGCCGAGTCGGTCCCCGGCCGCGGCGCCAGGTGGATATCGGCCACGCGGGCGATGGGCGTCTCCCGCGGGTCGATCACGATCAGCTTCGCCCCGCGGTCCCGGGCCTGCCAGAAGTACTGGATCGAGGTGGGGTGGCACTCCGAGGTATTGGAGCCCGAGATCAGGATCGCATCGGCCAGGAGGATATCGGACCACGGATTGAAGAGCCCCCGGTCGATGCCGAAGGTCTTGATCGCCCCGGCCGCCGCAGCCGCCATGCAGAAGCGGCCGTTGTAGTCGATGTTGGCGGTGCCCAGCGCCACCCGGGCGAACTTGCCGGCCAGGTAGCACTTCTCGTTGGTCATGGAGACGCCGCCGAAGACGGCGAAGGCGTCCTTGCCGTGCTCCCCCTGAATCGCCCGCATCTTCGATGCGACCAGGTCCAGCGCCTCGTCCCAGGAGGCCGGCTCCAGCCTGCCGTTCCGCCGGATCAGCGGGGTGGTCAGCCGATCGGGGTGGTGGATCGTCTGGTAGGCGGTGACCCCCTTGGGGCAGAGCTTGCCCTTGTTGACCGGGAAGTCGTAGCGGGGCTCCACCCCCACCACCTTGCCGCTCTCGTTGTTGACCCGCAGGTACATGGCACACTGCATCCCGCAGTAACAGCAGTGGGTGGGAATCAGGTGCTCGCCCGGCTCAACCTTGTTCAGCAGTGGGTTCATGTGTGGGCAACCTCCCTGTGCAGGTATCGGCGGGCCCGGGTCTGCCGCTTGCAGTCCGGGCAGTGGTCGAGCATCTCGCCCTCATCGCCCAGCATGGCGGTCAGGTCGGCCACCTGCCGCTCCGGGGCGAAGGGGCGCCGGCAGCTGCGGCAGGGCTGCTTGGTCCGGGCCGCCTCCGCCTCGTGGTAGGTCTCCACGGCGACCGCCATGGGCCGCATGAGGAAGTGGAAGAGCTTGCTGAAGGGGAACCAGACCAGCATCAACACCACAGCGATCTGGTGGGTGACCGCCCAGAAGACGTAGCTCCGGCCGTCGAACCACTTGTAGTCGACGCTGATCGCCAGGCCGGTCAGGCCGACAATCAGCAGCATGTGAAGCGGCATCAGGTCCCAGTCGGGGCGCCCCTCGGGGAAGTCACGCCGCCGCCGGATCCGGCCCAGGTAGGCCAGCGCCAGGCCGGCGACCATGAGGAGCGCCGACAGGTTCAGCCCGTTAAAGAGCAGGGTAGCCACCGGGCTCTTCAGGGGGAAGACGAAGGTGGGAATGCCGAAGGCGACCAGCTGGTAGTGCATCGGCTCCACGAAGGTGAACTTGAGCCAGCCCAGCACCAGGGGAAAGGTGAGGGCGAAGGAGAGCATGCAGCCCCAGGAGATCGCCAGGTGGGTGATCCAGCGAAAGGCGGAGCGCCGGAAGATAAAGCGCTGTGCCGCCAGGTTGTCGACCACGGTCACCGCCGCCCTGCGGGCCGCCCGCCGCTCCCTGAGCCGGGCCCGGAAGTCCCGCAGGTACATGCGGGCGCCGGGGCGGGAAGACCACTGCACCAGCCGGAAGGTCACCCCCGCCACGAAGAGATAGGTGCCGATCACGTAGCCCAGTTCGGTCAGCTTCAAACCCTGAAACCCCTTGGAGCCGACAGCGTGCAGCACCAGCAGCACCAGGACCGCCCCCAGCGCCCAACGAGTCGCCCGTCGCCAGACCTGCGCCTCCAGTTCCATCGGGAACCACCATCCCGTTCTGATTGCTCACTTACAAGTCTAGAGCAAGGGGTTGGTTGGGCGAAAAAGGCAAATCTCACGAGCTGGTTGGGACAATTGTCACAACGGGAGGGACGGACCAGTCTGATCATCTTCAGGAGAATTACCTGGAGGAATTTGGTTTTATTTGTCGAATTATGTTACTTGGAGGTGACCCGGATGCGTCTGCTGGATGGATTGCTGCTCCTGCTGATCCTTCTGCCCCCGGTGCTGCATCTCTGGCAAGGGAGGCGGATGCTGGCGAAGGGGCGCTCGGTGACTCAAGTGGCGGCGGTGAGCGTCGCCTACAGCTTTGTGCCGATTCTCTCGCTCTTTTACGTAATGGGAACCGGATTCGGCGAACGGATCACGGAGGCCACCGGGGTGGGGACAGCCTCCCTGCTCGCCATCTGGCTGCCGCTCATGCTGGGCCAGTGGCTTCACCTCTACCCGGCCTACCTGTTGGACCGGCAGGCCCGGCAGGTGGACTGGTCCTTTCGCGACTACCTGAAGGCCAACGGTCGCCCACAACTGCTGATGACCGCCTTCATCCTGCCGATGGTTCTGGTGACACCCGTGCTGGAGTTCATCTTCCCGGAGCCGCCGGACTCTGCTGTGCCCCTGCTGGTGGTGGGGATGCTTCTGCCCGGGGCGCTCCTGGCCTGGGCGACCTGGCGCTGGTCCAAGATTCACTACGAGCCGGTGGAGCCGGCCCTGCTGGCGCGTCTTACGGGCCTGTGTGCGGAGTTCGGCCTGGCCCCCCGGTCGATCGAGGTGATGCCGCTGCGGGGCGGCAAGGTCGCCAACGCCTTTATCGTGATGGGCCTACGGCCCGGCCGGCCGCGGATTCTACTGACCGACTACCTGGTCTCCACCTGTTCTTCCGAGCAGGTCGAGGTGATTCTGGCCCACGAGATCGGCCACGCCAAGCTGGGCCACCTGCGGACCCGCCTCTGGCTGACCCTGGGTACGGTGGTGGTGAACCTGGCGCTGGGCGGTGGATGGGCCTGGCTCGCCCTGCGGGTGCTCGACCTGCCCCTGGTGCTCATTATCCCGCCCTTTGCGCTGCTGGGCCTGCTGCCCGCCTTGCTGATCACCCCACTTTTCCGCCGCCAGGAGTTCGAGGCGGATCAGTGGGCCGCACGGGCCACCGGGAGGGGGGCCGAACTGGCAGCGACCCTGGAGTACCTGGAGCAGCTCAACCAGGTAGAGGTGGCCAAGTTGCCCCGCTGGCTCCGCCTCATGGTGGGCCACCCGATTACCGCCCAGCGGGCGGCCGCCCTGCGGGAGCAAACGTCCTGAAGCAGAAGGCCCCGTGCTGCCTTACCAGAAGCAGCACGGGGCCTATGATCACACGACGTTACAGACTATGGCGGGATTCTTGCGTAGACGTGCGGTTTTGCCCTCTGGCGCCGATTCTTTCACGCCAGCGGAGGACCAGATTGACGCCCACTGAGAGGTTCCGCTAAAAATTCCCATCACACTTCGGGCCGTGGGGGGTAATTATCGCTGAATCGCTAAAAATCGGGGGCAATCAGGCCAAGGAGCCACCGTTTCTCGCTTGATTTTCCCAAACTGCCCCCTCTGAAACCAAGAACATCGATCTCAGGGGGCGATCAACCCCTTCATCCACGTGATTCCACAATAAATTCCCTCTCGCATCGAACGGCATCCGGGAATAGATTGCGGAACCCAAAATTTGCTATGGTCCGGGCAGCCTACGAAGGTGAGGGCGAAGCCTATTGGCCTGAGTGGCGACTAGTCCTGCCTGCGGTTGAGGCCCGGTAGACGGAACGCGTCTCCGGTAGCCGCTTGCTGTAAGGGCGGGTATCCATCTCTCCGCCGTCATCGCTACCGTGTTGACCCTCTAGTCTGGCTTACGAAAGACACCCCTCACCGCACAGTGAGGGGGTAGGCTGCTGATCTGGATCAAAAGCCGAGTTTCGGGTGGGTTCCCGACCCCTCCGTCCAGAATTTCTCTCTCCAAGCCGGGTTGTAGGAAACGGAGAATCATCGGGCCGGAGTCGGCGAGCGCAGGCAGGGGTGTACTGACCCCTGCCTGCACACTTATGCCCCGCCGTGCCCACCTGCAGGGGCCCGCCATCGGCGAACCGGTAGAGCGGCAGGGTGAGGTATCCAAGGAGAAGGATTACGGCCGGCCCGGCCAGAGAGCCCACAATGGCGGTCTGTGGTTCTCCGGCTCCACCGGGACCAGCGGCCAGTTGCGGCTCCGAGTGCGCTGTGCACATCTGTTATTCCCCGCTCAGGGCGCTCTTGCGGGCGGCGTAGGCGGCGATCTGGGAACGGTTCACAAAGCCCATCTTCTGGAGGATGTTGGACACGTAGTTGCGCACCGTCTTCTCGCTCAGGAAGAGCGTGGCTGAGATCTCCCGGTTGGTCTTGCCCTCGCCGATCAGGTGAAGCACGTTCCGCTCCTGCTCGGTCAGCTCGGTCTCGCCGTCCCGCTGGGCCGCCATGGCCCGCATCTCGGAGAGCACCCGGCTGGCCAGCATGGGGTCCAGGAGCGATCCGCCCTGGCCCACCGTCTCGATCGCCCGAATCAGGTCCGGGCCGCTTACCTGCTTCAGCATGAACCCGGCGGCGCCGGCCATCACCGCGGAAACGGCAGCCGCATCGTCGGCATAGGAGGTCAGCATGATCACCCGGACATCGCTGTGGGCGGCGACGATCTCCCGGCAGGCCTCAATGCCGCTGATCTCGGGCATACGGACATCCATCACCACCACGTCGGGGTGGTGGCGCTCCACCAGTTCCAGCGCCTCGCGGGCGCAGCCGGCCTCCCCCACCACCTCAAAGGCTGGGTGCCGCCTGAGCAGGGTGACCAGCCCCAGGCGGACCACTTCATGATCATCCACGACCAGGATTCGCAGCATTTTACCACCTCGTCAGGTCGGAAATCCCGCCACTTTGGGACATTCGTCCATAGGGTCGCTGAGCACTTCGTGTCATAATGGGAGATGCAGGTGGATACGGGTGCCCCGCCCGGGCTCGGAATCGACCGTCAGCTTGCCGCCCAACCGGGTCGCCCGCTCCTGCATGATCGAGAGGCCGTAGTGGCCCTCGGCGGCTGGGGTGGCGGGGTCAAAGCCGCATCCGTCATCTTCGATCAGCAGCTCGTAGCCGGAGCCGTTGCGGCCGATCTCCACCCGCACATGGCTGGCCCTGGCGTGGCGGTGGACGTTCATTAACGCCTCCTGCACGATCCGCAGGACCTCCTGCACCTCACCGGTCACCACATCTTCCCCGGGCTCCAGGCCGATGGCCAGCTCCACCTGGAGGTTGGAGAGCCGGTAGAAGTGGGTGAGGAAGTCGGTGAGGGCGTTGATCAGACCGGTGCGGGGTGTAATGGTGCCCCGCAGCCCCTTGATCAGCCGGCGCACCTCGGTCAGGGTGCCATCGAGCACCTGGCAGACATCGCGCAGGCCACGCTCCACCTGCTCGGGCGGGTCGATGCGCAGGCTCTGCTCCAAGTCCTGAAGGAGCAGCTGCAGGCCGAAGAGGTTCTGGGAGAGGCCGTCGTGGACCTCCTGGGCCAGCCGGGTCCGCTCCCGGCGGAGCGCCTCTTCGTGCAGCCGCATCATCTCGGTGGCCAGCGAGATCGACCGGGCCACCTCGGTCAGCTTGGCGAGATCATCGTCGTCGTATTCCCGCTCGGTGCGGCTGGCGACCATCAGCACGCCGAGGACCCGTCCCTCGCCCCGGATCGGCACCCCCATCGCCGCCTTGAGCCCCTCGTGCAGGAAGATCGGGTAGGACTCGGGGTCATCGGTCAGGTCATGGGGAAAGCGGAAGGTGCGCAGGGGCAGATCGGTCATGACGATCCGGCCGGCGAAGCCCTGCCCGGGGCGAAGGCGGATCGAGGTGACATCGGGGGAGAGGTTGCCGCTGGTCACCTGCCAGCGGACCTCCTTGATCCGCCCGTCGTAGAAGGCCAGGGCGGCCAGGTCGCTCCGCAGGATCGAGCGCAGGGTGTCGAGCACCTTCTGGAGCCCGATGCCCAGGGTGATCGGCTCAGGTTCTGAGCCGGCGATGGTCAGGTACGCCATGACCTCCGCTTCGTTCGAACCGCTCAGCGGCGTGGCAGACAGGATCAGCCGCCCCTTGGGCAGATCGACCGGCATCAGCCCTTCGGCCGCCTCCCCGGCCTGGGCCTGGCGGAGCGGGCAGCTGTCGCCCGGGCAGGTGACGCAGTGGAGGGCGTCACCGCACCGCTTGCCGAGCAGCGCCCCCAGGATATCGATGGCCGAAGCCGAGGCTGCCGTCACCTTTAGCTCTCGGTTGAAGATCAGGACAGGGCGGTCCTCCAATGGACACACCAACCTTTCAGGGAGGGGTCTTTCCTTGGAAAGCTTCGGTCTCTTCTTCGAAGCCAATCAGGTCGTCTTCCACTTCGCCGATGGGCTGGTCTTCTTCTTGCTGGGAGTGGTGGGCGCTCTGGCTGCCCACACCTTCCGGGAGAGCCGGCTGGCCATCGTGGGAGCGCTGCCCTGGCTTGCCCTCTTTGGCCTCTTGGTCGGGGCCGCGAAGTGGGGCGTGATCTTTGTGCCGCTGCAGGCCGCCTACCTGCCGGAGGAGGCGCTGCACGCGCTGCGCCATCTCGACGGGCTGCTGCTGGTGGCGGGCCATGCGGCGCTGCTGATCTTCGGCCTCCGGCTGACCGCCGGAGAGGATTTGCGGTGGTGGGCCACGGCCAGCCTGTTACTGGGCATTGCCGGAACCTCGATCGCCCTGGCCCTCTCCCCAATGCTCACCTGGGAGGTGGCGGCCCGGGCGCTGGCCGCCTATGGCTTCGGCCTGCCCGGCGCCGTGCTGGCGGGCCAGGGGCTGATTCGCCAGGGGCGGGAGGTGGCCGCCTTCTACCCGCGCCCGGCCCGAGCCCTGCACTGGGCGGCCTGGGCCTTCCTGCTCTCGGTCCCGCTGGGGCCGCTGGCCATTCCCCTCGAAGGGGGGCCCTCCTTCCGCCTGGCCGGTGTGCCGGTGGAGGTCGGTCTGATCGCCGGCGGCCTCTTCCTGATGCTCACCCTCTTCGGCGGCCTGGAGGCGCTGCGCTGGGAGAACCTGCGGCGCATCGAGCGGGCCGAGCGTCGGGAGGCGATGCTGGAGGAGCGCTACCGGCTGGCCAAGGAGCTGAAGGACGGGGCGATTCAAGACCTGGTGGCCACGGGTATGCTGATCGGAGCGATCGAGCCCGACCTGCCGCCGGCGGCCCAGTCGCACCTTCACCTGGTGGAGCGGCAGCTGCAGTCGGTGGTCGACCGGCTCCGGACCTATCTCATGGACCTGAGACCGATGGACTGGGAGGAGCCCGATCTCTATCGGGGCCTCCGGCTGCTGGTCGAGGAGTTTCAGGCCAACTCGCTCCTGCCCGTGGAACTGGAGCTTCAGGAGGGGCTCACTGTAGCCCCGGAGGTCGGCCGGGACCTCTACCTGGTGGTACACGAGGCGCTCTCGAACATAAGGCGGCACTCGGGCGCCCGGCAGGTCCGGCTGGCCCTGCGGCCCGCCGGAACGGGTTGGCTCTTAGAGGTGGCCGACGACGGCGAGGGCTTCGACCCCGCCGGCACAGCGGGCCCGGGGCTGGAGCGCATGTCGCTGAGCGCCGCCCGGGCGGGCGGCGAGGTGCGGGTCGAGTCTACACCCGGCCACGGCACCCGTGTCGCTCTGGCGCTACCGTACATGCACAATGGTAACACGCCGTCCGGCGTGGAGGCATGACACCTTCGGCCTAGAGTCCAGACTTGAAGTTCACGCGCGCCTGTCGCTGGGGGGTGGCAGGCGCGTGACGTTCAGTGGGGTACTTATTTAACCGCAGATTACGCAGATTAATACACTGATTCCCCAGAAAACAGTTCGGTTTGGCAGGGAGGCCGATTTGGAGACAAAAAAGCCCCCCTACAGCACCACTCAGGCACTTTAAGGATCAATGGTGTATGAGAGAATCAAGCAGCCGGCGGGTCGG
>JBMONB010000254.1:0-28211 GCA_049325315.1 Bacillota bacterium | reverse complement strand
GCCTGATCCGGGCCAATATGCGCCCTCTGAGGACCCACAAGGGCGATCTACGGGGTGAATATGCCCTCCAAATACGTGATTCCGGTACAATTTCCCAATCTGTCTGAGCGCGCCCTCTGAAAAAGTCATGGAATCCTGCTTCTCTCACGAACGGACCGCGTCCTCACATGCCACTCCGTAACATAACGTCCAGCGGTGGCCGTTCCCACAAACGCCCTGGTCTTGCATGTTCATGCGGCCCTATGCAGTTCGAAGGGATTTGTCATCGACCTGACTCCCCGGCACCCGCCGGGGAGTTTGTCTCAGGCTGAAGAAGATGGCCGCAGGGATTTCCTGCTCTCAGTGAAAACGCTGCTTCATCTGGCCCGTACGGGGGACGATGGCCTCTATCACGATCCGCAGATCCATCTCCGCCAGCCTCTCCGGCCATTCCGCCTCATGGGCGCGAAAGAGGGCGGGGGCCTTCCGATAGAGCGTCTGCCCGAGCCCAAGGAAGTCCGAGCCTGTCTCGCGGAGGATGGAGACGGTCTTGATCAACTCCCTTTCCACCTGGTCGGCCAACAGCGCCTCTGCCCGGCTCAGATCAGCGCCGGAGATGAGCTGTTCCTCACAGGTTGTCTCATTCAGGTCTGCTACCACCTTGACCCGGATCTCACCCGCCAGCTCCTGGTTCCTGGCGGTGACCCGAACGGAACCCTTCGTCCAGCGAACGCGGAAGACGGCCCGCCTTTCCGGGTCTTCGCAGGGTGCGACCACGGCCGTCCGGGTGATACGACCACTGGCCCAGAGGATCCCACGGGCCTGGTCCGGGCTCATCCAGTCCACCAGACGGTCGCCGATAAAGAGGCCCGCCCCCCCGTAGATCAGCTCCTCCTGGTTTCCGGTCGCCTCCTGGCCGCCGTCGGGGTTCGGGTGCTCCTCGCTGGCCCTGCGAAAGAGCGGGAGGGCCAGGTCGATCCCCTCTTCCTGGAGAATGTTGGCGACGTCGACCAGCCGCCGGGCCCGAATGATACCGCTGCGAGCCTGAACGAAATCGTGGTATCCAACGGGCCCCTCAATGGGCACCCGCTCCTGCTGCGGGCGGACCTGCAGGAACTCGTTGGCGCTCCCAACGGTCACGGCGATCCAGGCGGTGGGACGAACCTCCACGCTTCGGAGGAGGAAATCCAGGGCCGGAGCGATGCCTTCACGGGCGAACTCCTCCCCGAGTATGATCGCCCGAACATGGGTCAGGGTGATATCGCGCGAGAGCGCCTGGTTCGCCTTGGCAACCGCCTCATCCAGGGATCCGGCCCTCGCCACGACGCTCCGGACACCGGTTTCGCCGGAACTGCCGCCACCGCCCTGTTGCCCACCCCGCTGTGGGATGAGCACATTGAGGGTCACCAGGTACTGATCCTCCTCCCGGTCAATGCCGATCAGACCCACCAGCGAGACATCGGTCAGTTCGCGGCGGTCCCAGCAGCCGCTCAACAGCAGCGAACCTAGCAGAATGAGGGCAAGCCACCGGGAACGTGTCACGGCCTCCCCTCCCCCTCGTGAAACCGCTCGGCCTCCTGTGTCAGGCTCGGGCGGGGCCGGGCGCCCATTCCCTGGGGCGGCTTGGGCTTGACCCCCAGGGCATAGAGCAGATGCTTTAACTGGAGGGGGAAAAAGGGTGCGGTGTAGGGCACACCCAGCGAGGTCATGCCTGCGACATTGGCCAGCACCACCAGATACCCCAGCAGGAGCCCGAAGAAGCCGAAGGCGCTGGACAGGAGGAGCAGGCCGAATCGGTAGTAGGTGGCCGTGTTGGCCAGTTCCGGGCTCGGGAGGGAGAAGGCGGCGACGGCGGTGGCGGTGACCACCAGCACCATGGTGGGCGCTGTCAGACCGCTTGCGATGGCGGCCTCACCGATCACCAGGCCGCCGACGATGCTGACGGTAGGGCCAATGGCACGGGGCAGACGGACGCTGGCCTCGCGCAGAATCTCGAAGATGATGGTCATGATCAGCGCCTCAATCGGGGGCGGAAGCGGCGCCCCCTCCCGCTGGGTCAGCAGGTTCAGCGTCAGCAGCGTGGGGAGCGCCTGAAGGTGGTAGGTGGTCACAGAGACGTAGACGGCCGGCAGTGGAATGGCCATGTTGAAGGCAACGAACCGGATAAACCGCAGAAACGAGACATACAGGCGGGATTGGTAGAAGTCGTCGGCACTCGCAAAAAAGTCCACGAGGAGCGCCGGCAAGATCAGTGCCCGGGGCGAATTCTCCATGAGCAAGGCGATACGGCCTCCGGTGATGTACTGGATCACGATGTCGGGGCGCTCGGTGGTCAGGATGCTGGGAAAGAGCGAGACCGGTACATCGCCCAGCGCTTCCGCCAGCTGGGACAGGTCCTGTGCCCCGTCCTGCTTGACGGCCTCCAATCGCTCTCGAACCGTCGTGAGCATCTTCGTCGTAGGGCCGCCCTCCTGGTAGACCAGCACCACCTGAATCGGCGCTCGTGTGCCGATGAATATGCTCTCCACGCGTATGTCAGGGCTGGGGAACCGTCGCCTGATCTGACCGAGGTTGCTGGTCAGCGATTCCGTGAAGGACTCCGCAGGCCCGGAAACGCTGCCCTCCGTCTGTGGGGTTTCGACGCTCCGGAACGGGAACTTGAGCATCATCAAAGCGAGCACCTGATTCGAGTCGCTGGTCTGCGCCAGGACCTTACCGCGGGCCATCTCGCGGAGGGCGCTGTCGACATCTTTGACAACCCTGGCCGGATGGCCCACCACGGACTCGGGTTCCCGACCCGAAAGCATGGGCAGGATCACGTGGCGCTCCAGCCGCTCCACGTCCACCGTCATGTCCAGATACCAGAGAACCGCCCTCCGCGGCCCTCCCGATACGGGGGGGAGGATCACCTCCCGGCTGACGAAGCCAGCCTGTTGGGACAGCAACTGGTCGATCACCTGCTGATTGGTCTGGAGATCCCCGTTGAGCAGCGGGTTACGCCCCATGGCCGCCTACCCCCTGGGAGGGTCGGCTGGCGCCCCGCACCACGGCCACCATGAGCAGAACCGGGGGCAGGAGGATGCCTAAGAAGGCTCCGGCCGGCAGATAGACGGTTCGGATGAACTCGTCGAAGTAGGGCTTGTGGGGAAAGAGGAGTTCCGCACCGGCCACCGCCAGCAGCCCGACCACCAGCAAGGAGATATTGCTGGGTTTCTTGACCCGAAACAGCTGGGTTCCGCCCTTCACGGCCAGCAGGAGGAAGAGGGCGCAGCGAACGTAGGCGCCGGCCAGCCACTGATGGACAGCCAGCAGGTCGGTACGCTCGAAGAAGCGGGCCAGACTGACCAGCATCCAGTGGGTGAAGGTGGGGTAGGGCATCTGTTCGGCTGCCCGGTACCCGAGGGTGGCGATCGATCCCGCCAGCGGCCCGGTCAGCGTGATGACCACGAACAGCAGGGCGATGAGGGAGTTCCTGACCAGGCGCGGGCGTTCCTTGGGGTTCACGTAGCCGCCCATCATCAGGAGGATCGACATCTCGCCAAAGTAGCCGAGGCCGAGGAAGGTGGCTGACAGCACCGGACCCAGGCCAAACTCGAAAAAGGGCATCAACAGACTGTAATCCTTGGCCTTCGCCGTACCCAGCGCAACGAGAACCCCCAGTCCGGAGAGGAGCGGAAGCGTGAACTGGTTGACCCGGGCCACCACGTCAAGCCCCTGCACGGCACAGTAGAGAATCGAGAGCATGTACGTAAGGCCGAGGACCCAGGAGGGTGTCTGCATTAACACGGAGTCGACCAGCCAGTCCGTCGTCATGCGCAGCGTGAAGATGACGGTGGTCAGGTAGTAGAGAAGGTAGAGTCCGGCGAGTGGGTAGCCGGCGAATCCCAGCACGCTGGGCAGGTATTCGACCAGGCTCTTTCCGGGATATAGGTGGCTGAGTTTCACCATCGACCAAATCGCCACGGCGGCGATTGGCAGGCTGATAAGCCCGGACATCCACGAGTCGCGGCCACCAGCCTGCAAGAAGAAGGTGACCGCCAGGGCGTGTCCGGTGAGGGAGACCGACCCAGCCACCAACATGGCGGCCTGGAGGGCCGAGATCTGCCAGGGTATTCTCACAATGACCACTCCTGTGTAGGTCTCTGCCTAGTCTGGGAGGAATTCGAACCCTCTATTCAGGGCGGTTTGTCCATCATTGCGGGGCGTATGCAGGGGCGTGCCGGGTTTCTGCACCCGTATGCACGGGGGCGCGCTGCTTCTGCAGGCCGCGCACAGGGGCGCGCATCGCTTCTGCAGGCCACGCACAGGGGCGCGCACCGCTTCTGCAGGCCGCGCACAGGGGCGCGCATCGCTTCTGCAGGCCACGCACAGGGGCGCGCATCGCTTCTGCAGGCCACGTACAGAGGCGCGCATCGCTTCTGCAGGCCAGGTACAGGGGCGCGCATCGCTTCTGCAGGCCGCGCACAGGGGCGCGCATCGCTTTGTCGGCCGTAGGCGCAATGTAAGATCCGCCAATCATCCAGATTTCGAACCATAAAATCACACAATTGACAATAATATAGGATGGATGGCATAATAAGGGTAGCGGTCGCAAGAAGGAGGGAGATCGATGGCCGGCAAGGGATCCGTAAAGAGGGCTCAGAAGCCGGGGCGTCCTGTCGATCAGCTGGCGGCGGCACAGCTGCCGCAGCCGCTCGGAACCGGTACCGCATTTGAACGGATCACGGCGGATACCCCTGTCCATGCGCCGGATCGGGACCCGGCGAGGGCGACGGTTTCGCCGACGGGCCTCACCCACACCAACACCGAGGGCACCCTGCTGGTCGAGGGGCTGGCACGCAAGCTGGGGCTTGACCCCAACACCTTCGCCCTGGTCTACGGGGCGAGCGAGGAGAAGAAGCAGGTGGCGCTCTATCCCGTCGATGCGAAGACCGGGGGCGCTGTGGGGGTTCGGCGCAGCAAGGCCCGTACGGTCCTGACGATCTACCTGAAACCGGTCTTCAAGAAGAAGCCTGCTCTTCGTGTCTCCACGAAGCAGCAGTGCGGGATGTTCCTCGATGTGGATGCCGAGGGCAACGACTGCATTGTCCTCACCCTGGGCACCGCCCTGACCAAGTAACCACAGATCGGCGCCCGGTCCTCTCTTCGGGAGGACCGGGCGCCTGTTTTTTGGGGGCTGATTGGAAATCGGCACAGGTGGGCAGAATCCTGGTGGCACTGCGCGCCGACCAAAGAGTGGTAGTCGCTGCCGCCTGCGGGCGGCGACAGGAAGGAGGGAGCTGTTTGGCGATCCTGTCAGATGCACATAAGCAGAAGGTCAAGGAGCTGTTCGACGCCCAGCTGAAGGGGCCGGTGGAGGTCCTGCTCTTCCACGTGGACACCGAGGAGCAGCGGAGTCAGTTTACCGAGGCGACCCGGGAGATCCTGACCGAGCTGGCGGCCCTGGCCGATGGCAAGATCTCGGTCCGGGAGATGCCCCTGGAGGCCTACCAGGCGGAGGCGGACACCTATCGCATCGAAGAGGTGCCCGCCATGGTCCTGCTCGGCGAGGGCGGCACAGACACCCAGATTCGCTTCTACGGGGCGCCGGTCGGCTATGAGTTCATGGTCCTGCTGGAGGACCTGGTCGATGTCTCCCAGAACAAGAGCCGGCTCTCCGACGCCACCCGGCAGCAGATCCAGGGGATTCAGGAAGAGGTGACGATCCAGGTCTTCACCACCCCGACCTGACCGCACTGTCCCCAGGCGGTTCGCCTGGCGCACATGGCGGCGATGGAGAATCCCCGCATTCGGGCCTATGCCGTGGATGCCACCGAGTTCCCCGAGCTCTCCGAGAGGTACCAGGTCTCTGCTGTGCCCCTGACGGTAATCGACTCGAAGACCACCGTCACCTTTACCGGAAGGTACCCCGAGGGGCGGTTCCTGGCCGAACTGATCAAGGCCACAGGGGTATAGTCTCCAAACCAGAACAGACCGGGCGACTCCCGGTCTGTTTTCGTCTTATCTAGCCCCGGCAGTGGCGGAAGAACCAGAGCGACATGGCCAGCCCGCCGAAAGCGATCACCAGGTAGGACGCCACCAGTTCGACCTGAGCGGGGATCCCGGCCTGCACCGCGAACCAGGTCATGCCCAGCAGGGCGAGACCCATGGTGGCCGCCTTGATCAGCATCACCCCGGCCAGAATATAGCCCCAGGGCAGCCGGCGCCAGAGCCAGAGGGCGGCCAGCACCGACAGGGGCACCACCAGGCCCAGGTCGAGGCCGTAGACGAACAGGGTGGTGTTGCCCGAGAGCGTGACCCCTTCCGGGATCGCACCCGTGGTGAAGAAGGGGATCAGCTGGCCCACCCAGAGAACGGAGAGCAGCAGGGCCAGCAGGAGCAGAAAGCCGACCACCGGGCCCCGGGGAGTCGCCGCATCGAACCGCTGCTTGACCGCCCCGGCGTCGACGGCGAAGGCCCCGGCCACCAGGGCAAAGGTGGAGAGGGAGAAGAGGGCGATGTAGATCGGGTAGACCAGGTTGAGGGCGTAGGCGAAGGTCCCGCCAAAGTAAACGTAGAGGATGTAGCCCATCAGCCCGAACCAGGCGATGATCCCTCGGGCCGAGCCTCGCCGGATCGCCAGCAGCGACCAGAACAGGGCGGGGACCGCAAGGAGCAGGGTGACCAGGTCGGTTCCCCGGTTCTGCGGCACGACCCAGGCGGTGTCCCGGTAAAGGCCGGGGATGAAGAGCCCGCCCAGGGCGACGACAATCACGAGCGGTAAGATGATGGCGGTCAGGATCTGTACGGTGCGTAGGTTTCCGATGGTTCCGCTTGCCTCATGGACCTTCATCGCGCGCGCTTCCATTGTCCAAACACTCCTTATTCTCGGCGGGGGCGGCTATGTGTCGGCTGTCTCGCGGTAACCCCATCCCCGCTGTTCGTCCACCCGTTCGATGCGCCTGGGCTCGATCCGCAGGATCTGATACAGGTCGTCCGGCACGAGATGGTGGAGGGGTGGAGGCTCCAGCCCCTCCCAGTCGGGGTCCGGCACGATGGAGGCCGGGCCCCGCAGAAAGAGCCAGCGGAGGTAGGGCTCCGTCTCCACGACGGCAACCAGCAGCACCTCTTCCAGGCCTTCCAGCAGGTCTCCCACGCCACTCCAGGTGGGGACCCGGCACTCCACAGCCCTGCCCCGAATGCGGAACCGCACGGGCAGTCCATACCGGCCCACGCTCAACATGGCGTAGCGGGCACCCATCGCTTCCAGCGAAAGGACGTTCAGCATCTGATCCATAGCGATGCCCCCTTGATCTACCCCGATGCTACCAGAGGGGGGTGGGGGAGAGCATCCCTCGAAGGAGTGAATTGTGCGGGGGATTCGTCCCTCAGAAGCCCAGTTCCCGGCCCCGGATGGCGGCCTGGGTGCGGGAGGAGGCATCAAGCTTGCGCAGGATATGGACTACGTGGCTCTTGACCGTCTCCTCGGATATGTAGAGATCCTCACCGATCTGCCGGTTGGTCCGCCCCGCGACGATCAGCCGCAGCACGTCACATTCACGCCGGGTCAGGGGCTCTGCCAGCCCGTCTCCGCCGGATTTGGGCCCCATCCGGATCACCGGCGCCACCGCCGGGCCGTCCAGAGCGGTGCAGCCGGGCGTTCCGGCCTGTTCCCACTCGCTCAGCACTGCCGCTGCGATTCCACGGGCGGCCTCGCTGCGCCCTTGCTCCAGGAGGAGCCGGGCCTGCAGCAGCCGGGCGCTGCCGCCGACCCAGGCGATGGGAAGGCGCGCCTCCAGCCCGGCGGCCCGCTGGAGAGCCGCCGCCGCATCGGCCTCATGGCCGCGCAGGAGGGCGAGCAGCCCTGTCATGTGGTCGCAGAGATACTCGGTCAGCGGGGCCCCGTCCCGCAGGTCGGCCAGCCGCTGCCAGACCGCCTGCGCCTCATCGGGACGCCCGGTCAGGGCCAGGGTCCGGCCGGCGACGTGCAGGTAGAAGGGCCACTTGCTGGGCCCCGACCCCGGCAGCCGCTTCAGCAGCCGCTCCGCAGCTTGTGCCGCCGCCTCCCGCTCCCCCTGGCTGAGGCGGAGGATCGCCAGTTGGGCCACCAGATCACAGCCGATGAACGGGTAGCCGCCCAGCCGCAGACGCAGTGCTTCCGCCGCCTCTGCCAGGGCCAGCGCCTCCTCGGTCCGGCCCCGCCAGATCAGCGGCCAGATCCTCAGCTCATCGGCGCCCAGTCGCCAGGCCGTGCCGGGCAGGGAGCGTTCCCCCGCCTCCGCAGCGTAGCGCTCGGTCAGCGTCAGGCAGCCGGGTACGGCAGCGAGGGGCGCGCTCATGTACGGGATGCCGATCATGTCGGCCCGCCGGTCCCCCGTGACGGCCGGCACGGCGAGTCCTTCCCGGATATCGGCGCCGCATGCATCCCAGTCACAGTCCTCCGCCGACATGCGCAGCCAGGCGCGCACCAGCCGGGCCGCCGCCTGGCCCATGGGGTTCAGGGCCAGCTCCAGGGCCCGGTCGACCAGGGCGGCTGCCGCCCTGCGGTCATTGTTCCGGTAGGCCAGGGTGAGCAGCGAGGTGAGGGCCTCGCCCTCGCCCGCCGTATCGCCGGCGGCGCGGAACCCTGCCCTGGCCTGCTCCAGCAGCCGGCCGGCTGCCACATACTCGCCCCGGTGGATCTCACAGCGGCCCACCAGGACGGTCAGGCGCGGGTGGCCCAGCTGGGTTCCGCCCGGCAGGGCGCTGTACCAGTTGCGGATGGTCTCTGACATGCCGCGCAGAAGCAGGGCAGTGCCGTGCTGGTCCATCATCTGGGCCGCCTCTTCCCACAGCCCGGCCGAGAGATAGTGGTGAATCGCACGCCCGGGTGTTCGCTGCACCGCGGCCGCAAGGCGGTGCAGCTCGGCAACCTCGCCGGGCGGCTGGCACGCCAGCTGGCGGGCAAGCAGCCGGGCGAAGAGGGCGTGGTGCCGGTAGACCGGCTCTCCCGCTACCTCCGAGTTGATCGAGGCGATGGTCAGGTTCTGCCGGTAGAGGAGTTCCAGCATCTCGCTGGCATCCTCCCGCCCGGTGACGGCCCGGCAGGCTGAGGGCGTCATTTCCGCCAGGACCGAGGTCTGCAGCAGGAACTGGCGCTGCTCCTCCGCCAGGTTTCGCATCACCTCGTCGGCCATGAAGTCGAGGGCGTACCGCTCGGTGTGGGCCAGGGCGGCCATAAACTGGGTGCGGTCGGCCGGGGTGCCCATTCGACCAAGGGGGCCGGCCAGCAGACAGAGGCCGGCGGGCCATCCCTCAGTCCGCTGCTGCAGGGCGGCCACCTCGGCCTCGGAAAGCGAGAGCCCCAGGGTCTCGTTCAGCAACTGGTGCGCCTCCTCGGGGCGGAATTCCAGGTCAGGCCGGCGCAACTCGGCCAGCTGCCGGCGAGCGGCCAGCCGGGCCAGCCGCAGCGGCGGGTCATGCCGGGTGGAGATGGCCAGGTGCATCTGCGGGGGCTGGTGCTCGACCAGGAACTCCAGGGCGACGTGGACCGCCGGGGCGGTCACGGTGTGCAGGTCGTCCAGCACGAGCAGAAACGGGTCGGGCAGGTGCTGCACGATCTCATTGATCAGGGCCCCCATGGCCTGCTTCAGACCCGCCCCTGTCGCCGTTCCGCCCGAGAGCCAGTCCCAGACCGACCGCCCGCAGTCCGGGTTGAGCCGCTGCAGGGCGGTGACGAGCAGCCCGGCAAAGCGGACGGGATCCTGGTCTTCGGCGTCGAGGGTTACCCAGGCCAGTGGATACCCCGGCAGCAGGTGCGGGAGCGCCGTCAGCAGGGTCGTCTTGCCGTACCCCGCCGGGGCGGAGAGCAGCGTGAGGGGGAGGGTGCTGACAGCGCGACAGAGCGACTCCTCCAGATGGGGGCGCCGGATGGAGTCGCTGCGTAGGAGCGGCGGATGAAGCTTGGCGGCGACGATCCATGCGGAGAGGTCGAGCGGGGGCGTAGGCAAGGCGACCACCTCATGGCAACGACAGGTTGGGTGTGCCGTTTCGCCTCGAAGTCGCTAGATTCCTGCCCGTCATGGCTTGCACTGCGTCCCGGGTTCAGAGAGATACCAGCCTGTTCATGAGTGAAGGTAATTTTTTACCACAGATTACGCAGATTTTAATGATTACGAAGATTATAGAACAATATATATGGGTTTATCTCTTAATCTGCGTAATCTGCGTAATCTGCGGTTTATAATTTCTTCCAGTCTCAACACAAAAGACCAGGGTGTTCATTTACCCTGGTCTTGCCTACCTATGCGCTTGCAGGCCTACAACAGCCCCATCTGGCGAGCCTTCTTCAGCCGCTCGCTCATCTTGTCTGGCGTCCAGGGTGGGTCGAAGGTGAGCCGAACGTCGACCTGGTTGACCCCGGGGATCGACTTGAGCGCCGCCTCGGCCTGCATCTGCATCAGCGGGCCTACCGGGCAGGCCTGGGTGGTCAGGGTCATGTCGACCCCGACGTTGTTCTCCTCGGTGATCTCCACGTCGTAGATCAGCCCCAGGTCGACGATGTTCAGCCGGAGTTCCGGGTCGTTGACCTTCTCCAGCACCTTGAGCACCTGCTCCTTCGTGATCTCAGCCATGCGCTTACACCTCCAGCATGATGGCCGACCCCTCGATGACCACCTTGTAGGTATCCACCGGGGTGACCGCCGGGAAGGTGAGCGCCTCCCCGGTCTTGATATCGAACCTGGCCCCGTGCAGCGGACAGGCCACCTGGCAGCCCATGATCTGCCCCTCAGCAAGCGAGGCCTCCGCATGGGAGCAGGTGTCATCGATGGCGTAGAACCCGCCTTCCACATGGAAGATGGCGATCGGGTGGCGCTTCACCAGCACCCGCTTGCACCGCCCCTCCGGAATCTCACCTACCTCGGCCACTTTGACCAGCGCCATGGTTTAGAATACCCCCTTGGGCGAGGCGCCACCGTGAGCCAGGTCACGTCCCGCCGGTTTCGGAAAGGGGGCAAGCGCCCTGCGCCTGCCCCCCACTCGTGCCGCCCGGGCGTTAGCCCACAGACCCTTCCATCTCCATCTCGATGAGACGGTTCAGCTCGACGGCGTACTCCATGGGAAGCTCCTTGGCGAAGGGCTCGATGAAGCCCATCACCACCATCGCCATCGCCTGCTCCTCGGAGAGGCCGCGGCTCATCAGGTAGAAGAGCTGCTCCTCGGAGACCTTGGAGACCGTCGCCTCATGCTCGATGGTGACGTTCTCGTTCAGGATGTCCATATAGGGGATCGTGTGCGACTCGGACCCGTCGTCGAAGATCAGGGCGTCGCACTCGACCTTCACCTTCGCCCGCTCCGCCTTCTTGTCGACCAGAATGTGGCCCCGGTAGGTGGTGTTGCCGCTCTCCCGGGAGATCGACTTGGAGGTGATGCGCGACGAGGTGTCCGGGGCGAGGTGGTAGATCTTGGCGCCGGCGTCCTGGGTCATGCCCTTGGAGGCGACGGCGATGGAGATCACCTCGCCGCGGGCCCGGGGGCCCATGAGGTAGACGGCGGGGTACTTCATGGTCACCTTGGAGCCGATGTTGCCGTCGATCCACTCCATCATGGCGTCCTCGTAGGCCACCGCCCGCTTGGTCACCAGGTTGTAGACGTTGGTGGACCAGTTCTGGATGGTGGTGTAGCGGCACCGGCCGCCCTTCTTGACGATGATCTCCACGACCGCAGAGTGCAGCGAGTCGGAGGAGTAGGTGGGGGCGGTGCAGCCCTCCACGTAGTGGACGTTGGCGCCCTCATCGACGATGATCAGGGTCCGCTCAAACTGGCCCATGTTCTCGGTGTTGATCCGGAAGTAGGCCTGCAGCGGAATCTCCACGTTTACGCCCTTCGGCACGTAGATGAAGGAGCCGCCCGACCAGACGGCGGTGTTGAGCGCCGCGAACTTGTTGTCGGTGGTCGGGATCACGGTCCCGAAGTACTCCTTCACAATCTCCGGGTGCTCCTTCAGGGCGGTGTCCATGTCGGAGAAGAGAACGCCCTGCTCCTCGAGGTCCTTGCGGATGTTGTGGTAGACAACCTCCGACTCGTACTGGGCCGAGACGCCCGCCAGGAACTTCCGCTCCGCCTCGGGGATGCCGAGCCGGTCGAAGGTGTTCTTGATATCTTCGGGCACCTCTTCCCAGGAACGGCCAACCCGGTCGGCCGCCCGGACGAAGTAGTGGATATCCTCGAAGTTGATGTCGGACAGGTCGGTGCCCCAGGTGGGCATCGGCTTCGACTGGAAGACCTCGAAGGCCTTCAGGCGGATCTCACGCATCCAGTCCGGCTCGTTCTTGAACCGGGAGATCGATTCGACGATCTCGCGGGTCAGCCCCTTCTCGGACTTGAAGACGTAGTTCTCGGGGTCGTGGAAGCCGTATTTATATTCGCCGACGATATCGCGCGGCTCGCTAGCCATTCGTTGCCCCTCCTTCGTACTCTTTCATTCCTTCCTCCAGGCAGTGCCAGGCCAGCGTGGCGCACTTGATGCGCACGGGGAACTTGGAGACGCCCGAGAGCGCCTGAATCTCCCCCAGCGGCTTGTAGTTGCCCTCCTCGTTCTTCATCATGCCGTAGAAGGACTGCATCAGTGCCTGCGCTTCCTCCAGCGTCTTGCCCTTCAGGGCGACCGACATCATGGAGGCGCTGGCCATTGAGATGGAGCAGCCCCGCCCGGCCCATTTGACGTCGTCAATCTTCCCGTCGGCCCCCAGGCTGACCTGGACCTCCAAGTCATCGCCGCAGGTCGGGTTGTGGAGGTGCTTCTTCAGCACGGCGTTCTCCACGGCGCCCTTGTTGCGCGGCTTTTTGTAGTGGTCCAGAATCACCTGCTGGTAAAGCGTGTTCAGGTTCACCGGATGCTGGCCCTCAAGCGTCATAACCGAAGAACTCCTTTGCGTGGAGGAGAGATTCGACCAGGCGGTCGATCTCGGCCTTCGTGTTGTAGATATAGAAGCTCGCCCGATTGGTGGCGGGAACGTCGAGGATCTCCATGAGCGGCTGGGCGCAGTGGTGGCCCACCCGTATGGCGACCCCGTCGTCGTTCAGCACCGCCGACATGTCGTGCGGGTGAATCCCTTCCACTTCAAAGCTGATCAATCCTGCCCGGGGCTGCCGGGGGCCGAAGAGCCGCATCCCGCCGACGGCGGAGAGCCGCTCCCAGGCGTACTCGGTCAGCTCCTTCTCGTGGGCGTAGACGTTTTCCATGCCCAGCTCCGACAGGTAGTCGATCGCGGCGCCGAAGGCGATGAAGTCGGCGATGTTGGGGGTGCCGGCCTCGAACTTGGCCGGGCACTCCGCCCACTTGGCCCCCGAGAGGTGCGCTTCGGAGATCATCGAGCCGCCGAAGTAGGTCGGCTCCATCTCCTCCAGCAGCTCCATCTTGCCCCAGAGGAAGCCGGTGCCGGTGGGGGCCAGCATCTTGTGGCCGGCCACCGAGATCCAGTCGGCGTCCCATTCCTTGACGTCTACCGGCATGTGGGGGACCGCCTGCACGGCGTCGAGCGCCACCTTCGCCCCCACGTTGTGCGCCTTGCGGATCATCTCCGTGGTCGGGTTGATGGTGCCGAGCACGTTGGAGGCGACGGAGAAGGCGACGAACTTGACGCCCCCCTCGCCCAGCAGCCGGTCGTAGGACTCCTGGCTCAGGGTTCCGTCGGGGAGGAGATCAATGTACTTGATCGTCGCTCCCGTCTCCAGCGCTGCCTGCTGCCAGGGGATCAGATTGGAGTGGTGCTCCATGCCCGAGGTGATCACCACGTCGCCGGGCTTCAGCCGGCGCCGGAGCCAGCCGTAGGCCACCATGTTGAGGCCCTCTGAGCCGTTCCGGGTGAAGACCACCTGGTTGGGGGAGGGGGAGCCGATGAAGCGGGCGATCTTGGCGCGCGCTCCCTCGAAGCCCTCGGTGGCCCGCTCCGCCAGGGTGTGAATCCCCCGGTGGACGTTGGCGTTATAGCCCTCGTAATAATCGACCAGGGCCTGAATCACCTGGCGCGGCTTCTGGGTGGTCGCCGCGTTGTCCAGGTAGACGAGCGGGTGGCCGTTCATCTCCTGGTGGAGAATGGGGAAGTCCTGGCGGATCCGGGCCACATCCAACGCCATTAGCTCACCTTCTCTCCCATCAGGCGGGTCATCTCCTCGCGGAGCTCCTCCACCGGGATCTCGTCGAGCACGGGGCCGAGGAAGGCGAGGACCAGCATCTTGATCGCCTGCTGCCGGGAGAGGCCGCGGGCCATCAGGTAGAAGAGCTGCTCCTCGTCGAGCTGGCCGACGGTGGCGGCGTGGCCGGCGCCGGCGACCTCATGCTCGTTGATGATCAGGGCGGGAATCGAGTCGGCCCGGGCGCCCCGGTCGGAGAGGACCAGCGCCTGCTGCCGCTGATAGGTGGAGCAGTTCTTGGCCGCCTTGTCGATCTGGCCGTTGCCGCGGAAGACGGTGTGGGCCTTGCCCGAGAGCACGCCCCGGCCGAGGATGTCGGAGTGGGAGTTGGAGCCGGTGTGCCGCTGCCAGGCGACGATGTCCTGGTGCTGGCGGCCGGTGGCGCCGAAGACGACCTTCATCTTCGACTCGGAGCCCTCGCCGGCCACGTTGTTGACCATCTCGGAGCGGACCAGGCCGCCGCCGAACTCGCCGCCCACCCAGTCGAGGGTGGCGTCGCGGCCGGGCAGGCCACGGCGGAAGGTGAAGGCCCAGGCATCGTCGGAGTGGTTCTGCAGGTAGCCGTAGCGGACCCGGGCGCCCTGCTTCGGGAAGGCCTCCACGACCCCCACGTGCAGGTACTCGCCGGTGCCCTCATAGCGCTCCAGCAGGGTGACCTCGGCGTTGTCCTCGGCGATGATCAGGGTGTGAACGTACTGCGCCTCGCCGTCGTTCGCCTCATAGACTACCTGCAGGGGCTCCTCGACCACCACGCCACGGGGGACGTAGAGGAGGACGCCGCCGTTCAGGAGGGCGGCCTGGGAGGCGGTCAGCAGGTTCTGATCCATGGGGAAGAGGGCGCCCAGGTGCTTCTCGACCAGATCCGCGTGCTGTGCCGCTGCGGTCAGCAGGTCGGCGAAGACGACCCCCTCGGGGACGCTGCCCTTCAGGGTGACCCGGGCGGGCACAGACTTGAACTGGGGGACCTCGAGGCCCTCGAGAGAGGTGCGGCGCCAGTCCTCATCGGTCTTGGCGGGCAGCTCCAGGGTCTGGGTGAGGGCGAGGGCCGCCTTGCGGCGTACCTCGAGAAACCGGGGTTCGGTCACCGTCGGCATGGGTTACCTCACCCCCGTCTCGGCGGCCTCATCCACGATCCCGAGTTCGGCCTTGATCCAGTCGTAACCCTTCTTCTCGATCTCCATCGCCAGCTCGGGGCCGCCGGTCTTCACGATGCGGCCGCCCATGAGGACGTGAACGACATCGGGGTTGATGTGGTCGAGGATCCGGTGGTAGTGCGTGATCACGATGGCGCCGAAGTTGGGGCCGCGCAGGGAGTTCACCGCCTTGGCGACCACCTTCAGGGCGTCGATGTCGAGGCCGGAGTCGGTCTCGTCGAGAATGGCGATCTTCGGCTCAAGCAGGGCCATCTGGAGCATCTCGTTCCGCTTCTTCTCACCGCCGGAGAAACCCTCGTTGAGGTAGCGGGCGGCGAACGCCTCATCCATCTCCAGCAGGTTCATCTTCTCGGAGAGCATCTCCTGGAAGTCCCAGACCGAGACCTCCTCGCCGCGCACGGCGTTGACCGCCTGCCGCAGGAAGTTGGCCACGGTGACGCCGGCCACCTCGAAGGGGTACTGGAAGGCCAGGAAGAGACCGGCCTTGGCCCGGTCGCTGACCTCCATCTCGAGCACGTCCTCACCGCCGAGGGTGACCGAACCGCCGGTGACCTCGTAGCGGGGGTGGCCCATGAGGGCGAAGCCCAGGGTGGTCTTGCCGGCGCCGTTGGGGCCCATAATGGCATGGATCTCACCCGGCTTTACCTCCAGGTTGAGTCCCTTCAGAATCTCCTTCTCACCGATGTTGACGCGCAGGTCCTTGACATTAAGCGGGGCGCCAGTGGTCACGGTTGCACTACTCCTTTCCCTCAAAAGAGACCAAATGATATTGCTATGCGCAATGGTGCAGTAGCCGCCCGCCGGGCGGATCCAAATGGAACTGAACAGATGGCCCGCCGGCGCACCCCGGTGATTAGCATTCCCGCCGCCGGAGATTCTAGCGGTGGTCACTGCCGCTCATCAGGCTCTTGTTTTACACTGCGAGCACAGTGTAAAATAAGCATGACACCGATTCCCAGGGCCTTCTTGACTCAGTCCCATTGTATGGACCCGGTTTACACTGTGTCAATAGTGTTATCGGGTCAGAAAGCGAGTTTTTTAAACCTCGCTAACACGTAAGTTTAGACGCCTCTATAGGCGGGGGCGTGACGGCACAAATCACGGGTTTCGTGCTTTCTACCGCGGGATACGTACAGGGGGGGTCAATGTGGAGCGGGATCCGCAGAAGGTGAGCGCTGTTCTGGCAGATCCGACAAGGTACAGCATCTATCAGCATGTGCTGGCAGCTTCCGGCCCGGTTCACGTGGCCGATGTGGCGAAGCGGTTTTCGCTGCATCCGAATGTGGCGCGCATGCATTTGGGGAAGTTGGCGGAGATCGGGCTGCTGACGGTCCGCAGCGAGAAGAGCGGCAAGGGCGGCCGCCCCAGCTATGTCTATACGCCGTCGGGGAGCGCCGTCTCGCTGACGGTGCCGGCCCGTGACTTTCAGCTCCTGGCCGACCTGCTTGTCCAGTCGCTTGCCCTGCTGGGCGAGGGAGGCCGGGAGGCGGTGGAGCAGATTGGCCTGACCTTCGGCCGCCGGCTGGGCCGGGAGGCGCTGGAGAAGCTGGGCCCGTCGCTGGCAGCGGCCAACGGGAGTTCGGGACCCGAGGCGCTGCTGGAGGCCTGCGCCGGGGCCCTGAACCGGCTGGGCGTCTCCGCTCACGTGGCGAAGGGGGCCGGCGGCAAGCCGAGCCTGGTGCTCCGCTCCTGCGGCTTCCAGGAGGTCGCCTCGGTCCACCCGGACCAGGTCTGTCACCTCTGCAAGGCCATGGTCGAAGGGGTGGCCCGGACCTGCGTGGAGGCCCACCCCGACGTGACCCAGGCGGGCACGGTGCCCAAGGGCGACAAGGCCTGCGTCTACGAGGTAAACGGCCTGATCCAGTTGGAGGAATAGCCAGGTCAACCTCATCATTCTACCAGAAAGATGAGTGCTGCGGTAGGAAATCCCTCACCGAAATTCGGTGGGGGCGGTGGAAATGGGACATTTGTACCACAGATTACACAGATTTAAATGATTACACAGATTATTAACGCGCAGAGTGGGATAAGGGTGAAACTGATTTATCCGCCTTTTTAATCTGTGTAATCTGTGTAATCTGTGGTTATAAAATGTCCCCAAATCCCCGAGCGGGAAGTGCGCTTCCCGTTCTTATCTTTTTGCGGGTGATTCATAAGATTTACCGGTACCGTGGAAAACCATAGGGGAGTCTCAAGTGGGGAAGCACTCGGAAAGTGGGGGAGCGGTGTTGCGGCGATTTGTTACGGCGCTGGCCCTGGCGCTGTTGCTGGCCTGGCCGCTGCGGTGGGCGGCGGCACACGAACTGGACCTGTTCGGCCATATCTCTGTCGACCCGCAGGGGGAGATTACGGTACGGATTGTTGATCCTTACGGGGCGCTGATCGAAGGGCAGAAGGTGACCGCTTCTGCCACCGCCCCAGGGGGGCAGACGACCCGGGCGGTGACGCTGGCGGAGGGGCCGGCGGGGAGCTACCGGGGCGTGGTGACGGCGCCGGGGGCCGAACGGTACACGGTGACGGTCGACCTCGAACTGGCGGGAGACCTGCACCGGATTCGCTATGAGGTAACGGCTGGTCAGGGGCAGCCGGAGCAGATGCTGGCCATGGTCGCGATTGATCCGCCCCAGGGGCTGAACTGGAGCCGGATTCTCTACATTGCCGCCGCGGTGGTGTTGGTGGCGGCGACGGCGGTCGCGCTCCTAAAGAAGCGGCCCGTCGCGGAGGAGGAGTGAGATGGGTGGGCGGATCTTCGTTCTTGCTCTTCTGCTCCTGACGCTGGCGCTCACCGGCTGTGGCGGGCGGCCGGAGCCGACCCTGGAGGTCTCGGCGGAGCAGCGGGGGAGCGGCCTGGTGATTCTGATGAAGACCACCAACTTCCGCCTCGGTCAAGACGGCCATGCCCATGTGCGGCTGAACGGTGGTCCTGAGGCGATGATTTATTCTAATACCTATACCATTCCGAAGCTCGACCCGGGGGTCTACACGATCGAGGTCGAGCTCTCAAATGTGAAGCACGAGAACCTGGGCATCAAGCAGACCATTCAACATGAAGTGAAGCCGTAGAGCGAGAGGTGCAGATGATGCAGCTATTCCTGGACGCCGCCGTGGCGGCCGCCCGTGAGGCCGGGGCGCTGATTCGCGACCGGCTCGGCCGCTATGAGTCGATTGACACGAAGATCTCTGCGCATGATCTCGTTACCGATGTGGACCGGGCCAGCGAGCAACTGCTTGCCGACCGGCTTTTGACCAGGTTCCCCGGCCACCTGATGCTGGGGGAGGAGGCGATGGTGGAGGGAGAGCGCCGCCATGACCGGCACGCCGATCCGAGCCAGGTGGAGTACCTCTGGATCTGCGATCCGATCGACGGCACCACCAACTTCGTCTACGGCGTCCCTTCATGTACCGTCTCTATCGCCCTGGCTCACTATGGTCAGCCGGTGCTGGGTGTGGTCTACGACCCGGCACGGGACGAGCTCTTTTCGGCGGTCCGTGGGGAGGGGGCCCACCTGAACGGCCGGCGGGTTCAGGTCCGGCGTGAGGAGCGACTCGCCCAGGCGCTGCTGGTCACCGGCTTCCCTGTGCGGCAGGAGCTGCGGTTGGTCAGCCTGGACGAGGTGATGCGCATCACCCCTTGCTGTTTCAACCTGCGGGCGCTGGGCTCCGCTGCCCTGCACCTGAGCTACGTGGCCGCCGGCCGTCTGAACGGGTTCTGGGAGCGCGGCCTGCACCCGTGGGACCTGGCCGCCGGTTACGTGCTGGTGACCGAGGCGGGCGGCCGCATGACCGGGCTCGACGGCTCGGCCTACACCCTGGACACCGCCGATTTCATCGCCAGCAACGGACCGATTCATGAGGAGTTCCGCCAGATAGTGCAAGGGGAGTCATAACGCTGTCTGCACAAAGGAGGCCTGTCGCCAAGCAGGCCTCCTTTTGCGCGCCGGGCTCTGCGGCAGGCCCCATTTTCCGTGAACCTCAGGCCGCCGGTGCTCGTCCAACCAGGGGAGGGAGGCGCCTGCATGCTCACACGAATGAAACGGCTCGCACTCTGGCTAATCATCGCCGCCATTGCCGGTCTCGCTCTGACCCTGGGCATCAACGCCCTGGTCTTCTACCCGGGACAGGACCGCATGGTCGCCGCAGGGGAGGCCCGCCCCGCTGAGGCGGCGCTGGTGCTGGGGGCGCTGGTCTTCCCCGACGGCTCGGTCTCCATGATGGTGCAGGACCGGCTGGAGACCGCCTACTCGCTCTATGCCGCCGGCAAGGTGAAGAAGATCCTGATCACCGGCGACCATGGGCGGGTGGACTACGATGAGGTCAATGCCATGCGCCGCTACCTGGAACGGAAGGGCGTTCCACCTGAGGACATCTTCATGGACCATGCCGGGTTCGATACCTATGACTCCATGTACCGGGCGCGGGATGTCTTCCAGGCCCGCGAGGTGATCGTGGTCACCCAGCGTTTCCACCTGCCCCGGGCGCTCTGGATCGCCGGCAGGCTCGGGCTCGATGCCCAGGGGGTGGTGGCCGACCGCCACCGCTACTACCAGGAGCGCTACTACGAGGTGCGGGAGATGGCCGCCCGCCTCAAGGCCTTCGGCGAGGTGACCATCCGGCGCAAGCCTGTCTACCTGGGTCCCGTGATTCCAATCTACGGCGACGGGCGACTCACGCACGATCAGCCCAAGTAGCGACCCATCCCACCTTTTTCTGCCCGGGTGGTACGAAAGATTCACAAGGAAAAAGCTGCCCGAATGCGGAACATGGGAAGGGCCGATTTCGTCTGCATGTGAGCGATATCTCCCTGTTCCTTCCGGGTGGTGATCTTACAGTAATGAAACCTGATCAGCTTCGTGACCTGCCCATGCTTTCGCCCCTCGATGACGAGGCGGTGCGCGCCTTGGAGGGCCATGCCACATGGGCCTGGTTTCAGCCCGGCGAGCGTATCGTCACGCAGGGCCAGCAATCGGACGAGTTCTTTCTCATCGCTCAGGGACAGGTTGAGGCGGTGCTGGAGGGAGAACTCTCCACCCGACTGGGCCTCTACGGTCCTGGCGAGTTCTTCGGCGAGTTCTCCGCTGTCACCGGCGAGCCCTCCCCGACCACCATTCTGGCCCGGGAGGTGACCAGCCTCGTGCGGCTCGACAGGGAGGGCTTCTTTCTCCTGCTCGACCGGCACGGCGAGCTGAACCGCGAGATTATCGCCACCCTTTCGCTCCGCATCAAAGATGCCACAGCGCGCCTCCACCGGGCGCGGCTGCGGGAGCGTTCCCTCTCGGATCATATCACCCGCCAGGGCGCCCGCCACTACCCCGAGTGGGTGGGGACCGGCCCCTGGTCGCAGCGCATCCGGGCCGCCATCGCTCGCGGCTCACGCAGCATGGAGCCAGTCCTCTTCGCCGGTGAGTCCGGTGTGGGCAAGGAGCTGGCCGCCGCCCGGATGCACTTCAACTCCAGCCGCAAGGATGGCCCCTTTATCGTGCTTCAGGCCGGCGACCTCTCCGAGTCCCGCTGGCGGGAGGCGCTGCGAATGGCCGCTCATGGCACGCTGCTCCTGAAGCGGGCCGAGTCCATCCCCGAGGATGGGCTTGCGCTGATCCGCGAGGCGCTGCCCAGCGTGGTCAGCGGCCGGCGGGGCCAGCTGCCCAGCGCCATGCCCCGGCTGATGTGCACGGTGGCCCCCACCGAAGAGCGTGAGCCGACTCCCGTGGAGGAGGCGATCCTGGCCGAGGGGTTTGCGGTGCCCATTCCCCCGCTCCGGGAGCGGCGGGAGGATATTCCCGCCCTGGCCCGGCACCTGCTGCGGCGCCGGGGCCACCTGCCCTCTGGCGAGATCGCCCTGCATCCGATCAGCCAGGAGGCGATGCGCCGCCTGGAGCGCTACCCGTTCCTCTCAGCCAACGTGCGGGAGCTGGACCGGGCGCTCCAGCAGGGGGCCCTGCTGGCCGGGGGCGAGGTGATTCAGGTGGACCACCTCCGGCTGGGCCCCATCGCCAGCCGGAAGGGTCGGGTGCGCCTGGCCCTGGCCCTGGGCGGCGGGGCGGTCCGCGGGACGGCCCATATCGGGGTGCTGAAGGCCTTCGAGGAGGAAGGGATCCCGGTCGACCTGATCGTCGGCACCAGCGCCGGCTCGCTGGTGGGGGCGCTCTATGCGGGCGGGCTCGACTGCGCCGCCATGGAGCGGCTCCTGAGCAAGGTCGGTTGGATGGACATCGCTGAGCCCTGTTGGCCCCGTGGCGGCTTTCTCACCAGCCGTCGGATGCGCGCCTTCCTGGAGCGCCTGATCGGCCCGGTGACCATCGAGCAGCTGAAGATCCCCTTTGCCGCCGTGGCCGGCGATGCCACCACGGGCCAGGAGGTGATCTTGCGGGAGGGGCCGTTGGCCGATGCGGTACGGGCATCGACCGCCATTCCCGGCATCTTCCGACCCGTGGAGCTGGATGGCCGCCTCCTGATGGACGGCGTGGTGGTAAACAACGTGCCGGCCAGCGTGGCCCGGGCGCTGGGCGCCGACCTGGTGGTCGCCGTCGATGTGACCGAGTATCACTTCGCGCCGCTGCCGCCCCGTTCCCTGGGCGAGGCGGTGATGCGTGCCTTTGACATCATGGCCAGGCAGACGATCAACGCCTCCCTGGAGTGGGCCGACGTGGTGATTCGTCCGCCGGTAGGCGGGTTGAACGGTTTTCGCTTTAAGAGCGCCCATGAGTATATGAGCCGGGGCTACGCCGCGGCCCGAGCTGCCATGCCCGAGATCAAGGCCCGGTTGGCGGAGGTGCGCCAGCGGGCCTACTAGCGAAACGGGGGGGCTCTTGTGTCAGGCGTCTACTTCTTCCTGTTTGGCGCCTTCGGCGCCCTGGGGCCATTCCTTTCGCTCTATTATCGCAGCGCCGGTCTCTCAGGCACCGAGATTTCCATCCTGGTGTCGATTCCGCCCCTGCTTCTCTTTGTCTCGCAGCCCATCTTCGGGCCGCTGACCGACCGGTCGGGCCACCGAGGCCGCATGCTGGCTGGTTTGCTGCTTGCCGCCTCGGTCGCAGCGCTCCTGATGCCACTGGGCTCCTCCTTCGTGACCCTGCTGCCCTTGATCCTCCTCTGGGCCTTCTTTGCCGGACCGCTGGTCTCCACCGCCGACTCCATCGCCCTGGGCGAGGTGCAGCGAACCGGTGTGGCCTATCCCCAACTGCGACTGTGGGGCTCGGTCGGCTTTGTGCTCACCAGCACGATTCTGGGCAGGCTCTACAACCTGCTGGACCTGCGCTGGGCCTTCGCCTTCTATGCGGGTATGAACCTGGCGGCCATCTGGCTCTCCCGCCGGCTGCCCGGCGACGGCATTTCGCCGCGACGGGCGATCTGGCCCGTGCTGAGGCAGCTCCTGCGCAACCCGCTGCTGGTGGGCTTTCTCTTCCTCTCTGCGCTGATGCAGACCACCCAGGGGGCGCACCAGGCCTTCTTCTCGATTCACCTGGAGCACCTGGGGGGCACCCGAGGCATGGTGGGGCTGGCCTGGGGCATCGCGGCGCTGGTCGAGGTCCCCGTCTGGATGGTGCTCGACCGGGTGGCGCGGCGGACCGGCCCGCTCCCGCTGCTGGCCCTTTCGGGCTTCGTCTACAGCCTGCGCTGGTACCTCTTCTCGGTGGTGACCAGCCCGGAGGCGGTGCTCTGGCTGATGCTGCTCCAGGCCTTCTCGTACGCCATCTTCCTGCCCACGGCGGTGATGCTGATCGGCCAGTTGATCCCCGACGACCTCCGCACCAGCGGACAGGCGCTGCTGGTCATGGTCAACAGCGGGATCGCCATGGTACTCGGCAACCTGACCGCCGGCTATATCGTGGACCAAAGCGGCACCGCTACCCTCTACCAGGTGGCGAGCTACGTCGCTCTGGCGTCCGGGCTCGGCTTTCTTCTGCTCTTCCGCCGCACCCGGCAGGTCAGGGCGGGCGCCTGAACCGGCAGCAATAGGAGGGAGTCCCATGGCAGACCTGCGGTTGGAGCGGGTGCTCTGGCGTCACGGGTACCAGGTGATCGGTGTCGATGAGGCAGGCCGGGGCCCGCTTGCAGGGCCGGTGGTAGCCGGCGCCTGTATCTTGCCGCCCGACGCCGAGCTGCCCATGGTGAATGACTCGAAGAAGCTCAGCGAGAAGAAGCGGGAGGCGGCCTTTGCGCTGATCCGGCAGGTCGCCCTGGGCTGGGGCGTCGGCATCGTTGACGCCCGCCGCATCGACCAGATCAACATCCTCCGGGCCACCTTTGAAGCGATGGAACAGGCGGTGCAGGCCGCCCGGGAGATGGCGGGAGAGAGCGCCACTCCCACGCTCCTGGTGGATGGCAATCAGCGCCTGCCCGCCTGGGCGGGAGAGCAGCGCCCCGTGGTGGGCGGCGACCGCAAGTCGCTCTCTATTGCTGCCGCCTCGATCCTGGCCAAGGTGACCCGGGACCGGATGATGGTGGAGTACGATCAGCTTTACCCTGAGTATGGCTTCGCCCGTCACAAGGGGTACAGCGCCAGGGAGCACTTCGAGGCGCTGGACCGGCACGGCCCGTCGCCGATCCACCGGATCACGTTCATCGACCACCGGCAACTGCGTCTCTTCTAAAAAGGGCATTGGGACTAGCCCGAATGTCCTAGACGGCTAATGGGTTTCGTAAGGTTCATCTCGGAACCCGCAGGGGTACCGAAATGAGCCTTTTGCTTTCTGTTCTGCGAGGCGCTTCCCGTGGTATTCTCGACACACGGAGGAGGCGCGGCCATATGCCTCACGAACTATCGGACCTGACACCGGCGATTCTGTACCTCAACCGGAATCCCGAGCACAACCTGATGCTGCTCCGGTCGCTGCGACTTGGCGTGCGGCCGGGCTTTGCCGTGATTGTGGACAACCCAGACGACGTCCGGGCGCTGATGCTGGTGGAGCGCCCCAGCTGGAAGCTGCCCGGTCCCAAGACAACCCGCATTCAGCTGGATGCGGTCGATGCGCGCGCTGCGATCCACCTGCTCTCCTGGCTGCCGCCGGTGGCCCATGTGCAGGTGGTCTGCTATCATCCATGGCTGCATGACCTTGTCCGGTCGATCTTCGTGCCCGAACGGGTCACCCACAAGGTCCACTGCCTTGCCCATCCCCGGCAGTTCCGGCCAAACGAGCTCCAGTCGATGGTGGTGGAGATCACCGCAGCAGAGCCCGACCTGCGCCGCCAGGCGGAGAAGCTGGGCGGCCTCTCCGATGGCGACCGGCTCTTTGCCATCGTGCAGGACGGCGAGTTGATCGCCTGCTCGGCATTGGCCCGGCCCGACACCGAATACGTCTCCGTGCAGGGGGTCTACACCCGGCAGCAGGACCGGCTTCAGGGCTACGGCAGCGCTGTTCTTTCCGCCGCCACCCAGGCGGGTCTGGACAGCGGGAAGGTGGTCAGCTACGGCCTCCCCGTAGAGGACGTGCCCTCGCTCCATCTGGTGGCCGGCCTGGGCTACGCCCCTGCCTGCCGTGAGTGGCTGCTGGAGGGGCATCCACAGGGGTAAAATTTCCGAGGCGCCAGCACATCGAACGTGCCGGCGCCTCACCTTTTTTCCCATCTGTTCGAACCAGATGCAACCTATCTACGTATTAGGATATGACAGAGTATCCATTTCATCCCTGCCAGGAAGGGAGGGGATAGGTTGTGGGCGCCAAGTTCATTGTGGACCGGCGCTGTGAGGTGAAGCGTTCGCTGACGCTCACCGGACTGATTAAAGGGCTGCAATACCAGACGCTCCTGCGACAGGTAAGCGACCTGGCCGCGGCCGGGGCGCTGGCTGACTGCGATGCCGATGCCCGGGTTGACCTGGTGATGCCCACGGAGCAGGTTCCGGAAGATCTGACCATCCGGGAACTCCAGGAGCACACCGCAGCCCTGTTCGAGCACCGGAACCTCTGCCGGACCTGCCCATCCTCCATGAAGGGCCACGTGGGGGGCTGCATCGGGTACATACCCTACCCGATCTCCGAGGGCATGGAGTTTTTGCTCTGGCAGACGGCGGTCCAGGGGTTGACCGGCGAACTGCCCGAGACGCTGCTTCCACGGGTCGTGGCCTTTGCCGAGAAGGCGCGGGCAATCAGGCGGACCCCCTTTGCCGACCAACTCCGCAGTCGCGGGGATCTGCTCGGCCTGCGGGCGCGCCTCTTCCAGCATGGCCCCATCTGGAGCCGCACCCGGCTCAGCTCCAGCCAGGTGCTCGACCTCTTCTTCAAGCCCGGTGTCGTTGCCGGGGATGACCTGCGGATTCTGGCGGGCTTTCTCTTTGCCAGCCTGCAGGTGGCCAGGGCGCTGGAGCCGGCGATCCACGACGAGGAGCAGCGCCTCTCCATGGCCGACGAGATCCGGCCCTACGCCGTTCTCTACGACCTGATGACCCGGGCGCTCCAGCAGTCGATGGGCATCTACGTCTGGCCCTGATACCCTTCCACAAACCGCTGCTTCTGCTGCCGGACCCTCTCCACCTCGGCCCGGGCAGCGCTCAGCTGCTGATCCACCCAGTGGAGCGCCCCACTCACCCGCCGGCGGGAGGAGTCGACGGAGCGGAGCGATTCGTTGATCCGGCTCTGCACGGCAATGTCCATGAAGAGGCCGTCGAAAAAGTAGTCCGCAAACCGGGTGAACCCATCCATCTCCACCACGGGGACGTGCAGACCCATCTGCACGTCCTTTAGCTCGCGCCGGAACCGGGCCATCGCCTGCTGGGCGTGGTAGAGCTCGCCCTTCGCCTCGTCGATGCGGGCGTGCTTGCCAGCGGTGGCGATGATCCCACCGCCGAGCATATCCCAGGTCCCCCAGTTCCGGGCCGACTGGAGCGATGATTCGACCCGGGCGAGGGCGGCATCGGCCTCAATACCGGCCCGTCGAGCCTCCTCCAGCTCCTTGAGCTGCCAGGCGGCCTGCTGCTCCTGCTCGCTCAGCGCCAGCAGGGGGCCGGCGGCCTGGCTCTCCCGAATCAGCCGCTCCTTCTCCGCCAGCAGGGTTTTATAGTTGGCTTCGGCGCCTGACAAGCGGTCGATCTCACGCCGGGCCTGCGCCAGTTCGGCGGCCAGCCGCTCGGTCCGCACCCGTGCTTCGTCGTATCTGAGCTGCGCGGCCACCGCCTCCTGCCGCTCCCTGCGCAGCTTCTCGTCCTTGCTGCCGAAGAACGAGGCGACCAGGCCGGAGAGGGAGAGCCCCTCAAGCCGCGCCACATCGCGCTCCTCCTTGGCCAGGGTCTGCTCCAGCCTGGCAGCGGCGGTCGCCGCCTCCCGGTGCTCGGCCTCCATCTCCGCCACCTGGCGGCGCAGTTTCTCCAGCCGGGCACGCTCCTCGGCGGCCCGGGCCAGCCGCTCGTTCAGGTCACTGATCATGACGCCTCGCCTCCTCTACCTGGATAAGACTCGGGAAGGGGCGGGAAAGTTCAGCAGTCCCTTCACAGGAGTTGCATGGCAGGGCGTGGAAATTGATAAGATCGCATTGGGGAGGGGGTGAGGCGCCGGTGCGGTTCTGTCCGGAGTGTGGGGGTCAGCTCCTGCCCCAGTTCGTGGAGCGCGATCAGAAGGAGCGGCTGGTCTGCCAGGCGTGCGGTTTCATCTTCTACCAGGATCCCAAGGTTTCGGCCTGTACGATCCCGGTGATCGATGGCAAGGTCGTCCTCGCCCGCCGGGCCATTGAACCGGCACTTGGGCGCTGGGTCTTCCCCGGCGGCTACATGGAGCGGGGCGAGACCCTGCCCGAGGCGGCCGAGCGGGAGACGCTGGAGGAGGTCAACCTTCAGGTCAAGGTGACCCATCCGGTCGGCATCTACTCCTACACCACCTCCATCGTCGTGGTCGTCGTCTTTCACTGCCAGGTGGTCGGCGGGGTTCTGTCCGTAGGCAATGAGACGCTAGAGGTGCGCACCTTCGCCCCCGACGAGATCCCCTGGGGCGAACTGGCCTTTCCCAGTACCCGGGACGCCCTGCGTGATTTTGTGCGCCAGCTGCGGGGCGAGTGAACCCAATGCGGCAGAACGCCATCTTCTGCCCATGAATGGTTCGAATCGTGCGATGAAGCGCGGCGAATGACCCATGAAGCGGTGGGATCTACCCTCGTGCGAGGCGGCGCGCGTCCCAAAGGCAAAATCGACATTTCACCGGAAATCCAGGTCAGCGCCGAGTTATTCTCCTACACTGGAAACAAGAGGATCTCCCCCGGACAGGCGGGAGCCATACCAGAGAGGAGGAAACTGCCGGTGTCGACATACGAGGCCAACTGGGAAACGGACGCCCTGGTAACAGCAGAGGCGGTATTCGGGATCGGTTCTCCTCCGAGGGCCCTGGCGCGAAGCGGCCAGGAGGCGCCCAGAGCGCTGAGGGCGGAAAGGCCCCAGACCGAGAGCACGGCCGATCAGGCGGCGGACTGAGCACAGCACAAGACCCTCGGGGAACTCCCGAGGGTCTCTTTTTTCGTGCATCAGAAGCGGGGCTGGAGATCTTCCCGGTCACCTTGCCGCCGTTCGCCTTCTCGCTTGCGCAGATTCTCCCTGAGCAGTTCGGCCCCCCGCATGTCGTCGTTGGGGTGGAGCGTCAACTCCTGACCCGGTGCGTAGCTTGGCTCCTTCTGTTTCTCCTTCACGGTGCATCCCTCCATGGTGGAAGTATGCCCGCCCGGGCAGAGGGACTACCGCCGGAAGACGCTGCCCTCGGGCAGCCAGCCCACCATGACGGCGCCGTACCGCTGGCCGTGCACAAAGAGGGGGACGGAGAGAATGTTGACGATGGTGCCGGTCGGCCGGGTAAAGGTCTGTACCAGCACCTGCCGGCTGCTCTCCGGGCGCTCCGTCAGATCGAGGCCCGCCGCCAGGAACTCCTGGCGGGAGTGCACGGTCTTCAGGTTGCGGATCTCCGGGCCGGTGGTCAGCGGCTCCCGCTCGGCGAAGCTGAAGCCCACGCGGGC
>JBMONB010000253.1:0-28384 GCA_049325315.1 Bacillota bacterium | reverse complement strand
GGTTATCCCGGTGAACCCGTTCTGGGGCTCCGACCTCATTCGGCGCGTGCGGCAGCGCGTGCAGCGCCCCGGCGAATGAGCAGCAGCGCCGAGCCAGCCAGCACCATGGCGCCGCCCGACAACGAGGCGGGGGTGGGCAGCTCCCCGAGGAAGAGCAGGGCGAAGAGAATGGCGCTGACCGGGTCGAGGTAGGCCAACACGCCCACATACTGCACCTTGGTCTGGCGCAGACCGAAGAAGTAGAGCACCAGGGCCAGGGCGGTATGGACCACGCCCACCACCGCCAGCAGGCTAATCGCCCCGGCGGGGGCGGAGAGCATCGCCTGCGAGAGCGTGGGCGAGAAGAGCACCACCGGGAGCAGAACCCCGCTGGCGACAAGGGTCTGCACCAGCACCAGTCGGGTCGCCTTCATACCGCTCAGCCAGCGCCCGGTAATGGTGACCGTGGCGTAGAAGGCGGCGGCGGTCAGGCCATAGCCGATCCCCGCAACGTCACTGACGCTGAGCGCCTCGCCCGGCTGGTAGAGCATGACTGCGACCCCGCTGAAGGCGAGGGCGGTGGCCACAATGGTCCGGAACTCCAGCCGCTCCCCCAGCAGGAGCGGAGAGGCCAGCGCCACCAGGACCGGGGCGGCGTAGTACGAGAGCACGGCGTTGGAGACGCTGGTGGTCTGTACCGCCTTGAAAAAGAAGAGCCAGTTGGCGGCCAGGGCGACTCCGCTGAAGCAAAGGAGGCCCAGGTGGGCCACCTTGCCGCGGCCCGGTGGCGCCGCCCACGGGTTGGCCTTGCCGGCCAGCCGCTGGTACAGTTCCAGCAGCCCGAGGGCCAGCGCCCCGAAGAGCACCCGGTAGGTGACGGTGATCAGCGGGTCCTGCCCTGCCTTGCGGGCGAAGATCGAGACGCTGCCCCAGATCAGCATCGATGCGATGACGGCGAGGTATCCCTGTGGCATGAAGCTCCCCCAGTTCTGTGGCGCCGCGCACGGGCGAATTCCCGTCAAGATTCGCTGTCGGGACCGACCTCCCTCCTGGAAAAACTCCCTCTTGCGCTTTGTTACTCACTTCAGGCATACTAGTGCAAAGTCGTATCCGATGACGGGGAGAGTAGGCGCAGGTTGGCGGAGCAGCGAGTCCGGGCAGGGTGGAAGCCGGACCAGACCGCCTGGGCTGAAGCGCACCCCGGAGGAGCCGCCTGAAGGGCCAAGGTTGGCCTGGGTAGGGCAGGACGGGGGCGCCCGGTACAGCGCACAGAGCGGCCCGGCCAGGCGACTGGCCCGGGCAACGAGAGTGGCACCGCGGTCTTTGGCGACCGCCTCTTTGCGAGGCGGTCGCCTTTTGCTTACCTGGCCAAAACGGGAGGGATTGGTCGTGTCCTGGTTTCATTCGTTTGTCGTGGATTCCCTGAAGGCGCACCTGACCCTGGAGGAGGCGGCCATCCGAGAACTGCTGGTGGCGCCCCCCGATCCGAGCCTCGGTGACGTGGCCTTTCCCTGCTTCACCCTGGCGAAGCAGATGCGCCAGGCGCCCCCGGTGATCGCCCGGGCGCTGGCGGAGAAGCTGCGCCCAGTCCCGCCGGTGGCCGCCGTGGAGGCGGTCGGACCCTACCTGAACTTCCGGCTGGACCGAGCGGCGGCCGGGGCGCTGCTGATCAACCAGGCGCTGGCGCAGGGCGAGGGTTGGGGCGGCTCACAGGTCGGGGCGGGCCAGACGGTCTGCATCGACTTCTGCTCGCCCAACGTCGCCCGGCGGATGCACCTGGGCCACCTGCGCTCCACGGTGATCGGCAAGTCGCTGGCCCGGCTCCATGAGGCGTTGGGGTACCGGGTGGTGAAGATCAACTTCCTCGGCGACTGGGGCACCCAGTTTGGCAAGCTGATCGCCGCCTGGCTGCGCTGGGCGGATCATGCAGCAGCCGAGGCAGACCCGATCGCCGAACTGCAGCGGGTCTATGTGAAGTTCTACCATGCCGCCAAGGAGGACCCCGCGCTGGAGGCGGAGGGGCGGGCCTGGTTCAAGCGGCTGGAAGACGGCGAGCCCGAAGCCCGGCGGCTCTGGGCCTGGATCCGGGAGATCAGCCTTCAGTCGATGTCCCGGACGCTGGCCCTGCTGGGGGTCTCGTTTGATGACCATAACGGCGAGGCATTCTATGAGGAGCGGAATCAGCAGATGGTCAAGCTGCTCGACGAGATGGGCCTCCTGACCGTAAGCGAGGGCGCCCGGGTGGTTGAGCTTGACGGTCTGCCGCCGTGCATGATTCTCAAGAGCGATGGCGCCACCCTGTACGCCACCCGGGACCTGGCCGCCGCCGTGCACCGGCAGGAGGTCTACCGGCCCGCCCGATCGCTCTACGTGGTCGACATGGGGCAGGCGGTTCACTTCCGGCAGGTCTTTGCGGTGCTCCAGAAGATGGGCCTTCCCTGGGCAGAGAATCTGATCCATGTGGGCTTTGGCGTCATGCTGACCAACGGGAAGCGGCTGCGCACCCGGGCCGGTGACGTGGTCTACCTGGAAGATGTGCTGAGCCAGGCAGTCGAGGCGGCCCGTGTGGAACTGGAGGCCCGCAGTCCCGGCATGGAGGGGGCCGACGAGGTGGCCCGGGCCATCGGGGTGGGCGCTGTGATCTTCAACGATCTGAAGACCAA
This sequence comes from Bacillota bacterium, assembly GCA_049325315.1. Taxonomy (GTDB): domain Bacteria; phylum Bacillota; class Sulfobacillia; order Symbiobacteriales; family Symbiobacteriaceae; genus JAWLHU01. The sequence continues at coordinate 25,742 of JBMONB010000253.1, read as the reverse complement.
TCGGGTGAACGATATCGACTTCAAGCCGGGCGAGGCGGTCAGCTTCGACGGCGAGACCGGCCCTTATGTCCAGTATGCCCATGCCCGGTGCCGGAGCCTGCTGAAGAGGGCGGAAGCAGAGGGACTGGCCACCGTGACCGCCGAGCCGGACCCCGCCCTGGCCGGCGACCCGGAATGGGCGCTGCTTAGCGCCATGGCCACCTTTCCCGGGGCCCTGCATCTGGCAGCCGAGCGGTGCGAGCCGCACCTGCTGGCCCGGTCGGTCCTCGATGTGGCCCGGGCGCTCAACCGTTTCTACCATGAAAGCCCGATTCTGCGGGCGGAGCCCGCCGTGCGCGCTGCCCGGCTCGCCCTGGTGGCCGCCGCCGGAAATACCTTGCGGCGGGGCCTTTGGGCGCTGGGCCTCGAAGCGCCGCCGATGCGGGCCGAGTAAGCGCGAAGCAGCGGTTTCCACGCATCGCCCTCCGCCTTACGGGGAACATAAGAAGGGTTTCAGTCAAAGGAGGGAGTGGCGATGCAGCAGAACAACGGGGCGATGTTGCCTCTGACCGAGAAGGATCTGGCCTACCTTCACGACGCGATGTCCTGGGAGCTGGTGGCCACCAAGAAGGCCTTCCAGTATGCGCATCAGACGCTGGAGCCCGAGTGCAGGCAGCTGATGTTCCAGGTGGCCGAGCTGCACCAGCGGAACCTCGAGCGGATCCTTGGCCACCTTCAGGTCCATGTGGATCGGACCGTGCAGGCCAACGTGCCTGGCGCTCAGCCGATGAGCACCCACATGTAAGGAGGGATCAGCCGTGCAGCAGCAGTTCATCGAGCCCCAGTTCAGCGTGGAGGGCGGCCACCTGGTCATGTTCCACAAGGACCAGACCGGCCTGCCCCAGGTGAAAGATGCCAACGTTAACGACCGGGATCGCATGCAGGACCTGCTTTCGCAGGAGAAGTACCTGACCAACTCGTACAACGTGGCGATGTACGAGGCGGGCAGCGACCCGGTCTACCGGATGATCAAGCAGAACAGCGAGGCCTGCCATGAGATTCAGCGGCAGATCTTCGACCTGATGTTCAAGAAGGGCTGGTACAAGCTGCCGGTGGCCGACGCCGAGTCGGTCGCCCACACCTACAACCAGTGGAAGAAGTACCAGGCGCAGCTTCCCTTCCCGCCCGGGCAGCAGCGCACGACCATGGCCGCAGCCCAGCCCCGGCCGGCCCAGGTCCCGCAGCCGGCCCAGACCACCGAGACGGCGCAGCCGGCCACTCCGGCTGACCAGGCGGTGCAGCAGGCGGTCCGCCACGTGCTGGACGATGTGGCCCAGGGCCGTGTCGCTCCAGGCGCCGTGACCAACCGGAGTCACTAAACAGGAACGGACCCCGAGGTCGCTCTCGGGGTCCGTTTTCTTTTGGCTTGTCTAAATCTCCCGGGAGAAGGTAATCCCCGCCGGCTGTTTCACGAAGCCCAGTCGCTCATTGATCGTCAGCATGGGCCGGTTGGCGCCGGCGTTCGACGTTCGGATCTGGCTATACCCATTCGCCCGCGCCCAGCGAAGCGCCTTGATCTTCAGGGCCAGGGCGATCTTGCGGTGCCGGTATTCCCGGCAGATACCGGTCAGGCGGGTCTGGAGCCAGCCGTCATCATCATGCCGGCTCAGGGCGGTGGTGCCGATCGCTCTGTCACCATCCACCGCGATCAGCGTGGCTTCGGGAATCATTTTCGGGGACTGCAGCTCCTCCTCCACAAACCGCTCCCAGGCGGGCGGGATCAGATCGGGCTCGGGCACGTCGGCCAGGAGTTCCGTGTGGAGGTCGAAGAGCCGGCGGTCCCAGTTCGGGTAGGTCTGCCACTCGGTCAGGGTCAGCAGGCGAATGGAGCCGGTCTCGACCCGCTCCTCCAGCCCCTCGTACGGGGCGAAGTCGAACTGGGTCAGGTCCAGCGTCGACGTGTAGTGACGCTCCGTCTCCACGTAGCCGCGCCGCTCCAGGAAGCGAACGGCGTGGGGGAGCTCCTCAGAGGTCCAGCTGCGGAGCGACCGGGCTCCCAGGCCACGCAGCCGCTCCAGCGCCGCCTCAAAGAGGGCGGTGCCGATGGACTTCCGCTGCAAGGAGGGATCAACCCAGCCGTACAGCGTGAACCGCCCCGGCCTGTGGGCCCGGGAAAGTTCCGTGTAGCGCATGGAACCGACCGGGGTACCATCTACCTCGGCGACCAGCCGCTGGGAAATGCGTTCAGGCTGTTCGACATCGGACTCTTGAAGCGACTGGGCGGTGGCTGAGAAGTCGGGAATGGCAGCCTTGCCGGCGGAGACAAGCGCCTCGTAGTCACCGGCAGCGACCGGTCGGATCACCAGGTCCATCGGAATCCCTCCCTGGCAAAATACTCACCTTTAGAAGGACGCCCATCCGCCGGAAGTTGTTCCGTGTTTTTGCCCGGATTTTTCTTCAACCCTGCCGGGTCTGGTCGGAGGGCGCGAGAAGCGGTATGCTGGAGAGCGAAGCTTTGCGACAAAGCAGGAGGTGGGTGGGCGTGACGGCGATACAAGCCACAGACCTGACCAAGGAGTTCCGGCGGTTTCAGAGCCGCCCGGGCCTGTCCGGCGCCCTGAAGGACCTGTTTCGGCGGGAGTACTCCACCTTCCGGGCGGTCGACCGGGTCAGCCTGGCGGTCGCTCCGGGGGAAATCGTGGGCTACATCGGGGCGAATGGGGCCGGCAAGTCCACCACGATCAAGATGCTGACCGGAATATTGGAGCCGACAGCGGGCGAGATTCGGGTGAACGGCTACGACCCCCACCGGCAGCGGGAGCAGTTCGTGCGGACCATCGGGGTGGTCTTCGGCCAGCGCTCCCAGCTCTGGTGGGACATCGCCGTGCAGGAGTCCTTCCGGCTGTTGCAGCGGATTTACCGGGTGAGCGAGGCCGACTTCCGGGAGTACTTCCTGGGGGAGGTGGTAGATGTACTGGGGATCGGTGACCTGATGGCCACGCCGGTCCGCAAGCTCTCCCTGGGCCAGCGGATGCGCTGCGAGCTGGCGGCGGCCTTGCTGCACCGCCCCTCGCTTCTCTTCCTGGACGAGCCCACCATCGGGCTCGATGTCTCGGTTAAGCTGAAGATGAGGGAGTTCCTGAAGGCGGTCAACCGGCGCTATGGGACCACGATCATGCTGACCACCCACGACCTCTCGGACATTGAGGCGCTCTGCCGGCGGGTGGTGATGCTGGACCACGGGCGAATCGTCTACGACGGGACGCTGAGCGACCTGCGCCGGAACTGGGCGGGGGAGCGCTCGGTCCGGGTGGTCTTCGGCGAGGCGGTGGCGATCGGCGAACTGGGCCGGCCGGCCATGGCGGAAGATGCGGTCACCTATCGGATCCCCCTGCGGGCGGAAGAGACGCTCTCCGACCTGCTGGCGGCGCTGATCAGCCTCGGGCCGGTGCGCGATGTGGCGATTCTGGAGGCATCGATGGAGGAGATCGTCCGGCGGATGTACGAGCAGGGAGGGGTAGTCTCATGACCGAGAAGATCACGATGGGTGTTGTCGGGCTGGGCGGAATCGCCCGAAAGGCGCACCTGCCGGTGCTGGCGGTCCATCCGCAGGTGGAGATCGTCGGGCTGGCCAGCCGGACCGGCGGCGGGGTGGCGGAGCTGGCGGCGCAGTACCGGCTTGACCTGAAGGCCCGCTCCTTTGCGGAGATTCTCGCCTGCAGGCCCCGGGCCGCCTACCTGCTCAGCGTCACCACCGCCCACCCCGAACAGGCGGTGGCGCTCCTGGAGGCCGGCATCGCTGTCTTTATGGAAAAGCCGCTGGCCAACACCGTGGCCGAGGCGGAGGCGATCGTCAAGGCCGCCTCCAAGCCGGACCGGCTCCTCATGGTCGGTTTCAACCGGCGCTTCGCCCCGGCCTACCGGCGGGCCCGGGCGCTCTTTGCGGAGACGGGCCGCCCCATCGAACTGGCGGTGATTCAGAAGCACCGGAGTGCGGACCCATCGAACTGGTCGCTCCGGCAAAGCGTGATGGATGACACCATCCATATTATCGATTTGGCTCGCTTTTTCGGTGGTGACCTTCAGGTAAAGGCCGCCCACGTCCGTTCGGGGCTGGTCGTGTCCCATTTTGAAACACCACTGTCCCAAAATGGAACAGTGGTCCAGATCGCCCAGAGCTATGGGGCGGGCAGCGCTCTCGAGCGGGTGGAGCTGCAGGGGGGCGGCATGACGGTGATCGTCGAGCAGATGGAGCGGCTGACGGTGATTGAGAATGGGGTCGAGCGGGTCGAGCCGCTCTTCGGCTCCTGGACTGCCACCCTGGAGAAGCGGGGAATCGGGCCGGAGCTGGACCACTTCCTCGACTGCCTGCGCACCGGTGTCCAGCCCGAGACCAACGGGGCCGAGGCGCTGGCCACCCAGCGGCTGGCTGAAGCGATGCTGCTGGCGGGGGGCAGGGAGTAACGTGCTTTATGTGGAGATGATCCGCATCCGGTTTCTCACCATGCTCGCCTACCGGCTCAACTACTTCAGCGGGATCCTTACCTATGTGGTCTATACCGGTGGCTACTTCTTTCTCTGGAGCGCTGTCTACAGCGGGCGGGAGTCGCTGGGCGGGCTGAGCGCCGTGCAGATGACCACCTACCTGGTGGTCTCCTGGATGACCCGCTCCTTCTACTTTAACAACCTGGACCAGGAGATCGCCGAGGAGATCAAGAGCGGCCTGGTGGCGATTCAGCTGATTCGCCCCTACCACTACCTGCTGGGCAAGCTGATCTCCGCCTTCGGCGAGGGGCTCTTCCGCCTCTTGTTCTGGATGCTCCCCGGCATGGTCATCGCCTCGCTGATCTTCCCGGTACAGCTGCCGCAAAGCGGTGCGGTTTACGGCCTCTGGGCGCTCTCCGGCCTGCTGGCCTTCCTGGTCAACTCGCTCCTGAACACCGCCTTCGGGCTGGTTACCTTCTTCCTGCACAGCGCCCAGGGGCTCCGCTGGGCCAAGCGGCTGGCCACCGACCTGCTCTCGGGCCTCTTCATTCCGCTGCACCTCTTCCCCAACTGGGCGCGGGTGGTGGTGGACTGGCTGCCCTTCAAGGCGATCGCCTACCTGCCAAATATGATCTTCACCGGGGCGATGACCGGGAGCGCCGCCTGGCAGGCGATCGGGCTGCAGGCGGCCTGGGTGGCGATTCTTGGCCTGCTCACCTGGGCCTTCTGGCGCCAGGCACGCAGGTACCTGGTGGTGCAGGGGGGGTGAAGTCGGTGTCCTTCTATTGGTCGCTCTTCTGGGGCTACCTGGGCCAGTATGCCAAGACCCGGCTGGCCTACCGCTGGGACCTGCTGGCCGGACTGGTCAGCGACCTGCTGTACCAGATGGCCTCGGTCATCTTCCTGCTGGTGATCTTCCGGCAGGTGCCGACCCTGGGGGACTGGCGGCAGGAGGAGGTCTTCTTCGTCTATGGCTACTTTCTGTACCCCTACGCCGTCTTCGGCTCCCTGGCCAACGGGGTCTGGGATTTCTCCGACCGGTACATCGTGAAGGGAGAGCTGGACCGGCTGCTGCTCCGCCCCGCCAACGCCCTCTTTCAGCTGATCTTGGAGGGGATTGAGCTGGAGCCGCTCCTGGGGCTGATCACCGGCTCGGCGATCATGGTCTGGGCCGGCGGGAAGCTGGGGCTCAGCTTCCACTGGTACGACCCGCTCCTCCTGCTTCTGCTCACCATCGGCTCGACGCTTGTCTACATGGGAATCTACCTGAGCCTGGCCTGCATCGGCTTCTGGTACGACGGGCGAACGGGGATTCTGCCGCTCACCTGGAACCTGAACAACTATGGCCGCTATCCGACCACGATCTACAACCGCGTGCTTCGTATCTTCCTCAGCTGGGTCTTCCCCTTCGCCTTCGTCGGCTTCTACCCGGCCGCCGCCTTTCTGCGGCGGGAAACCTTCCTTCTCTGGGGGATGCTGACCCCGCTGATCGGTCTCGCCTTCTTCGGCTTCGCCCTAATGCTCTGGCGCATGGGGATTCGCCGGTATCACAGCACGGGCAGTTGAGCCTCCCGATCGAACAGATAAGCCTCCGGTCACGTAGACCGGAGGCTGCTTCATTGCCGGCGGATACTCCCCGCAAGGGGAGTTTGACCGATTCCCCCTGCCGGGGAGTTATAGCTCGCCTGGCTCCCACCCCAGAATGGGAGGCGAACCGGGCGTGCACAACAAGGGAGGGATGAGCCGGTGCTGGACAAGCTGCTCCTGATCCTGGTCGGGCTGGTGCTCTTCTTCTACGGCGCCGAAGGGCCGCTGGTCAGCCTGATGGGAACCGAAACGGCCGGCGTGGTGGAGGCGGTGGAGGTGCAACCTCGCGATGATGCCACGTCGGTCAGGGACTGGAAGGTCACTTATCGCTTTCAGACCCCCGACGGCAAGAGCCGGACTGGGGTCGAGAACCGAAACCGGGTCTATAACACCTCCACGCTGCCCCGGGTAGGCGCTCCCATGCGGGTGAAGTACCTGGCAGCGCTGCCGGCGATCAACCTGCCGGCCAGCCAGGCCGGGCTGCGTCTGGCCCACCTGGGCGCCATGGTGCTGGGCCTGGGGCTGGTGGCGCTTGGGGTGTTGGGTAGGCCCCGGGCCGGGAAAAAGATCGCCGCGTAGGGAGGCTACTCTCGCCTCAGGTGCTGGGAAGCGGCCGCGGACTGCCCCACCAGCAGACGAGCCAGGAGCTCCCGCCGGTTGGCGACGCCTACCTTGTGCAAAATGTTACGGACATGGAACTTTACCGTGTGCTTTGAGATAAAGAGTTGCTCCGCGATCTCCTGGTCGGTCGCGCCGTTGATCAGCAGCTTGTAGACTTGCTGCTCTGCCTCGGAGAGGCGCCTGAGGATCAGCGCGGCCACGGGCTCCGCCGCCGCCTGATTTCGGCGCCCACCACCTACGGAGGGGTAGCGGTAGATCACGGGAATGGCCAGGAAGAGGATCACCGCTCCAATCACCAGGAAGAGGCGGCTCGGCAGCGGGGCAGCGGGATGTGCGGTAATCAGGCTGGCGGCGCCGATCAGCCAGAGCGAGGAGCCGAGGCCGAGCCCCATGATGCGGCGAACGCCCAGGGCGGTGCCCAGGCTCCAGAGTTGATGCCAGTAGAAGAGGTCGCCGGCCACCAGCCCCACGAGGAGCAGGCTCCGGTAGGCCATGACGCCCAGCGGTCCGGCAGCGCCGGCGGCTGCCAACAGAAGGCCAAGCCCCAAGAGGCTCAGGCAGTCACGCACCAGGGCGGAGGTGTGGCTGCTACGGGCCCGCAGGTAGAACAGAGAGACGCCTGCTGCTGAGAGCAGCGACTCAAAGGTCGGGCGCCAGGCCCCTCCATCCACCGAGGCGGCGGTGGCTGCCTGGTACCAGATACCGCCCACGAAGTAATCAGCCAGGGCGAAGGCGCCCAGCGGGAGCACCGCCGGCCAGAGCGCTCGGGGCCGGGGGGAAGGGGCGGGAGACGGGTCGGGGCGGTCGTGGGCCGTGGCGATAGAGTACGCGCCCAAGAGGGGAAGCATGGCCAGGAGGCCCCACGCCGAGGAGGCCTCGTCGGGCAGCGGCAGGTTGGCCAGGGCGAGCACCAGGTTGGCCGTTGCCATGGCCAGGGTGAGGGAGGCCAGTGGGTTCTCGCTCTTGCTTAGCAGGGGGGTCCATGCCAGCACCAGGTAGGCGGAGAGCAGCGCCAGCACGGTTATGGCAGCCAACTGAAGGCCGGCGAGCCGTCCCATGGCTGGAAAGAGAATGGTGCCCAGCGCCAGCAGCGCCCCGGCGCTCCGCACGCCCGACTGGCTCTCCCCCACAGCGGGCGGGAGCAGGTGCAGGGTGAGCAGGCCGGCCCCGTGGACGAAGAGGTAGAGGATCCCTAGCAGGGGAGCCTGCTCTCCTCCGCCCCGCATGAGCAGTGGGCCGAACAGGGGAAAGGAGAGGATCCAGCCGAAAAGCATGCCGAGGGCGAGCCCGTCGTGCGCCCAGCGGGCTGGTCTGGGGAGCGACAGTCTCAGCGGCTTCACCCCCAACTCACTCTTCTGCTGAGGATTCTGCCGCCAACCGTAGGATCCCTCCGCTATCAGTGATTACCGTTTGTTATGACCATACGGGCAGGGAACCACCTGCCATACACGAGGAGGTATTGCGATGATCGAGCGGGCGATCCAGACCGAGGCGAATCCGCGGCGGAGAGGTTTCTCCGTTGGCAGGGCGATCCTGCTCCTGGTCGTGGTCATTCTGTTGGCAGGTCTCTTTCTGATCGGACGCACCGGCCTGGTTCCTGGTCTCTCCCAGCTACTGGGCGCAGCGGAGCCCCGCGACCTGGGGGTTCGGCCCACTTCACAGGAGTTCACGGCGGTGCTGGAGCGGGTGGGCTACACCCTGGACAACAAGCCCGAGGCCGCGAACATGAGCGGCTACCGCAAGGTCTACCAGGGGAAGAAGCAGGTCGATCAGGACCTGACGGAGAGCGAGTTATCCGCCCTGCTCACCTATAACCATGTCACCTGGTGGCCCCTCTCCAACGTACAGCTGAAGGTCCACGAAGATGGGACCATGGAGGCGTCGCTCAGCCTGATCACCAGGAACATCCCATGGGAGATGGCGCCTGAGTCGCTCCTCCGCCAGTTGCCCGACAGGCTGCCCGAGCAGGTTCCGATCTACCTGAAGGGGCGGCTCGATGTGGTCGGCCCCACCCAGTTCGCCACGGAGATTGAGCGGTTGGAGATCGGGCGGGTGGCTGTGCCGGACTCGGTTCTCACCACGGAAAACAAGCGGCTCCTGACCAACCTGGTCAACGACCGGGCCCGCGGGATTCCAGGCTTCTCGGTGGAACGGATCGACTACCAGGAAGGGAAGCTCCACTTCAAAGGAACCTTCCCTGAGTCGTTCCGGCGGGTCCCCGTCAATCCATGATAGGGGTGAGCCGATGGGTGCCCTCGCCGCTCTGACCCGCTTTGACCGGTTTGTGCTGGGCAACTTCCTTCTCTGGAGCGGGGTGATCCTGTTCGGGTACCGCTGGCGGAACCTGGAGTTCTATATTTATGTGCTGCTGGTGCTGCTCCAGGCCGCCGGCATGTTCGCGGCCTGGGCGGCCTTGAGGCGGTTCCGCATTCCGCTGTGGGCGCTCTTGCTGCTCCAGGTGGCCATCGTCCTTCACCTGCTGGGGGGGACGATCTTTATCGAGCAGACCCGCCTCTATGACCTTCACCTGATCGAGGGACTGCCGCTGCCGGCCTGGTTCTCCCAGTTCTTCCGCTACGACAAGCTGGTCCATCTCTACTTTGCGGCGATCGGTGTGGCAGGGTTGAGCCAGGTGTGGCCGCAAATGGGGCTGGGTGAGCCACGAGGGATCCAGCGGGTCGTGATCTTCCTCACGGTGATGGGGATCTGCGCCATCGTCGAGGCGCTGGAGTACATGGGGACGAAGTTGGCCCATATCCCCGAGGTGGGCGGCTACGACAACAACCTACAGGACCTGCTGTCCAACCTGGTAGGGGCGCTGCTGGCGCTGGTTCCGTGGCGGAGGTTGCCCTGGCGGATTCCGCTGCGGGCCACCCTGCTCCTGGTCATTCTTTTGCTAGCGGCTCCTCTGCCGGGGGCGATGCTCCTGACCTTCCCGCCCGGGCGGCCGATCATCTTCACCCCGGCATCCGTGGGGCTGGCGTACGAGGAGGTGAAGTTCCCCAGCCGGGCGGACGGGGCCTGGCTGCGGGGGTGGTACATTCCGGCAGAGGGTGGCGGGGAGCAGAGCGTGGTACTGGTGCACGGCTGGGTCAATAATCGCCTGGTTCACGACCGGGGGCTGCCCCTGGCTCGGGCACTGGTGGCGGCAGGGTACAACGTGCTGCTCTTTGACCTGAGGGGACATGGGGAGAGCGAGCGACTCCAGGTGACCCTCGGCAACCGCGAGCAGGGCGATGTGGCGGGGGCGCTCGCCTTCGTGCGGGAGCGGGGGGCCCGACAGGTGGCGGTGGTGGGCTACAGTATCGGAGCGGTCTCCGCCCTCCAGGTGGTGGGGGAGAATCCGGAGGTGAAGGCGCTGGTGGCCGACTCCGCCTACTCGGACCTTCAGGCCCTTGTGGAGGGCCTGCTGAAAGAGCGGGCGAACCTCCCGCCGGCCTATGCCCGGTATGCCCTCCGGGTCCTCGGTCTGGTCAGCGGCAGCGATCCTGCCCGGGTCGCACCACTGCGGGCTGCGGCCAGGCTGGAAGGGCTGCCCGTCTTGTTCATTCACGGGACCGCCGACCGGGTGATCCCGGTGGAGGAGAGCCGGAAGCTCTGGGCAGCGGTGGATGGGGCCGAGCTTTGGATCGTGGAGGGGGGACGCCACACCCACAGCTTCGAGGTAGATCCGGAGGCCTACATTGCCAGGATCCTGCAGTTCCTGGGGCACCACATGCCAGCGAAAGAGGCCCTCCCCGGTTCAACCGGCGGAGGGCCTCTGGCTATGCTCGGTCTGCGATCACGAGAAGTCGGGGTGAGTCCGGGCCGTACGGCGTCAACTCGGCGTCGCCATAGAGAGCGATTCCCGTGAACCCGGCTTCGCTTAACTCTTCCCTCACCTGCTCCGGGGTGAGAAGCTGCAGGTCGAGGCGGTGGTCGAAGGACTCATCGCCCACGGTGATCTGCTCCTCAATCTGCATCCGCTGGGTCAGGTGGTCCCGCTCCACCTGCGAGGTCTTGGCGACCGTTACGCCGTCAGGGGCTGGGCGGAGGGGGGCGAAGGTGCGGGGCTCGGAGCGGCCGGAGGCGGTCAGGGGCCGGAAGAGGTCCAGGGCGAGCTGCCCGCCAGGACGCAGGGACCGGCAAACCGAGCGCAGCGCCGCGACCCGGAGCGCCCGGTCGGTGAGCAGGTGCCAGCTGCCGTTGCCCACGTAGGCCAGGTCAAAGGAGGCCTCGGGCAGCGGCGCCGTGCAGATATTCCCCTCAATCAGGTCGATACGTGCGGCCACGGGCGGGTGAAGCGAGGCCAGACGGCGTCGGGCCTCTGTCAGCATGGGGCCGGAGAGGTCGACCCCGGTCACCCGGTAGCCACGCCGCGCCAGCAGGCAGGCCACCTCGGCCGTGCCGATCATCGGCTCCAGCAGCCGCTTGGACCCCTTCCCGGCCAGCCGGGCCCAGAGGTCGGCCTCGGGGCTGCGGTCGGGCGGGAAGTAGAGGTCATAGATGCGGGCGATTTGCTCCTCGTAGGCCATGGCGCTAGGCGGCGGTATCGGCGGCCGCTTTCCTGGACGCCTCCCCCTTGGTGACGAACAGCATGCAGATCAGCGCCACGCCCATGATGCCCGCCGAGAGCGGGAAGAAGTAGCCGTAGCCGGTCTTGTCAAAGATCCAGCCGTAGATGGGAGGACCGGCGATCATGGCCAGCGACTGGAAGAGGTAGTACATGCCCGTGTAGGTGCCCACCTGGCCGGGGCCGGCCATCTGGGTGATCATCGGGTAGGAGTTGATGTTCACCAACGCCCAGGCGATACCGGCCACGGCGAAGAGGTACAACGCCTTGGAGACATCGGCCTGCTGGCCCATGAGGAAGAAGGTGGCCACCAGCAGGCCCAACCCGAGTATAATCGTCCACTTCCGGCTGAGGCCCTTCCAGCGCCGCGCCCCCTCTGCCAGGAAGCCGGCCGGAATGGCGAAGAGAATGAAGAGGGCGCCCACGACGGTCAGAAGGAAGCCGGTCTCTGCCTCGTGGTAGCCGAGATGCTCCTTGACATAGGTGGAGAGCCAGGTCTCCAGCGAGTTGTAGGCCACGAACCAGAAGAAGATCGCCAGCAGCATCATGATTGCGCTCCGGTCGGTGATGCGGCCGAAGGTGAAGCGCTCCGACTTCTCGGTGGACTCCGCGGGCTCGCGGATCCAGAGGAGGAAGGCGATGGTCACGGCCACCATGACCAGGGCCGAGCCGTAGAACGGGTAGGACGGGTAGATCTTGTACAGGATCGCCCCGCCGAAGGTGGCGGCAATGTAGCCGAACCCGCCCATGAAGTTGATAATGCCATTGGCCTTGGAGCGCAGCGGGGCCGGGGTCACGTCGGGCATGAGGGCGATGACCGGGGACCGGAAGGAGGCCATGGCCACGTTCATCATCACCGCGAAGGTGACGAAGAGGGCGAGGGAGGTGGCCCAGCCCAGGGGAATCAGCGCCATGAAGATGGCGGCCACAGGGGCGCCCACCAGCAGGTACGGGATGCGCCGGCCGAACCGGGTTCGGGTGCGGTCGCTGAGAATGCCCACCACCGGGGTGATCGTGAGCGCCAGCCAGTTGTCCAGGGTCATCAGGACACCAATGAGCGCTTTGGAGGCGACAAACTTGGAATAGAGAATCGGCATATAGACGTTGTAGATGGGCCACATCAACGAGATGGCGAAAAAGCCGAGACCCAGGATAAACGTGTTCTTCCAGTTCAGCTTCACGCTACGCTCTCCCCTCACTCCAGGGTAATGCGACCAAGATTCGTTTTGCTGTCAGTAGATTCCTGCAAGGCTCAAATCAGCCCTCCGTAGGAAAGGCTGGGGCCCCGGCAGGAAACGGAGGCCCCGTGAAGAATTGCCGCCACCTAGGAGCAGAGTGGAAAGGAGGCTGACCATGCGTCAGACGAGTGGCACCTTTACCGGCGAGGGCGGGCTGAAGCTATTCTACCGCCTCTGGGAGCCCGACGAGGTCCGGGGGAATCTGGTGATCGCCCACGGCGCTATGGAGCACACCGGCCGGTATGAGCACGTGGCTTCCTGGTTTGCGGCGCGTCATTTTGCGGTCTGGGCCATCGATCATCGGGGTCACGGCCAGTCCGAGGGGCTCCGCATGTATGTGGACCGGTTCGAGGAGTACCTGGCTGACCTGCACGAGATGGTGAAGCTGGCCACCGCGAAGCACGGTGCCCCCATACTGCTCGGCCACTCTATGGGTGGTCTGATCTCCTACCGCTACGCCGTGGCCTACCCGGGGACGATCAAGGGGCTGGTGCTCACCTCTCCCTGGTTTCAGGCAAAAACGGAGCCCACCGCCGTGCAGAAGGCGCTTCTGCCGCTGATTCTTCGGCTCCTGCCCCGGCTGGCGATGGAGTCGAACGTTCCCCCGGAGAACTGCACCCGGAACCCGGAATTCCACGCCAGAGACCGGCAGGACCCGCTCCGCAACGCCAAGGTGACGCCCCGCTGGTGGGTCGAGATGAACGAGGCGGCTGCGGCCTGTCATACATCTATGTCGCTCCCTTCAGAATTACCCGTTCTTTTCGTGCAGGCGGGAGACGACCTGCTGGTCGACCCCGATGCCACCCGGGCCATCTTCGAGCGGGTCGGCCATGACCGCAAGGCGTTCCGGCTCCTGGCCGGCAAATACCACGAGGTGCTGAACGACCCCGGCTACGAGGAGGTCCTCACCGAGGTGCACACCTGGCTGAAGGCCCAGGGGGTCGCAGAATAGGAGGCCTTTCTGTTGCGTATTGCATCTGTCTCAGACATGCATGGCAACGCCATTGCCTTTGAAGCAGTCATCGCCGACCTGAAGCGTCAGAGCCCTGACGCCATCGTCTGTCTGGGCGATATCGCTCTGCGCGGCCCCCAGCCCCAGGAATGTGTTGACATGCTCCGCTCCCTTAACCCGCTGGTGACCGTGCGCGGCAACTACGACGACAAGTTCACCCGCTGGCCGCACCAGTACAGCTTCTATGACCCGACCGAGTTCAAGCACCAGTTGGTCGACCGGACCGTGGCATACGGCGAGGCCTGGCTGAAGCCGGCTGACCAGGAGTGGCTGGCCAACCTGCCGGTCATACACACCATGACCATCGAGGGGGTCCAGGTGGAACTGTTCCATGCCAGCCCCCGGTCGCTGGTGGAGATCGTCTACCCCTGGGTCTCGCTGGATGAACTCTGCAAGCTGCGAGCTGATGAGAAGACCCGGCTGGTGGTTTACGGGCACATCCACCATGCCTTTGCCCGGCAGGCCCGCGGGGTGCAGGTGGTCAACACCGGCTCGGCGGGGCTGGCCTTCGACTACGACAACCGGGCCAGCTATGCGATCATCGACCTGGAGGCCAGCAGCATGGCCGTGCAGCTCCGCCGGGTCGCCTACGACGTGGAGGCGGTGATTGAGATCGCCCGGCAGCGGGCCATGCCAGACCTGGAGGCGTTCTCCTTCGGGGTGCGCCAGGCTCGGTACCCCTACAACCACCCCATCGGGGGATAGGACAGACACACCCAATGAGGCGGGAAGAGCGTGAGGCTTGTCTCACGCTCTTCCTACGTGTAATAGTGCATGCTCGGAACGCGCATCGCACGGGTCATTGGGATTAGATGCAGGAAATCCACACTTACCCATTGAACTCATAAACGGCTGACTGTTCTGTTTCCTCCGAACCTATGGGGAGGTGCGCTTACCTTGAGAATCTTGGTAGACACCAATGTTCTTATCCCCTTGGAGGATACAAAAGAATTAATGGCGGGGGCGAGCGCCGAATTGGTTCGGTTGGCTAACCGGAACCACTGCACTCTAATAGTACACCCTGCCTCTCTCGAGGACGTTGAAAGAGACCCGGACACTAGTAGGAAGCGTATAGTCAAGTCTAAGATCCAAAAATATAACATCCTTGAACAAGCTCCTGTCCCAGATATCAACTTCCTCGTGAGAGTGGGAGGAACCTCTAGCTCCCCTAACGACAAAGTGGATAACGAACTCTTGTTCGCAGTTGAGCGCAATTGTGTGAACTTCTTAGTTACAGAAGATAAGGGGATTCATAGGAAGGCTGCTCGCCTTGGGCTACAGTCTCGCGTCTATTACTTGGAGCAATGTGTAAGTGCCCTGAGAGCGCTGTATGAGCCTACGGATCACCCTTTGCCTAACCTCTCCTTGGTTCCTTTGCATAATCTGCCCCTTGTGGACCCTATCTTCGATTCTCTTCGGACAGATTATCCGGAATTTGATGAATGGTTTTCCCAAAAGGCGCGGGAAGGGCGAAAGGCATGGGTGTACTGGCTAGCTTTAGAACGCCTAGGAGCTGTCTGCATCTTTAAGACCGAAGAATCTCCTCTCCCAGGAACTCTAGAAGGGAAGACTCTGAAGCTGTCGACGTTTAAGGTCGGGGCGAACGCAACGGGTCAACGAATTGGAGAGTTGCTGCTGAAAAAGGCCTTTCAATACTGCCTTGATAACCGCTATAGGCACCTCTACCTGACCGTCCTACCTGACAAGGAGCACCTAATCGCCTTCCTTGAGGAGTTCGGATTTCAAGAGGTTACCCAGAGGGACGGAGAAAGATGGTTTGCGAAGTCCTTTCTGGAGCCGACCCCGAGGCCCGCGGAGCTCGACCCCGTGAGATACAATGCCTTATATTACCCCCATTTTGATTGCTCGCCATCAGTTAGGAAGTTCATTGTGCCTATTCAGCCCAGGTGGCACAAGGTTTTATTTCCTGAGTGCGAGAAGCAACTAACCTTCTTTCCCCCTCAACTAGCGGTGAGTAATGCTATGCGCATGGCTTACCTATGTAATAGCCAGTCCAATAGGGTCAGACGTGGAGATCTAGTCCTGTTTTATCGCTCCCATGACCTAAAAGGAGTGACTACGTTAGGAATAGTTGAGGGCACCCTTCGGTCTCGCATTCCGGAAGAGATAGCCGCTACGGTTGGCAAGAGGACATTGTTCTCTTTCAAGGATATTCAAGCCTTGTGTCACAAGGACACCCTAGCTATACAGTTTCGGCAGATTTTGCACTTGTCGCGGCCAGTCCAATTCTCCAGATTATCCGAACTGGGGGTAGTCAGAAATCATGTGGAGTCCATAACTCAGCTGTCGGATGAGGGATTTCAGCTTCTCATGAGGGAGGTACAGGCGTGATTGTTTTTCTCCCCCTCAAGCCCCAGTATGCGAAAGGTGTGATGACCGGGGCCAAGCGTTATGAGTTTCGGAAAACCAGGTTTGGCCATAACCCCTCCATGGCTGTGATATACGCAACCACTCCAATAAAGAAGGTTTTGGGCTACTGTACTGTTGAGCAAGTCATTCACGGGAATCCCGCAGACTTGTGGAATACATGCAGTCGGGAAGGAGGAATCGCAGAGGCGGATTATTGGGCTTACTACGCAGGTCGAACTGGAGGTTACGCACTGAGATTAGGGGAGGTTTTCGTCTTCCCAACTCCCGTTCGGATCGGTGAGGCCCTACCGGGATTCGCGATTCCCCAGTCATTTCGGTACTTGAGTAAGGAGCAGTTTCAACAGATCTTTCGGCTTGGATACTCAGTATCAGACATGACTTCCGCCGCGGCTGACTAAAACTCCCTTCTACTCCGTCCAATCGCTTGACGGATTTAGCGTGCGTTGATTCTAATGTCGCGAAGATAGAGGGGCCGTCCCTGGCGGATTAATCCGCTTTTGGGACGGCCCCCTCGTGCGTTACAGTAAGGCGACGCTTTGTGTGGGCTCTACGCTTCGTCGATCGGGTCCGGATCGGCAAGTAGGGTCATCTCTGCGTGCAGCACCCGGTGGACCGGGCTGGCACGCCCCTCCCCATCGAGCCCGAAGGCCGAGACCAGGGTCTCCTGCGCAGCGAGGCCCTCGACCTGCGCCTCCACCTCGAACTGTGCCGCCCCGTTCAGGCGGAGCACGACAAGAGCGGACTCCTGGGGGCCGAGGGTGACTCGGGCGGAGTCAACCAGCCGCTTCGCTCCGTCGAGGGCGAAGGCGAGCCAGAGGACGGTGACCTTCTCGACACCGTTGTTCAGCGCACGGGCC
The DNA here is from genome assembly GCA_049325315.1 of Bacillota bacterium. GTDB lineage: Bacteria > Bacillota > Sulfobacillia > Symbiobacteriales > Symbiobacteriaceae > JAWLHU01. The sequence continues at coordinate 9,020 of JBMONB010000253.1, read as the reverse complement.
GCCACCCGCTCCGATGGGTTCGGGAGATCGTTCTCCAGCGGGCCGGTGGAATAGACAAGCACCATGGCGCATCATCCCCTTTCCATCCCGCATCCTATGCCGGCCAGATGGGCGGGGTGACCTTATGTCAACTCTGCGCTTCTCGCTCCAGGAGCTTGGTGTTGTATGCGTTGAGTATGTTCGACCGGGTGATGAAGCCCAGCAGGCGGTCGTCGCCATCGGGGTCGATTACCGGCACCCGGCCGATGTCGCGCTGGGTCATAATTTGGGTCACCATTTCCAGGTTGGCGGTGGGCGGCACGGCGATCACCGGGCGGGTCATGACGCTGGACACCTTGCGCTCCAGCCGCCCATGGAGCGGTATCCGGCGGATGTCGGAGAGCGAGATGATTCCCACCAGCCGCTCTTCGTCATCAAGTACCGGGAAGCCGGTGTGGTGGGTCCGCTGCATGAAGGCGATCACGTCGCCGACAGTGTCGGTCTCGTGGACCACGTCGACCTTGCGGATCATCACGTCGGCGGCGGTGAGCGACTGGAGCGCCCCGACCTCCTGGCCCCGCCGCAGGCGGATGCCCTGCCGCACCAGCTTGAGGGTGTAGATCGACTCGGGGTGGACCCAGCGGGAGAGGGTGGCGGCCACGGCGGAGGTTAGCATGAGCGGCAGGATGATCCGGTAGTCGCGGGTCATCTCGAAGAGCATCACAATGGCGGTGATGGGGGCGTGGGTCATGCCGGCGAAGAAGGCGCCCATGCCCACCAGGGCGTAGGCGCCCGGGCTGGCGGTCACCCCGGGGGCCACGGCGTTGGCCACGTGGCCGAAGGAGCCACCGAATGCCGCCCCGATAAAGAGGCCGGGGAAGAAGATGCCGCCCGACCCGCCCGAGCCGATGGTCAGCGAGGTGGAGAGAATCTTGCCCAGCCCGACCAGCAGCAGAATCAGCGCCGGGCCCAGCATGGTCCAGCCCGAGACCTGCTCCGGCAGGTGGCCCGAGAGCAGGGCGTGGACCACATCTTCCCCGCGGCCCAGGGTGACCGGGAGCACGAGGCCCAGCACGCCGAAGAGAACGCCGCCGATGGCGGGCTTGACCCAGTCGGGCACCCGCTTGGACTCATCGAAGAGGTCTTCGGTGTAGTAGAGGACCCGGGTGTAGAGCTGGGCCACCAGCATAATAAAGACGCCCAGGAGCACATAGAGGCCGAGTTCCCAGGCGCTCTTCAGGGTGTAGGAGAGCTCCACCAGCGCCGGGTGGTCACCCATGATCGCGTGTGCGAGGGCGGCGGCGGCCACCGAGGAGAGGGTGATCAGCCCGAAGCGGGCACCGTCCCAGTCTCCCAGGATCACCTCCATCGCAAAGAAGACGCCCCCGATGGGAGCGTTGAAGGTGGCAGCGATGCCCGCCGCCGCCCCGCAGGCGACCAGGGTCTTCAGGTTTCCCTCGGAGACCTTGAACCACTGCCCGATGGTGGAGCCCAGGGCGGCGCCCACCTGCACAATGGGGCCCTCCCGCCCGGCCGAACCGCCGGTGGCAATGGTGATGGCCGAGGCGATCCCCTTGACCGCCACCACCCGGGGCCGGATTCGCCCACCCCGCAGGGCAATGGCGGCCATGACCTCGGGCACGCCGTGCCCCTTCGCCTCCCGGGCGAAGAAGTAGACCATGAGACCCACGATCAGACCGCCCAGGGCGGCAGCGCCGATGAGACCGATCCAGCTGAGATGGGCGATCAGCCAGGTGACCAGGTGGGAGACTCCCTCAATCGCCCAGGCGAAGAGCACCGATGAGAAGGCGCCGCCGATGCCCACCGCCAGTGCCATGGCGGCAACGCCCAGGGGCCCCCGCCCCGTGAGCACCCGCCGGAAGCGTACGGCGGGGTTGGCTTCGCGCGCTTGCATGAGACAACACACTCCTTCCAGGTTCATCTCGAAGTGTAGCACAATTGCTTCCGGTTGTCGGGTGAAGTCGCGCAATTTGCATAAGGGAACCCGCCGGGGTTGATTCCCGGCGGGTTGGCGGCGCTACATGCTGGAAAAGACCGCTTCGGCGATCTGGAGCGTCTCGTTCAGGTCGGCCCGGCTGTGCTGCACGGAGATCATCCAGGCCTCGAAGCGGCTGGGCGCCAGGCAGACGCCCCGGTCGAGGAAGCCACGGAACATGGCGGCGAACCGCTCGGGGTCGGAGCGCTCCGCCCCGGCATAATCGGTGACCGGCTGGTCGCAGAAGTAGAGGGTGAACATGGAGCCGTTCCGGCCTACCTGCACGGTGTGGCCATACTTCCGGGCGATCTTGAGGAGGCCCTCCGAGAGGTAGGCGCCGTCGCTCTCCAGCCGCTCGTAGATGCCGGGCCGCTGCAAGATGTCCAGGGAGGCCAGCGCCACCTGCACGGAGAGCGGGTTACCGGCCAGGGTGCCCGCCTGGTAGGCGGGGCCCAGGGGGGCGACCCAGTCCATGATCTCGGCCCGCCCGCCGTAGGCGCCCAGGGCCACGCCGCCGCCGATCGCCTTGCCCAGGGTGGTCAGGTCGGGCTCCACCCCCAGCAGGGTCTGCGCCCCGCCGTAGGCCACCCGGAAGGCGGTGATCACCTCGTCGAAGATCAGGAGCGCCCCGTGCTGGTGGGTCAGCTTGCGGACCCCCTCCAGGTAGCCGGGGGCCGGGTTGACGATGCCGAAGTTGCCCACGATCGGCTCGGTGATCACGCAGGCGATCTCGCCGGGCCAGGCGTCGAAGGCCTGGGCGAGGGAGTCCAGGTCGTTGTAGGGCACGGTTATCACGTCGCGGGCGACCCCTTCGGTCACGCCTGCCGAGTCGGGGGTGCCCAGCTGCGAGGGGCCGGAGCCGGCGGCGATGAGGGCCAGGTCGGCATGACCGTGGTAGCAGCCCTCCATCTTGATCACCTTGGCCCGGCCGGTGTAGGCCCGGGCCACCCGAATCGCCGACATGACCGCCTCGGTGCCCGAGGAGACAAAGCGGACCCGCTCCAGCGAGGGCAGCGCCTCGTGAAGCCGGTCGGCCAACTCCACCTCCCAGGGGGTGGGGGTGCCGTAGAGGGTGCCGCTCTGGGCGGCCCGAATGATCGCCTCGACGATCTCGGGGTGGGCGTGGCCCAGAATCCCCGGGCCGTAGGCGGCCAAATAGTCGATGTAGCGGTTGCCATCCACATCAAACAGGTAGGGGCCCTGGCCCCGGTTCATGAAGACCGGCGCCCCACCGCCCACCGCCTTGAAGGAGCGGGCCGGGGAGTTAACCCCGCCGACAATGTGGGCCCGGGCCAACTCGTAGTAGCGCTCAGACTGGGTGTAGCGAGCCATTCCGTGAGTCCTCCTGCGTGCGTCCTCGTGGGACAAGTCTGCTACAAGCTTATCACACCGGGCGACTCCGGCGCACCGCTCCAGGGCAGACTGGCGACCAAAGAGTAGATGCGGGTGAAAGGGAGTCGAGACGATGGCCTTTGTCTATGCGGTAACGGCGGACCTCTTCTTCGCGGAGCGCTTCGAGCAGGCGCTGCGCCAGCTGGGGCACCAGGCGCAGGTGGTCGACCTGAGCGCCGGCCCGGCGCCCGGGGCGCTGCCCGCCGGCGTCGACCTGGCCCTGATCGACCTGGAGGCCGGCCCGACCGCCCTGGACCTGGTGCGGCAGGCCAAGGAGGCGGGGGTGAAGGTGCTGGCCTTCGGCCCGCACGTCGATGTGGACCTGCACCAGGCCGCCCGGGAGGCCGGGGCCGATAGGGTAGTACCCAAGTCGAAGCTGACCAACTCCTTCGCCGAGCTGATCGCCAGCCTCACTTAGCAGCAAAGGCGCCCCACCGCCGGGGCGCCTCCTGCGCTTAGAGTCCGTATTTGCGGGCCACGGCGTCGGCGGTGCGCTGGACGTACAGGTCGGGGTCGTGCCGCAGGGCCGCAATCTGCTGCAGCACCGGCTCGGAGACCTGCGGCAGCTTGGCGATCGCCAGGATCACCGACCGGCGCACGTCTCGCTCCGGGTCGGTCAGCCGGCCGGCAAGCACCGCCTCCACATCGGCGTACTCACCCATGGCCCCGAGGCAGTAGGCTGCCATCTTCCGGGCCAGGGGCTCGGGCGAGGCGAGGGTCTGCATGACCATCTCCACCGCCTCGGGGTACTTGCGGCCCAACTGCAGGGCGTAGCCGGCGGCGGCCCAGCGGACATCGCGGTCCCGGGCGCCCATGGCCCCGGCTAGCGCCGGGCCCACCTCGGGCGACCAGAGCCCCAGACGGGCGAAGACGATGGCGGCCCCCCAGGCCCGCCAGCTGCCGGCGCCCCGCATCGCCTCCCGCAGGGCGGGAATCACCGCCTCCGACTGGTAGGCCAGAAACTGCAGGCAGTTGGCCGAGTGGACCTGAACCCCCTTATGCTGGTCGCCGATCCCCTCGATCAGCACCGGCAGAATCCGGCCGGCCAGGGGCTCCCAGTCAGTCCGCCCCGCCTCCAGCTCCTCCTTGAGCGCCTGCTCCAGGCCGTAGGCCGCCGAGAGCCGGGTCGCCTCATCGGGATCGTTCATCCCTGTAAGGATGCGGTCAAGATCATATGCCATCGCTCAGCCCCCAGTTGAGAATGGTTCTACTTTACGACGCTCGGTGACGAGGGTTCGGAACGCCCCCGTCGAATTCCTGACGTTTGAGGTGACAGCATGGCGACACAGCGAGTTCCCACCACCGAGATCCTCGAGCGGCTCAGCCAGATGTACCCCGATGCCAAGTGTGCCCTGAATCACAACGATGCCTTCGAACTGCTGGTGGCCACGGTGCTCTCCGCCCAGTGCACCGACGCCCGGGTCAACATCGTCACCGGACGGATGTTCCCCCAGTATAACAAGCCCGAGCATTTCGCCGCCCTTACCGTCGACCAGATCGGCGAGATGATCAAAGACTGCGGCCTCTGGCAGAACAAGGCGAAGAATATCCAAGCGCTGAGCCGGATCGTGCTGGAGAAGCACGGCGGCGAGGTTCCCGCCCACATGGACGACCTGGTCGAGCTGCCGGGCGTCGGCCGAAAGACCGCCAACGTGGTCCTCTCCAACGCCTTCGGCGTGCCCGCCATCGCGGTCGACACCCACGTCTTCCGGGTCTCCAACCGCCTGGGCCTGGCCAACGCCGGCACGGTCGATGAGACCGAGCAGCAGCTGATGCGCCGAATCCCCCGCGAGCTATGGAGCCCTGCCCATCACTGGCTGATCCACCACGGCCGCCAGATCTGCGACGCCCGAAAGCCCAGGTGCAGCGAGTGCCCCCTGCTCGACCTCTGCAAGTTCGGCCAGGCCGCCCAGAAGGATGCCGCCAAGGCAGCAAAGGCCGACGCCAAGCGGCTGACGAAGTCCGGCGTGTCGAAGGCGGGGCGTGCTCGGAAGGGTGCGGCTCCTAAGGAGTAGCGCCTTTTCCGGACATTTGCCACGGATTTCACGGATTAAACACGGATTATCACGGATTTGTAGACCCCTGGATGAAATATTTGTTATATAAATGATGCATCTGGCACTTGTTTTGTGCCGCGCCAGACCGGTAGGCTCACTCTACCCGAGATCACAGCAAATCCGTGTAAATCCGTGAAAAATCCGTGTAACCACCATGACGAGGGCGCCAGAGACGCATATGAAAAATGAAAATGGTGTTGGCCCTCACCAGCTACGGCTCAGTAATCCGCGTTTTGTCCGGAAATCCGCGTAATCCGCGTAATCCGCGGCCAATACACCGACCCGACCGCTATTTTCTGGGGAATCTGTGGCAAGAAAAGACGGAGGAATGGGATGAACCGAAAGGTTAAAGTCTACGGCTACCTCATACGCGAGCAGCAGGGCGACACCCAGGTCCTGGTCTTCGACCACGTCGACTTCCCCGAGGCGGGGACCCAGGTGCCCGGCGGTACGGTGGACCCGGGCGAGGGGCTGGCGGAGGCGGTGCTGCGTGAGGTCTTCGAGGAGGCGGGGGTCGACGGGCTCACCGTGGTGCGCGAACTGGGGGTCATGGAGTTGACCGTACCGGAGCGCAACGAGGTGCAGGAGCGGCACTTCTTCCACCTGACCACCGACCGGGACCTGCCCGAGGAGTGGATCCACGTGGTCTCCAGCGGCACGGAAGATACAGGGCTGCGCTTCCGCTGTTTCTGGCTCGATGCAGGGCAGGCTGCCCCGCTGTTGGCGGGGGAGCAGGGCCGCTTCTTGGCGCTCTTCCAATAACCTCCGCCCCTGTGGCACAAGGAGATTCGGGCTTTGTCCGGAATCTCAGAGCGCAGGAGGCGAAAATCGTTCGTGTTTACCACCAAACATGTCTTTTCCACGCCACGGCTAGATTTGGAGATCGGCACATCGATCGCCGCTACCGTGGGCTACGAAACTTACGGTCACCTGAGTCCCGCCCGCGATAATGCGGTCCTGCTCTGCCACCCCTTCGCCGGCAGCAGTCATGCTGCCGGCCGTTACCATGACCACGGCGAGTCTGCCGGGTGGTGGGAGCCGCTGATCGGGCCGGGTAAGGCCTTCGATACGAATCGCTTCTTCGTGGTCGCTGTTGACAGCCTCTGCAACCTCAACCTGCGGGATGCCACCGTGGTCACCACCGGCCCCGGAACCCTGGCGCCCGAGACGGGGCAGGTCTATGGAAACGCCTTTCCGCAGGTCACCGTGCGGGACAACGTCCGCCTGCAGCGGCAGTTGCTGGACTCGCTCGGGATCACCGAGCTGGCCTGTGTGGCCGGCCCGTCTACCGGGGGCTTTGCTGCCCTGGAGTGGGCGGTCACCTATCCGCGCATGGTCCGGCAGGTGATCGCCGTCGCCTCGGGCCACGTGGCGACGCCCCTCTTCGCTCTGGGGGTCTGCCAGGCGGCCATTGACGCCATCGGAGCCGACCCCGATGAGGGGGTGGTTCGGGCCACCCAGCAGTTCCTCACCCTTTCCCGCTCCAACGACTGGCTGGAGGCGGTCTGGGGCCGCCGCACGGCGGTGGCTTCGGCCCACCCCTGGGCGGACCGGGAGGGGCGCTATGCCTTTCAGGCGGAGCTGGAAGATGAAGCCCGCCGCCTCGCCTGCCGGTTTGACCCCGACCACTTCCGCTATTCCGCCCGCATGGCGATTCTCCACGACATCGCCCACGGCAACCGGGATCTGGAGGTAGCGGCCCAGAAAATCAAGGCCGAAGTCCTCCTCATGCCCATCTCCAGCGACATTCTCTTTCCGCCCGCGGTCAGCGAGGGGTTGGCCGAACTGATTCGCGCCCACGGCGGGAAGGCGGAGGTGGTGGAGATCAGCTCCTCCGCCGGTCATCAGGCCTCCCTGCTGGAGGCCCACCGACTGACCGAGCCAATCATGACCTTTCTGGGACGCCCCGCCCTTCACTAGCCCCCGTTCGCTCTCCCCGAGTAACCCCGGAGGGATTTGCACATCCTATGGCGAATCCAGAATCAGGGGGAGAGAACAGGAGGGGACTGGGAATGATTCGTGTGGGCGAACATGCCCCTGACTTTACCTTGGAATCCACGAAGGGCAGCTTCACGCTCTCTTCGCTTCAGGGCCAGAAGCACGCACTGTTGATCTTTTACCCGAAAGATAACACCTCGGGCTGAAACAGGCAGTTGAGCGCTGCGCGTGACGCAGCGGCGGAGTATCAGGGGCGCAACGTCCAGGTGGTGGCGGTCAACCCCGGCAGCTTGGCATCGCATACCAAGTGGGCGGAACAGTTCGGCTTCGACTTTCCGATCTGTGTCGACGAGGGGAAGAAGGTCGCATCCGCCTACGGGGTGACCAAGGCCCTGGGTGGTATCCAACGGACCGTGATTCTCGTCAACAAAAAGGGCGTTGTCACCTGGGTGCAGGAGGGTATGCCCTCCACCGAGGAGATCCTGAAGGCGATCGATGAACTGGGCGAGGACGACCCCGACAGCACCCGCCTGTCCAGTTCCTGATCGCTGGTCAGACGCATGGAAGGGGGTGGCATGCCGATGGACCGAGTTCGCCGGGCCGGTGAGCTCACCCGCATCGCGACCACAGGCCGGGGCGAACGGCCTTCATCGCCCGCCCGCGTGCCATTTCGCGAGCAACTGGCCCAAACCCATGCGCTAAAGTTCAACGAACGGATCGACCGGGCGCTGGCCGACATTGACCAGCTGGGCCAGCAGCTTGGCGAATCCTTCAGCCAGCATGACCTGCGCCGCTACCGGGAGGCGATTGGCCGCCTCTTCCGGGACCTGACCAGCCACATGATGGAGGTCCGGGCCAACCTGGAGTGGGACTCCCAGACCTGGGAGCAGCGCACCATGGTCACGATCCGCCAGGTAGATGAGAAACTGGAAGAGCTCTCCCGCCTGGTGCTCGATCAGGAGCAAGACCGGCTGGCTATCTTGAACGCGATCGGTGAGATCAAGGGGATGCTGGTTGACGTCCGCATGTAAGCAATGGGCGCTCTTTCCTATGGGAAGGGCGTCGTTTCATTCAGATCGGAAGGGGATGGGAATGACCATGCGCTTTGGGGACATCCGCCTGCTGACCGGTGATTACGCTGGCACCTTCCGCTTTTATCGCGATATCATGCAACTCGCGCTCGATTGGGGACATGAGCAGTCGGGCTATGCCCAGTTCCGGCTGGGGTCGACGGTCCTGGCCCTGCTGGAGCGGCACACCATGGCCGAGACGCTCCCGGTGGTCGCCCCGACCGGCGATCACTGCGTACTCTCCTTTGTGGTCGATGATGTCGATGGAAGCTACCAGGAGCTTTGCAGGCGCGGCGCCCGCCCCGCTGGCGAACCCCAGGACCGGGCCGACTGGGGGTATCGGGTGGCCCATGTGCGGGACCCGGAGGGGAATCTGATCGAGCTTTACGCCTCCCTGGGAGAATCCACCCAGCGGGGATATAGCGGTACATAGGAAAAACGCAGGGCAGAGCGCCCTGCGTTTCAGGCTGTTGACAAACTCATGTAGGAAGCGGATCGCACTCGCGATCTGCTTCCTTTTTTGTTAGACTATACTTACAAGAACATAATTAGGCGGTGGTCACTGTGCTGCGGGGTCCTCATGGCCAG
>JBMONB010000252.1:0-28481 GCA_049325315.1 Bacillota bacterium | reverse complement strand
CCGGGCCAGGTCTGCCCGCCGTGTCTCGTCGGGGGCGCCCCACTCGATCAGGAAGGGGAGCGGCCAGGGGGCCAGCGCCAGGCGCCAGGTGAGCAGCGTCCCGTCGGGCAGGCGGCGGGAGCCCTCCCGCGGGTCGCCCATGGCGATTCCCCGGGAGCGCAGCCGGGCCACATCTGCCTCGATTGCCGTGGTGCGCAGGGCGACGGTGGCCACCCCCTCCCCCTGCTCCAGGAAGCGGAGAATCGGCGCCCCAAAGTCAGAGACCGCCGCCACGGCAGGCTCCCGCACGGCGATCAGCTCAACATAGGAGAGATCCTCGAAGTAGGCCAGGGCGTTGTGGGTGCCCCAGCGGGGGTGCTCCCCGCCGGTGACGACGTGCAGGCCTCGGGCCCGCAGCGCCTCCGCTGCCCCCTCCCGGTCGTGAACGGCCTGGACAACGTGGTCGAGCTGCATGGTTCATCCTCCAGATCGGCATCAGAAATCGTCAACCGAGGGCCACGGCAGGAACCAGGTGAGCACCAGCATGAGGCCTAGCACGATCAGGGCATTGCGGGTCCGCTGTGGGTGGGCGGGCATCAGCAGCCAGAAGCCCAGGGCCGGGTAGACCGCCCAGAGCGCCTTCAGCACCACCGAAAGGGCGCCCACGTAGATCAGGAATTTCTGGTGGTCATCGCCGTAGAAGATCGGCCACCCCAGCGGAATGGCGATCACCGCCAGGATCGCGGTGGCGGCCACGCCGACCAGCCCTCCCGCCACCAGCCCGATCGTCCCACGCAGCCAGACGGGCAGACCCATCCTGCGTCCCTCCCCTGGTCAGGTTGGAAAGAAGGTTCGACTCCGAACTGCCGAATCCTCCCAAGTGGGTATCTGTGATCCGCTTCCGCCGGGAACGGTTGTCACATAAGATGGACCCCGGAGGGGAGAGCGGTGAGGAACGTGTCCGTCCCAATCGTCTATTCCTGTTCCGGATGCTCCAGCGCAGCCCAGATGGCCAATCACCTGGCGGTCTCCCTTGACCGCAGAGGCCTGGCCCAGATGTCCTGCATCGCCGGGGTAGGAGGCGATGTTCCTGCCCTGGTGAGGGTGGCCAAGTCGAACCGGGCGATTGTCGCCCTGGACGGATGCCCCCTCGCCTGCGTGAAGCGCTGCCTGGCGCGCCATGACGTGCAGCCGGCGCTGCACGTCGAGCTAAGCACATATGGGGTGGCCAAGCGGTTGCGGTCCGACTTCGACCGGGAGGAGGCGGCCCGGGTCGAAGCGCTCCTGGTCGACCGGCTGGTCCGTGCCGGTCTGTGCAGCCAGAGCGCCCCGGACGGTCCACCGGGAGACACAGGTGGCGCTCCGGGAGACACAGGTGGCGCTCCGAGAGACACAGGTGGCGCATAGTCGTACGGGGGGCGAACGGGGCCGGGGTGAGGGTGCTGTGGGGGGAAGCTGGAGGTGTTCTGGGAGTAGGTTTCCAGGAACTGCCTGATCCGGTAGGGGTAAGCCCCCCGTGTGGCGCGGTGGGCCGGTCAGGGACCTTGCAACCGCTACCGACAGCCCAAAAGGGCCGGCGCCCTCGTGCCGAGATGGCGCAGGGGGTATGGCAGTAAGGCCCAGGGCAGGGCGTGACCGGGTCGCGGGCGCATGGGGGTGGCGTTCCTGTGGCGTTCCTGTGGCGTTCCTGTGGCGTTCCTGTGGCGTTCCTGTGGCGTTCAGGTAGCGTACAGGTGGTCCACAATGGCATGGGGGTGACGCAAGGGTAGCTCACCCCTGGCTTCCGACCTGGGCGAAGCCGAGCTTCGCCCGGCTGGGTGACCGAGATGTCGAGGGATGACGAACGAAAAAAGGGTACGCACCTCCAGGCGAACCTCACGCGCCCGCCCACCAGTTCCGTCCAGAATCTTATGCTAGCAAGGCCGCTGCCGAACAAAAGTGAACAGAGTCTCAGACAGGCACAGCACCTTGGCAGACTCAGGATCAGGTAAGAGCTGGAAACCCCTGGGGGAAGCCTATCACGTAGGAGCCCCAGAGACATCAACACGAATGCGGGCGACTTCCGACCTGGCTCTGTCCGGTTTCTCATGACACTTGGGTCCTCGGCTTTAAAAAATGGACAGAACGTGGGGGGACAGCATGGCCCGCCGGGAGTCGCCCCCGACACCACCGGGACCCTCGCGGACAGGTGCCCGAACCCATCATAACATGCGTGGCACAAAGGCTCCCCGCTCGAGTCTGGAATGGGGGCAGCCCGGTAGGGCCAGTCATGTCGAGGATTATTCTGCATCAGGGGATGGCACCAATGATTCCGAAGTCGATTCCCAGATACCAGTCGATGTGGAAAACCAAGCGAGTTCCCCGCATGGTGAGCAATTCGCCCGATTCCTGGTGGGAGCTTAACCCCATCGCCGTGCACCCACTTATTACGTACGTGGCAGAGGGCATAACCGCACGTCTACGCAGAATCCGCCCGATGATGCGGCCAACGGTATGGATCAAAAACCTCAGGGAGGAGGCGCCGCAGCGCCTCCTCCCCTCTGTCGACCCGGCTCTGCGTTATTCCTTCTCCTGCACCGGATGCCCGCCGAACTCCCGGCGGAGCGCCGAGACCACCTTCCCGGCAAAGGTGTCCTCCTGCCGGGAGGCAAGCCGCAGCGAGTAGGACATGGCGATGGTCGGCAGGGGCACGCCCCGCTTCCACGCCTCCTCCACCGCCCAGGAGCCGGTGGAGCCACCGCCCACCGCCCCGGTGATCTGGCTCAGGTGCGGGTCCTGAGTGAAGGCCCGGCCCGCCAGCTCGATCAGCCAGGAGCGGATCACGCTGCCGTGGTTCCAGAGGCTGGCGATCTGGGTCTTGTCCAGGTCGAAGGGGGCCGCCTCGATCAGCTCAAACCCCTCGCCGATCGCCTGGAGCATACCGTACTCGATGGCGTTGTGCACCATCTTCACATAGTGGCCCGCCCCGCTGGGCCCTACATGGGCGTAGCCATCTTGCTGGGCGATCGCTCGGAAGAGCGGCTCGGCCAGCTCGAAGGCCGCCCGCTCGCCCCCGACCATGAGGCAGAGCCCGTTGAGCGCCCCCTCCATGCCGCCGGAGGAGCCGCAGTCCAGGTAGTGGACCCCCGCCCCGGCCAGGTCGCGGGCCCGGCGGATCGAGTCCTGGTAGTGGGAGTTGCCCCCGTCGATCAAGACATCGCCGGCCGTCAGCACCGGGCGCAGCTCGGCGATGACCCCGTCGACCGGTTCGCCGGCGGGCACCATGATCCAGATCACACGGGGCGAGGGGATCTGTTCCGCCAGCGCCCGCAGGGTCGGGGCGCCGAACGAGCCCTCCGCCACCAGTTCAGCCACCGCTTCGGGGTTCAGGTCATAGACCACCGCCTGGCCGCCCGCCCGGTGCAGGTTGCGCACCAGGCTGCCGCCCATTCTGCCGAGGCCGATGACACCATATCGCTTGCTCTCCATCGCTCACACTTCCTTACGCTTGAACATCCCGGACGGATCGAAGGCGATCGGGTGCAGCTCCTCCACCACCCGGCAGAGGCCTGTGGCCAGGACCTCAGCCAGTAGGGGTTCGCTTACATAGAACCGATCCAGGTGCTTGGTGTCCTGAATCCGTACCAGGCGGGCCTGCTCGGGGGTCACCTTGAGGCAGCAGGCCAGCGCCACCGCCAGCGCCTCCCGGTCGGTCCCGACCGTCAGCGCCACCCGGGCGCCCTCCGGCGTCTTCGCAGTGATACAGTTCATATAGGTCTTCTCCCGGTCCATCTTGGCTACCGCCTGCTCCAGCACCACATCGGCCATGCCGATGCCCACGGCGTTCCCCTCGGTGGTCTCGGTCAGGTCTCGCACGATAATGCGCTGAATCTCCGGCCCGGTGCCGGTCGGCCCGGTGTAGTAGCGGCCGACCACGTTCGAGTCCATGCCCAGCCCGGAGATGTCCTTGCCAATATAATCAACAATCAGGACATCCATCGCCGCGAGCGGCAGGCGGGCCATGCGCTCCCGGGCCAGGGCGCAGAGCTCCTGCTCCCGCTCCCAGATGCGCTCCGCCGCCACCGCCTCCACGTGGAAGAGCCGGGCGTAGCCGTTCTCCACCAGGGCCAGCCCGAAGGGGATATTCACCCGCCCCAGCGTGAACCGGCCCACCGCAGGGATCAGCCGGTAGAACTGGGGGAAGCCCTGGCTGTGGAAGGTGTCGGCCCCCTTCTGCTTGCCCAGCCCGATGGCGATCATCTTCAGCAGCCCCGACTCCACCGGGCCGCGAAAGTCGGTATGGGGCTTCACCCGGTTGATGGGGATGATCACATCGGCCTGCTCATAGGCGATCCGATCGACAAAGACCGGGATATCCCCCTCCACCGTTCCCAGCAGCACCGTCTCCATGGAAGACCGAATCGGGCAGCCGATCCGCTCCTCGGTGATCCCCAGGGAGGCCAGCACCTCGACCTGGCCCTCGGCCGTGGCGCCGCCGTGGCTGCCCATGGCCGGAATCACAAACGGCTCGCCGCCCCGGGCGCGCACCTCGGCGACAGCGGCCTTCACCACCTCATCAATCCGGTCGATTCCGCGGCTCCCCGCCGCCAGACAGACCCGCTGCCCGGGGAGGATCGCCCCCTCCGCCTGCGCAAACGCCGCCGCTACGGCAGCGGCCACGTCGTCGATCTCGGCGGGATCCATCCGGTACTCCACCAAGGCCCAGCGGGGCAGCTCTCCCCGCATGAAGAGTTCGTAGCTCATCAGAGTACCTCCAGCCTCTCCAGGGCCGCCCGGATCGCCCAGGCCTCCTCGGCGGTGCAGGGACGCAGCGGCGCCCGCATCCCTCCGACATCGATCCCCCGCCAGGAGAGCGCTAGCTTGTACGGGTGAATATAGGGCCCCAGCTTGAGCGCATCCCGCAGCCGGGCAACCCGCCCCTGCAGCACCCGGGCATCCTCGATCTGCCCCGCCTGGTAGGCGGCATAGATCGAGACCATCGCCTCCGGAAAGCAGTCGGCCACCGCACTGACCACACCCTGCGCCCCCGCCGCCAGCCCGTCAAACAGCATGGTGTCGGTCCCCGCGATCACCGTGCGCCCCGGCAGGGCGTCGATAAACGACCGCAGCGAAGCCAGGCTCTTGGCCGAGTCCTTCACCCCCCGAATCCGCGGGTACCGCTCCGCCAGCCGCTGCGCCAGCGAGGGCGAGATCGAGTTCGAGGCGTTCGCGGGAATGTTGTACAGGTAGAGGTCGAAGTCAGGCACCGCTTCCGCCACCGCCGCATAGTGGGCGAAGAGCGCCTCCTCATCGAGCGGGAAATACCAGGGCGTAACGATCGCTGCCCCGGCGGCCCCCACCCGCTGCGCATGGCGGGTCAGCCCAATGGTCGTCTCCGTAGAGATCGCCCCGGTCATCACCACCACCGGCACCCGCCCTGCAGCCGCCTCCACCACCGCCTCCGCCACCGTCCGCCGCTGGGCCGAGGTCATGGCCGGCCCCTCGCCGTTCGTCCCGCAGGGAAAGAGCCCATGAACCCCCCGCTGGATCAGCCAGTCCACATACCGCTGCAGCTTGGAGACCTCCACCTCGCCCGCCGGCGAAAAGGGCGTCAGCACCGCCGGAATGACACCATAGAGACTAGAACCCATGACCCCACCTCCTGTAAAAGGACCGACCAACGAGGAGCGTCAGCCGCCGCAGCCCAAACGTACCGCGCCACGGCCGGCCGGTCCCACCCACCGGGCATACTGCCGCAGCATCAGCGAGGCCTCCTTCTCCCGGGCCGCCCAGCTCCGCCGCCGCTCCGCCAGCTCTTCGTCGGAGACCTCTAAGTTGACCTCGCCCTTCTCCAGGTCGATCGTCACCCGATCCCCCTCGCGGACCAGGGCGATCGTGCCGCCATCGGCCGCCTCAGGCGAAAGATACCCGATCGACATCCCCGAAGAGGCGCCCGAGAAGCGCCCATCGGTCACGATCGCCACATCGCCGATCTTCTTCACGATCTCGGAGAGCCGGTGCAGCTCCCGCATGCCGGGGCCGCCCTTCGGCCCCTCGTAGCGGACCACCAGCACGTCACCAGGGTTGATCTGCCCGGCCACCGCCGCCTCCGATGCCGCCTCCTCCGCCTCGAAGACCCGTGCCGGACCGGAAAAGTAGGTCTGCTCTACAGCGGAACGCTTGATCACAGCGCCCTCCGCCGCCAGGTTCCCCCGCAGGATCTGCAGCCCGCCGGTCTCCATGAGGGGATCGGAAAGCGGCCGGATGATCTCCCGGTCGTGCACCACCGCATCCGCCACGTTCTCGGCCAGGGTGCGCCCCGTCACCGTCAGCCGGTCGCCGTGCAGCAGGGGCAGCAGCTCCTTGATGATCGCCGGCGTGCCCCCCGCCCGCTGCAGGTCATTGACCGTCCGGCCGTTGTGGTTCGGCGTCACGGCGGTAATATACGGGGTCCGCTCGCTCACCCGCTGCCAGTCGTCCAGCGTCAGCTCAATGCCCGCCTCGTGAGCGATGGCCGGCAGGTGCAGCACCGTGTTGAGCGAGCCGCCCATGGCCAACACCAGGGCGACGGCGTCGTAAAAGGCCTCCCGGGTCAGGATCTCCCGGGGGCGGGGCCCCCCCTGCCGGGCCAGCGCCACCGCCCGGCGGCCCGACTCCGCCACCAGGCGGACCCGCTCCTCGGCGGTGGACGGCAGCAGGGCAATGCCGGGCAGCCCCAGCCCCAGCACCTCGGTCACCATGCACATGGTGTTGGCGGTGCCCAAGAACGAGCAGATGCCCGGGCCGTTGTAGTACTGGGCGGTCACCATGACCAGCTCGTCCTCGTCGATCTCGCCCTTCAGGAACTGCTGGCGGGCCTCCTTCGACTGCGCCGGGGTGATCAGGTTCCCGCTGGGGCCCCCGGTCACGATCACCGTGGGCAGGTCGATGCGGGCGGCGGCCATCAGCATCGCCGGCACGATCTTGTCGCAGGAGGCCAGCATCACCACCGCATCAAAGATGTCGTGCCCCTGGACCATTGTCTCGACCGAGTCGGCGATCAGATCGCGGCTGGGCAGCGAGTAGCGCATGCCCGGGTGGCCCTGGGCCAGTCCGTCGCACATGGCGATGGTGCTGAACTCCATGGGCAGCCCGCCCGCTTCGCGGATCGCCTCCTTCACCACGTCGCCCACCCCGCGCAGCGGCACATGGCCCGCCACGATCTCGTTGTGGGAGTTGACCACGGCGATGATCGGCTTGGTGTTCAGGTCTTCGAGGGAATGGCCGCAGGAGACCAGGTGCCCCTTCAGGATCGCGCGCATATAGGGAGGATGCCGGTCGATGCGCCGCTGCAGCGCCCCACCGGCTCCGGTCACGTCGGTCATGTCAGACTCCCCTTTCGCGGATGGCGGCCAGCGCCCGGAACTCAGCCTGCAGGTTGGCGCTCACCCGCTGGTAGATGGCGAACAGCTCCGCGTAGGCGGCGTGGTTCGCGGGATTGGGCTGGAGCCGCTCCCCCAGGTGGACCAGCCGGTGCACCCAGGAGATGTCCGGGGCGACCCCCAGCGAGACAGCGCCCAGCACAAAGGCGCCCAGGGCGGAGCCCTCGGCCTCAGCCGGCACCACCACCTCGCGCCCGAAGAGATCGGCGCAGATCTGCAGCCAGAAGGGCGAACGGGCAAAGCCGCCCGTGGCCCGGATCTCGGTCACCTGCCCGGTCAGTTCCTCCAGCGGTCCGAGCACGCTGTAGAGCGAGTAGGCCACGCCCTCCAGCACCGAGCGGGCCATCTGGGGCCGCCCGTGCTCCAGCCCCAGGCCGAACCAGACCGCCCGGGCCCGGGCGTTGAAGCCCGGCGAGCGCTCGCCGGTCAAAAAGGGCAGGAAGAGGAGCGAGTCGGAGCCCAGCGGCGCTGCTGCCGCATCGGCCAGGACCCGGTCGTACTCCCGCTCGCCGGGGTAGAAGGAGTCCCGGAACCAGCGCAGCGCAATGCCGCCTGTATTAAGCGATCCGCCGAGGATCCAGCGGTTCTTGTCAAGGTAATAGCAGAAGACCCGGGCCTTCGGGTCGACGGTCGGCTCCGGGACACAGGAGCGCAGGGCGCCCGATGTGCCCACCATCGCCGCCACCACCCCCGGCTCAATCGCCCCGCTGCCCAGCGAGGAGAGCACGCCGTCGCCCGCCCCCACCACCACCGGCGTGCCGGGCAGCAGCCCGAGCCCCGTGGCGGTCAGCGGGTACGATTGGGTGGTCTCCACCACCTCGGAGAGCTGCTCCGCCCGCACGCCGGCCATCGCCAGGGCCGAATCGTCCCAGGTCAGGGTGTGCATGTTGAGCAGGCCGGTGCCGGTGGCCAGGTTGTAATCCAGGGCCCAGCGACCGGTCCAGCGGTGAATCAAGAGCTCCTTGATCGAGGCCCAGCGGTGGGCAGCCCGCACCAGGTCCGGCCGCTCCCGCTGCATCCAGAGGAACTTGTAGAGCGGGTACATGGTGTGGGGCGGGCAGCCGGTGCGTCCGTACAGGTCGTGCCAGCCGGGCTGCGCCCGTACCTCGTCCACCTGCCCGGCCGACCGGGTGTCGGCCCAGGTGATCAGGTTGGTCAAATAGCCTCCTTGCGCGTCCAGCGCCACAAGGGAGTGCATATAGGTGCAGAGCGAGAGCCCCAGCACGGCGGCAGGGGAACCGGCCCGGGCGGCCATCTCCGCCACCACCGCATCGGCCGCGGCCAGCAGGGCCGAGGGCTCCTGCTCCACCCAGCCGGGCTTCGGCGTCACCAGCGGGTAGGTCCGGCTGCTGGAGCCGTGCACCCGCCCCTCCAGGTCGAACAGGATCGCCCGGCAGGAGGTGGTGCCCAGATCGAGTGCAATGATGTACGACTGCATCATAGCTTTTTTCTTGCCGCCGCCACCGAGGTATCGTGAATGGTGGTCAACGCCATCTCCTTCTGCGCAAAGATCATGGCGACGTAAAGCGTATCCACCACCGCCAGCTGAACGATCCGGGAGGTCATGGAGTCGGTCTGGTACTCGGTCTCCCGGGAGACCGCCACCAGGCAGAGATCGGCCACCTTGGCCGCCGGCGAGTGGGGAAAACCGGTGATCAGAATCGTCGCTGCGCCCCGCTGCCGGGCGATCTCCAGCGCCTCAACGATGTCGCGGCTGTTGCCCGAGTGGGAGATCGCCACCAGCACATCGCCCGGCCCCATCACCGTCGCCGCCATCGCCTGCAGGTGCGGGTCGTTCAGAGGCGTGGCGATGATGCCCAGCTTGAGGAGCTTGTGCACCAGGTCGAGCCCCACCGAGGAGGAGCCGCCGAAGGCGGCCACCACCACCCGGTTGGCGCCCATGAGCGCCTCGCGGGCCCGCTGGAGCTCCTGGCTGTCCACCGTGTCGGCGGACTCATCCAGCGCCTGGCGGGTGATGGCGAAGACCTTCCGCTTGATCGTCTCCAGCGAGTCGCCGGCCTTCAGGCTTCCCAGCACCTCGGGAGCCGCCTCGGTCAGCGACTGGGCGATATCGATCTTGAACTGGTGGAAGCCGTCGTAGCCCAGCTTGCGGTAGAGGCGGATGATCACCGTCTCCGAAACCCCGCACCGGGCGGCCAGCGCTGAGATCGAGAGGGAGACGAACCCCTGCGGGTCATGCTGCAGGAAGTTCGCCACCGCCTGCTCCTTGTCGGAGAGGCGCTCCCGCTGCGCCTGCAGCCGGGCCTGCAGCGCCAGTCCGAGCCGAACCTGCGGGTTCCCAGCTTCCACGCTCATCCGCGACTACCCCTTTACAGCGCCGGCGGTCAGCCCGCGCACGATGTACTTCTGCGTCACCAGGGCCAGAACCAGCACCGGCAGCGTAATGATCACCGCCGCCGCCATCAGCCCGCCCCAGTTGATCTCCGAGTAAGAGAGGAAGTTAAAGATCGCCACCGGCAGCGTCTTGGTCCGGGCGCCGGTGAGGATGATCGAGAACATGAAGTTGTTCCAACTGAAGAGGAAGGCCAGAATCGACGAGGTGATAATCCCCGGCCCCGAGATCGGCAGCACGATCCGCACAAAGGCATACTGCTCCGTGCAGCCATCTACCCGGGCCGCCTCCACCAGGTCGTTGGGGATCGCTTCGAAGAAGGCGATCATCACCCAGACGATAAAGGGCATGGTGACCAGCATGTGGGCCATGATCAGGGCCAGCGGGGTGTCCACCATCTTCAGCCGCACAAAGATCATGAACCAGGGGATCAGGAAGGTGATGCCCGGCACGATCCGGGCCACCAGAATCGCAAAGCCCAGCCCCGCCTGCTTGTACCGGGCGATCGACCAGGCTGCCGGCAGCCCTAGCAGCAGGCCGAAGAGCGTGGAGCCCGTGGCGATATAGAAGCTGTTAACCATGAACTTGCCGAAATCCTGGTCGCCAAAGACCTCGATGTAATTGTTGAGGGTGGGCGTAAAGGTCCACTGGGGCGGCATCGCCATGATCTGCACCTGGGTCTTGAACGAAGAGAGAATCATCCAGACAAACGGGAACATGAAAGCGACGAAGAGGACCGCCAGGACCAGGCCGTGAAGAATCCGGAGAAGCGGATGTCCCTGCCGCCGGTTCATGCCGCCACCCCCCTGCGGGTCCAGTTCAGGAAGATCACAACGCCCATCACGATGGCAAAGAAGATCACCAGAAGCGAGGAGGCTGCGCCCAGCCGGAAGTAGGAGAAGCCCAGCGTGTAGCCATAGAGGTTGAGCGTCTCCGAGGCGTAGTTGGGGCCGCCCTGCGTCATGGCGTAGATAATGTCGAAGGTCTTCAGGGCATCGATCGCGCGCAGAATCACCGCCACGCCAATGGTCGGGCGGAGCATCGGCAGGGTGACGTGCCAGAAGGTCTGCCAGGCGGTGGCGCCATCGACCTCTGCCGCCTCGAAGGGGTCAGAGGGAAGCGAAACCAGGCCGGCCAGCACAATCAAGGCGATCATCGGCGTCCACTGCCAGACATCGACCAGAATCAGCGAGGGCAGCGCCGCCCGTTCCGAAGCGAGCCAGGGCTGCGGCGGAATGCCGAAGATCCCCAGGAAATAATTCATAAAGCCGATCGTAGGCTCAAACATGAGCAGCCAGACCATGCCAATCGCCACCGGTGTGGCCACCATGGGCAGGAGAAAGAGCGTCTTCAGCAGGTTCTTGCCCGGGAAATCGCGGTTGAGCAGCATGGCCAGGCCGACCCCCAGGACCGTCTGCCCCGCCAGCGCCAGCGCTGTGAAGTAGAAGGTGCGCCAGACCGCCTTCCAGAAGCGCTCATCTGCGGTGAGCATCTTCACGTAGTTCTCCAGTCCGACAAAGCGGGGCGGCGTTACCGCCGACATCGACCACTCGGTCAGGGAGACCCAGACGGTATAGGCGATGGGAAAGGCCATCATCATGAGAATAAAGATGACTGCAGGCATCGGGAAGACCCATTTGATGTGGCGATCGATCCAGTGACTCATTCCAGCCCCACCCCTTGTTGTTGGCGCCGCCGAGAGGAGCAGAGGCCCGGGCCAGCGGGGGACCCGGGCGCTCCATCCCCGGCGGAAAATCGGTCCGTCGGGCGCTACTTGTTCTCCTCGGTCAGCAGCTGGTTCAGCTTCTGGTTGCGATCCTTGGCGGTCGCTTCCACGTCCTTGCCGTTGATGGCCGCGGTGATGATCTCGCCCACCAGGTCGCGGGCCTGACCCACGTTGATCACCAGCGGACGGTCAGCCGGCTTGCCAACGGCGCCGGACTTCTTGGCGACCTCGACCCACTCAGCCGGCCAGGCCTTGGTGCCCTCGGGGTTGTTCCAGACCGAGGCGCGGGCCGACGGGTTGCCGGCGGCCTGGGTCTTCAGGACCATCTCCTTGGAGGTGGCCCACTTCACGAACTCCCAGGCGGCGTCCTGCTGCTTGGAGGAGGCGGGAATCGAGATGCCCCACGAGGTAACAGAGTACGGCAGGGCGCCGGCGTCACCCTTCGGGAACATCGCGAAGCCGACCTTGTCACCCACCTGCGACTTGGCGGGGTCGGTGACGTTCAGGTAGAGGGAGTTAGCGTCCAGCCACATGGCGGCCTTGCCCTGGGCGAAGATGCCGGCGGCCTGCGGCCACGACATGTTCAGCACGCCGGGAGGGCCGTACTTGCCCAGCAGGTTGCCGTAGAAGGTAACCGCCTTGATCGCCTCGGGGGAGTCCAGCACGAACTTGCCGTCCTTGATAAACTCGCCGCCGAAGCTGTAGAGGAAGCTGGAGAACTGCGTGGTGGCCGGGTTGCCCTGGCCGCGCATCACGATGCCGTAGAAGCCGTTGTTCGGGTCGTGCAGCTTCTTGGCGGCTTCCTCAAGCTCCGCCATGGTGGTGGGGACCTTGACGCCCTTCTGCTCGAAGAGGTCCTTGCGGTAGTAGATGATCTGCTGCTCGGTCACCAGCGGGATACCCACCAGCTTGCCGCCTACCATCTCAACCTCCATGGTGCTGGGGAAGAAGTCCTTGACGTCATAGTCGGCGGGGGTCTTCTTCGGATCGTTAACAAAGGTGTTCAGGTCGGCATACCAGCCATTCTTGGTGAACAGCTTGGCCTCCTGCAGCGGGCGCTGCATGAAGACGTCAATGGTGCCGGCGCCGGAGGTCAGCTCGACGGTCAGCTTCTGGGTGAGCTGATTCTCAGCGATCGCCTCCATGTTGACCTTCATGCCAGTCTGCTCCTCGAACTTGCCGATCTCCTTCTTGATCGTGTCGGTCCAGGGATGCTGCGAGGCGAGGAACCGGATGGTGACTCCCTCAAACGGCTTCTTGGAAGCAGCAGGAGGAGGCGCATCCTTCGGTTGCTCGGTCTTGCTGCCACCGCAGCCGGAGAGGACCAGGCCGGTGGTCAGGAGGACCGCCACGCCCAGAGCAAGAGTGCGCTGAATCCGCTTCATTTCTGAATCCCCCTCAGTGAGTATCGATCCTCCGAGCCTGCCCGGCACCCGCCGAATGTCACACCGGGCAGAGCGGAGTATCTCACCTGTAGAGTAGCAAATTTTTTATACGTAGACCAGTAGGTGAAAAAAATTTGTTACACTCTCGGCAGCATTGGATCCAGTGATCGCTCTGGATAAGAAGGGAGGGAGGATTTCAGCCCCCGATGTGGTATCGAAAGAAGAGTGTTCAGATCGATCCGGTGGAGTGGACCGAAGGAGGTGGAGCATGGACCTGAAGACCATTGCCCTGGGACTCTTGGTCCTGAACGGGCTGATCATATTGCATGAGCTGGGTCACTTCCTGGCCGCACGGCGGCTGCGGCTCGATGTTCCCGAGTTCGCCGTGGGCTTTGGCCCCCGTCTGTTCAGCTTCACCCGCGGCGATACGACCTACAGCCTCCGGCTCTTCCCCCTGGGTGGCTACGTGCTGCTTCCCGACCTGGCGCCGGAGCCGGGGGAGATGGTCGTCTCCGTCAGGCGACGGTTCCTGACCGTGGTGGCCGGACCGCTGGCCAACCTTCTCCTGGTGGTCGTGCTCATGGGCCCGGCCGACACGCTGCGGGCATCGGTCATGTGGGTGGGCCTCCTGGCCGGGCTGCTGCGAGACCTGATTCTAGGCGGCGGGCTCCAGCCGGGGGAGGAGCTGCTGGGCCCGATCGGTGTGAGCGAACTGGTGGGGCAGGCCGCCTCCATCGGCCTCTACTCGCTGCTCAGGCTCACCGCCCTGCTCAGCCTGAACCTGGCGCTCTTCAACCTGCTCCCCTTCCCCGGGCTCGATGGCGGACGCATCGTGGCGCTGATCATCGAGCGGCTGAACGGCGGACGCCGCTCCACGTGGGAGCCGGTGGTACAGGGGCTGGGCCTCCTCCTCTTCCTGGGCCTGGGCCTCTGGGTGACGGGGCGGGAGCTTCTGTCGTACGTGGGTTGGTTATAGAAAAGCAACGCCCCGCAGGCGATCCTGCGGGGCGCTTCGTTTTCATGTTTTTGCCACTTGACGGGTTCCTGTGGCCGGATTACTTTTTCGTTGAATTTGGATATATGCGACATTGAATCTTGCTACTAGCCTTTAGATTGCAGGAAAAGCAGGCCACTCGAACGAATGTAGACCCTCAAAATTCCAGAGGGGGTAGACAGGTTGAAGAGATCGAGGTTGGGCTTTCTGGCAGTTCTCATGGCACTCGCAATGCTTGTCACGGCGTGCGGCCCCAAACCCGGCGCGACAACCGGTGAGAAGGAGACCAAGGTGCAGTTCGGGCCGCACAACACGGTGATCGTCGGCACGACGATTGACGACGCTGTGACCATGGACCCGCAGGTCTCCTATGAGTTCAGCGGCATCAAGGCCTTACATAACATCTACAGCAACCTGGTCACGTTCGAGGGGACCGAGCCCAAGCCCTCCCTTGCGGAGAACTGGAAGAAGTCCGACGACAACAAGACCTGGACATTCACCCTGAAGAAGGGGATCAAGTTCTCCAGCGGCAACGAGGTGACCGCCGAAGACGTGATCTACAGCTTCAAGCGGGCGGTCAGCATCGACAAGAACCCCGCCGCCTGGCTGGTCACCGACAACATGGGCATCACCAAGGAGAACATTGAGCAGCAGGTCCGGGCGCTGGACTCCCATACCGTGGAGATCAAGCTGACCAAGGACTTCGCCCCCGGCGCCTTCCTGGCCGTCATGGCCTTCCCCACCACCGCCATCGTCGACTCCAAGGTGGTCAAGGCCAACGAGCAGAGCGGCGACCTCGGCGCCAAGTACCTCTTCGATCACTCCGCCGGCAGCGGCCCGTACATCCTGGAGAAGTGGGAGAAGGACGTCCAGATGGTGCTGGCGCCGAACCCCAACTACAACCTGACCAAGGCGCCGGCGATCAAGCGGGTGATCTTCAAGCACGTCAAGGAGAACACGGCGCAGCTCCAGCAGCTGCAGGCCGGCGACGTGGACATCGCCACCTCGCTCTCCGCTGAGCAGCTGAAGACCGTAAAGGGCAGCGACAAGTACTACATCCACCAGAGCCCGGCCCTCTCCCTGGTCTACCTGGGCATGGACGTCAAGAACGTGCCCGCCTTCGCCAAGATCGAGGTGCGCCAGGCGATCAAGTACGCCATTAACTACGACGCGATCGTGACCCATCTGCTGCAGGGCAACGGTCTCCCGACCCAGGGAGTCATCCCCAAGGGCATGTACGGCTATCTCGACAAGACCCCGTACAAGCAGGACTTCGCCAAGGCCAAGCAGCTCATGGAGAAGGCCGGCTATGCCAACGGCTTTACCGTCGAGATGCTTATGACCAGCTCCACCCTGGCCGGCGGTGTCAACCCGACCGACCTGGCCTCCCTGCTCAAGGAGGATCTCGCCAAGATCGGCATCACCGTGAACCTGCGCCAGATGACCTCCTCGGAGCTCTACAACATCTACCGCGGTCAGAAGTCCCAGCTGGTCCTGGCCCGGTGGGGCGCCGACTACCTCGACCCCGACAACTTCGCTAAGCCCTTCGCCAACTTCCCCAGCAAGTCGCTGGCCTGGCGCCTCCAGTGGGAAGACCCCAACATCAACGCCAAGGTCCAGAAGGCCGGAACCCTGCCCAACGGCGCCGAGCGCCAGAAGCTCTACAACGAGCTGAACGAACAGTGGATGGCCGAGAGCCCGTTCGCCGTCCTCTACCAGCCGCTGGACTCGCTGGCCGTCTCCAGCAAGGTGCAGAACATCAACAACAACCCGATCTGGGGCATTGAGTTCCTCAAGGTGACCAAGAAGTAGGCACCCGTATTGAAACGCCGCGGAGCGGGCAGCCGCAAGGCCGACCCGCTCCCGACGTCTTGCAGGGGGGAGAGCATGTCCTTCTGGCGTTTCGTTGCCCGACGGTTGGTCCTGATGCTGGTGGTGCTCGCCGGGGTCTCGGTGATCACCTTTGCCCTCACCCACATCGTCCCCGCGGACCCGGTGGCGGCGGCGCTGGGCGACCGCGCCACCGAGGAGCAGATCGCCAAGGTCCGGGAGCAGTTGGGGCTGAACAAGCCGCTCTACGTGCAGTTTGGCATCTATGTAAAGGGGCTGCTGCAGGGGAATCTGGGCGAGTCCATACGAAACCGGCGTCCGGTCATTGAGGATCTGGTCACCTACCTGCCCGCCACGCTGGAACTCTCTACGGGCGCCATTTTGGTGGCGATTCTCGTCGGGGTTCCCACCGGCGTCATCTCCGCCGTCTACAAAGACCGGTTCCAGGACCAGTTCACCCGCATCTTCAGCCTGATCGGCGTCTCGGTGCCGGTCTTCTACCTTGCGCTGGTGCTGCTGGGGCTTCTCTATACCAAGCTGGGCTGGGTGCCGGGATCGGGCCGCCTCGATACCTATACGGTGCCGCCCGCCGAGGTGACCGGTCTGATTCTGGTCGACTCCATTTTGGAGGGGAACTGGCATGCCCTGAGCGATGGGCTCTGGCACCTGCTCCTTCCCTCCTTTGTGCTGGGGTTTCACTCGGCGGGCGTCATCACACGCATGACCCGCTCCTCCATGCTGGAGGTCCTGACACAAGATTACGTGCGCACGGCGCGGGCCAAGGGCCTGAACGAGCGGACCGTCATCTTCCGCCACGCCCTGCGCAACGCCATGATTCCCACCGTGACGGTCATCGGGCTGGCCTACGGCAGCCTGCTGGCCGGCGCGGTCCTGACCGAGACCATCTTCTCCTGGCCGGGAATCGGGCGGTATGCCACCGACTCGGTGGTCAACCTGGACATCCCCGCGATCATGGGGGTCACCCTGGTGGCCGCCGTGATCTATTCCTTTGCCAACCTGGTGGTCGACCTGACATACGGGGCGCTCGACCCGCGGATTCGCTATGACTAGACGAAAGGGGGCGCGCCCATGAGCACCATGCGGGCAGGGGCGGAGAAGACAGCCCCGGAGATGCCATTTGATTCACCCTGGCGGCGTGCATGGCGGTCTGCCCGCCGGAGCCCCACCACTATGATCGGGACGACCATCGTCCTCCTCTTCCTCCTGGTGGCGATCCTCGGTCCCACGCTGGCTCCTTTCAGCCCCACCGAGACGGCGCTGGCCAACCGACTCATGCCGCCCAGCGCGGAGCACTGGTTCGGGACCGACTCCCTGGGGCGAGATCTCTTCAGCCGGATCCTCCACGGCGCCAAGCTCTCGTTCATCACCGGGATGACCGTGGTGCTGACCGCCGGGGTTCTGGGCACGATGCTTGGAACGATCGCCGGTTACTTCGGCGGCAAGATCGACGAGGCGGTCATGCGGATCACCGACATGTTCCTGGCCTTCCCCGGCCTGATCCTGGCCATGGCGGTAGCCGCAATCCTGCGGCCCAACCTGACCAACACCCTGATCGCCATCTCGGTCACCTGGTGGCCGATCTACGCCCGCCTGGTGCGGGGCCAGGTGCTCTCGATCCGCACGCTGGACTACGTACAGGCCGGCCTTGCGCTCGGCCAGAGCAGTACCCGGCTGATCTGGCGGCATATCCTGCCCAACGCCCTGTCGCCGGTGCTGGTCCGGGCTACACTGGATATGGGCGGCGTGATCCTGACGGCTGCGGGCCTCAGCTTTATCGGCTTCGGCGCCCAGCCGCCCACCCCGGAGTGGGGGTTGATGGTGGCCGACGGACGGACCTTCCTCATGACCCACTGGTGGGTCTCTACGGTCCCGGCCATCGCCATTCTGCTCCTGGTGCTCGGCTTCAACCTGATGGGCGACGGCCTGCGGGACGTGCTCGACCCTCGCCTGCGCCGGTAAAAAGGGAAACAAGAGACGCCTCGCCGCTGCTGGCGAGGCGTCTCTTTGCGCGCACAGCGACGGTGCTACACCGTCAGCCGGATCCCTTTGAACCGCTGGACCTCACCGGTGATCGCCCGCTCGGTGGGCAGCCGCTCCATGGAGGAGGCGCCATAGAAGCCGACCACGCCCCTCGTGTGGGCCAGAATGTAGGCAGCATCCTCCGGCTCGGCAATCGGCCCGCCGTGGCAGATCACCAGCGCCTCGGGGTTGATCGCCACCGCTGCGTCGCGGATCTCCTGGATCAGCCGGGCCGACTCCTCCAGGGTGAGGGCGGTGGAGGCCCCGATGGAGCCCTTGGTGGTCAGGCCCATGTGGGCAACGATAATGTCGGCCCCGGCCCTCGCCATCTGCCGGGCCTCCTCCACGTTGAAGACGTACGGCGTGGTCAGCAGGTCCATCTCCCGGGCCAGGCGGATCATCTCCACCTCGAGGCCGTAGCCCATGCCGGTCTCCTCCAGGTTCAGGCGGAACTTGCCGTCGATCAGGCCGACCGTGGGGAAGTTCTGCACCCCGGCGAAGCCGATCTCCTTGACCTGGCGCAGGAAGTGGTCCATCCGCCGGAAGGGGTCGGTGCCGCAGACGCCGGCCAGCACCGGGGTATGCTTCACCACCGGCAGGACCTCGTTGGCCATCTCCATGACGATGGCGTTGGCGTCGCCATAGGGCATCAGGCCGGCCAGGGAGCCGCGCCCGGCCATCCGGTAGCGCCCGGAGTTGTAGATCACGATCAGGTCAATGCCCCCGGCCTCCTCGCACTTGGCGGAGATACCGGTGCCGGCGCCGCCGCCCACGATCGGGCGGCCCTCGGCCACCTGCCTGCGCAGCCTGGTCAGAATCTCACTGCGACGGGACATCTGCGCTCCCTCCTTACCGCCGGCGCTGGAGCATCTCCAGCAAGAGTTCGGCCGCCTTGTCAGCGAACTCCGGGTCGTTAATGTTGCAGTCCATCTCGATCACCGGAATCGATGGCTTCAGGTTGGCCTTGATCGCCTCGAAGCAGGCCTGGTCGGCCTCGGGGTTCCAGAAGAGGTTCCCCGGGCTGTCCAGCACCGAGACCCCCTTCAGCGGGAGCAGGAAGGCGACCGGCCCGGTGGAGCGGTTCGCCTTCTCGGCCAGAATCCGCCCGATCTCGGCGTTCTCCTCCGGGGTGGTCCGCATGAGCGTCACGTTGGGGTTCCACTCGTAGAGCTGCCGCTGCTGGTACCTCTCGGGCACCGTGGAGCGGGCCCAGAAGTTGACCATGTCGACACAGCCGGGGGCGATCACCTGGGGGATGCCCCGGGCAGCTGCTGCATCGCCCCGGTTGGGCCCGGCGGCCATCACCCCGCCGGCGATCTCATCGGCCCACTCGGTGGTGGTAATGTCAAAAACGCCGTCGACAAAGCCCGCCTCCACCAGCGACTCCAACGTGGCGCCGCCGGTGCCGGTGCAGTGGAAGACCAGCACCTCATAGCCGTGCTCCTCCAGCACCGAGCGCCCCCGGTCCACCGCCTTGGTGGTGTTGCCGAACATGGAGGCGCCCAGCAGCGGCCGGTCCTCCCCCTTGCGGGGCGCCATCTCCACCATGCCGCAGATCGCCCCGGCGGCCCGGGTGAAGATCTCCCGGCTGATCCGGTTGATCCCAGCCACATCCACGACCGACGGGATCATGGTGATATCCTTGGTGCCCACATAGGCCTTGGTGTCGCCGGCGGCCACGGTGGAGACCATCACCTTCGGGAAGCCCACCGGCAGCGCCCGCATGGCGGCGGTGCCCACGGCGGTCCCTGCCGAGCCGCCCATGGAGAGCACGCCGTCGATCTTCCCCTCTGCGGCCAGCCGGGCGGCCACCACAGCGGCGCCGGCCGCCATGACCCGGATCGCCTCACCCCGGTCCTTCCGCTCCCGCAGGGCCGCCAGCGAGGCGCCCCCCGCCTCCGCCACCGCCTCGGCCGCCACATCGGGCTCCAGCAGCGGCGCCTCCATCACCCCGGTGTCGATCAGCAGCACCTCATGGCCCCGCTCCGCAATCGCCTGCCTGACGAACCCAAACTCCGCACCCTTGGTGTCCAGGGCGCCGATCAGCGCAATCCGTCCCGGCAACCGGATCCCCTCCTTTGCGCGAACTGTCAGCCTACTAACGGCTATCTACGGAAAGGGGGGAGCGATTCCTGTAGACCAATGCGCTCTTTTGAGCATGAACAAAAAGCGCCGCCCTGCCACCAAGGCAGGGCGGTGTGCGCTTCAAGGCTATCCGCGTTCCACGGGTCCCTTCCAGTCGAGCATGCCGCCCACCAGGTTCCGGGTCCGGAAGCCAGCCCGGGCGGCGATGAAGCAGGCTTGTCCGCTCCGATTGCCGCTGCGGCAGACGATCACCGCATCCTCCTCGGGCTTGAAGGTCTGAAGCCGCTGTGCGAACTCGCCCAGGGGGATATGGATCACCCCCGGAATCCGTGCCGCCGCCAGCTCATCGGCCTCCCGCACGTCGATCATCTGCGGGGCCTTCCCCTCGGCCAGCAGCCGCTGTAGCTCTTCGCACCGGATAATGCCCGGCTGTGTCATAGATCCGTCCTCCCCCATCAACGTCCCCATTGGCCGCAGGTACGGCCCGGCTACCCTTGCCCCCAGGTAGGTCCGGGCGTACACCCAGACAGGGGTTATTATACCGACTGCAAGGGCAATGAGGTAGAGGTATCCGGGGTGAAATTGGGCGGCCAGCACGGGCGCCGCCTGGCCCCAGACCCAGAGCGTGGCGATGGAGGCTGCGCCCAGCGCCCCCCAGCGCAGCCGGCGGGGGTCCAGCATGCGGGAGACCTCCCCGCCCCACCAGGCCCCCGGCAGCGCCCCCAGCACCAGGGCGGCGGCCAGGCCCAGCGGCACCTGGCCCGTCAGCAGCTTGCCCGCCAGCCCTGCCGCGGCGCTGACCAGCACGATGCGCAGGGCGGCGGACTGGGCCGAGGGCGGGCTGACGCGCAGGAGATGCTGCAGGAACGGCGCCAGCAGAAAGCCGCCCGCCGCCCCCACCAGCCCCGTCATCAAGCCGGTCACCCCTGCCACCAGGGCAGCCGGCCCCCGCCTGAGCCCGCCGTAGCCCCCTGCCCGCGCCGGTTCCCGGCGGGGAAAGAAGAGCCCGACCGTCGCCACCGTCGCCGTGACGGCGAAGAGGCCGAGCAGGCTGGCCGAAGCGACACCGGCGGAGAGCAGCCCTCCTGCCAGGGCAGCGGCGGCGCCCGCCCCGCCCATCCACCAGTCGATGGCGGCTTCTACCCTCCCCCCGCCCCGATGCAGCAGGAGGGCGGCGCCCGTGGCGAAGGCGACCTGCACCAGGCTGATCGCCGCCACCGCCCGCATGTCGAGAGGAGCATAGCCGAGCGCCGGCGGGATGCCCAGCAGGAGCGGGACCAGCAAGATCGACCCGCCCAACCCCAGCAGACCGGCCACAAAGCCACCGGCCAGTCCGATTCCGATCAAGAGCGCTGCATACCCCATGAGTCGATGGCCGCCTCCCGCCTTACGATGCTCCGCTTCCCAGTCTGCCCAATTCGGCGGGGGTTTTTCCCTGGTTGCAGCGGGGCAGGCTAATCGCCGGAGGTCGATGCGATGGATTACCACGACAGAGCCGCAGAGCCAGAGCGGATGGACGACCGCTCCATCGGCGGGCCGGAGTTGGAGGAGGCGCTCCACCAGCTGAGCTGGATCAACCGGTTGCTGGGGGCCGCCTGGGTGACCCTGGAGGGCGTGGTGGAGCTGTGGCGACGCGCCGGACGCCCCCGCCGCCTCCACCTGCTCGATGTGGGCGCCGGGGCGGGCGATATCAACCGCGTGCTGCTCCGCTGGGCCCGGCGGGCCGGGGTCGACCTGCGCATCACCCTGGTCGATATCCACCCCGAGACCTGCCGCCATGCCGCCCGCCAGTTCCGGGACGAGGAGCGGGTGACCGTGGAGCAGGGCGACCTCTTCGCCCTCGACGCCCACCGGGCCGACATCGTCACCGCCTCGCTGGTGCTGCACCACGTCCCCACCGACGAGCTGGAGAGCGCCCTGCTCAGCCTGCGGCGGGCCGCCCGGCTCGGGGTGGTGGTCAACGACCTGCACCGCCACCCCGTGGCCGAGGGATTCATCGCCGCCGCCACCCGCCTCCTCTCCCGCAACCCGATGATCCGCCACGACGCCCCGCTCTCGGTCCGCCGGGGCTTCCGGGCGGCCGAGCTGGAGGCGCTGCGGGAGCGGCCCGGCCTGGCGGGCCTGCGCTGCCGCTGGCGCCCCCTCTTCCGCTACCTGGTCACCCTGCCGGGGGGCGGACCAGAGAACCCCGTGCTTCCCCACTGAGGGAGCACGGGGTTCTTGCCCATTCAGGGCTGATGGCGCTCGATCAGGTCGCGGGCCCACCCTGCCACCGCGTCGGACGCTTCGACCACAAACTCCTGCCCCTTCGCCGCTGACTGGAAGTAGGACGCCCGCCACGACCGGTCGGAGTGATACGAGATCGCCACCCCCCGGAAGCAGTCGGGCAGCGCCCAGCGAGAGCGGGGGTGGCCCGGGGCGGTCAGGGCCAGGGCGTCGCCGAAGCGGAAGGTCCCTGCCCCCGGCAGGCCCGGGTTCCACGAGAGCGCGGGGCGGGCCACGTAGATCACGTTGTTCCGCCGCGCCCGGCGAGATGGCGCCGCGTGGGGGTGGTACTCCATCCAGGAGGGAAGCGCCGTCTCCGTCTGAACCGGAACCACCGCCTCCACCTCCAGGTAGCCAAAGAGCACGTGACGCCCCGCCCGGTCCTCCGGGTCGAACTCCAGCCGCCCGGAGCGGGAGCGGGTCCGCCGGAACCAGCCGAAGAAGAGAAAGAGATCGCCCGGCCCCACCCCCTGGTTCGCCAGGTGGCCCTGGGCCGCATCGACCTGGCCGAAGAGGGGCCGCCAGTCGGGGTGCCGGTCCACCACGTCGGGCTCCAAGTCCGGGTCGAGGTGGCAGGGGTGATCGACCTCATAGCCCAACTGCTCCATGAGGTGCTGGTAGCTGCCGTCATCGCACCGCAACCGCCCGTAGCTCACCGCATCCCCAGGCGATGGGATCGGCAGGGAGCGCATGGACCCGTCGGGCAGAATCGGACTCGGGCCGCCGCCAAACTCCGAGTCAAAACCCTTCCGGCTGAGGATCACCTTCATGTGCAGTCCTCACTTGCTCTGTCTTCACACATCGGGTGGAAACTTCTCCCCGCTCCGTGCTGCCTCCTGCTCGCCCCCAGGGTTCACCCCCCACTCTGTCGAACCCCTTAAGAAAGGGGGATTGCTTGTGGATCTGGAGGGCGCTTTGCGGACCCACTTCGACCTGTCCGGCTTCCGGCCGCTGCAGCGGGAGATCATTGAGACCGTGCTGGCCGGCAACTCCGCCATGGCGATCCTGCCCACGGGGGGCGGCAAGTCGCTCTGCTACCAACTGCCCGCCCTCTTGCTTGATGGCGTCACCCTGGTCATCTCCCCGCTGATCTCGCTCATGAAAGACCAGGTGGATGGCCTGGTGGAGCGGGGGATCGCCGCCGTCGCCATCAACTCGCAGGATACCGCCGCCGAGGGGAGGCAGAAGCTGGAGCAGTTGAGCCGCGGCGAGGTCAAGCTCGCCTTCGTCGCCCCGGAGCGGCTGAAGAACACGCTCTTTCTCGATGCCTGCCACCGGGTGAAGGTCAGCCTGTTGGCGGTCGATGAGGCCCACTGCGTCTCCCAGTGGGGCCATGACTTCCGGCCCGACTACCGCTATATCAAGGACTTCCGTCAAATGATCGGCTCCCCGCCCCTGCTGGCGCTCACCGCCACCGCCCGCCCCCAGGTGGAGCGGGATGTCACCCTGCACCTGGGTATCGAGGAGGCCCCGGTCTTCCGGGGCAGCGCCGACCGGCCCAACCTCTGGCTGGGGGTGGAGCCCTGCCAGACGGTGGCGGAGAAGCGGGCGAAGGTGGCGCACCTGGCCCGCGCCAGCGGCGGCTCCACCATCATCTATGTCTCCAGCCGCAAAGATGCCGAGTCGCTGGCGGCCCAGTTCGAGTCGGAGTTGGGCGAACCGGTGGCGCCGTATCATGCCGGCCTCACCCCGGTGGAGCGGACCGGCGTGCAGAACCGCTTCATGACCGGCCTCTGCCGGGTGGTGGTCGCCACCAACGCCTTCGGCATGGGGATCGACAAGCCCGATATCCGGGCGGTGATCCATGCGGGGGTGCCCGACTCGCTGGAGGCCTACTTTCAGGAGGTGGGGCGCGCCGGGCGTGACGGCCTGCCCGCCGCCTGCAGCATGGTGATCCTGCCGGGCATGGACGTGAAGGTCCGGGAGTTCCTGCTCCAGCGGGAGCAGATCGACACCGGGGCGGTCGACCAGCTCTTCGGGCGGATCGCCGACCTCAGCCGGAGCGGCACCGGCTGGCTCCACTCCTGGCAGGGCGACGACCCCCTGGCCCTGCTGGTGATCTCGCACCTGCAGGCGATGGGCTGCGTGGAGCCGCTCCAGTCCAGCGAGGGCGGCATGGAGGTGGGCGTGGCCCGCCCGCTGACCAGCGCCGACCGAAGCGAGCTGCACCGGCGGCTCCAGGAGCACGAGCGGCAGCGGCTGGAGCGGTTCCGCCAGATGAAGCGCTATGTCTACCGGGCCGAGGAGTGCCGGCGGCAGCAGCTGCTCCGCTACTTCGGCGAGCCACCGCAGCCGCTCGACGCCGACTGCTGCTCCACCTGCCACCCCCGCCCCCTGCCCGGCGACCTGCCCACCGCGGCCCCCGCCGGGCGAAAGAGCAAGGCCCGGCCGGCGGCCGTTCAGGCAGAGCCCGCCGCCCCCGCCCACCCCGAGGCCGCCCGCCTGCTGGAGCGCCTGAAGCGCTGGCGCCGGGCCCGGGCCACCGAGATGCAGGTGCCGGCCTACGTGGTCTTCGGCGACCGCGACCTGGAGGGCATCGCCGCCGCCGCCCCGCTCACCCTCGACCAACTGGCCGCCTGCCGGGGCATCGGTCCCCGCAAGCTGGCGACGTACGGCCCCGCCCTGCTGGCGGAGATCCAGGCTGGGCTGGCAGAGGCGGAGCCGGGGACCGAGCCGGGCGCCCCGGCCGAACCCGGCCCGGCCCCACCGGAGGCGGAGCCCGCCCCGCCCCGCGCCAGGTCAGCCCCCGCCGAGGCCCGCCTGCGCCGGTACGAACTGCTGGCCCGGGCGGCGGCCCTCTTCGCCAGCGGTACCGCCCCGACCGCCGTAGCGCAGGCCCTGGGCCGGCCCGAGCGGGCGGCCTGGCGCCTCTTCTTCGACTGGCTGGCCGCCGAAGGAAGCGACGCCTGGCGGGCGGTGGTCCGGCAGGTGCTCTCCCCCGACGACTACCGGGCGATCCGGGCCGCCCTACAGGCCTGCGGCGAGGCGGGCCTTGAGGCGGTCTACCACCGGCTGGAGGGGCGCTACAGCTACGAGCAGATCCTGACCGCCCGCCTGGTGCTGATCAAGAGCGGCCAGGGTTGAGCCGTCTGGAACTGCGCCATGGCCAGAATCGTCAAAATTCCAAAGGCAGGACGCTGTTGACCCGGGGGGCGTGTCAGCTTGAGACGAAGACTTGGCTGGGCGATCGGCTGGGTGCTGCTGGTTGGGATCATGGGTCCACGGCTAACCCCCAGCGGCGTTACCGGGTTCATGGGAGAGCAGAGACGAGCCGCCGAGCAGGCGCTCCAGATGGCGCATAGGGCGCTGGAGAACCCACTTGAGCGGCTCCTTCTCATACAGGGGCTGAGAGTTCTTGACGTCCGACCCCTGCGGGAAGGGACGACGGATCACCTTGGCACGGGCCCTTGCACAGACGAGGTTCTCGTAGGGGCGTACACGCTCCTCTGGATCCCGTACGCCAGGGTGACCGTTCGGTGCGGGGTAGCCGGGGTCACGCGGCAGCAGGACCAGCAAGGGAACCGACAGACCAACCACCTGCTACCCTGGGATCGCAAGGCGAACCGGTGGCTCTTTGCTCTCTGTACAGCCGCCGTCCTCGTGTATGGCTTGCTACAGGCGCTGGGCTGAACCCTGCCGAACGCTGCCGTTTGCGTATGTGGTTACCTACTTGACGAGCGCCAGAAAGCCTTCAGCTGCTGGCGCTCAGGCCGACGACAAATCCCCTCGAACTGCATGGGGCCGCATGAATATGCAAGACCAGGGCGTTTGTGGGAACGACCACCGCTGGACGTTATGTTACGGAGTGGCATGTGAGGTTGCGGTCCGTTCGTGAGCGAAGCAGGATTCCACGACTTTTTTCCAGGGCGCGCTCAGACAGATTGGGAAATCGTAGCGGAATCCCGTATTTGGAGGGCATGTTCACCCCGTAGATCGCTCTTCTGGGCCCTCAGAGGGCGCATATTGGCCCGGATCAGGCCGAAAAACGGTGGTTCTGTCACCTCCAGGCTCCTTTTTTTGCAGATTCCGCTATTTTTTCCCACATCGTCAAGAACCTCTCCGGGATTTTCTAGCGGAACCCGAACGGCGGAGCACCCTGGTCATTCGCACCCGCAACTGAAAGAAACAGC
Organism: Bacillota bacterium; assembly: GCA_049325315.1. Lineage (GTDB taxonomy): Bacteria > Bacillota > Sulfobacillia > Symbiobacteriales > Symbiobacteriaceae > JAWLHU01. Next base: position 2,294 of record JBMONB010000252.1, on the reverse strand, counting down.
GGCGTATGAGTATTTACCACGATTCACTGCAGATGGAGTTCGCTCACGAACCGAGCTGCCTGTACCCCGGCCACTGGGTCCAGTCAGCCACCCTCATCCCGGTGCCCAATCCGGTGGCCCGAAGGCCCGGCCTGACGGTCTCTCGCCCTGCGGTGGGCCCCCAACTCGATGTGCCCGCTCAGAGCAGGAGGCGATGAACGACACCCCCCGATGGGGGTCTGCTCTCTTATGTATGGAAACGCCTCCCATGGGCGAGGATGAACCTGTATCCCCGCCCAGCAGGAGGTATCCCCCATGACCCACCCGCTCCGCCTTGTGGCCATCGGCTTTGAGCCCGCTCAGGCCGGCCCCCTCCGGCAGGCGGCCGCCGCCCTCGGGCCGGACCAGATCGCCTGGCGCCCCCTCCCGGTCGCCGCGCTCCAGGAGCCCGCCGCCCTGGCGGCAGCCCTCGACCAAGCCGACGGACTCCTCTGCACCACCGTGCTGGACCCCGCCGACGCCCGGGCGCTTTCTGCCCTGCTGGCGGAGCGGTCCCGCCTGGCCTTCATCCCTGTGGCCCCCAACGCCCCCGACCTGCTCAGCCGGGCCCGGCTGGGCTCCTTCGACGCGTCCGCCGCTGCCACGCCCTGGCTCCACCCCGCCGCCCGGGCCGCCGCCGCCGAGGGGCTGAAGCTGCCGCCGGTGGCCGCCCCGCTGATTCAGAGCTTGGCCCAGTTCGCCCACCGCCTCCCGCCCGAGGCGGGCGACCTGGCGCTGCTGGGGCGGGTGCTCCAGGCGGTCCAGAACCCGTCGCCCGCCAACGCCCACCTGGCGCTCCAGACCCTGCGCTGGGCGCTGCGGCCCGGCAGCGTCGCCGAGCCCCCCTGGCCCCAGCGCTATCCCAGGACCGGCTTCTACCACCCCGACCGGGGCCTCTTCCCCGACTGGAGCGCCTTCGAAAAAGCGCTGACGCCAGCGAAGCACGAGGGCCGGGTGATGCTGGTCTGCTTCCGCCCGCAGGTGATCGCCGGCGACGACGCCCACCTGCGGGCCCTGATCTGCGCCCTCGAGGCCCAGTCGCTCCAGGTGATCCCCTGGTTCGGCGCCCTCGACGCCGCCCCGGAGCCCCCCGACCTGCCCGACGATCTCGACCTCTGGATCAACGCCTCGGGCTTCACCCTCATGGGCAGCCACGCCCGCCCCGACGTGGCCGGCGGCGCCGCACTGCTCCGCCGGCTCGACACCCCCTGCCTCGCCCCGGTCCCCCTCTTTGGACAATCGCTCCAGCAGTGGGAGGCGAACCGGCTGGGCATCGCCCCCATGCAGGTGGCGATGCAAGTGGCGATCCCCGAGCTGGAGGGCGGGATCGCCCCCATCCTCCTGGCGGGGCGCGATGAATCAACCGGGGCGATGGCCGCCCTGCCCGAACAGGCGGAGCGGCTGGCCCGCCTCGCCCGGCGCTATGTCGACCTGCGACGCCTCCCCAACCGGCAGAAGCGGGTCGCCATCACCCTCTTCAGCTTCCCGCCCGACCAGGGGGCGGTGGGCACCGCCGCCTACCTCGACCTCTTCGCCTCGCTCCACCACCTCCTCCGGCGGATGCGGGCCGAGGGCTACACGGTGGAGCTGCCCGACTCCCCCGAGGCGCTCCAGCGGATGCTGACCGAGGGGCCGCCCGTGGCCGCCCGCTACCCCGCCGCCCGCTACGTGGCCGCCTTCCCCGAGGTGGAGCGGATCAGCCGCTGCTGGGGTCGGCCCCCCGGCGAGGTGCTGACCGATGGCACCCACTTTGAGATTCAGGGCTGCCGCCTGGGCAACATCTTCATCGGGATTCAGCCCCCCTTCGGCTACGAGGGCGACCCCATGGCGCTCCTCTTCCACCCCGAGGCCAGCCCCAGCCACGCCTTCGCCGCCTACTACACCTGGCTGGCCCACGAGTATCAGCCCCACGCCCTGCTCCACTTCGGCACCCACGGGGCGCTGGAGTTCATGCCAGGAAAGCAGGTGGGCCTCGCCCCCCGCGACTACCCCGACCGGTTGGTGGGCGATCTGCCCCACCTCTACTTTTACTGCATCAACAACCCGGCGGAGGGCGCCATCGCCCGGCGCCGCTCCCACGCCGCCCTCGTCTCCTACCTGAGCCCGCCCCTGGCCGAGGCCGGCCTCTACGGCGCCCTGGCCCAGATTCGGGAAGAGGTTCACCGCTGCCGCACCGCCCCGCAGCCACCGAACCTCGACACCCTCACCGCCCTCGCCACCGCCGCCGGCCTCGACGCCGACGCCGACCCCGCCCTGGCCCAGACCGACCCCGACCG
>JBMONB010000251.1:0-28694 GCA_049325315.1 Bacillota bacterium | reverse complement strand
CACACAATTTACCGGGTTTCCCGATGCTGGGTGTGGTGCCCGCACGTCGGGCAGAACTTCTTCAGTTCAATACGACCCGAGTCATTCTTCTTGTTCTTATAGGTAGAGTAATTCCGGTTCTTGCAGTCAGTGCAAGCCATCGTGATGATGACTCGAGCGCCAGCCTTCGCCACGTTGCGACACCTCCAATCGGCAAGGGACTAACCACGCTCATATACGTTACCACGCGCCATACCCACTGTCAACATTGCCGAGCAGGGGAATTCGTTGCCAGCCGTGGAATAGCACAATCGGAGAACGCATAGCGCCCTCCGATTGATTTCTTTGGTTGCGGGGGCAGGATTTGAACCTGCGACCTCCGGGTTATGAGCCCGACGAGCTACCAGACTGCTCTACCCCGCGGTGTGCGTTTTCCTGAGCCATGTTGGATTTTACCCCTTATCGGAGGGGGTGTCAACCCGTATAGGGCAATTCCACAAATTGTATCGAAATGTTGTGGCTCCCATTACCGTGCTGGCAAGACCCTTTCCGGGAACTTTACCAAGAGGGGCTTGAGTCCGGACTTATTCGATGAGAACATGAGGGGTATGAATAGGTACGGTATAGAGGAAGTGATGGGAGATGTCGTCCATGCAGCCGCCACGGCCGATGCCGTCGGAGCGTCGGACTACGCTGATGCTGAACGGTGAAGAGTTGCTTCGGATTCAGACGACACCGGTAAGGTTGGACGACTGGGCCACCGGCTTTCTCTTTACCGAAGGGCTGATCAGCAGCCTTAGTGACCTACGACGCCTGGAGATCGATGAGGCCGCCGGGCAGGTGCGGGCAGATGTGGACCCCGCTACCTTGCCCGACCAGGCGTTGGCAACCAAGCGATATCTGACCAGTGGATGCGGTAAAGGCGTCACCTTCAGCTCCCTGAAGGACGCCATGCTGCTTCAGCCGGTGCGCCATACCCTCCGGGTCGATCGCTCCCGGCTGGCCGCCTGGATCAAGCTCATGCAAAGGCAAACGCCGCTGTACGAGGAGTCGGGCGGCATGCACGCCGCTGCTGCCGTGAACGTGACCACGGGTGAGATGCTGGTCCGGGAGGATATCGGGCGGCACAATGCCGTCGACAAGGCGATCGGAGCGGCTCTCCAGGCCCGATGGCCAGCCGAGCAGATGATCTTGCTGACCACCGGGCGCATCTCTTACGAGATGTGCTCCAAGCTGGCCCGGACCGGCATCGCCGTTGGGGCCTCGCTGACAGCCGCCACCGATCAGGCCATTCGCCTCGCCAAGAAGCTCTCCATCGATCTGGTAGGGTACGTGCGAACCCCGGAGAAGCTAGTCGTCTACACCAGCGGCAGCCGCATCGGGTAAAGAAGGAGGCGGGCCCCGTGCGACCAAGACGGCGCAGTTCGATCTTCTACCGGCTGATTCTCCTGGTCTTTGTCGCTTCGCTGGTCCCGGCCAGCTTACTGCTGGGCGGGAGCTGGTACCTGAACAACCAGGTACGGGAGCAGATGGAGCGGACGGCAGATGACGCCCTCAATCTGGCAATCAACCTGCAGCAGACCCTCATAGACGGGCGTCTGACCCGCATGCGGGAACGGGCGGTGACCGTGGCCGGGCACCCGGACGTGATCGCGGCCATCTCCGAGGGAAGCCGCCTTCAGCCAATCCTGGATCAGTTTCAGCACTCCCTGCCGGGAGCCGACCTGATCACCGTTGTCGATCGGGTCTCCATGGTGCGCGGCCGGGCAGGGTCTAACAGCACCGGCGATGTGGTGCGCTACAGCGGGCTCGTCCAACAGGTGCTCGACGGTCCTGCCCCCTCCTCCTCGGTCCTCGTCATCCAGAGGGAGGAACTGTTGGGAGAGCCGGGCCAGATTATCACCCAGGTGCGCATGCCCATCGTGGCCACCCCGGCGGCCGAGGATCCGCGGGCCGGTGAGATGCTGGAGGATGCGCTGGCGCTGGTTGGCGCCGCCCCCATCATCGATTCGGCCGGACGGGTTCTTGGCGTCGTGCTGGTCAGCGATATCCTCAACAACGACCACAGCATCGTCAACGAGGTGACCAACCGCTCGCCGCCGGCGCTGCCCATTCACGCGACCATCGCCCTCGATGGCATTCGGGTGACCACCACCGTACCGGCTATCGGCGGCGGACGCCGGGCAGTGGGCACGCTCTACTCCGATCTGGTTATGGGCCACCTTCGGGCCGGGCATGAGTACCGGGGCCGGGCCAAGGTGGGCGGCTGGATTTGGGAACGGACCATCTATCTGCCCCTCTTTGACCCGCAGGGTCAGGTGGTGGCCGGCTCCTTTGTCGGCATCCCCGAGGCGAACTTTGCCGAACTCGCCCAGTCGACCGCCAGATCGACCATGCTGGCCGCCGCCGTGGCGATTCTCTCGCTGTTAACGGCCATGATTCTGGCCTATCGGCTCGCCCTGACCAACATCGCCCGCCCCCTCCGGCAGTTCACTCGCATCCTTACCGAGGGGAACCTGAACGTGCGGGTGGAGGCCGATGAATCGGAGGAGATGTCCAGTCTGGCCGCTGCATTGAACGGGATGACCGAGCGCATTCGCCAGACAGTGGGCGAGATGGCCCGGGTCTCGCAGGGGGTCAAGGCGGCGAGCGAAGACCTGACCAACGGGGCGCGGCAGACGGCGGAGAACACCGAGGCGGCCCTTCAGGTGGTCGCCAGCGCCCTGGAGGCGGCTGAACGGGTAGGAAACAGCGCCCACCGGGCGGCCGGGCGTATGCGAGAGCTAGAGGTTGTGCTGGCCCGCATCGACGTAGGCAGCGAGGAGCAGGCCCGGGCGCTGAAGCATGCCAGCCAGATTGTCACCCTGGTGACCGACGCCGTTCAGGGGGCCCGGGAGGGGCTGCACGCCGTGCTGGAGTCGACCCGAACCACCGTCTCAGCCGCCCAGCACGCCCGGCACAGCGCCCTGCGAAGCGTCTCGGCGCTGGACCTGGTCCGGGTGGAGGCCCAGGGCCTCGCCGAGACGGGAGCGATGGCCGGCAGCGATGTCCCGGAGTGGTCGCTCCGGACCGAGCGACTCCTTGCCGACCTGGAGGAGGGTCAGAAGGCCGCCAACGAGTGTGACGACGCCCTCCGTGAGATTGCCCGCTCTGCCGAAGAGGCGACGGCCCGGCTCTGGGACCTGGCCGCCGTGCAGAACGAGAGTGGGGCCAGGGCCGGAGCGGTGAGCCAGCAGATGGCCGACCTCTCGGCAGTGGCGCAGGAAACAGCGGCCCACATCGGCTCGATGAGCGATGTGAGCCGGGTGGTGATCGGCGAGGTGGAGGCCGTTGCCGACGGCATTGAGGCTGCGGTAGGGCTCGTGCGGCGGGCCGAGGCTCACGTTACCAACATTGCGGAGGCAAACCGCCGGCTCTGGGTGCTGTCGGAGCGCATCCGCACCCTGGCAGATGAGCTGGACCAGGCGACGCTAAAGCAGAAGTGAGGCGAGGTAGACATGGTTGGAGCCCGGTCAGACGACCGGGCTCTTCCTCTTTAAATCCAGCCCTTTTTGGAGGCCAGCATGGCGGCTTCTACCCGGTTCTTTACGCCCATGCGCCGGAGCGCCTCGGCCAGGTAGCCCTTCACGGTCTTCTCGCTCAGGTACATCTGCTCGGCAATCTCCCGGTTGGTGTAGCCCTGGGCCACCAGGCGAATGATCGCCAGCTGCTGCCGGTTGAGCGGGGTCTTGTCCTCTTCCTTCTGCTCGGCGGGCTGGCGCATGTGGTGAATCAGGTGGCCCACCACTTTGGGGTCCATGGAGACCTCACCCCTGGCTACGCCCCGAATCGAACGCTTCAGGTCCATGCCCAGCACGTCTTTCACCACGTAGCCCTTGGCTCCGGCCCTAACGGCGGCCACCACCAGGTCGGCATCGGTGAAGGTGGTCAGCATCAGCACCGCCGTCTCGGGGCGCTCCTGCTGAATCTGCCGGCAAACCTCCACGCCGTCCATGTCGGGGAGCTTCAGGTCCAGCACGACCACGTCGGGGGCCAGGGAGCGGCACTTGGCCAGAGCGGTCCGGCCGTCGGCGGCCTCACCGACCACCTCCAGGTCCGACTCCTGGGAGAGCATCGCCTTGATCCCCTCCCGAAGCAATTCGTGATCATCCACGATCACGATACGAATCGCCATGGGCATGATCCCCCTTCAGTGGTATGGTGGCACGCACGATCAACCCGCCCTCATCACCGCTCAATAGATGAAGCTCCCCGCCCAGGGCAGCCACTCGCTCCCGCATGCCCTTCAGGCCCAGGCGGTCGGGCGAACCGTCCACCCCTTTGTGCGGCAGCCCGACGCCGTCATCCTGAACGACCAGGGTGACCGCTGCCGGCGTAAAGCGCAGCGCCACGATCACGGCGGAGCCCCGGCTGTGCTTCCTGGCGTTGTTCAGCGCCTCCTGGGCCAGTTTGAAGAGCGCATCCTCTGCATCGGGGGCCACCGGGACGGGTATCCCGCTCACCGTAAGGCTGGCGGTGAAGCCGTCGACCTCCATCGACCGGACCAGGCGGCGCAGTCCCCCCTGAAGCCCACCCTCCGCCAGCTCCGAGGCCCGCAGGGCGTAGATCGCCTCCCGGGTCTGCGCCGCCGCCTGGGCAGCCAGGTCCTTCAGGCGCTCCATCTCCCCGCGCAGGGGGTCGTCGGGCGCCAGGTGGGTCAGCGCCCAGTCGAGCTTCAGAGCCAGCAGGAAGTTTGTCTGGGCGGCCCGGTCATGGAGGTCCTGGGCGATGCGGTTGCGCTCGCTGAGCACCACATGGTTCTGCTGGGTCGTGTCCAGTTCCCCCCGCAGCTCCGCCAGGCGAACGGTCAGGTTGCGGTGCCGCTCCTCCGCCTCCCGTGAGCTGCGGGCCAGGCGCTCCACCCGCTGCATCAGCCGGGCTCGCAGCCGCCCTTCCTCCAGCAGCCTGCCGGCGGCAGCAGCCAGCACATGAAGCTCCCCGGGCTCCCCGGAGCCCTCCGCCTCGAGGAGCAGACCCTGCCCCAGTCCGAAGGAGGCCGCAGCGTGAACGGTCCCATCGGACGGCCAGCGGGCGAGCACCCCGGCCCCCTCTTCGGGGCGAACCTGGGCCGCCGCCCAGCCCAACTGCGTGCAGGCGATCCGGGCCAGTGCCTGCAGCAGATCTGCCTCCGGCGCGGAGACCGGCAGGGCCTCGAGCGCAGCCAGCAGCCTTGCCGAATCCATCCGAACCGCCTCCTCCTTTGGGCCTAGGTTGCGCCTACCCATGTGATAGAACGAACAATCTACGAACATTCCCCGAATGGACATGCAAACAGTACCGAACAGAGGGGAAAGGTACCGCCGCGCGGGCCATTACATCTTCGCATTCAAGAGTATAACATAGAGTTCAAGTGTAACTTTGTAGGTCAAAATATCTATTTGGCGGATAGTCCCAGTTTGAACTTTGGGGGGGTTCGCATGGCAGCGATTACGGCCATGGAGACTGCGGTCCTGGCCCCCGTCGAGCGACCGACCACCATCTACCTCAACGACGAGGAGTGGCTGACGGTACAGACAACCCCGGTCGATCTGCATGACTGGGTGGTCGGCTACCTCTGCGGCGAGGGCGTTATCGACGATCCCGGCGAGATCAGGCGGCTCGTAATCGAGGAGGACCGGGGCCTGATTTGGGTTGACCTGCCCGCTCCCCCAGAACGGCAGCGGCAGGAACCCAGGTTCGCGCCGGTTCTTCACCATCTTCAAGTGACCCGGGAGCAACTCCTGCAGTGGATGCGTGAGATGCTGGCCAACGCCCCGCTCTACCGCGAAACCGGCGGCGTTCATGTGGCGATGGCGGTCCGGGCCGATACCGGGGAGCGGTTCATTCGGGAGGATATCGGACGGCACAACGCCGTCGACAAGGTGATGGGCGCTGCCCGCAGGGCCGGGTGGCCGGCGGACCAGGTTGTGATTCTCACCTCGGGGCGAATCTCCTACGAGATGTGTACCCGACTCGCCCGGTTCGGCGCCGGAATCGGCGTCTCCCGGACCGCCGCAACCGACCAGGCCTATGAACTGGCCATGGATCTCGCTATCGAGCTGGTAGGCTATGTTCGAAATGCCGCCAGCCTGATTGTATACACCAAAGGCACTCGAGTGGCAAGGAGGATTGAGGGATGAACCTAGACCGCCGTGCGTTTCTGAAGCTCTCGGGCGTCAGCGCGGCCGGTGCGGCGGTTCTGCTCTTTGGGGAAGAGCGGAACGCCCTGGCTAACAGCCTGAAAGAGTCCCGGATCGCAAAAGCCAAAGAGGTTCCGAGCGTATGCCCCCACTGCTCCGTTGGCTGCGGCATGATCGCCTATGTCAAGGAGGGCCAGCTGCTTCAGCTCGAGGGGAATCCCGACAGCCCGATCAGCGAGGGCTCCCTCTGCCCGAAGGGCGCTGCTTCCATGCAGTTCGCCTACGAGGGCGTCGGCAAGCCCAACTCGCTTCGGGAACTGAAGGCCAAGATCCGCAAGCCGGGCAGCGACAAGTGGGAAGAGATCACCGTCGACGAAGCGCTGGACAAGGTTGCCCAGCGGATTAAGGAGACCCGGGACAAGACCTTTGTGGAGACCAACAAGAGCGGCGTGACGGTCAACCGCGCCGAGGGCCTGGCCCACATTGGCTCGGCCTGCATCGACAACGAGGAATGCTACCTGGTCACCAAGCTGATGCGCTCCCTTGGCGTGGTCTATCTTGAGCACCACGCCCGTATATGACACTCCTCCACCGTGCCCGGTCTGGGCACTTCATTCGGTCGCGGCGCCATGACCACCTCGTTCTGGGACATCCAGAACGCTGACGTCGTCGTCTTCATGGGCTCCAATGCGGCGGAGAATCATCCGATCTCCTTCAAGTGGTTCCTGCGCGCCAAGCAGAAGGGCGCCAAGGTGATCGTGGTCGACCCCCGCTACACCCGCACCGCCTCCAAGGCGGACTGGTGGATCCCCTTCCGCTCCGGCACCGACATTGCCGTGCTGGGCGGCCTGATCAACTACGCCATCGCCAATAACAAGTTCCACCGGGACTACGTGGTCAAGTACACCAACGCCGCCCTCCTGGTCAACGAGAAGTTCACCTTCGACGAGGGGCTCTTCTCGGGCTGGGATCCCGAGGCGAAGCGGTACAACCAGGCGACCTGGGGTTTCCAGACCGACGCCAACGGCCAGCCGCTGGCCGACGAGTCGCTTCAGAACCCGAATACGGTCTTCCAGCACATCAAGCGCATCTACTCGATCTACACCCCCGAGAAGGTCTCCGAAATCTCGGGCATCTCGGTCGATGACTTCAAGAAGCTGGCCGAGTACGTGACCTCCACCGGCCAGGCCGGCAAGTCGGCGGTCTTCGCCTACGCCATGGGCTGGACACAGCACACCAAGGGCGTGCAGAACATTCGCTGCTCCACCGTGCTGCAGATGCTCCTGGGCAACATTGGCGTGCCCGGCGGCGGCATTGCGGCGCTGCGCGGCCACGCCAACGTGCAGGGCGCCACCGACCTGGCGGTGCTCTACCACGACCTGCCGGGCTACCTGGGCCAGCCCACCGAGGGCCACAAGACCCTGAAGGAGTTCCTCGACAAGACCACCCCGAAGTCGGGCTACTGGGTCAACAAGCCGAACTTCTTTGTCAGCCTGCTGAAGGCCTGGTGGGGCGACTCGGCCACCGCCGCTAACGAGTACGGCTACCAGTACCTGCCCAAGATGGCGGGCGGCGAGACCTACAGCCACTACGACATCTTCCAGTCGATCCTCGACGGCAGGGTCAAGGGCCTGGTCAACATCGGCCAGAACCCGGCTGTCGGCTCCGCCAACGCCCGCAAGGTGCAGGACGCCCTCTCCAAGCTGGAGTGGCTCGTGGTATCCGACCTGTTCCAGAACGAGACCTCTGAGTTCTGGAAGCTGGAAGGCATGGACCCGAAGGCGATTCAGACCGAGGTGATCCTGCTGCCCGCCGCCGGCCCGCTGGAGAAGTCGGGCTCCTTCACCAACTCGCACCGGCTTATCCAGTGGCGCGAGCAGGCGATCGAGCCCCTGGGCGACGCCCACTCCGACGGCTGGTACATGAACGAGTTGGGCAAGCGGCTGAAGAAGCTCTACGCCTCTTCTACCGCCAAGAAGGACGAGCCGATCAAGAACCTGGTCTGGGGCTACGAGGACCCCAAGGACCCGAGCCACCTTGACTACGAGAAGATTGTCAAGGAGATCAACGGCTACGACACCAAGACCGGCAAGCCCGTACCCAGCTTTGTCGCCCTGAGGGCCGACGGCTCCACCGCCGCCGGCTGCTGGATCTACACCGGCATGTACCCCGAGGAGGGGAAGAACCGGGCCGCCGCCCGCAAGCGCTCCGCCCCCAACCGGCCCGAGGGCTGGACGGAGGCGAAGGCCGATGGCTCCGCCGACTACCTGCACCTGGGCTGGGCCTTCGCCTGGCCGGCCAACCGGCGTGTGCTCTACAACCGGGCCTCGGCCGACCCGGCGGGCAAGAGCTGGGGCAAGGTGCCGCTGGTCTGGTGGGACGAGGCGAACAAGAAGTGGGCCGGCGTCGATGTGCCCGATATGCTGCCCATCGCGCCCAACGCCGTTCACGCCGCCACCGGCGTGCGGGGCGACTCCCCGTTCATCATGAAGCCGTGGGGCATGGGCGGTATCTTCGGCGCCCTGCAGGATGGCCCGATCCCGGTCCACTACGAGCCGAAGGAGTCCCCGCTGAAGAACCCGCTCTACAAGCAGGATAAGATCCCCACGCTCCGGACCTACAACTCGGCTCACGACAAGTTCGGCGAGCCCGACCAGTTCCCGCACGTGGTCACCACCTACCGGCTGACCGAGCACCAGACCTCGGGCGTCATGACCCGTACCCTGCCCTTCCTGGCCGAGGCCTTTGCCCGCCACTTCGCCGAGATCGACCGTGACCTGGCGCAGAAGGAAGGGATCAAGAACGGCGACTGGGTCGAGGTCGAGACCGCCCGCGGCAAGGTGAAGGTCCAGGCCATGGTCACCAACCGGGTCCGCCCGCTGATGATCGGGGGCAAGAAGACCCACGTGATCGGCCTGCCAATCCACTGGGGCCCTCAGTCTGGCTACGTGCAGGGCGATATCACCAACACGCTGACGCCCCAGGCGGTCGACGTGAACGTGCAGATTCAGGAGTCGAAGGTCTTCCTGGGCAACATCCGCAAGGTGAGCGAAAGGGGGTAAACCACCATGGGACGTGCTGGAACCTGGACATCGTGGAAGGCCGATCCCGCGAACAAGCAGCAGCAGGTTGCCATGCTGGTCGATACCTCTGACTGCATCGGCTGCAAGGCCTGCGAGGTTGCCTGCAAGCAGTGGAACCAGAACGAGGCCCGCATCAACCAGGAACCGGGGACCTACCAGAGCCACCCGGACCTGGACGCCCAGACCTGGACCATCATCAAGTTCATCGAGCAGGATGACAAGAACGGCATGAGCCAGTGGCTGATGCAGAAGCACAACTGCATGCACTGCACCGAGGCTGGCTGCGTCACCGCCTGCCCGACCGACGCCCTTCAGTACAGCGACTACGGCGTCGTCACCCTCGACAAGCAGGCCTGCATTGGCTGCGCCTACTGCGAGCCCGCCTGCCCGTTTGACGCCATCCACGTCGACAAGAGCGCCTGGGGCCAGACCGCCCAGAAGGCGGGCAAGTGCACCCTCTGCTTCGATCGCATCTCCAATGCCATGCAGCCGGCCTGCGTCTCCACCTGCCCCACCGACTGCATCAAGTACGGCGACCGCACCGAGCTGATCAAGTGGGCCTACGCCCGGGTGGAGCAGCTCAAGGCGATGGGCTACGAGAACGCCAACGTTTACGGCGACAAGGAGCTTGGCGGCCTGCACGAGCTGTACGTGCTCCTGGAGAGCCCCGAGACCTACGGCCTGCCCGTCAACCCGACGCTCTCCAAGCGTCTCACCTTCTGGAAGTACGGCCTGCAGCCCATCGGCAAGGCGCTGCTGGGCACCGCCGTCTTCGGCATGGTGATCAACTGGCTCGCTGCCCGTAAGACGTTCAAGGGTGGGCATCCGCCGCACCATGAGCCGGGCGCCGAGATGCACGACTAAGGGGGGGATACCACGTGGCAACCTACTCGGGAAAGAAGATCCGCAAGTTTAACCGGGCCCAGATGATCTTCCACTGGGCGTATGGAGTCTCGTGGATCCTCCTGGTGCTGACGGGCGCCATCTTCCTGTGGCGGGCCGACCCCCAGTCGACCGCCACGGGCCTGGGCCCGATGCTCCAGGGTACCTTTGGCCAGTATGCCCGCTTCCTGCACAGGGTGGCGGCCGTCGTCATGATGCTTTCGCCCGTGATCTGGATTCTGGGCACGCCCAAGGGCGCCTTGAACGACCTGAAGGAGCTCTTCCACTTCCGGAAGGATGACATGAAGTACATGCTCATCGCCCCGCTCCACTACACGGTCGGCAAGCCGGCCCTGCCGCCTCAGGGCAGGTACAACGGGGGTCACAAGGTCAACTTCTACGTGGTGGTGCTGACCTTCGTCGGCTTCGTGGTCTCCGGCCTCTACATGTGGTTTGGCCGGGGCATCATCACCGACGAGACCTTCAAGCTGATGCAGATCATCCACTCCGTCTCCTTCTGGGGCGGACTGGCCATGGGCCTGCTGCACATCTACCTGACCATGATCCACCCCTTCACCAGCCGCTCGCTGAGCGCCATGGTGAGCGGATGGGTCGAGCTCGACTACGCCGCCGCTGAGCACGCCCTCTGGGTGGAGCAGTCGATGAAGAACGGTACAGCCGAAATCATCGAGGAGGGGAAGCCTGCGTCATGAGCACCACCTGCTGCCCCCGCTGCACAGGCGGCGGAATGATCGTGAGCAAGGATCCCTGCCCCGAGTGCGCCGGTCAGCCGTTCACCAATCTCGACGGCGTGACGCTCACCTGCGATCACTGCCACGGCACCGGCCAGAAGAACCTGCCCTGCCCCGAGTGCGCCGAGCACAAGCACTAGGCCAGAGGCCCGAGCCGTCACACACGGCTCGGGCTTTCTGTGATGCGTCTCAGAGGATCGGAGGATGTTATCATGTTAATGGAGATTTCGATTCGGCAGGGGAAGTACGCCCCGGGCCGCCTGATTCCGCCGAAGACCGAGGTGCTCTACTGGACAACGGCCGCCAAGGACAAGCAAGGGAACCAGACCGGTGAGCTGGTCTGCCCCCGGGTGGTGGAGCTGCGCTTCACCAAGCCCGCCGCCTCCCCGAATTTTCACGTGGTGGTACGCGGAGAACTGAACGAGGGTATCGGCGATGAGTGGACCATCGTCCTACCAGCAGAACGGACTGGCATTCTCTATCTGCCCGCCGGCTTCAGCACCGAGCAGTCGATCATGGGCGCCGTCTACAAGCTGTCCACGCCGCGTGACATTCGCATTCTGGCCGACCAGTATGTAGGCATGCCGGGGATCAACTTCACCGTACAGCTGCTCACATAAAGGAGTGAGGACCCCATGCAGTCCCTGGAGTTCCTGCGTGCCTGGCGGGAGCGGGCCCGCAAGTGGCAGGAACGGATTCCGGCCCCGGAAAACCGCCCGTCGGATGTGGCCATGGAGGGCGCCTTCCTGACCGGTGACCCGCTGATGACCCTCGTGCAGCCCGTAATCGAGCCCGCCCTCTTTGCCGATGTCCTGAGCGACCTGGCGGGCTTGCTCTCCGAGCAGCGGGAGGATGTCCGCACGCTGGCGGAAGCCCTCTCCCGTGCCCCCGCCGCGGAGCGGCAGGCGCTGGCGGTGGCGCTGCTGGAGGGCGAGGGGTCCGAGGCCTGGGCACATTCTGCCGGCCTCACCGCTGCCGAAGCAGACCTGGTCATGACCCTCGCCGGCCTGGCGCTCCAGCCCTTCATGGCCCGCTTTGCCGCCACCGCGGCGGCCGGGGCGGCCCTGCCCATGTGGCGCAAGAACTACTGCCCGGTCTGCGGCTCCACGCCCGACGTCTGCCGCATCGACCCTGACAACCTCCGCTTCCTCCACTGCCCGCAGTGCGACACCCAGTGGGAGCATCACCGCCTCGCCTGCGTCGTCTGCGACACCGACGACGTCAAGAAGGTGAACATTCTCACCGTCGAGGAGATGGAGCCCTGGCGGGTGGAGTTGTGCGATGTCTGCGGGGGCTATACCAAGACCCTCGACCAGCGGCACGGCGGCCACCTGGCCATGCCCCGGGTCGATCTCTACCTGGAGGATGCCCGGACCATTCAGCTCGACCTGCTGGCCGAGCAGGAGGGCTACCGGCGAGGGGGGCGGGCGCAGTGACCGCCTACCTGCTCACAGAGCCGGGCGCCCGGGGGCGGGAGTCCCTGGCCGAGTACGTCGGGCGCGGGGGCTACACCGGCCTGGCCACGGCGCGGGCAGAGGGTGGCCGCTGGGCGATCGACCAGGTCGAGCGGGCCGGCCTGCGGGGCCGGGGCGGCAGCGGCCGGGGCAACCCGGTGGCCGACAAGTGGCGCAAGGTGGCCCGCATGGGGGGCGTCGCCAAGTACGCCATCGCCAACGGCGCCGAATCGTCGCCGGTCAGCCAGAAGGACCGCCACCTGCTCGCCCACTACCCCCACCGGGTCCTCGAGGGGCTCCTGATCGCCTGCACCGCCGTGGGCGCGGAGCACGCCTACCTCTACGTGCGCGGCGACTCAGAGGAGGCGCTGGCCGCCGTGGAGACCGCCCTGAGCGAAGCCCGTGAAGCGGGCCTCCTGGGCGATCTGACGGTCGATTTGCAGCCCTCGGTGCCCAGCTATATCGCCGGGGAGGAAACGGCCGTTATCGACGCCCTGGAGGGGTTGGAGGGGCTGCCCCAGCCCAAGCCTCCTCACCCCGAGGAGATCGGCATGCGGGGCAACCCGACGGTGATCAACAACGTGGAGAGCCTGGCCGCCGTGGCCGCCATCTTCCGGTTGGGCATTGAGCGCTTCCGCTCCGTCGGCCTCCCCGACTGCCCCGGCACCGCCCTCTTCACCGTGAGCGGCGCCGTGGAAAAGCCCGGGGTCTACGAGGTGGCCTACGGCACCTGCCTGAGCGACCTGCTGGCCCTGGCTGGGGCGCCGCCCGCCGGTGAGATTCTGGCGGTGCTGCCCGGCGGTCTCAGTTCCGGACCGCTCCGCCCCGACGAGCTTGACGTGCCGCTCACCTACGAGGCGCTGGCCGAGCTGGGCACCTCGGTCGGACCGGCGGCCGTGGTGGTCTTCGCCAAGGCCGGTGCCACCCTGCCGAGTATGATCAACGAGACGGTCGCCTTCCTGACCGAAGCCGCCTGCGGCCAGTGCCGCGGCTGCCAGGAGGGCCACCGGCAGCTGGCCCGGGCCCTGCGGGCCGGCGAGACCGCTGAAGCCCGGGAGCTGGCCAATGTGCTGCTCTACGGGCGGGGCAACTGCAGCCACCCGACAGGGACCGCCCGCCTGGCGCTGCGGGCCCTGCAAGCCTTCCCCCCTGGGGCCTGGAAGTAACGGCAGACACCCATCGCACCACCGGCGATGGGTGTTTTTTCATGCCCGCCTGCCGGTAGTCCCAAGGCGCGGGCGCGATGAGCCGGAGGTAGTCGCACCTTGTGGGAATAGCAAGTCTAGTACCACCCGCGATAGCATGATGATACGAGACTGGCTTTTGCCGGTTCGGCTCCAAGAAGGAGGGGACCCGCATGCTGCAGGAGATGCATCGAATCTACCGCGAAGCCTTCCGCGAGTCCACTTTGGCCGTGCGACTCCAGCTGATCTACCTGCTTGTCGTGCCGGGGGTGCTGGTTGGGGTTGCCCTCTACCTGCTCTGGCTCTACTTTATGCGCTGAGAGAAGACGACCGGTCCCGCTCATGGGCGATCGGGACCGGCTTTTTGCATCACCCTCCGTCGTTCAGTTGCTCGGCGATCATGGCCCGCTGCCGCTCCATCAGCGAGATGCACTCCTCGCTAATTTGGTCCAGCTGCTGGTAGAGCCGGCGGGCATCGTCGGCCTGGCCCTGCCGGGCATCGGCCATGATCTCGTGAACAACCTCGCGGCGGTCGTGGCCCAGGCTGCGGAGCTTCTCGCCAATCTCTTTAAGCTGGTGGTGGTCCATCTTCATCCCCCGTTTCGCAGATAGTATGCCCCGACTCTTCCCGGCTCACGTCGGGCCGAACGCAGCGCGAGTACTACAACTAAATAGACTTTTGTGTCACCTGAGTATCCATGCCGATATCGCTCCCCCGCCGAATGCCGGGTCTACGGCGCTGCGTGCTACCATGAAGCTGAACGAAGGACCGGCATCGCCGGAGGGAGGGGTTTTCATGTTGAAGGAAGTCATGGCCGCGTACGCCGAGTCGTTCCGGGAGTCCGACTGGCTCGTGCGGCTGCAGCACATCTACCTGCTGGCGGTTCCGGTTCTGCTGGTCGGCTTTGGGTTCTACCTGTCGTCCCGGTGGTAGCCGCATAAACAGGCAGAGGCGCCAACCTTTATCGGTGGCGCCTCGATCGTTTTTACGCTTACTCAAACAACGCATGCAGCCCGCTATAGAGCCCAAGTACCGCCGAGACGCTCAGCAGCCCCAGAACCAGTCGCCGGTAGCCCACCTGCCCCGAGTGGCGGAAGCCCCAGTCCCCGACAACGAGACCGATCAGGTAGAACGGAATCAGGGCAAAGGCGGTCAGGGCCAGTTCCCGGGTGAGGATCCCCTGCACGTAGAAGGCGACCATCGACCCGGCATCGGCCAGGACAAAGTAGGAGACCAGTGTCGCCCGCACCACCTGCTTGTCCAGCCGGGTCCAGGTCATCAGCGAGGCGACGGTAATGCCGGGCTGGCCCACCGTGGTGGCCAGTATGCCGGCACCGAAGCCCGCTGCCAGAGAAAGCCCTGTGGAAGGCATCCGCGGGGGCAGGTCGGCACCCGACCGGCGGGCCAGGGAGAGCACAGCCGCCACCAGCACGGCGATCCCGATCAACGCCTTCAGCGGTCCCGGCTCGATTACGCCAAGAACATAGCCGCCCAGCGGAACGCCCATCAGTGTGCCTGCCACCAGTTTGGCCATTAGCGGGTAGTGGGCGTGCTGGCGAACCCGAAACCACTGAATGGAGACCCCGCACATGGCGATAAGCAGGGTCAGCACGACCGCCTCTTTGGGCGGGTAGAGCAGAATCATAAACGGCATGAGGGCAATGCCAAAGCCAAAGCCCGCCATAGCCGAAACACCCGCCCCCACCGCCACCAGCATGCCCGTTAGGAGAAGGGTTGTGGAATCTGGCACCGCCTCACCCACCTGCATCTCCCGAGTCGCCCAGGGCGTGAAATGGGAGTCCCTAATAGTAAATCATATATGAGCGGAACAGTCACACCTTCAAAGTCATACCGACCAGTCGGTATGTCAGAGCGAATCTAAGCCGCTCTGTGCAGGAACTTGGCGCGCCCTGGAGTATAATCGCATTCAGGCATTCCTGAGTTCTCAAGGGGTGAGGAGATGCATCTCCGTACACGCAGCAGCCGAAACGATGATCTGCGCGCACAGATTCTGCACGCTGCCCTGCGGCTGTTTAACCGGAAGGGCTTCCATGCCACCTCGGTGCAAGATATCGTAGGGGAGGCCTCCTGCTCCAAGGGCGCCTTCTACCACCATTTCCAGTCGAAAGAAGACCTCCTGCTCGTCTTTCACGAAACCTTCATTCAGTACGAACTCGAGCAGGCAGAACAGGCGCTCCAGGGTGAGGGCGGGCCGCTGGACAAGCTCCGCAAGATCGCTGTCCAGCTGATCGACTCCATCGCCCGCTTCCGCCCGTATGTCGGGGTCTTTATTCAAGAGCGGCGCTTTCTCTCCCACGAGGGCTTCGCCATTGTGAAGGCGAAGCGCGACCGGTACGAGGGAATCGTGAGAGGACTGGTGGAGGAGGCGATTGGCCAGGGCCAACTCCGGCCGGACCTGGACCCCCAGCTCTTCACCCTGGCCTTCTTCGGCATGTACAACTGGAGCTACCACTGGTTCCAGCCCAATAAGCCACTCTCCACGGAAGAGGTGGCCGGCAGGCTCTTCGACTTCCTGATCGATGGCGCCCGCAGCCGCGCCGCTGAGGGCGGGCCGGAGAGACCGGGCAGGAAGCGGCGCAGGCGGCCCGGCGGGCCGGAGATCATCTAATACGGGCGGGGGCGGGGGCCAGAACCGACCCCCGCCCCTTTCTGTTTCGTGGGCCGGCTACCAGCTAACAGCACCCGTCGCCTTGTACTCCTTCACGATGCGCTTGGCCACCACCGTGCGGTGCACCTCGTCGGGCCCATCGTAGATGCGGGCGGCCCGGGCCTCGCGGTACATCGATTCCAGAATCGTGTCGCCCGAGAAGCCCAGGGCGCCGTGCACCTGGATCGCCCGGTCGATCACGTCGATCATCACCTTGGCGCCGAAGAACTTGATCAGCGAGATCTCACGGCGGGCCTCGTCGCCCTGGTCCATCCGCCAGGCGGCGTGCAGCGTCATCAGGCGGGAGGCCTGAATCTCCGCCGCCGAGTCGGCAATGAAGTTCTGAATCGTGCCGAACTCAATCAGGAGCCGCCCACGGGTCTGCCGCCTGAGCGAATAGGCCACCATGAGCTCGTAGGCCCGCTGCGCCACCCCCAGCCAGCGCATGGCATGGGTGATACGCCCGGGACCGAGTCGCTGCTGCGCCAGTTTGAAGCCGTCGCCCACCTCGCCAAGCCGCTGGGTGTCCGGAATCCGCACATTGGTGAAGCGCAGTTCGCCGTGGCCGCCCTCAGAGAGGTCGCCCATAACCGGGATCTCGCGGACCAGTTCCACCCCCGGGGTGTCCATATCGACGATAAACATGGTCGCCTGCTTGTGGACCGGCCCGAAGGGGTCGGTATTGGCCATGACGATCACGAAGGAGCTCCCCGTGGCGCCGGTGGCAAACCACTTGTGGCCGTTGATCACCCAGTGGTCGCCGTCACGCTCCGCCCGGGTGAGCATGACCGTGGGGTCAGAGCCGGAGACCTGCGGCTCGGTCATGCCGAAGCAGGAGCGAATCTCCCCGTCCACCAGGGGCTTCAGGTACCGCTCCTTCTGCTCGGGGCTCCCCGCCAGCCAGAGAATCTCCGAGTTCCCGGTGTCGGGAGCAGCCGTGCCGAAGATGCGGGGAGCGATCGGGCTGCGCCCCAGAATCTCGTTCATGAGCCCCAGCGTCACATTCCCCTTGCCCATGCCGCCAGCTTCCTTGGGCAGATGAGCCGCCCACAGCCCCTCGGCCTTCACCCGGGCCTGGAGAGGCCTTAAGATCTCCGGCGGCAGCCCCTTGTGGGGGACCAGGTGTTTCTCGTTGGGATAGACCAGCTCATCCATTAACGCCCGGGTCCTGGCCAGAATCTCCTGCTGCTCGGGACTGGGGGCAAAGTCATACATCTGTGTGCCCTCCCTCTGCTCGGCGGTATGGTAAAGATCACTAGCGGTATGTATACCAACCCTTGCCGGTCTTCCGCCCCAGCTCCCCGCGCTCCACCTTTTCGACCAGCAGCGGAGAGGGGCCGTCTTCGGGGCGACCCGTGGCACGCGCCTTCTCCATGCCGACAAACCAGGCGACATCGTTCCCGACCAGGTCCAGAATCCGGAACGGGCCCAGTTGGTGACCGATGGTCTGGGTGACCAGGTAGTCCACCTCTTCCGGCGTGGCCACCCCGTCTTCCACAATGCGCAGCGCCTCGGAGAGCACGGCGCCCAGGACCCGGTTGACCACGAACCCGAAGGTCTCCTTCTTCAGGAGCACCGGCTTCAGCCCCATCTGACCGGCCACCGCCCTGGTGATCGAGGCTGTCTCATCGGAGACGTGGGGCCCTTGGACCACCTCCACCACCGTCTGGAGCAGCGGTGGGGTGAAGAAGTGCAGGTTGATCACCCGGTCCGGACGCCCGGTCGCACCGGCGATGCGGGAGGAGACGATGGTCGATGAGTTGGTGGCGAGCACCGCATGGGCCGGCGCCAGCCGGTCCAGGTCGGCGAAGACCTGCCGCTTCAGGTCCAGGTCCTCATACACGGCCTCGATCACGTAGTCAGCCGTACCGATCGCCGCTGGCAGGTCGGAGACAAACCGGAGCCGGTCCAGTGCGGCCATGGCCGCCCCCGGACTGAGCTTCCCCTTCGCCTCCATCTCCGGAAGCAGCCGCTTCAGCTTCTTAGCGGCCCGTTCGAGCTGCTCCGGCTGAATGTCGAACAGGGCGGTCTCAAACCCGCCCAGAGCGGCCAGGGCCGCGATCTCCGCCCCCATGGTACCGGCGCCGACGACAGCGACGCGCTGAATGTCGGTCATGGCAGCAACCTCCCTTACTGGCAATGCCGTGGCTGAACGGAACCGGTCAGGCTGACCGGGGTATATTCGTTTAAGATTCACATGTTTCGTTTATCTTATTAGACGTCACCTGCATCAATCCCTCTTGCCATCCGATTAGCAATGTAAGATATATCACCGATGCCTTGTGGCACATAGTTTATCGGCCAGTCCGACCGGTCGGTATGGGAAGACGCCGAGAGCGCGAAAGAGAGGCGGGCAGAGCGCCCGCCTCTCATGACAGTACCACCGATTACAATGCCCGCCGCAGCCTATCGACCAGTTCAAGGGTTCGCCCCACAAACCGCTCTGCCCGGCTTGGATCGGGTGTCTCCTCCAGGAAGACCACCGCTAGCATCGCTGCTGTGTCCAGCCGGTACAAGAGTTCCACCGGTTCGGGCAGGTGGGCGAAGGGGGCCATGTTGCCATAGCCCGCGAGGAGCTCCTGCATATCCACCTCGCCGGCCTCGGCCGAGCGCGCCAGATCGAGGGCGGGGTCGCCCAGAAGGGCATTGTCCCAATCCACGATCGCCGCCACGGCCCCGTTCCTGGCCAGGAAGTTGACCGGCCGCAGATCCATGTGCAAGAGGCGCCGGCGGGCGCCCGGCCAGCCAAGCACCCTGGCGAGGGCCTCCTTGGGCGGAAGCCCGAAGTCCCGACCCGCCCGTGTGGCAATGTACCGGACCCGCTGATCTATCCGGTTCGCCAGCATCTCTGCCAGGCTCTTTCCTTCCATGCAGACCAGGGGAATATCGGGCGGGGGCGCCCCATGGATCTGCGCGGCCACCCGGCCCATGGCCCGGGGCTCGGCACGGCTCCCATCCCCCACAACCAGATCCGAGACGAGAAAGTCGATCTCATCACTCAGATGCAGGGCATGAACTCTGGGAACCGGCACGCCATACCGGGTCAGATGCGCCGCGATCGCCGCCTCCTGGTGGAGCGTATCACGGCAGTCGCGTGACGGGTCGTTCACGTTGGCCAGCCAGCGGGTCCAGGGCACACGAAGGGCGATCGGTCCGAACGCCTCCGAGTCGGCTGCAAAGACCATGTTCTCCAGACCGCTGCCCAGGGGGCGAAGGCCGGTCACGTTCCAGGAACCATACACCGTGTCGAGGAGGGCTTGCACACGCTTCTGAAGGTCGATCACTGGTGCTTTCACGTACAGAACTCCTTGTTTTCGCCACGATCGGTACCACCCATGGAGTTCTTCCTCCCGGGTCACTCTCCTTCCTGCCGTGGGTTCCCCTGCAAGAGGCCAAAGCAGCGGATACCGGGCTGCGGCTGGCAAACGAGGGGCCCCCGCCAGCTGCGGCGGCCGGCGAACCCTGGGAGCCCCCTGCCGCGGCGCAGGCCGCCCCCTCTCCTGTCAAGTGGCGGATGCGCCCCCGATAAAACAGGAAAAGACCACCTGTCCTCATGCCTGAGGAAGGTGGTCTTTCTATGTCTGGAGCTGGCGACAGGAATCGAACCTGCAACCCCCTGATTACAAATCAGGAGCTCTGCCAGTTGAGCTACGCCAGCGTGAATGCACTCCCTATCATACCACAGCCTACAGGCAGTTTCAAAGCCTCACTCGCTGGAATTGAACCCAGCGGTGTCCGATGTACCGGAGGGCCGGCGGCCCTCCGAGTGATCTTAGCAGAACCGCGTCGGAACAGTAAACGGCGGGCAGACCACGGTGGGTACCGGAGTCTGGACCGGCGGCAGATTGACGGTGGTCACCACAGGGACCTGGACCCGTTCCGTGAGCGGTACGTTCAGCACGCAGCCGCCGATGCCGAGGGGCACCTGCACGTTGACCTGACGGGTGACCGGGACGTTCAGCACCTGCGAGACCGGACAACTCACAATGTTGATGGCCTGCCCCTTGGTCCGGAACGTGACCGGCGTGCAATCGACGGTCACCTCACCGACCGGGATCGCCTTCCGCCTCTTCTTGAACTTGACGTCATCGTCGTCATCGAAGTCTCTCTTGAACCGGAAGTCGTCGTCAAAGTCCTTCCGGAACTTCCTGCGATCATCGCAGCCACAATCATCGTCGAAGTCCCTCTTGAAGTCGACGTCACGCCTGAAGTCAACGTCACGCTTGAACTCGTCGTCCTTTACAAACCGGAAGTCCTTGTCAAAGCGTTTCCGCTTTGGGCAGCCGCAGTCATCGTCGAGGTCCTTGCAGAGGTCGGCCGGGAGCCAGGTGTCATCCCAATGACTCATATTCTCCCCTCCTTTCCCCTACCTCTACCATATGAAGTGCTGCCACCGCTTGACATAACACCACCGCCCTGACAAATAGAAAAGGCCGCGAAATGCGGCCCCACACTGTTTGTCCACACCGCCGGGGCGTTAGTCCCGCCCTCGTTCGGCCCCGTTGTTACGGTTGTCTAGATATCTCTCTAGCTTCCGCTTCACTCGCTGTAGTGCATTATCGATGGACTTGACATGGCGGCGAAGTTCCACGGCAATCTCGTGGTAAGACTTGCCGTCGAGGTAACTCATGAGAACCTTCCACTCGAGATCGCTGAGGATCTCACCCATCTTGCCTTCGATATCGCCGAACTCTTCCCGGCTGATGATCAGCTCTTCAGGATCGGTCACCTTCGAACCTGAGATCACGTCGAGGAGCGTCCGGTCAGAGTCCTCGTCGTAGATCGGCTTGTTCAGCGAGACGTAAGAGTTAAGCGGGATATGCTTCTGGCGAGTGGCCGTCTTGATCGCCGTGATAATTTGTCTCGTGATGCAGAGTTCCGCGAACGCCCGGAAGGAGGAGAGCTTGTCCGATCGGAAGTCTCGAATCGCCTTGTAGAGACCGATCATGCCTTCCTGCGTGATATCGTCACGATCGGCGCCGATCAGGAAGTACGAACGAGCCTTTGCCCGCACGAAGTTCTTGTACTTGTTAATGAGGTACTCCAGAGCCTCATTCGAGCCTTCGCGGGCAAACTCCACGATGTCCTCGTCTAGCATGGAGTCATAGTCGTGGAAGACATCGCGTTGCGGCGTCGCCGTCATGAGCCGTCCCCCTCTCTATTCAGCCCAAACAGATAAGAACTGCCTTGTATTACGGCGACTTCTCAGTCGTGCGGCCAATAGTCTGGCCAATGACTGTTACGGATTGGAAGAGCGGCACCACGTATCAGAACGGTTTGCTGGGGCAATCCTACTCTGGATTATACCCGTTGACAAGAGATAACGTCAAGGTTACACAACCCAGCCACCCCAGATTCGTGGCAAATTCCCCTGAAATGCAGAAGGAATTTTTGTAGCCATGTCGAATTAAGTCGGACACGCGTTTTCCGCTCCTGGAGCCTAACTTCATCAGGATACCATAACACTTCTGTATAAACCATGTGAAATACCCCCCAGCGGCGCTGGGGGGTTTCGTCATTGGTTGCGAGTTGCTCTTTACCGCAATCCGGGGTCCAACAGCTTTTCGCTGCCCGGTCCGTTGCCCACGCCAACCCGGACCTTGCCAGCCTTTGGTTCGTACCGGTCATGGGAGACCAGTTCCCTGCGCTTCTGTTGACCCTCGCCGAATACCCGATAGATCTTGATCTCGATGCCGTAGTGCCCCTCATCGACCACCTCTCGCTTGCCCTCAGCCAGCTGGCGGTCGAAGATCTCCACCATATCGGGCTGCAGGTACTGAACATCGGCCTCCTCGATCGCGATCGGTCCTCCGCCGAGCGGACGCGGGGCGTGGAGCGTTACCTCGATGTGCTGCGGCTGTCCGGGCAGAATTCGGGCCCCCATCAGAATCGGCACATCCATGGTGTTTTGGAACCGGAAATCGAGCAAATCCCAGGCGACGGTTGCATCCCGCCCCGGGCGAATGTACTGCAGCGGCCGGTCATGGTGGTATCGCTCCTTGACCTGCAGGCCGGCCAGCAGTACGGAGTTGTAAAGCGTGGAGGAGACCTGGCAGATGCCGCCGCCATATCCGAGCACGAACTCCCCCTGGTAGATCTCCTTTGCCTGTGCCCAGCCGTTCTTGGCATCGCGGGGGCCCACAACCTCGTTAAAGGAGAAGACCTGGCCGGGTTTGAGCATCACCCCGCTGATCTTGCGCACCGCCATGGAGATGTTGTGCACACGCCCGGGGTCCGCCGCCAGAATCGGCGTTGTGAAGCGAGCGATCTGGTACTGGCGGGCGCGGGTCAGATCTTTTGCCTGAACCGCTGCCAGCACGGGCCGGACCGCCAGGTCCACAGCGGGCTGCTCCAACAGAATCGCCTTGCGGACCACCTCCAGACTGGTGGTCAGGTCAAGTTCCTGCCCGGCTATGTCCGGGGTGAGGGAGTCGGTCAGGAAGTCATAGGTGGCGTCTACCGGCGGGCGGGAGACTTCGCGGGCAATCTCCTCCAGCTGTTCCCGAATTGGCTCTTCCCGAAGGCGGACTGGGACCGGCACCTGATAGCCATGGATCCACCCCGCCACAAAGGCCCGGGCCCGCTCGAGTGCCGTGCCCTGCCGTCCGATCGCCAGCGCCTCCCGCACGGCGGTCTGCACATCGGGCTCCGGCCCCACCTCCGCACGGTCTAGCAGCCAGGTCTGACCCAGTGCCCGCAGTTCCAGTGCCGGCGGGGCTGATTCAGGCGGAGCGGCGGCAACCGGACCTTCCAGCGGCTCGCCCCCCGTCGCCCCCGCCAGGACCGGCGGCAGGGCGCGTCCCCCGCTCGCGAGTTGCTGCGTGGCCTCGCTGCGGGCGAGCCCACCCACATTGATCCGTCCCACATGGACCCCGGGAACGATGCGGTCGGTTTGGGTGTACCAGATGACATAAGCGAGAAAGGCCCCCGCGGAGAGCATCGCCGCGAGGAGCCCCAACGTAACACCACGGATCAGAATCGTGCGCGGCGAAGACATGATCGGCCACCCTCCCTGTAGGGTACCGCCATGGACGCGGCGCCTCCGTTACCGGGCGGCCTGGTCCCGCTGCCGCCGGATTTCGTAAATGAGGATCGCCCCCGCCACAGCGGCGTTCAGCGAGGTGACGTGCCCCAGCATGGGCAGCCGGACGGTGAAGTCGCACTTCTCCGAGACGAGCCGTCCCATGCCCTTGCCCTCACTGCCAATCACCACCACCAGCGGCCCTGTCAGCTTCGCCTGGTAGTAAAGCTCCCGGGCGTCCTGATGGGTGCCGACCACCCAGAAGCCCTTCTCCTTGAGCTCATCGAGGGTGCGGGCAATGTTGGTGACCCGGGCGACGGGCACGTACTCCACGGCACCGGCCGACACCTTGGCAACGGTCTCGGTTAACCCAACCGCCCGGCGCTCGGGAATAACCACCCCGTGAACGCCGGCAGCATCGGCGGTGCGCAGGAGCGAGCCCAGGTTCTGGGGGTCCTCGATCGAGTCGAGAACCAGAAGAAACGGATCCTGCCCCGACGCTGCCGCCCGCTCCAGGATTTCATCCAGGTCGTAGTAGCGGTGGGCCGCCACCATGGCGATGACCCCCTGGTGATTCCGCCCCTGGGCCAGGGCGTCCAGCCGCTCCCGGTCGACCTCCTGAATGATCACACCCGCCTGGCGGGCCAGCCCCACCACCTCGCGAATCGAGCCTTCACGGGCGCCCTTCGCGACCAGCAGTTTATTGATCTCACGCCCGGCGCGCAGCGCTTCGAGTACCGGATTCCGTCCTTCGATCTGTCCAGACACTGGGTTCAGTCTCCTTTGGCCATAAGTCTTCCCGCAGCAGGGAGGCGCTATGTGCGGATCCGCTCGTAGGTCTCAATCGTAAAGCTGTATAGGTTCTTCTCATCCTGCGGATGCGGCTCTGCGGCCACCAATCGCCACTCAGCCAGAACGAACTCAGGGAAGAAGGTATCACCCTCAAAGTCAGCATCAATGCGGGTCAGGTGCATCAGGTCGGCGTGGGGCAGAAACTGCCGGTACAGTTGAGCGCCACCGATCACGTAAAGCGGCCGCTCGTCGTGAAGCAAGGCCTCCACGCTGTGCGCCACCTCGCACCCCGGCGCCTCGAAGTCGAGGTCCCGGGTGAGCACAATATTGGTCCGTCCCTTCAGCGGCTCGCCAATCGACTCGTAGGTCTTGCGCCCCATCACCACCACCTTCCCCCGGGTCACCCGGCGGAAGTGCTTCAACTCCGCCGGCAGGTGCCAGGGCATGGTACCGTCCTTGCCAATGACCCGATTCCGGCCCATGGCTGCCACAAGGGCGATCACGAGGACATCTCCCCGCGAATCGCCGGATGCGACTGGTAGTCGATCAGCTTGATATCATCCATCGTGAAGTCGAAGATCGAACTGATCGAGGGATTCAGCCACAGCTTCGGCAGGGGATAGGGTTCCCGCTGCACCTGCTCCCGAACCTGATCGACCAGGTTCCGGTAGATGTGCACATCGTTCAGGTAGTGGGTGTAGACACCCGGCTCCAACCCGGTCACATGGGCGACCATATGCATCAGCAGGGCGTAACTGGCGATGTTGAAGGGCACCCCCAGGAAGACATCGGCGCTGCGCTGCCACATGGCGAGGTTCAGCTTCCCGTTCTTCACCTGGAACTGGAACGGCCCGTGGCAGGGCGGCAGCGCCATCGCCTCCAGGTCAGCCACGTTCCAGGGGCTGACCATCAGCCGGCGGGCATTCGGCTGGGGCTTGTCCGGCTCCGCCGCGATCTTGCGGATCTCCTCCACCACCCAGGCAATCTGATCATAGGCCCGACCGTCGGCGCCCTCCCAGGCGCGCCACTGCTTGCCGTAGACCGGGCCCAGCGTGCCCCCGTGCCGGGCCGCATCCTTGTCCCAAATATGGCAGTTGTGCTCGTGCAAGAACTCCAGATCGGTCCGTCCGGCGAGGAACCAGAGCAGTTCCGCCTTCACCATGTTGAAGAAGAGCCGCTTGGTGGTCAGGGCCGGAAAGCCCAGCGAAAGGTCATGCTTCAGCATGCGACCGAAGAGGCCCACCGTACCAGTCCCCGTCCGGTCCCTGGTCCATTGACCCTCGGCGATCTCCCGCTCATTCTCCTCCAGGATCTCCTGGCAAAGCTGAAGGTATTGCACTTCAATGTTCACCGCGACACCCTCCCGCGTCCCACCCGTTTTCTTTCTGTAGGTATTCCACCAGAGAAACATTGCCCTCCTGCCAAACGCCCAAGTTCTTTTCGTGACAAGAAGAAAGCAGCGGCCCACACCGCTGCCGAAAGCAAAGGGCTAGGTAAACAACCCAATCAGCCCCACCAAGAAGAGAATCACCCCAAGCACCTGCCCAAAGAGCAAGTAGCCATCGCTGGGCTCTGCGTCCTTGAACTTCCACCCCTCGCTGATATACCACATCGTCCGAGGCGCAAAGAAGTTCAAAGCCCCAAAAACCATGAGCAAAAACGCAACAAACCCAGGCAAAGCCCCACCTCCCAGGTGAAAAAGTAAAAGGCCCCATTCCTACCCATAAGACGCCCGGGAGGCCCAGAAGGTTCGACAAAGCCCCCCCAAAAAGCCAAGCCGAAATCGCCGGGCGTCGGAAAGGAAAGGAAAGGGACCTGCCAAGGGTCGGGCGCCGACCCGCTAAACGGGCCGGTCGTGTCCAAGGATGGACATCGACCGGCCCCGGTTCCGCTCTCAGATCGATCACATTCGACGGCGGCTGGAGCGGCGGCGTGCCCCTGGCGGGGGTGCCTACCAGACGAAAAGGACTCCTAACCCGAAGCGGACTCCACCACCGAAGCTGCAGCCAAAAGGACCTGACTTAACCGCTCACGACGCCCCGACAGATGGAGGTACCCCACCAGGGCCTCGAAGCCGGTCGAAGCCGCGTACTCCCCCGCTTCGGCGGACTTGGGCGCAGCGTGCCCCTTGGCGTTCCGGCCCCGGCGCACCACGTCTTGCTCCTGCTCCGTCAGAGTTGGCATGATTGCCGCCAGAATGGCGGCCTGAGCGGTGGCCCGCACGTACTTCATCGAGGCCTTGTGCAGGTCGTTCACCTTCACGTGTCCTCGCTCCAGCAGGCGCTCCCGTACGAACGCCTCGTAGAGCGAATCGCCCAGGTAAGCCAGGGTCAGCGGCGGCAGGAGCAGCGGGTTTTCCATTCTCATCCCCGCTTCCACCGCACGCCCTGAGGGGTGTCCTCCAAGACGATTCCCATCGCCTTCAGTTGGTCCCGAATCCGGTCCGCCTCGGCGAAGTCACGGGCCTTCCGGGCCGCCTGGCGGGCAGCGATCAGCCCCTCCACCTCGGCCTCCAGGCTCTGCGCCTCCGCCTGCCGTTGGAGCAGGCCCAGAACGCCTGCCAGCTCCTTCAGCAGGCCCAGACTGGACTCGATCAGCTCCTTCGACGAGTTGACCGTGAGCCGGCTGTTCAGCTCCCGGGCCAACTCAAAGAGCACGGCGATGCCGTCGGCGGTGTTAAAGTCGTCATCCATCGCCTCCACGAACCGCCCGCGGGCCTTCGAGAGGTCGCCCAGCACCTCGGCCTCGTCGGGGGTCAGGTGCTGGTTGCTGGTCTCCTTCGCCAGGTGCTCCAGATTCGAGACGGTGTTGTAGAGGCGGTCAAGGCCCCGCTTGGTCTGCTCCACCAGCTCGTCGTTGAAGTTCAGCTGCGTCCGGTAGTGGGCGGAGAGCAGGAACATCCGCACCACCTCGCCGTCGTAGTGCTTCAGAATGTCCCGCACCGTGAAGAAGTTGCCCAGCGACTTGGACATCTTCGAGCCATGGATCATCAAGTGGGCGTTGTGCAGCCAGTACCGGGCAAAGGGCTTGCCCGTCACGCACTCAGACTGCGCAATCTCGTTCTCGTGGTGTGGGAAGTTCAGATCCTCGCCGCCCGAGTGAATGTCGATCGTGTCGCCCAGGTACTTCCGGGCCATGGCCGAGCACTCAATGTGCCAGCCCGGCCGCCCGGCGCCCCAGGGCGCACCCCAGGCCGGCTCACCTGGCTTCTGTCCCTTCCAGAGGGCGAAGTCGAAGGGGTGCTCCTTCCGGTCGTCGGGATCCACCCGCTCCGAGGCGCCCGCCACCAGGTCCGCCAGGTTCTTGTGGGAGAGCTTTCCGTAGTCCTTCTTGGAGGTGACCCGGAAGTAAACATCGCCGCCCTCCACCACGTAGGCGTGCCCCTTGTTAATCAGCTCCTGGATCATGTCAACCTGCTCCTCGATCAACTCCGTGGCCCGGGGGTGGATATCCGCCTGGCGAACGCCCAGGGCGCTCACGTCCTGGAAGTAGGCGGTGATCATCTCCTCCGCCAGCTCCTTCACAGTGATGCCGCGCTCCTGGGCCCGCTTGATCATCCGGTCGTCGATGTCGGTGAAGTTCTGGACATAGGTGACATCGTAGCCGCGGTACTCGAGGTAGCGGCGAACGGTGTCAAAGACGACGAAGTTGCGAGCATTTCCGATGTGGAAGTAGTCGTAAACGGTCGGTCCGCAGTTGTAGAAGCGGACCTTGCCGGGCTCCACCGTCACGAACTCTTCCTTCTTCTGCGTCAGGTCATTGTGGACCCGAATGGTCATGGGCGATACCCTCCTGTTGCTTCCGCAGGGCGCGATTCTCATGCTCCAGGTGCTCCAGGCGCCGGTTGAGCTTGTCGATCTGCCGCTGCATCTGGTCCAACATATTGGCAATCGGATCAGGCATGTGGATATGGTCTAGCTGCTCTACCTTAATACCGTTCTGTGCGACGATCCGTCCGGGGTTGCCTACTACGGTCGAGTTGGGCGGTACCTCCCGAAGCACTACGGCCCCGGCGCCGATGCGGCTGTTCGACCCCACCGTGAAGGAGCCGAGAATCCGGGCGCCGTTGCCAATCACCACGTTACTCATGATGGTTGGATGTCGCTTCCCTTTTTCCTTCCCCGTTCCGCCCAGGGTCACTCCCTGGTAGATGGTCACGTTGTCGTGAATCTCCGCCGTCTCCCCAATCACAATGCCGCTGCCGTGGTCGATAAAGAACCCCTGCCCGATCTGAGCGCCCGGATGGATTTCGATCTGGGTGAAGAACCGGGAGATTTGGGAGATCCATCTGGCCAGCAGCTTGAAGTTCCGCTTCCAGAGCCAGTGAGCGGCCCTGTGGAACCAGATCGCCTTCAGCCCCGGATAGCAAAGCAGGACCTCCAACACGGAGCGCGCAGCCGGATCACGGTCGAATACGACCTGAATGTCCCGTCGTATCTGCTGGAACACGCATCTCCCTCCCCTTGTCTCTTATTTGCTGGTCCAATACAAAATGCCCGCCCCTGGCCATAGCCAGAGACGGGCATGAGTACCCGTGGTTCCACTCTGTTTGGGCGCAAAGCAATGCGCCCCACTCTTCCGGGTGCCAACACACCCTGTGCCCGCTAACGGTGGCCTTCCGTGGGCGCCTAGCGGCAAGCAAGCACTGCTCACCGTTCGGACCCCGGCTCCCGGGCGCATCTTCCCTGCGATCATCCGGCCACCGCTTTCAGCCTTGGCG
>JBMONB010000250.1:9598-28868 GCA_049325315.1 Bacillota bacterium | reverse complement strand
GTTGAACTTCCAGCCCGGGGTCTCCTCCCGCAGGTCGGCGCGCACCCGCACGCCGGCCGCCTTCAGTCCGTCGAAGAGCGGGTCGAACTTCTCCATGACCTTCTCCCGCAGCTTGGGCGGCCCCACCGGGATCATGATCACCTGAATGGGCGCCATCAGCGGCGGCAGCGCCAGGCCCCGGTCGTCGCCGTGCACCATGATTAAGGCGCCGATCAGGCGGGTCGAGGCGCCCCACGAGGTGGTATGGACGTACTTGAGCTGGTTGTCCCGGTCGAGGAACTTGATCTCAAAGCCCTTGGCGAAGTTCTGGCCCAGGTAGTGCGAGGTGGCCGCCTGGAGCGCCTTGCCGTCCTTCATCATCGCCTCGATCGAGTAGGTGTCCACGGCGCCGGCAAACTTCTCCGACGGGGTCTTCTGCCCCTGGATCACCGGCACGGCCAGCACCTTCTCCACCACCTCGGCGTAGATGGAGAGGATCATCATGGTCTCCTCCCGGGCCTCCACCTCGGTGGCGTGGGCGGTGTGGCCCTCCTGCCAGAGGAACTCCGAGGTGCGCAGGAAGGGCATGGTCCGCTTCTCCCAGCGGAAGACGTTGGCCCACTGGTTGATCAGCACCGGCAGGTCCCGGTACGACTGAATCCACTGGCTGTACATGTAGCCGATGATCGTCTCGGAGGTCGGCCGGACCGCCAAGCGCTCCTCCAGCTTCTCCCCGCCCGCCTCGGTCACCCACGGGAGTTCCGGGTTGAAGCCCTCCACATGCTCCTTCTCCTTCTGGAAGAAGGACTCGGGGATCAGCATCGGAAAGTAGGCGTTGCGGTGGCCGGTCTCCTTGAACCGCTTATCCATCGCCGCCTGAATCCGCTCCCACAGCTCGTAGCCATCGGGCTTGAAGACGATACAGCCCCGGACCGGGGAGTAGTCCATCAGATCGGCCTTCTTGATGGTGTCGATGTACCACTTGGAGAAGTCCACCGACTGCGGCGTGATCTCCTTAACGAACCCCTTCTCCTCTTTCATGCGCACTGCTCCTCTTTTCGTACTGCCAAAATAGAACAGCCCCCGTCCAGTCAAGGACGGGGGCCTTTGCACCCGTGGTACCACCCTGATTGATCCATACCCCACCGTTCCATGGGGACAGAACCACTCGCTCCCGCTTAACGGTGGGAAGGCCGGCGCGCCTCCTCGGCGGCAGCTCCGGGGTGGGATGGCTCATCGCTCCTCGTACCGGCCTCTCACCAGGCGGCCGGCTCTCTGAACGAGGTCGTGGATGGGCCAGGCCCCTTCAACGCCTTTACTCTGGAGGTAGCTTACCAGCCCTGGGGCGGGTTGTCAACTCTTACCCACCGGCGCCGCATCAGAGCCCATCAACCGCTGGCCGATCAGCCAGAACGGGAGGATCCCGGAAGCGAAGAGGCCCAGCGCCCCCATGTAGACCATGACGCCCCCAACCTTCGTGATCAGCAGGATGCAGAGCCCCGCGGACGCCAGGTAGATCAAGGCCGATAGCGCGATGGTACGCAGCATCCTCCTCACTCCCCCTCCGAAAGTACTAGTCCCTTATACCCATCATAATCTTCGGTCAGGATTAAAGTCAACAAAAAACCCGGAAAACCCCCTGCCACTTTCGGTGACAGGGGGTTAGGGTATACGTCTTCCTTATGCGCCGTGCCGGCCGTAGCCGGTCTTCTGGACGCCGGAGGCCTTGATCTCGGCCGCCTTCTGCTCCACCAGCTCCACCAGCGACTCGACCATCTCCTCTTCGGAGGTCTTGCGCACCCGCTCGCCGCCGATGTAGAGCATGCCCACACCCCGGCCGCCAAAGAGCGCCACGTCGGCCTCGGCCGCCTCGCCGGGGCCGTTGACCACGCAGCCCATGACCGCCACGTTCAGGGGGACATCGATATGGCGCAGCCGCTGCTCCACCTCGTTGGCCACCTTGACCAGGTCGATCTCCACCCGGCCGCAGGACGGGCAGGAGATGATGTTGATCCCCCGGGTCCGCAGGCCCAGCGACTTCAGAATCTCGTAGCCCACCCGCACCTCCTCGGCGCAGTCGGCGGAGAGCGAGACCCGAATCGTGTCGCCGATGCCGCCGGCCAGCACCGTGCCGATGCCCACCGACGACTTGATCGTGCCGGCGAACGGGGTGCCCGCCTCGGTGACGCCCACATGCAGCGGATAGTCTACCTTCTCGGCGAGCATCTGGTAGGCCCGGATCATCGTCTCGACATTCGAGGCCTTGATCGAGATAACGGTGTTGTTGAAGTTCAGATCCTCCAGGATTGCCACGTGCTTCAGGGCTGACTCCACCATGCCCTCCGGGGTCGGGTAGCCGTACTTCTCCAGGAACTCCTCTTCCAGCGAGCCGGCGTTGACGCCGATGCGAATGGGAACGTTCCGCTCCTGGCAGGCCTTGACCACCTCCTCCACCTTCCAGCGGGCGCCAATGTTGCCCGGGTTGATGCGGAGCTTGTCAACGCCCGATTCCAGCACCTTCAGGGCGATGCGGTAGTCGAAGTGCACGTCGGCAACCAGGGGGATATTGCAGTGGGCCCGGATCTCGCCGAACTTCTCCGCCGCCTCCATGGTCGGGGCGGCCACCCGGACGATGTCGCAGCCCGCCTCCTCCAGCTCCCGGATCTGGCGGAGCACCTCGGGCACGTCGCGCGTGTCGCACTTGGTCATCGACTGGACCGAGATCGGCGCCCCACCGCCAATCTGCAGGTTCCCCACCCGGACCCCACGGGTTAGCTTCCGCTGTATCATACCCTATACCCCTTATACTCGTAGTGATTAACGACCGAAGATGTCACCATAGGTGACCACCACAATCAGACCGAGAAGGACCATCATGCCGATGAAGTGGACCATGTTCTCCCGCTGCGGGTCGAGGCGCCGGCCGCGGACCAGTTCCACGCCCAGCAGCACCAGGCGGGCCCCATCGAGCGGCGGGAAGGGGATCAGGTTGAAAAGACCCAGGTTGATCGAGAGAATCGCCGTCATGCCCAGCAGGTTAATCAGCCGCTCCGAGGCCTGGGTGGCGATCTCGCGCACAATCCCCACCGGACCGGAAAGCTCCACCTGCTGCTTGCCGGTGAGCGTGTCGCCCATGGCGCTCAGCCAGGCACGGGAGTAATTGTAGGTGATCACCGGCCCCTGCACCAGGGCCTGGCCAAAGGAACCACGCTGCGTCCCCTGCAGGATGCCCACCATGTAGCGCCCCTCCGAGTAGATGGGCGCCACCGTGACCTCCGCCACCTCGCCGCCCCGCTGGACCTTAAAGAGCAGCGGCTTGCCCTCCGAATCCCTCACGACAGCCAGAATGTCGACCCACTCGTCCACCGGGGTGTTGTTGATGGCAACCACCTTGTCCCCGGCCTTCAGACCGGCCACAGCCGCCGGGCAGGGGCGGGTGGTGGCCTGCCCGTCAACCACGACCGGGCAGTCCGTAATCACCTGACCCAGCACCGAGGCGGGGTTCGGCCCACCCTGCACATAGAGCAGGGTGGAGAGCATGACGGAGGCGAGCACGAAGTTCATGAAGGGACCGGCAAAAAGGACCAGGGCGCGGGCCAGCAGCGGCTTCCGGTTAAAGCCGCGCGGGTCGTCTGCCTCCGTCTCATCCATGCCCGACATCCGCACAAACCCGCCCAGGGGAATCGCCCGCAGGTTATAGCGGGTCTCTCCCCGGTCAAAACCCCACAGCACCGGGCCAAAGCCCAGGGCGAACTCGTGGACTCGGATATCGAAGAACTTGGCCACCGCAAAATGGCCCAGCTCATGAATGAAGATCAGGAGTCCGAAGACCGGAATCGCCCAGAGCCAATTGATCAGGGTCAAATCCTCACCACCTGTTCAACGATTGCGCCGTCTCCCGGGCCCACCTGTCAGCCTCCAGAATCGCCTCCAGGCCCGGCCCCTTCACCACCTGGTGACGGGACATCACCTCATGGACGATCCGGAAGATCGCCGCAAAGGGAATCTGATCGGCAAGGAACCGCTGCACCGCCACCTCGTTGGCTGCGTTCATCACGGCGGGCATTGTCCCACCCATTGTAACGGCCTCGCGGGCGTAGTTCAAGGAAGGGAAGGTCTCGGTGTCCGGAGGCTCAAAGGTGAGCGTCGAGACCCGGGTCAGGTCCAGCCGGTCCAGCCAGATCTCGGTCCGCTCGGGGTAGCAGAGTGCGTACTGGATCGGCAGCCGCATATCGGTGGGCCCCAGCTGGGCGATGATATTCCCGTCCACAAACTCCACCGCCGAGTGCACGATCGATTGGGGGTGCACCACCACCTCGATCGCATCCATCTCGACCCCGAAGAGCCAGTGGGCCTCGATCAGCTCCAGCGCCTTGTTCATCAGCGTGGCGCTGTCGATGGTGATCTTGGCGCCCATTACCCAGCGGGGGTGCTTTAACGCCTCGCCCTTGGTGATGGTCGAAAGATCCCTGCGCCCCCGGAACGGCCCGCCCGATGCGGTAAGCAGGATCCGTCTGACCGAGCCGGGATCCTCGCCCTGCAGGCACTGGAAGATGGCGGAGTGCTCCGAGTCGACGGGGATGATCTTCACCCCGCCCCGCTTCGCCGCACCCATGACCAGCTCACCGGCGGCCACCAGCGTCTCCTTGTTGGCCAGAGCGATATCCTTCCCGGCTTCAATGGCCGCCAGGGTGGGCTTCAGGCCCAGGGCGCCCACCACGGAGGTGAGCACCATCTGACAGTCCGGGTGGGTCGCCACCCGCTCCAGGCCGCCCTCCCCCCAGAGGATCTCCGGCCTGTAGCCAGCGGCGCCCGGCTTGTCCTCCAGGAGCCGTCTCAGCCCGGTGGCCGCCTCCTCAGACGGAACGGAGATCACGGCCGGGCGGAAGCGCTGGGCCTGGTCGGCCAGGAGGTCGACCCGGCTGCCGGCAGCCAGCCCCACCACCCGGAACCGCTCCCGGAGGTGGGCAATCACATCGAGCGCCTGGGTGCCAATCGACCCGGTTGACCCGATGATAGAGATCCCCTTGATCGTCATGCTCGAACTCCTTGTCTCGCTTATCTACTTCTTGATCCGGCTCTCGTCCGGGAAGATGGGCAGCAGGTCCGAGGTGATCATCGCCTTGAGCAGAATCGCCAGCAGCGGGCCGAAGATCACGCCCAGGGCCCCGAAGAAGGTGATGCCCAGGTAAATGGCCAGCAGCACCGCCAGGGGATGCAGCCCCACCTGGTCGCCCACCACCTTCGACTCCAGGAGCTGCCGGACACCGATCA
Organism: Bacillota bacterium; assembly: GCA_049325315.1. GTDB lineage: Bacteria > Bacillota > Sulfobacillia > Symbiobacteriales > Symbiobacteriaceae > JAWLHU01. Next base: position 23,615 of record JBMONB010000250.1, on the reverse strand, counting down.
CAATCGCATAGAGCACCAGCAGCTTGGCGCCGAAGATCTGATCACCAAAGATGAAGGCATAGACGGCCCAGGGCAAAAAGATCGCCCCTGGCCCCACGATCGGCAGGACATCTACAAGACCGACGGCAATGCCCACCAGCACGGCATAGTTCGCCCCGATGATCGCCAGGCCGATGATCGACTGGATCATGGTCATCAGGATCAGCATCAACTGTGCCTTGCCCCAGCCAATGGCGCTGGACCAGACCTCGGTCTTGACCTCCCGCAGCTTCGGGCGCCAGGCGGTGGGGAAGAGCGACAGGAGGAAGGCGTTGATCTCGTGGCGGTCCCGGGCGATGAAGAAGGTGGCGATAAAGGTGACCAGCACGTTGATCAGGAAGCCCGGCAGGCTGGTGACCACCCCGAGCAGCTGGGCCAGGTTGCCGAGGTACTTGGAAACGTTGGCCTGCAGCGCTGTCAGGTTGGTGTCGATCTGCTCCTGAATCGCCACCGGCAGGTTCTCGTGCAGCTCCTTGAACTGCTCGGCGAACCGGGCGGAGAGGTCAAGACCGCCGGCGTAGAGGTAGGGCAGGCTGTCCAGCAGCTTCTCAATCTCATCGACGATGTAGCCGATGCCCACCGTCGACAGGGCGGAGATCACCGCCACCAGGATCAGGAGGATAATACCAACCGAAAGCGTGCGTGGAATCCGGGCCTTCTTGGCCAGCCAGTTGACTACCGGGTTGATAAACTCAGCGATGATCAGGGCGGCCACGAAGGGCATCACCAGGGGAAGGCCCCACGTGATGATCGCGTACGAAATGAGCAGAAATCCGGCCAGTCCAGCGATCGAATACAGCCAGGGCCTTTCCATATGCGCACCTCCAGGGCAGCGCCGCCCTCCCTACGAGAGGCCGTAGAGCAGGGTCGCAATATAATAGACGAACGGAAGGACAAACAGGCTACTGTCAAACCGGTCCAGCACCCCGCCGTGGCCCGGCAGGAGGTTGCCGGAATCCTTCACACCGGCATGCCGCTTGAGCGCGGACTCGGTCAGGTCGCCCAGCACCGAGATAAAGGAGATCACCAGGCCGATCAGCGCCCCCTGCCAGGCAGCGATCCCGATCACGGGCGCCCAGAGGAAGCCGACGATCACCGCCCCCAGGGATCCACCCAGAACCCCCTCCACCGACTTGCCCGGTGAGATCTTGGGGGCCAGCTTCCGCCGGCCGATAGCCACGCCCACAAAATAGGCGAACGTGTCCGCAGCCCAGGTGCAGAAGAAGGCAAAGGAGACCCACTTGAGACCCAGGTCCCAACCGGTCCCCTCACCCAGACCCCGAAGGAGCAGCAGGTGGCTGAGCAGGAACCCCACGTAAAGAACGCCGGCCAGGGTGACCAGCCCGTCGACAATGGTGCGCTCCTCATAGCGGAAGAGCACCCACGACAGGAGCATCGCCGCCGTTGCCGAAAGAATGGCGCCCAGGTACCCGCCGTTAGCCGGCACCAGCCCCGCCCAGAGCACCGTCGCCAGGGTAGCAGCCCCGCCAAGGAGGAAGGGCACCTGAATCCCCTTGACCCGCCACATGCGCGTGTACTCGTGAAAGCCAATAAGGCCCATCCCCGCCACAAGGGCGAGGAGGGGCCATTTACCCAGATATAAGAGGCCCAGAAACAAAGGTATGCCTACAAGGCCCGTGAGAATACGAGCGAGCAAGATGTCACCTGCTTTGCTGCTAGACTGCCCCAAACCGGCGCTCCCGCCGGCCGTAATCACCCAGGGCCTGCTCCAAATGCTCCCGCTGAAAGTCCGGCCAGAAGACATCGGTCACCCAAATCTCCGAGTAGGCTGCCTGCCAGAGGAGGAAGTTGGAGAGACGCATCTCGCCGGCGGTACGAATCACCAGGTCCGGGTCGGGCAGCCCCGCCGTGTAGAGGTGAGCGCCAATGGTCGCGGCATCGATCCGGTCGGGCTCAAGCCGCCCCTCCTGGACGGCGCGAGCCAACTGCCGGACCGCATCGACAATCTCGGCCTGCCCTCCGTAATTCACCGCCAGGTTCAGGATCAGCCGGTCGTTGTGACGGGTGAGTTCCATGGCCCGGTGGATCTCATCGCGCTGCGGCTCGGGAAGCTCATCGATCCGCCCAATGGCGTTGATGCGGACCCCGTTCTTGTGCAGGGTAGATGCCTCCAACCGACAGTACTCCAGCAGGAGGAACATCAGGGTGTCTACCTCGTCCTTGGGCCGCTTCCAGTTCTCTGTCGAAAAGGCATAGCAGGTCAGCACCTGGATCCCCAGGTCCGGTGCTGCCTTGACGACGCCCCGCAGCGCCTCAACCCCCGCGCGGTGCCCAGCGGTCCGCGGCAGCCCCCGCTGCACAGCCCAGCGCCCGTTACCATCCATGATAATCCCGACGTGCCGGGCCACTGCATCTGCCTGATTCCGGGTCATCGCTGGGGCCGACTCGGATTCCAGGCCAACCAGCTTGCGTAGATTGTCTAGCACGCCCCTCGAAAACCTCCCTGCCCCGTGGGTGCTCTGCCCCGCTACTGAGGGGACCGCTGGTATTCACGGTGTGCCAACACCAGCAGGAGCCCCTCCGGGGTCGCCCGCTGGGCGACCACCCGAAGCTCCCCCACCCCGACCGGGCGGTTAGGTGGCGCGGTAACCGTCGTTTCGTACCTTAGACCTCTGGCGCGCAGGATTAGTTCCGCCTCCGCCAACGGAAGCCCCACCAGATCCCACCGCCACGACGCGCTCTCCAAGGCTAGACCTCCATGATCTCCTTCTCTTTCAGGTTCATGATATGGTCTGCTTCCTTGACGTACTTGTCGGTCAGCTTCTGAATCTCGTCCTGCGCCCGCTTGGACTCATCCTCCGAGATGGACTTCTCCTTCTCGGCCTTCTTGACCTGATCGTTCGCATCGCGCCGGATGTTGCGGATGGTGACCCGCTCCTCCTCGGTCCGCCTGTGGACGAGCTTGACCATCTCCTTGCGGCGGTCCTCCGTCATCGCTGGAATGGAGAGGCGAATCACGATGCCGTCGTTATTCGGGTTCAGCCCAAGATCAGACGTGAGAATCGCCTTCTCAATCGCCTTGATCATCGAGCGGTCCCAGGGCTTGATTACGAGGGTGCGGGAATCGGGCACGTCGATGTTGGCCACGTTGTTGATCGGCACGGGAGAGCCATAGGCATCGACCCGGAGCTTGTCAAGCAGCGCCGGGGTGGCACGACCCGCCTTCATACCGGCGAGCTCATGCCGGAAGACCTCAATGGACTTCTTCATCTTTTCTTCGGCATTCGTAATGATCTGCTTCGTCATACCTTATCCCCCCTGACATATGTTTGACCCACGTCCTCACCGAGGACAACTTTGACCACATAGTCAGATCCCATCATGTCGAAGACGACGATCGGAATCCGGTTATCCATACAGAGTGCGGTGGCGGTGGAGTCCATTACCTGGAGCCCCTTGGCGAGAACCTCCTGATAGGTCACTTCATGATACTTCACCGCACCCTTGTTCTTGCGCGGATCCGAATCATAAATGCCCTGCACGCCCTGCTTGCCCATTAGAATCGCTTCAGCTTCAATCTCGGCGGCCCGCAGGGCGGCGGTGGTGTCGGTGGTAAAGTAGGGGTTGCCGGTGCCGGCGGCAAAGATGACCACCCGGCCCTTCTCCAGGTGCCGAATCGCACGGCGCCGGATAAAGGGCTCCGCCACCTGCCGCATCTCAACAGCGGTCATGACCCGCGTGTCTACCATATGCTTCTCGATCGCATCTTGCAAAGCCAGCGAGTTCATCACCGTCGCCAGCATGCCCATGTAGTCGGCCGAGGCACGGTCCATGCCCATCTCCTGACCGAGACGTCCCCGCCAGAAGTTACCTGCGCCCACCACAATGGCCATCTGGACCCCCAGATCGTGGACCGCCTTGATCTGGCGGGCAATGTAGTCGAGGACCTGTGGATCGAGACCAAACCCATCCTTGCCGGCAAGCGCTTCACCGCTCAGCTTCAGCACGACCCGACTGTACCTGGGTCTTTGCATCCTTTGACCTCCCAGTCAAACGTGCTACCAAAGAGCCCCCGCAGAGGCTTTCTACGCTCTACTAAGAGTTTCCTCCACAGCCCGCAGCGATTCATGTTCGGATCGGATCTCAGGCAACCGACAGCGGCAGGGTGGTATGGGAGACGAGACGGGAGGTCACTTGTACCTCCCGCCCCTCCCCTCATTGCTTACTTATCGAGACCAGCGGCCTTGGCCACCTCGGCGGCGAAGTCGTCGGTCCGCTTCTCAATGCCCTCGCCCTTCTCGTACCGGACGAACTGCTTGACGGTGATCTCGCCGCCAGCCTTGGAGGCGATCTCCTTGACCAGGGCGCCAACGGTCTTGGCGGAGTCCTTGACCCACTCCTGGTCGAGGAGGCAGACCTCCTTGTAGAACTTCTCGACCCGGCCGGCCACCATCTTCTCGGCGATCTCGGGCTTCTTGCCCTCGTTGATCGCCTGGGCCTTCAGGATCTCCTTCTCGTGCTCGATCTCAGAGGCGGGCACCTCGCCCCGGTGGACATAGCGGGCCTTCATGGAGGCGATCTGAAGGGCCAGCTCCTGGCAGAGGTTCTTCACCTCGTCATGGTCGGCCACGGCAGCGGAGGAGGCGGTCAGCTCGAGGAGCACACCCACGCGGCCCTCGCCGTGAATGTAGGCGTGAACCCGGCCGGCGCCCTCTACCTCGTACCGGGAGAAGCGACGGACCTGGATGTTCTCGCCGATGGTGGCGACCGCCTGCTTGACGGTGTCGCCCAGAATCTCGTTCAGCGCCTCGACGGTGGCGGGCTTGTTGGCCAGAATCGCCTCGGCCACGGTGTCGCAGAGCGCCAGGAACTGCTCGCCCTTGGCGACGAAGTCGGTCTCGGAGTTGACCTCGACCAGGGTGCCGTGCTGGGCGTTCTCCCGCACCACGGCGTGAACGCGGCCCTCAGCAGCGACGCGGCCCGCCTTCTTGGCAGCGGCGGCCAGGCCCTTCTCACGGAGCCAGTCGATCGCCTTCTCGGTATCGCCCTCGGTCTCGATCAGCGCCTTCTTGCAGTCCATCATACCCGCGCCGGTCCGGGCGCGCAGATCGGCCACCATCTTCGCAGTAATCTCAGCCATTTCAAGTTACCCCCTGTTGGGCGGAGTCCCTATGTATGGAGGGTCCGCCACCAGAATATGGTCCGTACGGTCGCAGAAAAGCGGGGCGTTCAAGGCGTCGATCCCATCATGTGGGATAGGCTTCCTCGAGTCCGCCCCGCTCATGCTCATCTTTGGCTACTCCGCCTCAACGACAGCGTCGGCGTCCGGGTCCATGGACTCGGCCTCCGCCTCGTCACCAGTCTCAGCAGCCGGGGCATCCACACCCTGACGGCCCTCGATGATAGCGTCAGCGATCTTGGCGGTCAGGAGCTTGACCGCACGGATGGCGTCGTCGTTGCCCGGGATGATATGGTCGATCTCGTCGGGATCGCAGTTGGTGTCCACGATCGCGACGATGGGGATGTGCAGCTTCCGGAGCTCCTGAACAGCGATCCGCTCCTTGCGGGGGTCGATCACGAAGGCCATGTCGGGCAGGGTCTTCATGCCCTTGATGCCGCCGAGGTACTTCTCCAGCTTATCCTTCTCGTTCAGGAGCTGAGCCTGCTCCTTCTTGGTCAGCTTGGTCCAGTACTCGGTGCCCTCGATCTCCTCGAGCTGGGAGAGGCGGTTGATCCGCTTCTTGATGGTGTCGAAGTTAGTCAGCATGCCGCCCAGCCAGCGCTGGTTGACATAGTACATGCCGCAGCGCTCGGCCTCTTCACGGACCGCATCCTGCGCCTGCTTCTTGGTGCCGATGAAGAGGAGCTTGCCACCATCGGCGGCCATCTGACGAACGGCGTTGTACGCCGTGTCGACCATGCGCACGGTCTTCTGCAGATCGATGATGTAGATGCCGTTCCGCTCGGTGAAAATGTACTCCTTCATCTTCGGGTTCCAGCGACGGGTCTGGTGGCCGAAATGGACACCAGCCTCAAGGAGCTGCTTCATAGAAATAACAGACACTGGGAACACTCACCTCCGCACGATTTTGAGACCTCCGTCTGCCTCACCCAGGGGCGGAACTGCTCGAGGCAGCATCGCCGCACCTGTCCGCAGACGTGTGTAATCACACCATCCGATATCTTAGCACATACAGGACCTGCTGGCAAACGGTTTTCTGCCTGGAAAGGGCGTGGAATCTACCCCTTTTCGTCCTTTGTGGCCGCCAGTCCGAACCAGCCTTTGATCTGTTCCGGGGTAGCCCCCTGCGCGATCATCGTCGAGAGCCCCTGGAGCATCGCGACCGCATCGGGCGCATAGGTCACCGGACCCGCCCCCTCCCGGCGGATCAGAAAGCGCATCTGCTCACGGAACTGCTCCTCGAACCACCGGAGCTCTGTCCGGCTCAGGCCTACCCGCTCCAGTAGTTCCTGCTCGGTCATCCACCCAGCCACCGGCCCCACCTCCTATCGTGTATAACGCAGGCAGAGGGCGCCAGGTTCGATCGCTCAGCGCGGGATCAGCCGCACCGGTATCTGCAGCCCGGGCAGCAGCTCCACGGTGATCGCCTGCCGGGCCAGGAACCCCTTCAGCTCAGCGTCAGCAATGCGACCGGCCCGAAGCGAGAGGGCGCCGGCCAGCCCGTCCACATCGACCTGGCGGATCGCCGTGTCAAGACCGGCCCGCACCGCCCCTTCCAGCGCCTGCTCCACCTGCTGCACGGCGGAGGGGGGGATCGGCACCTCGAATCCGGCCAGATCGATTCGCATGGTCGCCAGCCGCCGTCCGGCCTCCGACGACACCTGCCGGGGCAGCTCTGCCCGGACCTGCCCCAGCGCAGCGGGCAGCTCCCGCCGGACCGCCTGGCGGACCTCCTCCCCCATGCGCCGGGAGATCACGGCGGTCTCCACCGTCACCACAACGCCCCGGCGGGTCACCACTCCCGCCGCCAGTGCGAGGACCACAGCCGCCACAGCCAGCCCGGCGATCAGCCCTCGCCAGAAGAGGACGCCTCCCGTCTTCCACCCCTGCTCCTGTTTGGACATCCCTTTGCCACCTCCGACTGCCGGGGTGACAAAAGGCCCCGGCTACCTAAGGGGTATGCCGGGACCCGGGGTGGACATGCGTTCAGACCTTGACATCGAGCCGACCGCCGTGGCTGGTGGCAGACGGGCGTCGCGGCGTCTCGGGCGCCCGCTGGCGGCGGTCTCCCTGCGCCTGCGCCCCCTGGCCGTTGCCGCCCCCCTGCTTCTCCCGCTGCACCTTCTGCTGTTCCGCCTTCTCCTTGCCTTTGACCTGCGTGCGCTCGCGCTGCGCCCGGTCCTGCATGTTGGCGCCCAGCACGTGCTGGAAAGCGTAGGGCTGCTGCTCCTGCTGATGCGTATGCCGGCCTGCCTCGTTCAGCCGGGGCACCATCGTCAGGGAGTCAACCGGTCGTACCGCCATTCGCTCGCCACCTCCTCAGCGGCAGACTCGTGAACCGCTATGCCGGCGCCATCTCCACCAACCCCTCGCCTGACAAGAAGAAACAGCAGCGGTGGCAGAGGTCCATCACCAGATAACGCTCACTTCCTATCACTATTCTAACACCTGGATAGGCGACTTCGAAAGCCCGAATCTGACCAAATTTTCCGTGTTCAAAGAGGGCCTGCAGCTCCTCCAGCCGGAAGAGCAGCTGCTCCCGTTCCGCCCGGCACTGGTTCTGGGTGCGAATCGCCTGCTGAAGCGCCTGCCGGTGGGCCGAGGAGACCGCGCCGGCCCGGTTCTGCTCCATCTCCCGCAGGAAGATCAGCGTCTGCACCGCCCGATTCAACCGCTCTTCAACCTGATGCAGCCCGCGGCGCACCTGTTCCCACTCGGCCCGCACCTCAGGCGGCACCCCGACCTGGATCTCGGTGGGGGCGCCGGCGCTGGAGCCCAGCACCTTGGCGCTCACCTCATCCCGGGCCCGCACCTGCCCGCCGATGATCGAGCCCCGCGGTCCGGTCACCGCCACCTTGCCGCCGGAGAAGAGATGGGCGTTCAGCAGCCCCTCCACCACCAGCACATCGCCGCCTGCCCGGATCTCCGCCCCCTCCACGAAGCGGCACTGGACCTTTCCGCCGGCGGATACCTTGCCCCGGCCGGCGCCGATGATGCCGTAGCGCACAACCAGGTCGCCGCCCGCCTCCACGGTCCCGCCCACGACGCCGCCGTGAATCTCCACGTTCTGGCCCGCCTTGACCGAAAAGCCGGGTCCCACATCGCCCCGCACGATCACCGTGCCCACGAAATCGATCGATCCCGTGGACCAGTCCAAATCACCATCCACGGAAAAGATGGGGGAGACAATAATCTCCCCCTGGTGGTTGACGCTGGCGTGTCCCTCTATGGCAGAAAGGACCGACTGACCATCGGCTGAAAGCTTGGCGCCCTTGCCCGCCCGCAGCTTCACGTCGCGCCCGTCTGGCGCCGGAAGGGCGCGGCCATGCACATCGCTTCCGGGCTGCCCTCGGGTAGGCGGCTTCCGGGTGGCCAACACCACCCCTTCCTGCACGTTGCGAACCATGTTCAGCTCAAAGAAGTCGGCGGTGCCGTCGTCTCGGATGCGCGGGTAGCCGGACGGGGTCTGCAGCAGCTCATGGTGCAGGATCGCGCCATCCTCCCCCGGCACCGGGGCCTGACCGCGGGCGATGACCGCCGGCGACCCCTCCAGCCCGTCGGCCAGCTCTTCGCCAGCACGGACCAGTTCGAGCACCGCCTCCATGTCCACGCCAAAGGTTACCTTGGCCGAGGCCAGGGCTGCCACCACGTGCTCCATTGTAACCGCTGCCCCGCCATGAAGCGGTGCGACAATCGAGGCCTTCGCCTCCATGCGATTGGACGAGACGGTGAGGGTGACCCTTCCGTCCTGGGGTGGAGGGGCGACAGGACTCTGCACAGATTCCCGAGCGCTCATCTGCCCACCTCCTGCATCCACATGGCGACCGTCAGAGAAGTCCCTTCTGGCGCCGGAACCGCTGTTCCGAGAAGATGTAACGGACGATCCGCTCCCGATCCCGCTCATCGACACCCGTAAAGCGGACGCCCAGCCAGACCTGGCGCGGGGTGGGGTTGTGGGCCAGCCGGACCACCTCGACCTCAAGCGGAACGGCGCCCCCCGGCAGCTCCAACACCAGCTGGAGCTTTGTGCCGACCGGGTAGACCTGGTGGGTGATAATCTGCGCCCCACTGCCGCTGATGTCCATGGTGCGGCCGGTGTGGAAGACCGGTGCATCGGCCTCGTTCTCCGGCACCTGGGCATACCGAAGCGGGAGGTTGGAATCCAGCCGCACGAAATCCCGTTGCTGATGACGCCGGATCGACCCGGGGGCGGGCAGCGCGAGGGCGAGAATCGGCACAACCTCGGTGGCACGTCCAAGCACGCGGGTAGGGAAGGCGAGCCGCTCCCCGCCGTCAATGAACTCCACGAGCACCTCCTCACCCACCAGGAGCGGGACCGTCGCTCCCCCATACATCGGCTGGGCGACGGTCAGACCGCCTCCTTCGATGCCCTCCACATAGGTCGAATAAAGGCCTTCCCAGGATCCCTTCAGGATCCGCAGCGAGACCTTCTGGTTGATCTTCGGCAATCGCAAGGGTCTTGGCCTCCTTGAGGCCGCACGTCCGGCTGACTGTGCGACGGTCGTTTTTGTTTATCTACAACTCTGAATTACTCCTGGTCCGGTTCCACGGTGCCCAGGGGCGTATGACAGGCGCGCTTGAAGCTGACCACCAATCGGACGACCTGGTCCACTGTCTCCTGGACGATCAGCTTGTGCCCGGTGGTCAGCGTAATCACCGTGTCCGGGGTCGCCTCCACCGTCTCAATCAGGTCGGCGTTGACCACAAACTCGCCCCCGGAGGTCCGAAACCGAGTCAATTTGATCATGGGCGACCCCTCCCTCCTTCTCTCTGCCAGCCATTCTATCAGGGAAACATTTCTATCTGATCCGAGTTAATCCCTGCCGAAAACGCCAGGGGGAAGGAGCAAAGTTGCATGACAGTGAAGCGGACAATGGGCAAATGACAAAAAAGGGTGACGGAGAGTTCTCCGCCACCCTTGGTTTACACGGGGGATCTTAGCGCAGCTTCCGCAGCTCCTCCACCAGGCGGTCGTTGAGCACCTTGATGTGGGTGCCCTTCATGCCGAGGGAGCGCGACTCGATCACGCCGGCGGACTCGAACTTCCGCAGGGCGTTGACGATCACGGAACGGGTGATGCCGACCCGGTCGGCGATCTTCGAGGCGACCAGCAGGCCCTCGTTGCCCTCCAGCTCATCGAAGATGTGCTGAACAGCCTCCAGCTCCGAGTAGGAGAGGGTGCCCAGGGCGATCTGAACGGCGGCCTTCTTGCGGGCCTCCTCCTCCAGCTCACCGGCATGGGCCCGCAGAATCTCGACGCCCACCACGGTGGCCGCCTGCTCGGCCAGGATCAGGTCCTGGTCGTTGAACTCCTCGCCACGGGCCAGCAGCAGGGTGCCGAGCCGCTCGCCGCCACCGTTGACCGGCACGATGGTGACCAGCTTGGCCGACAGCTGCAGCTCCTGGCCGTTCTTCAGCACGGTCAGGGTGCCCTGGGCGGTGTTGGAGGTGGTATCATCCAGCTTCATGAGCGAAGCGTTGAACTCATCGGTAAAGGTGGCGTTCTGGTAGGCCTCGTTGTTGCCGGCCTGCAGCCCGAGGCCCAGGATCTTGCCCTTGCGGGACGCGACATAGACATCGGCATTGAGCAGCTCAGACAGCACAACAGCCATCTCGTTAAAGTTTACCTGCGTGCCAGCGCTCTTCTGCAGCAGGCGGTTGATCCGGCGGGTCTTCTCCAGCAGCGTCTTCATTCAAATCTGCCTCCGTTTCGGTGGTGAGGTGACTTTATAGGATGAAGCGGCTAATGTCTTGATTGGCTACGACCTCTGCCAGTTTGCCGGCCACGTATCGCTGGTCGATGACCACCTTCGACGGGGCCGCATCCGGAGCTTCGAAGGCCAATTGTTCGAGCAGCTTCTCCAATACCGTGTGTAGGCGCCGGGCGCCAATGTTCTCGGTCGTCTCGTTTACCTGTGCGGCCAGGCGGGCAATCTCCCGGATTCCATCGTCGGTGAAGTGGATCGAAACGCCATCGACCGCCAGCAACGCCGCATATTGCCTGGTCAGGGCGTTCTCGGGCTCGGTGAGGATTCGCACAAAGTCCTGTTCTGTGAGGCTCTCCAACTCTACCCGGATCGGAAACCGTCCCTGCAGCTCGGGAATGAGATCGGAGGGCTTCGCAATGTGGAAGGCACCTGCTGCGATAAATAGGATGTGATCGGTTCGGACAGGGCCATACTTCGTCTGGATAGTAGAGCCCTCGACTATAGGCAGCAGATCTCGCTGGACCCCCTCACGGGAGACGTCAGGGCCGTGGGCTCCCTCACGTCCTGCTACCTTGTCGATCTCGTCAATAAAGACCATCCCCGAAATCTCTGCTCGATGAATCGCCTCCGCTGACACAGAGTCCATATCAATCAGCTTGGAGGCCTCCTCCTGCGTCAGCAGTTGGCGTGCCTCGGCCACCGTGACCTTCCGTCGACGGCGCCGTTTGGGCATCAGGCTCCCCAAGAGATCACCCATCTGTTCCATGCCCGGACCCATCATCTGTTCCATCATGGGCGGGGCTGCGCTCTCCTCCAGGTCCACCTCGACCAGGGTCTCCTCCATTTCGCCTGCCGCCAGCCGCCGTTCCATATCGCGGCGCCGGGCTTCAGCCTCCCGGGTGGAAGGGTCGGGCTCGGGCTGCTCGTACGGGGTGGCCCCGCCGAACAACGCCTCCAGTGGGTTGCGCATCGCCGGTCGGTGCCGGGCTGCGGGGGCCAGCAGGTCCAGGAGCCGCTCCTCGGCGGCGATCCGGGCCCGTGGCTCCACCTCGTGCATCCTTTCGGACTTTACCATACGAATCGCCGTTTCCACAAGATCCCGAATCATCGATTCGACATCTCGGCCTACATATCCGACTTCTGTGTACTTGGTCGCCTCCACCTTGACAAAGGGGGCCTGGACCAAACGCGCCAGCCGGCGGGCAATCTCGGTCTTGCCGACGCCAGTGGGACCGATCATGAGGATGTTCTTGGGCAGGACCTCCTCCCGCAGGTGCGGGGGAAGCTTTGCGCGGCGGAACCGGTTGCGCAGGGCGATGGCGACCGCCCGCTTGGCCTGGTGCTGCCCCACAATGAACTTATCGAGCTCCGCCACGATCTGGCGGGGTGTTAAATCGAACTCACTCAACGCTCAGGCCTCCTCCACCGTGAGGTGGTCGTTGGTGAAGACGCAGATCTCGGCTGCGATCTTCATCGCCTCTTCAGCGATAGCCCGGGCGGGTAGGTCGGTGTGTCGGGCAAGGGATCTGGCTGCGGCCAGGGCGTAGTTCCCGCCGGAACCGATGGCAGCGATGCCATCGTCGGGCTCGATGACCTCACCGCTCCCGGAGACCAGCAGCAGATGGTCACGGTCCATAACCAGAAGCAGCGCCTCCAACTGGCGAAGCATCCGATCGGTACGCCACAGCTTGGCGACCTCCACGGCGGCCCGGGGCAGGTTCCCCCTGTACTCCTCCAGCTTCGCTTCAAACTTGTCAAACAGGGTCATGGCATCGGCCACTGAGCCGGCAAAGCCGGCCAGCACCTTTCCGCCGTAGATGCGGCGGACCTTGCGTGCCGAGTGCTTCATGACCGTATTTTGGCCCATTGTGACCTGGCCGTCTCCAGCCATGGCGGCCAAACCGCTGCGCCGCACCGCCACAATGGTGGTCCCGTGGAACATGGGGCACATCTCCTCCCCACACGGGTAGGGTCCCTCCCGTGTGGCTGTATGTGTAATCGGACTCTATCCTAGCACAGAGTATCCCCCACGGGCAAGACCACAATTCAGAAAATACCTCAATCCGGTGTCAATTTCTTCGGCCCATTTTCCTCCCGATATTACGCTCATTCTTCCTCCTACGTCATAATTCGCATTCAACCCAGATTCTGCTTGTCGGATGACAATTTGGTTACAGATTTTCGGGGGGCGAAGGAGGCTTGTGCGGTGGGGTCTTTCCGGACAATGCCACGGATTTCACGGATTTTACACGGATTAACACGGAACTGCTGGAAAGTCGGGTAGAGCAAGCACAACACTGTGGAGCAGACCCAGCCCGCATCGGTGGGCCTATTTTTTATAATATATATAAATTCATTACCCGCAGGGGTCACCAAATCCGTGAAATCCGTGTTTAATCCGTGAAATCCGTGGCAAGAAAGAACGTCTCATACGGTGACATCCTCCCATTCTGCCACCGACCAACGCGCCGAGGGAGGCCGTACACGGCCCCCCTTGTGGCGCTTTGCCTGCGGGGTTAGTCCTCGGTGCTCACGGTGTCCTCCTCCGCCAGCGGCGGGAGCAGGTTGACCCCCAGGGCCTCGGGGGCCCACTCCTGCAGGGTCTTCAGCGCCCGCTCGGAGACCGTGCGCTTGCGCAGGCGCTTGTCCTTGATCTTCGGGCCGCCCAGCTCGGGCATCAGGCCGAAGGCGATGTTCATGGGCTGGAAGTGGTCGGGGTCGGCGTGGGTGATGTAGTAGAGCAGGGAGCCCATGGCGGTCTCCCGGGGGAAGACCACCATCTCCTGGCCCAGGGCCAGCCTCGCGGCGTTGATGCCCGCCACCAGGCCACCGGCGGCGGACTCGACATACCCCTCCACACCGGTCATCTGGCCGGCGAAGAAGAGGCCGGGGCGGCTCTTCGCCTCCGCCGTGGGATGGAGAATCCTTGGGGACTTCATGAAGGTGTTCCGGTGGATTACCCCGAGCCGCTCGAATTCGGCGTTCTCGAGGCCGGGGATCATGCGGAAGACCCGCTTCTGCTCGCCCCACTTCAGGCTGGTCTGAAAGCCGACCATGTTGTAGAGCGTCCCTGCGGCGTTGTCCTGCCTCAGCTGCACCACGGCAT
>JBMONB010000250.1:0-9498 GCA_049325315.1 Bacillota bacterium | reverse complement strand
GCGTTCTCGAGGCCGGGGATCATGCGGAAGACCCGCTTCTGCTCGCCCCACTTCAGGCTGGTCTGAAAGCCGACCATGTTGTAGAGCGTCCCTGCGGCGTTGTCCTGCCTCAGCTGCACCACGGCATAGGGCCACCGCCCGGTGCGGGGGTCGTCGAGCCCTACGGGCTTCAGAGGCCCATAGCGAAGGACGTCTCTGCCGCGGCGGGCCATCTCCTCGATCGGCAGGCAGCCCTCGAAGAAGCAGACCTTCTCATCCTCCGGGTTGTGGGGAATCGCCTTCTCCGCCGCGAGGAGCGCCTCGTAGAAGGCCTCGTACTCCTCCTTGTTCATCGGGCAGTTCAAATAATCATCCCCGTCGCCCTTGCCGTACCGGCTCGCCCGGAAGACCTTCTCCATGTCGACCGTCTCAACGTTGACGATTGGCGCCGCGGCATCGTAAAAGGAGAGCGCCTTCTCCCCCGTGAACCGGAGGATATCGGCCGCCAGCGACTCGGAGGTAAGCGGGCCGGAGGCGACCACCACAATCCCCTCCTCGGGGATCTTCGGCACCTCTTCCCGAATCACCGTGATATTTTCGTGGCCCTGCACCGCCTCGGTCACGCCCTGGGAGAACCCCTCCCGCGCCACCGCCAGCGCACCGCCAGCCGGCACGAAGTGGGCCAGCGCCTGGTTGATGATGACGCTGTTCAGGCGGCGCATCTCCTCCTTGAGGAGGCCCACGGCGTTCTCCAGACCGGCGCCCCGCAGCGAGTTGGAGCAGACCAACTCCGCGAACAGGTCGGTCTGGTGGACCGGGGTCCGGCGGACCGGCCGCATCTCGTACAGGGTCACCTTGACGCCGCGAGAGGCGGCCTGCCAGGCCGCCTCCGAACCCGCCAGGCCTGCGCCGATGACGGTGATATGGGGCTGAGTCATTACGATGGCACCTCTTCCATTTCTTCGACGGCCTCGGCGTAGTTGCAGCCCTCTGTCTTGCAGATGTGGGCGAGGCCGAGCTCCTTGTGCTTCTTCTCTACCAGGTAGGGGGCGTTGCACTCGGGGCAGGGCCGGTTGACCGGCTTCTCCCAGGAGACGAAGTCGCAGTCGGGGTAGCGGGAGCAGCCGTAGAAGCGGCGTCCGCCCTTCTTCGACTTGCGCTCCACGATCTTGCCCTCATGGCAGGTGGGGCACGTGACCCCGGTCTCCTCTAAGATCGGCTTGGTCGACTTGCACTCCGGGAAGCCCGGGCAGGCCAGGAACTTGCCGAAGCGGCCGTACTTGATCACCATCATCTGACCGCACTTGTCGCAGGGGACATCGGAGACCTCATCTTCCAGCTCGAAGCCGCCGACCTTCTCCTCCGCCTCCTTGAGGGTCGCCTCAAAGGGCTGGAAGAACTCGGCGAGGATCTCCTTCCACTCCATGTCGCCCTCTTCCACCTCGTCGAGTTCCTTCTCCATTTCGGCGGTGAACTCGACGTCGATGATGTCGGGGAAGAACTCCTTGAGGATATCGGTGACCAATTGGCCCAGCTCTGTGGGAGCGAAGCGCTTCTCCCGCTTCTCCACATAGCCGCGGGCCTGGATCGTCTCGATAATCGGGGCGTAGGTGGATGGACGCCCGATGCCGCGCTCCTCCAGCGCCTTGACCAGCATCGCTTCCGAGTACCGGGGCGGCGGCTGGGTGAAGTGCTGCTTCGGGTCGATGCCCGCGACGTGGAGGCGCTGCCCCTCGGTCAGCTCCGGCAGGAGGCCGTCGGTGACATCTTCCTTGTCTACCTTCTCCTCATCTTCGCCCTCAATGTAGATCTTCATGAATCCCGGGAACTTGATCGTCTGGCCGCTGGCCCGGAAGACCTGACCCGCCGCGACGATATCGACGCTGACGGTGTCCAGGATGGCGGGGGCCATCTGGCTGGCCACGAACCGCTCCCAGATCAGGCGGTAGAGCTTGTACTGATCGGCGCTCAGGAACTGCTTGATCGAGTCGGGGGTAAGGGTGACCTCGGTGGGGCGAATCGCCTCGTGGGCGCCCTGCTCGTTGGCCTTCTTCTCCGCCTCCCGCTTCTCGCCGGGCAGGTACTCCTCGCCGTACTGTTCCCGGATATAGGCCGCGGCCGACTCCTCCGCCTCCTGGGCGACACGGGTCGAGTCGGTGCGGATATAGGTGACCAGGCCGGTGTGACCGCCCTCGCCCAAATCAAGACCTTCGTATAGCTGCTGGGCGACCGCCATGGTGCGGCGGACCGTGAAGCCCAGCTTGCGGGAGGCCTCCTGCTGGAGGCTGGAGGTGGTGAACGGGAAGGCAGGGTTGCGCCGCTTCTCCCGCTTCTTGACCGACTGGACCTCCATGGTCAGCCCGGCGCCGGTCAGATCGGCCAGGTCGGGGACAGAGCGCCCCGCCAGCACCGCGCTGAGGATTCCGTCCACATCGGCACGGCTCTTCAGCTCCACCTTGGAGTCGGTGGTGCCGTAGTACCTGGCGTTAAAGGCGGCAGCGCCCGGTTCGGTCGACAGGCGGGCGGTGAGCGACCAGTATTCCTCGGGCTTGAAGGCCTGAATCTCCGCCTCGCGGTCGACGATCAGGCGCACGGCCACCGACTGGACGCGCCCGGCGGAGAGGCCCCGCCGCACCTTCCGCCAGAGGAGCGGGCTCAGCTTGTAGCCCACGAGCCGGTCCAGGATGCGGCGCGCCTGCTGCGCCTCGACCCGGTTCAGATCGATGGGGCGCGGCTTTTTGATCGCCTTCTGGATCGCATCTTTGGTGATCTCATGGAACTCGATCCGGACCGGCTGGTCTTCCGGGATCTTCAGCACCTGTGCCAGGTGCCACGAGATCGCCTCTCCCTCGCGGTCAGGGTCGGTCGCCAGAAAGATCTTTTCCGCCTTCTTGGCGGTATCCCGCAGCTCCTTCAGCACGTCGCCCTTGCCGCGAATGGTGATGTACTTCGGCGTGAACCCGTCCTCCACCGCGACCCCGAGCTGGCTCTTGGGCAGGTCCCGCACATGGCCCATGGAGGCCTTGACGGTATACTTGCGGCCCAGAAATTTCTCGATGGTCTTGGCCTTGGCCGGGGACTCCACGATGATCAGGTTCTTGGGCAAACAGTCCACACCCCCGTGTGATCCGCCACGGTGCAGTCCCGTGGTTCCTTAGACTATTCCTTCTCACGGATCCTTATCCAACGGCGAGCCCTGCGGCTCAGTCGCCCCCGGCGATGGTCCGCAGGTACTCCCCACCGGGCAGGCGCCGGACGGCGCCGCGAATCTCCAACATGGTCAGCGTCGCCTGGACCTCGGCTGCCTGCAGCCCGCAGGCTTCGGCCAGCTCGTCGGGACGGCGGGGCGTGTGGCCCATCCATCCCAATAGACGCTGCTCCTCGGGCGAAAGGGACGGCAAGGAGCGATGGATCGGTCCCTCCGCCGGCGCCACGAAGCCCAGCTCCTCGAGCACCTGGCGACCACTCTCCACGAGGCAGGCGCCCTCCCGGATCAGCCGGTGGGGCCCGACCGACATGGGGCTGGTGATCGGCCCCGGCACGGCGAAGACCTCCCGCCCCTGGCTGAGGGCGTGGGTGACGGTGATCAGCGTGCCGGACCGCTCCCCCGCCTCCACCACGATCACCCCGTCGCACAGGCCGCTGATGATCCGGTTCCGCTCCGGGAAATTCTCCCGGCGGGGCTCGGTGCCGGGGGGCTGCTCGGACAGGATTCCGCCCCGCTCTTTCATCGCCCTGTAAATAGTAGTCGCCTCACGAGGATAACAGAGATCGGCTCCGCCGCCAAGCACTGCCACGGAGGTTCCGCCCTCCGAAAGAGCGCCGCGATGGGCGGCCGAGTCGATACCACGGGCCATTCCGCTGATCACATCCGCTCCCAGCTGGCTCAGCTCCCGCCCCAGCCGCTCCGCCACGGCCAGGCCGTAAGCGGTGGGCTTGCGGGTGCCCACAATGGCGATGGCGGGCCGCTGATCGGGCTCCCAGGGCCCCGCCTGATAGAGCACCGGCGGCGGGTCAGGAATCTGCCGGAGCTTCGCCGGGTAGTGTGGCTCATGGTACAAGAGCAACCGCAGGCCGGCAGCCCTGGCCCGCTCCAGGTCGCGCTCCGCCTCCCGGCGGGCGTCCGGGTCCTTGCGAATCGCAACCAGCGCCTCGGCCACGCCCGGATTGAAGCCAGGCAGCCCGGCCAGTTCGGGCTGCCTCAGGTTCCAGGCGCTGTGGGCGTCGGGCGCATGCTCCATGAGGGCGGCCAGCCGCTGCCGGCCCACCCCTCTGGCACGCCCGTAGATCAGCCAGATCAACGCTCCCTCCACGACCGCTCCCCCCTAAGCGGAGAGCCCGGGCACTACCGGGCTCGGATGGGCAGTTGCTGGATGCCGAGGAGCAGGAGCAAAACCTGCGCCAACCCCTTGGCGAGCGGCGATGTGTGGATATACTCATCAAGACGGTGCCCATTGCCCCCCAGCGTCACCCCGACGGTGACCGCCGGAATCCCCATGGAGAGCGGAATGTTTCCGTCGGTGGACGACGGATAGCACCGGGTCTGAATCCCCAGGTAATGATGGACCTCCCGGACCAACCGGCAGAGCGGGTGATCCTCGGGGATCGAGCCGGTGGGACGGTCCCCCAGCAGCTCAAGCTCCGCGACGACCCCACTTTGCTGGGCCACGGCAGCGGTGATGCGCCGGACCCGCTCCTCCAGTTTAAACAGCTCGTCCCGGTCCAGCGAGCGAAGGTCAATCACCGCTTCGGCCCGGCTGGCAATGGTGTTGACCGTGGTGCCGCCCGAGATCGTGCCAACGTTGTAGGTGGTCTTGGGGTGGCTGGGCACTCGGATCTCGCTGATCTGCGCGATGATCCGCCCAAGGCTGTGGATGGCGCTGGGCGCCCCGAAGGCGCCCCACGAATGGCCGCCATCGGCGGTGACAGTCAGCTTGAAGCGGCGGCTGCCCACCGATTCCCGGACGAGTCCGCCCAGGGAGCCATCGAGCGGGAGCACGTAGTCGATCTCATGCTGGTGCGCCTCCACCGCCGCCCGGATCCCGTACAGGTTACCCAGGCCCTCCTCGCCGCAGGTGGCCACGAAGAGGACGTCGCCGGGCAGCTCCACACCGGCCTCGACCAGCAGCCTGGCGGCAAAGAGCATGGTGGCCACGCTGGCGGAGTTATCGCCCACGCCGGGCGCCCGGAGGATCTCTCCGTCGCTCCGGACGGTCACATCGGTATTCATGGGAAAGACGGTATCGATATGGGCCGCCACCAGGACCACCGGTCCGTCGCCGGTTCCCTTCAGCCGCCCGATCACGTTGCCCACCCCATCGCGATGCACATCGGCGAGGCCAATCTCCAGCATGCGCTGCTGCACATAGGCGCCCCGGTGCCCCTCTTCGAAGGTGGGGGCAGGAATCTGACAGATGGCGATGACCTCGTCGATCAGCTTTGGCAGGGCGTCCTCGGCCATCTCCACCAGGCGACGGGAGACCGGGGTGTCCAGTTGTGCCTTCATACTGCGTGGCCCCCTTTGGCGTTTCAACTTCGCATTATAACCGATACCTAGTTCCATGGAAAGGGACCCCACAGCCACCTGTCGAAACAGCCTGACGAAAAAGGGGGCCGAAACGATGGAATTCGAGAGGCGCTGCCGGCATGCGGCACGGCTGCATCTGGTCGATTGGATCGGCCAGTTCAGGCCGCTTGGCGGCGATCTGATTCACTATCTGGAGGCAGGGGCGGGAGAGCCGCTCCTGCTGGTGCATGGCTTTATCGCCTGGTCCTTCACCTGGCGCAAGAACCTGCCGGCCCTGGCCACCCAGTTTCGCACCCTGGCGCCGGACCTGCGGGGTTTCGGCCTCTCCCAGCGCGGCACGCCGGGCCGGTACGGCCTGGATGACCAGGCGGACCTGCTGGCGGCCTTTCTCGATGCGCTGCAGATCGACCGGGCGGCGCTGGTGGGCCATTCCATGGGCGGAGAGATCGTCCTGCGCTTCGCCCTCCGCCACCCCGACCGGCTGAAGGGGATGGTCCTGGTCGCCCCGTCGGCCCTGGTCCGGCGGCGGCGTCACTGGCTGGAGCGATACCTTCTCGGGCTGCCCGGTCTGGGCCCGCTGGCGGTCCGGCTGGCGGTGCTGAACCGCCGCTTTGCCGCCCGCTCACTGCGCGAGGCCCACCACCGACCCGATGGGGTCACCGCGGCCGATATCGCCGGCTACTGGCTTCCCGCCACCCTTCCCGGCACCGCCCGGAGCTTTGTGGCGATGCTGCGGCAGATCGACTTCGGCGGGGCGGCCTCCCGGCTGGGCGAGATCCCCCACCGGGCGCTGATTCTCTGGGGCGAGAACGACCCCTGGGTCCCGGTGGAGCACGGCCGGCGCCTGGCGGAGCTCCTGCCGCACAGCCAGCTGGTCACCCTCCCCGACTGCGGCCATGTGCCGCAGGAGGAGTACCCCGAGCTCTTCCACCAGCTGGTGATTCCCTTTCTCAGCTCCCTGTGAGACGAGACGGGCCTGTCCTGGCGGGACAGGCCCGTCGTTATTCCACGCGCTTGCGAAGCAGCACCTCCCAGGAGGAGGGGCCGGTCGCCTGGACCGAGAGGATCTCGTCGCCATACATGGCGGCGCTGCGGGGCACATTGCGATGTGCGGGCTCGTAATCAAGCAGCACCAGGAGGACCTGGCCGATCTCCATCTCCTCCAGGGCGATCTTGGTCTTGGCAAAGGTGATCGGGCAGACATCGCCGTGCAGGTCGATCACCCGATCGGGCTTCGGCAGGGGCTGCGGGCTGGACTGCGACATGACAGCTTCCTCCTCGGGTCAATCAGGGCTGGGGCTCACCCGTGAGGCTTTCCCGGACGCAACGGATGGCCTGCTCCAGGTCGGCGGTGCGCCAAACCTGTTCGGAGTGTCCGGCTGGGTACGGCTCCCTGGTCTTGGGGTGCGGCAGGGCATCGAACTCGGTGCCGACGTACTCGCCCGTCTCCTCGTCCCGGACGACCACCAGAAAGCCGCCCCGGGCCAGATAGGACCGGTTCAGCCTGAAGCGGGCGGGCTGGGAGACGTAGCCCACCACCTGGCCAGCGTCGTTCAGGATCTCTTCACCCGTGGCGAGCAGCAGTTGGCGGATGTCAGCCTCGTTCATGCCATGCCACCTCCGATCCGGCGATGAACAGGGGAGGCTTCTGCTCGGCCTCCCCCGTTCCCCCTTCCCTTATTCTTCGACCCGTGTCGTGTCTCCACCTTCCAGGACGGTGTCGGTCTGATCGACCGACCCCTCATCGGACTTCGCCCGAAAGGCGTGCGCCTTGTCGATGGTGGTCATGTTGCTGGGAAATGACTGCATCGGGTTCTCGATGCGCCGCTGGTTGAGCGCCTCAAGCTTGGCGGCATCCTCCCGCCAGTCGGTGCCCCGCCTGTCCGCCATGGGGCCTTCATGAATCGGGTAGTCATTCCGCTTGGCCATACCGAACCCTCCCGCCTCTCGTGTCAGCCGGGCAGCGGATCGCCGCCCGGACCGCATGGTTAGCATGCGCGGGATGGCCGATCTAGACGCAGAGCGGCTGTTCGAGCCCGCGGTACTGGAGCGCCTCGGCCAGGTGGTTCAGGGCGATTGAATCCTGCCCGGCCAGATCGGCGATGGTCCGGGCCATCTTCAACACCCGGTCATGCCCGCGCAGCGAGAGGCCCAGCCTCTCAACGGCGCTGCGCATCAGCGCCTCCCCGCCCGCCGGCAGGCGGCAGTGCCGGCGCAGCTGGGCCGGGCTCAGCTCGGCATTGCAGGTGGCCCCAGAGCCGGCCAGGCGCCGGAGCTGAACCTGGCGCGCCCGGTTTACCCGGGCCCGGACCGTGGCGGAGTCCTCCGCCTCCCCGGTGGCCTGGTAGGCTTCGTAGGTGACCGGCGCCAGGAAGATCTGCAGGTCAAACCGGTCCAGCAGCGGCCCTGAGAGGCGGGCTCTGTAAAGATGTAACGAAGCGGTCGGGCAGGTGCAGGGGCGCAGGCTGTCGCCCAGGTAGCCACAGGGGCAGGGGTTGGCAGCCGCCACCAGCATGGGCCGAGTGGGGAAGAGCAGGTGCCCGTGGACCCGGGCCAGCCGGACCACGCCATCTTCCAACGGCTGCCGGAGCCCCTCCAGCACATCGCGCCGGAACTCGGGCAGCTCGTCGAGGAAGAGCACGCCCCGGTGGGCCAGCGTCACCTCGCCGGGCCGCAGCGGGTTGCCCCCGCCCAGCAGGGCGGAGCGGGAGGCGGAGTGGTGGGGCGCCCGGTAGGGGCGCCGGAGCATGAGCCCGCCGCCATCCAGCGCTCCGGCAACGCTGTAGATGCGGCTCACCTCCAGCGACTCCTCCGCCGAGAGCGGCGGCAGTATGGAAGGCAGGCAGCGGGCCAGCAGGCTCTTGCCCGCCCCGGGGGGCCCGACCATGAGCATGTTGTGCCCGCCGGCCGCCGCCACCTCCAGCGCCCGCCGGGCCACCAACTGGCCCCGCACGTGGGCCAGATCGGTCTCAGGCGAGACCGGCCGCTCCGCCGTTCCGGACGGCTCGGGGCAAGAGAGCGGTTCCCCGCCGTTCAGGTGCGCGACAATCTCACTCAGGTGGCCCGCCGCCAGCACCTGGTCGCCCACCGCCGCTGCCTCCCGGGCGCTGGCAGGGGGCAGCAGCAGGGTGAGGTCGCCCCGGGCCCGGCAGGTGAGCGCCATGGCCAGCCCGCCGCGCACCGGGCGGAGGGAGCCGTCCAGCGCCAGCTCCCCCGCCACCGCCAGCCCGTCGAGCCGCTCGGGCGGAAAGCAGCCGGCAGCGGCCAGCACCCCCAGGGCGATGGCCAGGTCGAACCCGGCCCCCTCCTTCCGGGTGTGCGCCGGCGCCAGGTTGACGGTGATGCGCTGCATGGGGAAGTTCCACCCGCCGTTGCGCACCGCCGCCCGGACCCGCTCCCGCGCCTCCCGCACGGCGGCATCGGGCAGGCCGACCACCTCAAAGCCCGGCAGCCCCGGGCTGACGTCTACCTCCACCGCCACCGGCACGGCGTCGATTCCCTGCAGGGCAAAGCTCAGCACCCGGACAAACGTGGCGACCAACCCCCGTCCGCTGAGAGATTCATCCAGTTCTTGGAATCTATTCTCTCACAGCGAACGCCTGTTGTCAATTCCTGGAGATCAATCCGCTCTCCTGTTCGTCAGCCGACCGGCATAAGGTAGGGCAGACGGAGCACCCTGATCGTTATGTAAACATAAGCTGTTAGCGGGCTGCCCGCTGGATGAGACCTAGTCAGCCTCAGGAGGGTGCGGCATGTCGTTTCAAATGGATCAAGTCATCGCTGCTGGCAGTGTCCAGGAGCTGGTTTGCCAGACCATCAACTTTGGCGTAGAGGTCGAGGAGATCAAGGAGATTCGCAAGACTGTCATCATCGACAGTTGCAATGTCGTCTTCGACAAGGTGATCGTCAACGGGCGGCTGCGCAAGGACATCATGTTCAAGCAGGCCGCCGCCGGATTCCCGATTCCGGGAACCGTCCAGGGCTGTGTGGGC
>JBMONB010000249.1:0-28882 GCA_049325315.1 Bacillota bacterium | reverse complement strand
GCTGCGAGCTGGCGGTGGAGGCGACGGTCCACCGCTTTGGCCGCATCGACGTGCTGGTCAACAACGCCGGCACCGCCCTGGAGAAGCTCTTGCTGGACACCTCGCTGGCCGACTGGCACGGGTTGGTGGCGGTCCACCTGACGGGCATGTACGTCTGCACCCGGGCGGCACTGCCCCACATGATCGGGCAGCGGTATGGCCGGGTGATCACAATCTCCTCCATCTGGGGCATTACCGGGGCGGCGGGCGAGGTGGCCTACTCCACCGTAAAGGCGGGGCAGAACGGCTTTACCCGGGCGCTGGCCCAGGAGGTCGGCCCCTTTGGCATCACCGTTAACGCCGTCGCCCCCGGGGCGATTGCCACCGACATGAACGCCGGGCTGGCCGGAGAAGACCTGGCCGCCTGGCTGGACCGGACGCCAGTGGGACGGCTGGGCACCCCCGACGAGGTGGCGGCCGTGGTCCGGTTCCTGGCGGGGCCGTCGGCGGGGTTTCTCACCGGGCAGGTGATTTCGCCCAACGGCGGGATCGTGGTCTGAATATGCTGCAGAGCACCGACATAAGCAAATCATTTACGAAAAGATTGCCGAAGAAAAAGGAGGGAGCGTGTGCCGTGTCGAACAAGCTACCCATAAGCGGTTCAGGGAGGCATAAGATGCGGTGTCACAGCGGAACTACCTCGCCATTTCGGTCATAGTCGCCTTGTGCGGGATGCTCCTGCTTCTGGGGAACCCTGTACAGGGGGTCGATGCAGCAGGCTACTTCCAGCCAACGGCAATGGGTGGTTCGACCGGCGCCGGGCTATGGCCGTCCCACGCCCCGGATTTGGAGACGGTCCGCATGATTGGCGGTCTGCTGCTCGGAACAGGCCTGCTCGGTCTGGTCCGGGTCCACCGGAGCGCAGGCGGCGTCGGGGACTAGCGAACAGTAAAGGGAAGGCCCCCAGCCCGGCTACGGGTTGGGGGCTCTTCATTAACTTTTTCGACCACAAGAGGAAAGTTGCTAGACTTGTCGAATTATAATGTCACAAATATTAGGAAGGGTGTTTATTTTGTCGCATAGCGAGACGCTCCTTCAGGCGGTTGAAGAGTCGATCCACTATGGTCAGACGGTTCCCGGCCAGATGCACGATCTGCGCATCCCCGGCATCATGGGCAGGCAGTCCCGGCTCTCGCATCCCCTGCTGAATCTGATTGGGGCGGCACGGCTCTCCGCCGAGAATGTTGATGCGACGATCTCCCGTGTCAAGGAGCGCTTCGCCCGGGAGAACCGGGCCTTTGGCTGGGTCACCACGCCCCGCAGCACGCCGGTCGACCTGAACGCCCGGCTGGAGGCAGCGGGGCTGACCAAGGTCGACGAGATGGCCGGCATGGTGCTGACCGATCTGAGCCAGCCCATCGCGGCGAACCCGGCCGTCACAGTAGACGAGGTCTCCCCCGCAGAGATGCTGGACTACAGCGAGCTCTTCGCCACCGCCTACGGCCTCCCCCACGACGTGACGCTGCAGATCAACCTGATGATGCAGAACGCCGAGGGGATTCGGTTCCGCTACTACGTCGCCCGGGTGGAGGAGAGCCCGGACCCCATCTCCTTCGGCTACATGGCCTACATTCCGGGCGAGCCCGTGGTGCTGCTGGGCGGGGCCGCCACGTTGAAGGAGTACCGCGGCAAGGGCACCTACAGCAGCCTCGTGGCCCGGCGGCTGGCCGATGCCCGCGCCGACGGCAAGCAGGCGGCGGTGATCCAGGCGGTGCGTTCCACCTCGGCGCCGATCTGCGCCAAGTTGGGCTTCCGGGAGGTCGTCGGCTTGGACTTTTACGCCTGGATACCGCCCCAGGCCTGACGAGAGACCCACACCGAGCGGGGCAGCCAGAGTGGTCTGCCCCGCTTCTTCGCGCCTTGGGCCTGAGCATAGGGGTCCTTGCGGGTGGGAACCATCCTTGTAAGATCCTTCTCGATGGGGGGTGTAGTGGGTGGAGGAGATGGTAAGCCCGAATCTGAGCGAGATGCGCAGCCTGATGGAACAGGCGCTGGGCAAGAGCATGGATATCGTCTACCGCGACTTTCTGCTGGGTCAGGGGCAGCGCCGGGGGCTCCTGGTCTGTATTATCGGCCTTGCAGCCGATGAGAAGGTCGAATCGATCCTCGAGGGGGTGACCCGCTACACCTACCCGCCCTTCCAGCCGCCGATGGCCGGCGACCCGGTGCTCCTGTTGAAGGAGACGGTGGTCCAGCTGCCCCAGTGCCTCACCACCCGGGAGTTGCAGCGGGCGGTGGAGGCGGTTCTGGCGGGGGAGAGCGCCCTCTTTGTCGACGGCTCCAGCCATGCACTGCTGCTGGACACCCGCTGGGACCCGGGGCGGGCGGTCTCTGAGCCCGAGGCGGAGGCCGAGGTGCGCGGCCCCCGCGACGGCATGGTCGAGAACATCATGGTCAACCTGGCGCTCCTGCGCCGCCGGATCCGTGACCCCCGCCTGCGCATCGAGGCGTTGAAGGTAGGTGAGCGGACTCGGACCGACGTGGCCCTGCTCTATATCGAAGGGGTGGCCCCCCGACCGCTGGTGCAGGAGGTTCGCCGGCGTGTGAAGCGGATTCAGATCGACACCGGTGCGGGGAGCGGCTTCATCGAGGAGTTGATTCGGGACAGCCCGCTCTCGCCCTTCCCCATGAGCCTCTCCACCGAGCGCCCTGACCGGATCGCCGACAACCTGCTGGAGGGGCGGGTCACGATTCTGGTGGACACAACCCCCTTTGCCCTGGTGGTGCCGGTCACCCTCTGGCAGATGCTCCAGGCGCCGGGCGACTACTACCAGTCCTTCTGGGCCGGCTCCTCGTTCCGCCTGCTTCGCCTGCTGGCCCTCGGCCTCGGTCTGACCCTGCCCTCGCTCTACGTGATTCTCACGACCTTTCATCACGAGATGATCCCGACCCCCCTGGCGCTCAACGTGGCGGCCGGACGGGAGGGAACCCCCTTTCCCACCATGCTGGAGGTCCTGCTGATGATCGTCATGTTCGAGGTGCTGCACGAGGCGGGGCTCCGCCTGCCCCGCCCGGTGGGGCAGACGGTCAGCATCGTGGGGGCGCTGGTGATCGGGGAGGCGGCGGTAGCGGCCGGGCTGATCGCCCCGGCCACGGTCATCGTCATCGCAACCACCGGCATCACCGGCTTCGCCCTGCCGGTCTACGCCCTCTCCACCACCATCCGGCTGATTCGCCTTCCCCTGCTGCTGCTCTCCGGCACCCTGGGGGTCTTCGGCTTCATCTCGGGTACGGCTGTGATCGTCCTGCACCTGTCCAGCCTGCGCTCCTTCGGGCAGCCCTACCTGAGCCCGGTGGCGCCGGTCTCCCCCGCAGAGTGGGGCGACACCCTGGTCCGGGTCCCCTGGTGGCAGATGACCAGGCGCCCCCAGCTGGGGATGGGCCGGCGGACCCGGCGGATGCCGTCGGGGCAGACACCGGGCCCCGACGCCGGCCAGGAGGGCCCGCCGTGAGGCGGTGGTGGCGGAAGGCGCCCGCACTGGCGGTGCTCCTCCTGCTGCTCACCGGCTGTTGGGATCTCCGGGAGATGAACCAGCTGGCCCTGGTGATGGCGGTGGGGATCGACCTGGCCGAAACGCCGGGCCGTTACCTGGTCACGGTGCAGGTGGCGCGGCCCGGAGCGGGCAAGGGCGGTCGGGGCGGCGCCGGGTCGGGGGACGCCTCTGGGCGCAAGGCGGTCTATATCGCCTCGGCCGACGGGGACACGATCTTTGCCGCCATTCGCAACCTGGCGCAGTTCACCTCCCGGCGGATCATGTGGGCCCACAATAACGTGATCGTGATTGGGGAGCCGCTGGCCCGGGAGGGGATCACCCCGGTGATCGACTTCTTTACCCGCAACCAGGAGCTTCGGATGCGGACCTGGGTGGTGGTGGCACGGGGGGCTGAGGCCCAAGAGATTGTGAGCGCACAGACTGGCATGGAGACGGTGCCGGCCAACTCCATCTCGGCGATTCTGCGCCATGCCAGCCTGCCCGGCGAGGCGCCACGGACCGATGTCAGCGAGGTGTCCCACTCCTTCATGAACCGGGAGTTGAACACCGTCATCTCGGCGGTCCGCCTGAAGGATCGGCTGGTCAACGAGGAGGAGCCACAGGTGGAGCTGAGGGGGGCGGCGATCTTCAATGGTCCCCGCCTGGCCGGCTATGTGGAGTCGGAGACGGGGCGGGGGCTGCTCTGGCTCCGGCGCGAGATGAGCAACGCCGTGATCACCGTGCCCTGCCCCGGGGGCGGCGGGAATATGGCGGTGGAGCTTCGCAGCCCGGTCTCCCGGGTGACCCCCTTTCTTCAGGAGGGCCGCCCCGTCTTTCTGGTCACCGTGCGGACCGAGGGATGGCTTTCCGAGCAGGACTGCACGACGCCGGAGATGGACTCTCTGGCTCTGAAGGCGATGGTGGAGCGGGAGATGAGCGCCAAGATCCGGGGCGATATCGAGCAGACGGTCGCCTACCTGCAGGAGGAGATCGGGGTGGATGGCGCCGGCTTTGGCCGGCGGGTGCACGTGGAGCACCCCGCCTGGTGGCGGGCCCATGGGGATCGGTGGGAGGAGATCTTTCCCGAGAGCCCGGTGGAGATTCAAGTTCGTGTGCGCCTGAGCAAGATGGGCATCTATACCCGCCCGCTCCAACCGCAGGAGCCGTAGCGGGAAGTAGGGGGAGTCTGATTGCACCGCGTTCATATCGGGCAGTGGCAGCTGGTGGCGATCCTGGCCTGCCTTGCCTTCGGCAAGTCGATCGGCTTCACGGCGGGGGCGCTGACCCGCATGGTGTCCAGCGATGCGTGGCTCTCCATGTCCTTCGCTTTCCTGCTCGCCTTTGTGCTGATTCTGCCCTCGGTCTGGCTGGCCCGGCGCTTTCCCACTGAACAGCCGCGCCAGTACTTCCCGCGGGTGCTGGGGCGGCCGCTGGGGATGCTGTGCCTGATCCTGCTGGCGCTCTTCTTCTTCGGCTCCTATATCTTCTCGGCGATCACCATTGAACTCCATGTCAACGACTTCCTCATGACCGAGACCCCCACGCTGGTCTTTGTGGTCGCCTACTCGCTCCTCTGCCTCTACGGGGCCTACCTGGGGCTGGAGACGGCGGCCCGGCTGGCCTTCCCCGGGTTCCTTATGAGTGCCGCCATCGGCATCTTAATGGTGGCCGGCACCATCGATCACTTTGAGGGAGAAAGGCTTCGCCCCTTCTTTGATCACGGGGTGGGGCCGGTGCTGTGGGGCAGCACCATCGCTCTGACAGATACCGCCATGGTCACCGCCGGGGCACTGGTCATCTTTCCGCTGGCCGGGCAGCCCCACCGCTGGCTGCGGATCGCCTTGTGGGGGCTGCTGGGCGGGGCGCTGATCGTGCTGGTCTGGCCCATCTTCGAGATCGCCGTTCTGGGACCGGAGGTGACGGCCCAGTACCTGATCGCCTGCATGCAGCTGGCCCGGGCAGCTGAGCTGAGCGTCTATCTGCACCGCTATGAGATGGTCATGATGGTCTTCTTCGCCTGGGGGGTGCTCACCCAGTCGATTGTCTGCCTCTACACCGCTACTGAGATGCTGGGGGCGGCGCTGCCCTTCCGTGTCTCGCGGGGATGGTTCATGACCATCTGCGTCCTGATCATCCTCCCGATTCACTACCAGATCACCATCGACCGGGAGTTGACCGATGTGATCATGCACCAGGTCTGGCCGGTCCTCTCCCTGCCGGTGGCGCTGGGGCTGCCGCCGCTGATCTGGCTGGTCTCCCTGCTCCGCCCCAACCTTCCCCGGTCGGAGAGCGCATCGTAGAGGAGTCGAAGCCCCTCTCGCCGAAGCAGAGCGGAAGAGAGGGGGTACCCAGATGGACCCGACCGTCATCGCCCGGCTTCAGGAGATCGTGGGGCCAGCATATGTGCACACCTCGCCGCAGGCGCTCCTCTGCTACTCGTACGATGCCACCTTCCATGCCGGGAGGCCCGAGGCGGTGGTCTTGCCCGCATCCACCGAGCAGGTGGCGGCGATCATGCGGCTGGCATCAGAGCGGCGGATTCCCGTGACGCCCCGTGGCGCCGGCACCGGGCTCTCCGGCGGCTCGCTGCCCAGGGGCGGCATCGCCCTGGCGCTGACCCGCATGAACCGGATTCTCACCATCGACGAGGCCAACCTGCTGGCGGTGGTGGAGCCCGGGGTGGTGACGGGCCGGCTGCAGGCCGAGGTGGAGAAGCGGGGGCTCTTCTACCCGCCCGACCCGGCATCGGGCCGCGTCTCCACCATTGGCGGGAACATCGCCGAGAACGCCGGCGGCCCCCGCTGCTTCAAGTACGGGGTCACCCGCGACTACGTGCTCGGGCTGGAGGTAGTCCTGCCCGATGGCACGGTGATCCAGACGGGCGGCCAGACGGTGAAGAACGTGACCGGCTTCGACCTGACCCGGCTGATCGTCGGCTCCGAGGGCACCCTGGGCATCGTCACCCGGGCCACCCTGCGGCTGATTCCGCAGCCCGAGGCGGTTCGGACGCTGCTGGCGGTCTTCCCGAAGCTCGATGACGCCGCCCGGACCACGGCGGCGATCGTGAAGCGGGGGATCACCCCGGCGACGTTGGAGTTCATGGACCAGCTGACGCTGCAGGTGGTGGAGAACTACCTGCACGTGGGGTTGCCGGTGGAGGCAGAGGCTGTGCTCCTTATTGAGGTGGACGGCTTCACCGAAGCGGTGGAGCGGCAGGCGGCGATCATCGAGGCGGTCTGCCGGGAGACCGGCGCCTCCCAGGTGCGGCAGGCCCGAACTGAGGCGGAGCGGGCCGAACTGTGGGTAGCCCGCAAGTCGATCTCCACCGCCATCACCCAGGTGAAGCCGGCCAAGATCGGCGAGGATATCACCGTCCCGGTGGCGCAGATCCCCGAGATGATTCGACGCCTCCATTACCTGAAGGAGAAGTACGGGCTGACCATGGCCATCTTCGGCCACGCCGGTGACGGCAACCTGCACCCGAACATCGTCACCGACCTGCGGGAGGAGGGGGAGATGGAGAAGGTGGAGGAGGCGATGGCCGAGATCGCCCGCATCGCCGTCGGGCTGGGCGGCACCCTGAGCGGGGAGCACGGGATCGGCACCCTGAAGGCGCCCTACCTGGAGATGGAG
This sequence comes from Bacillota bacterium, assembly GCA_049325315.1. Lineage (GTDB taxonomy): Bacteria > Bacillota > Sulfobacillia > Symbiobacteriales > Symbiobacteriaceae > JAWLHU01. Next base: position 21,737 of record JBMONB010000249.1, on the reverse strand, counting down.
GTAGGGGCCGATGTGCTGGCGCTGATGCGCCGGATCAAGCGGGCCTTCGACCCGCTGAACATCCTCAACCCCGGGAAGATGCGCCTCGATGAGCAGTAAAGACTGGTCGGTCCCCGCCCCGCCCCCGAAGCAGCCCGCCATCTCCGGGCTGGACTTTGAGGCGCTCCAGCAGTGCATTCACTGCGGTTTCTGTGTCGAGAGCTGCCCCACCTACCGGCAGACCCGCCTGGAGACCGCCTCGCCCCGGGGCCGCTTGGCCCTCATGCGGGCCGTGGCCGAGGGGCATCTCCCGGTAGATGAGGGATTCGCCAAGGCGCTGGACCTCTGCTTAGGCTGCCGCGCCTGCGAAACCGCCTGCCCCAGCGGGGTGCGCTACGGCCATTTGATTGAGGAGGCCCGCCTGCTCACCGCCGCCGTCGCCCCGCCCTCCCCGCTGGTCCGCTTCGGGCTGATCCACCTGCTGCCCTATCCCCGCCGGATGCGGCTACTGGGGCGACTGGCGGCCCTCGCCCAACGGGTGGGCATTCTGCGTTGGCTCCCGGCGGCCATGGCCGAGCTTGCCGGGGCGCTCCCGCCCGTGGGGCCCGCTGGCGCCCAGACCGGGGACGGGTCGGGGCAGCCCGCCGCCCTCTTCTTTCACGGCTGCGTGCAGGAGGGGATGCTGCCGCAGCAGAACCAGGCGGCGCTCCGCGTGCTGGAGCGGGCCGGCTCACCCGCTGGAGTGCCCGCCGGGCAAACCTGCTGCGGGGCGCTGCACCTCCACCAGGGCGACCGGGAGGCGGCAAGGGCGCTGGCCAGGCAGAACATCGCCGCCTTTGAGGCGGCCGGCGACCTGCCCATCGTCAACCACGCTGGCGGCTGCGGCGCCCAGCTAAAGCAGTACGGTGACCTGCTGGCCGATGACCCGGCCTGGGCGGAGCGGGCAAGTCGGTTCGCCGCCCGGGTGTACGACCTGTCGGAGTGGCTGGTCCAAACCGCCCTTCCCCAGCGCCTGGGCGAGCGAAGCCGCACCGGCGGCGAGCGAGTGCGGGTCACCTACCAGGACTCCTGCCACCTGGCCCACGGCCAGCGGGTGCGAGTCCAGCCCAGGACGCTCCTGCGGGCGCTGCCCGGGGTCGAGTACGTCGAGTTGGAGGGGGCAGACCAGTGCTGCGGCAGCGCCGGCATCTACAACCTGCTCCAGCCGGAGATGGCCGGTGCGGTGCTGGCCGAGAAGATGGAGCACGTGGCTGCAACAGAGGCAGCCGTAGTGGTAAGCGCCAACCCCGGCTGCCACCTGCAACTCTGCCAGGGCGTCCGCCGGGCCGGACTGGAGGGCCGGGTGCGCGTGCTGAGCCTGGCCGAGTTCCTCGATGAGCGGTTGGGGTAAATAAGAGGGCAGTGCTCGCGTCAAGGAGCACTGCTTTTGCCTGTGGTGAAGACTGCTCTTACCGCAGATTACGCAGATTACGCAGATTTTTAGAAATATGAAGAGGTGTGTCGCCTTCCTTCGAATGCGGGCTGAGTTGCGAACCCCACCTTCTCAGGAACATACGGCAGCCCTTGTCCCGGTAATCTGCGTAATCACAAAAATCAGCGTAATCTGCGGTAAAAATGTATTACTCCCATAACCTGCAGTCCCTGGCGACCAACTCGGCACAACTTCTACCAACGTTCAAGATACTTGAACGTACAGATCATCTGCGTCGTCAATAGAGCAGACGGCGTTGATCCAGGATAGGAGGATGAAGTGTGCGGCTAGGAGGACGAATCGTACCCCGTGTTCTTGCATCGATGCTGGCTGCCACCATGCTGAGCGCTGCTCTGCCGGCGCCGGCCGAGGCCGCGCAGTTGACCGACATTGCCCGCCATTGGGCCCGGACTCAGATCCAGGCGGGCGTGGCCGATGGCTATATTCATGGCTTCCCCGATTCCACCTTCCGGCCCGACCAGCCGATTACCCGCGCCGAGTTCTTCAAGCTGCTGGCCGGGGCGCTGAAGCTGAAGCCGCAGCCCTCGCTGCAGGCGCCCTTCGCAGAGGCAAGCCACTGGGCGATGCAGCAGGGCCAGATTCAGGCAGCGGTGAGCGGCGGCCTGCTGCTCCCCACAGATTACGGGACAAGCTTCCAGCCTGACGGCAAGATCCCGCGCCGGGAGATTGTGCTGGCGGCGGTGCGAGCAGTGGGCAAGGAGCCGCTGGTGGGCAAGACCGGGCTGACCACGCCCGATGCGGCGGGGTATCCTGAGTGGCTCCAGAACTGGGCGGCCGTTGCGGTGGCCGATGGCTTGCTGACCGGCTACGAGGACGGCAGCCTGGGCCTTGAGCGCACGGCGACCCGGGCGGAGGCGCTGGTGATTGTGCAGCGCATCCTGGAGCGGGTCACCATGAACCTCGCCCCCTCCGAGACCCAGGGCGCCCCCAATCTGGTCCGCCACCCCGCTGAGGGTGAGCCAACCTGGACCGTGACCGCGGAGGGCGAGCGCCGCCCCAGCTTCTCGGATGGCACCCACGCCTATACCGTTCCCACCGATGTGCGGGGCTTCAACCTCATGCCCTCCCCCGGCCAGGCGGCCTGGCTCCTGCTGGTGGAGGAGGTCGACTCCAAGGACTCCTACCGCGTGGGTCGCCTGCACAAGGGCGCCCTGGCCGAGGTCGGCCGCTACGCCGACGGGGTGGCGCTGCTGGCGGTGGATGCCGGTGGGCGGCTCTGGTTCAGCAAGGGGAACGACCTGCTGATCGCCGATGCGGCCGGCAAGGTGACCACCATTCCCGTCGGGGAGCGGCTGCTCCTCGCCGAGATCGACTGGCAGGGCAACCTCTGGGCGGTGGGCCTGGGACCGCTGCACAAGGTCTCGCCCGACGGCATCGTGGAGAAGATCCCCACCGGCCTGAGCGGTCAGCAGCAGGTGCGCCATCTCTCCACCGGGGAGGATGGCTCGGTCTGGCTGATGCTGGCCGGCGCCGGTCAGGAGGCCCGGGTCGAGGCGGTGCGGATTCGGGACGGGAAGGTGGCCCAGCGGGTTCCGCTGCTCTCCCGGTACTTCGGCGGCGAGGGGCGCCCGATTCAGGCCGCCGTTCTCGGCCGCTCTGGACCCTATCGCTTTATCATTACCCTCAGCGAGGGTGCGACCGAAGCGGAGCGCCAGGAGTCGCTCTTCAGGTTCGACCTGGAGACCGGCGTCAACACCCGGTTGGTTCCGCCCCGTTCCGCCGGCAAAGCCCCTGTGGTGATGCCCGCCCCCGACGGCGGCGCCCTGCTCCGGGACACCACCGGCAAGTTCTGGCGCATTGTGCCCTGAGCGACCGGACCATACCCGTATAGACCATGAGATCGGGCGCCGGCCCGCTTGTCCGCTCGCCCCGCTCTCCTCTATAATGGCGCCATCTGCACCAAAGGGAAGGGGATCAACGGGTGAGACGGAGGCTGCTCCCGCTCCTCGCACTGCTGGCGCTCCTGCTGGCCGGCTGTTCCGCTATCGGTGGCACGCCCAGGGCGGTGGTCCCACAGACCCGCCACGATTTCGGCAACGTGCCCACCTCGCTCAATTCCAGAGATCGTCTGGTTCACGAGTTCGTCATCCGCAACGAGGGGACAGGCAACCTGAAGTTGGAGGAGCCCCTGGTAAAGCTGCTGGAGGGCTGCTGACCGCCCCCTGTCACCGTAGGTGCTACGGTGTTGCGGCCCGGCGAGTCGACCGTGCTGAAGTTCCCCTACCTGATGGGCCCGGGAATGGGCGGCCCGCACCGGTTCCATGTGGTGATCAAGACCAACGACCCGGCGCAGAAGGAGCTGGTCTTCGAGCTTCTGGCCAACTCCATTGATACCAAGAAGTGAGTTGAAGGGGCGTCATCCATGTGGTGGATGGCGCCCTTTGCGCGGTCACATCAAGGATTCTTTCTGCGACGTCTGGCTACAAGGGGATCGGTCTCGGCTGCAAGGGGATCGGTCTCGGCTGCAAGGGGATCGGTCTCGGCTGCAAGGGGATCGGTCTCGGCTGCAAGGGGATCGGTCTCGGCCGCAAGGGGATCGGTCTCGGCTACAAGGGGATCGGTCTCGGCTGCAAGGGGATCGATCTCAGCTGCAAGGAGATCGGTCTCGGCTGCAAGGGGATCAGTCTCGGCTACAAGGGGATCAGCCTCTGCTACCGTTTTGCGCCAGGCGACCGCAAACCAACGACAGCAGATCAACATAAGCTGACAGAGGAGCGTTTACCGTCACCTGGAGGTGCGTTACCTGATGATGATGCCGATGCCCGCGGGGACCCCGATGCGCCTGCCCGCCGACGTGGCAGGCTCCATGTCCCGGATGCAGGGCCTGCTCCAGGCCGCCCAGCCCGAGCTTCAGACCGCCTATGCGGCGCACTGGCTGGCAGCGCGCCAGGCCTCAGCGGCCCCTGCCTTTCAGCAGCTGACCGGCCAGATGATGACCGGTCTGTACGGTACCACCGCCCTGAGCGGACTCCTGCGCTACGCCCTCTCCGGTCGGGCGACGCCCGAGGTGATGGGCGGGATTATCGACCAGGTCAATCTGATTCAGCACAGCTATCAGGGGGCGACCAGCGCCCTGAACCAGTTCCTGCAAGAGCCGTCTGCACAGGAACTGGAGGGCGTCCGGATGATGACCCGGGCGCTGACCCCGCTGGACCGCGTCTACCAGCAGATGGAGGGGCCGGCGCAGACCGTGGTCAACAACGTCAACTGGGTCCCCGCCGGTCAGATCCAGGGCTTCCCGGTGGAGCGGGCGCTGATCGGCTCCGGCGCCGACCAGCAGACCGCTTTCTCGACGCCGCCGGCCCTGCCCGACGGGCCCCCTCCCGAAGAGGAGTGATCCGTACAGAGCGAACCCGAGGTGCATCACGCCCCTCGGGTTTTTTCACGTGTTCAGTCGGAATGGGAGCGCATGGCATGAGAGCGCATACGCCCATGGTTGCGTGCGTGGAAGGGGGACCAGGCCTACACCTGCGATGACAGCTGCGGGAACAGGGGCTTCGCCTGCAGGTAGGCCTGCCGGTACAGACCGTGGAGCCGTCCGTATCGCTCCGCCAGCGCCGGGTCCGGCTCCGTCACCTGCCCGCTGACCCGGACCATCGCATCGCTGGCGGCATCGCAGTCTGCGTAGAGGCCGGCGCCCACCGCCGCCAGCACAGCGGCGCCGAAGGCAGGCCCCTCGTCCACAGCCATCTGCGCCACCGGGGCGCCGAAGGCGGCGGCCAGCATGGAGCGCCACAGGGCAGACCGGGCGCCGCCGCCTGTGAGGCGGACCTCCGGCACGCCGACCCCGAGCCCGCGGACCAGGTCCAGGGAGTCGGCCAGGCCCAGGGTGATCCCCTCGAGCACGGCGCGCACCAGGTGGGCGGGGGAGTGGTGGAGCCCCAGCCCGATAAAGGCGCCCCGGGCGTACGGGTCCATGTGAGGGGTGCGCTCCCCGGTCAGGTAGGGCAGGAAGAGCAGCCCCTCCGCTCCCGGGGCGACACCGGCAGCCATGGCTGTCAGATCGTCGTAGGAGCGGCCGGGGAAGAGGTTCTCCCGCAGCCAGCGGAACGAGCCCGCAGCGCTCAGCATAACGCCCATGACGTGCCAGCGCCCCGGTACGGCGTGGCAGAAGGCGTGAAGCCTCCCCTCCGGATGGACCAGGGGCCTGTCGCAGGCTGCAAAGACGACGCCCGATGTGCCGATCGAGCAGGAGACGCGCCCCTCCCGGACCAGCCCGAGCCCCACAGCCCCCGCCGCCTGATCGCCGCCGCCCGCCACGACCGGCGTTCCCTCGGGCAGCCCCGTGGCAGCGGCACCGGCCGAGGTGACCCGTCCGGTCACCTCGGTGCCCTCGAACAGGTCGGGCAGGAGCGAGGCGGGCAGGTCTAGGGCGTCCAGCACCTCGGCAGACCAGCGGCGGTGGACCAGGTCCAGGAGGACCATGCCCGACCCGTCCGCCATGTCGGTCGCAACAGCCCCGGTGAGCCGGTAGCGAATGTAGTCCTTTGGCAGCAGCACCCGCGCCGTCCGGGCGAAGTGCTCCGGCTCGTGGTTGCGCAGCCAGAGGATCTTGGGCGCCGTAAAGCCCGGCAGGGCCGGATTCCCCGTGATCGCCATCAGGCGTTCGGCGCCCACACGCCGGTGCATCTCCTCGCACTCCGCGACCGTGCGCTGGTCGTTCCAGAGCAGGGCAGGCCGGACCACATCACCCCGCCCGTCCAGAAAGACCGAGCCGTGCATCTGGCCGGTCAGGCCGACGGCGGCGATCTTCCGGGTTCGCTCCCCCAGCTGGTCGGTCACGCTGCGAAGCGCTTCCGCCGTTCCGCTCCACCAGTCTGCGGGCTCCTGCTCCGTCCAGCCGGGCCGGGGGATGGCCAGCGGGTACTCCCGTGCCGCCTGCGCCACAACCTCGCCGCGCTCGTCCACCGCCAGGACGCGCACACCGCTGGTGCCCAGATCGAGACCAATGAGAATCGTCTGCATGGTTCATCCACTCCTTGCTCAGGCGCCGGTGGTGCTGAAGTGAGCTTCCACGAGGATCGAGGCGGCGCCCAGGGCGCAGGAGTTCTCGCCCAGGCTGCTGACCGCGATGCGGTAGCGACGGGCGCTCCGGAGCATGAGGCGCTCGCCCAGCACCCGTTCCGCCGGGTTGATCAGCCACTTGCCGAAGCGGGCCAGGGGGCCTCCCACCACCACCAGCTCCGGGTCGAAGATGTTGAGGAGGCTGACCAGGCCGATCCCCAGGTACTCGCCCACAGCGCTCACCGCAGAGATCACCCGGGCGTCACCGCTCTCGGCCAGCTGGTGGACCGAGTCGGTGTCGAGGTTCAGGTCCCGGAGCCGGCGGCGCAGGGCCCCCTCTGAGGCGTAGAGCTCCCAGCAGCCACGGTTGCCGCAGTTGCAGGCTGCTCCACCGGCCTCGACCACCTGGTGGCCCGCCTCGCCCGCCAGGCCGTGGCTGCCCCGGAAGAGCTGCCCGTTCACGATCACCCCGGTGCCGATGCCCATGCCCAGGCTGAGGTAGATCAGGTTGGGCACCTCGGCGCCCACGCCAAACCACTTCTCGCCCAGGGCGGCTGCGTTCGCCTCGTTCTCCAGGTAGACCGGCAGCCCCAGGCTCTGCTCCAGGAGCGTCCGGAGCTGCAGGTCCCGCCAGCCCAGGTTGGGCGCCAGCAAGACCGTGCCCTGGGCCGTGTTCACCACACCGGGCACGCCGACGCCCACGCCCAGAATGCCCATGGGCGTCCGGGGCGCCTGAGCCACCAGGTGGTGTGCCAGGTCGAGCAGGGAGGAGAGGGTGCTGTCCACCGACTGACCGGCGGGCATGGGGACCTCGTGGGAGACCAGCACCCGGCCCATCAGGTCGCACAGCACCCCGCGAATAAAGGTAACCCCTACCTCGATGCCGAGGGTGAGGCCTACCTGTCCGTTAAAGCTGAGCAGTTGCGGACGGCGTCCGCCCGTGGAGTGGCCCGCTCCCAATTCGATGATCTGCTGCTCCGCCTGCAGTTCCGCGGTCAGGACCGAGACGGTCGACTTGTTCAGCCCCGTCACCCGGGAGAGACTGGCCCGCGAGATGGGGGAGGAGCGCCGGATACAGTTGAGGATGATCGATTTGTTCAGCTGCTTGACCATCGTGGAATCGCCGGTCTGGAGCATGCAGGTGGTCACCGTCCTGTTCGGGTAAATCGAAATGTTCAACCCAACTAATGGGATTGTACCGCAATGGACCAGGGGCCATCGATGCTTTTTTTCAAAAGGCGGCAGGAAAAACGGAGATAACCTCATAATACGACAACCTAGGTTTGTTTGGCTACCACTCAAACAAAGTTTTGCCTGACAAGCAGGAAGGATGGTTGGGAATCATGCAGTCCAACTCGTTTTATGCGCACCACAGCGCGTGGGGCTCCTATGCGACCTTCTGCCTGGGCTACTATGGACGGGGCGGCGGTTTCGCTTTGAGCGACGTGCATCCGCCCGACCGGAACATCTATATTGGCTATGCCAGACCGGGCGAGCCCGGGCGGCTCCTGCCCTTCTACCGCGGCTCTGGTCAGGGGAAGGGAGCCGAAGCCTTCGTGCTGCCAGGCGCTGAGGAGCAGCAGGGGACCAGCGATGACCTCCAGCCCTTCCGCCCCGATGAGATCACCCGCACCATGACCTGGGCGGGCGACGCCTGGACGGCGGGTGACCTGACCTTCCGGCTCCTGACGCCCTTCGGGCCGGTGCCGGAGCTTGAGTCCCTCAGCCCCGACGAGCAGCGCTTTCTGCTGGCCCCGGCGATCCTGGCGGAGATCCGCCTCGACAACAGCCGCGCCGCAGTCCCTGCCCGGGTGCTGTTCGCACTCGACGGGATGCGGCGGGTCCTTTCCGACGCCAGCGGCGCTGGGCTGGCGGGCGCAGCGATCGGCCGGGCCGCGGCGATTGCCTGCCTCCCCTCGCCCGAGGTGCGCGAGGTGCTGGACTGGGAGATTATGGGGCCGGCCCTGAAGGGCGAGCCCAGGGTGAACCGGCTCGGCACCCAGGGCGGCCTCGTCTTCACCGTGCCCGCCGGGGCGGTCCGTACATACACCGTGGCGCTGGCTACCTATCAGGAGGGCACCATTACCACCGGTATCGACACCCGCTTCGCCTACACGGAGCTCTTCCGCAGCGTGGAGGAGGTCGCGGCTTTCGCCCTGGCGCACCAAGCGCGCTACCGCGAACTGGCAGCCGAGCGGGACCGAGAGCTGGAGAGCGCTCCACTCAACGCAGACCGCAAGTTCATGCTGGCCCACTTCACCCACAGCTACCTGGCCAACACCCAGCTGATGCTCGACGAGTCCAACCGCCCGCTCTGGGTGGTGAACGAGGGCGAATACCAGATGATGAACACCTTCGACCTCACCGTCGATCACCTCTTCTGGGAGCTGCGCTACCACCCCTGGACGATCCGAAACGCCCTGGACCTCTTCGTCTCCCGCTACTCCTACACCGACGGGGTGAAGGACCGAAGCGGCCGCCACTATCCCGGAGGCCTCTCCTTCACCCACGATATGGGCGTGGCCAACGCCTTCTCTCCCGCCCGCTACTCCTCTTACGAGATGCCCGACATCGATGGCTGCTTCAGCTATATGACCCACGAGCAGCTGGACAACTGGGTGCTCTGCGGGGCGCTGTACGCCCTCCGGACGGGCGATGAACCCTGGTTGAAGCGGTCGGCGCCCGTCTTCCGGGACTGCCTGGCCAGCCTGGAGGCCCGGGATCGCGACGGCGATGGGGTCATGGATGCAGACAGCGACCGGTGCGGCACGGGTAGTGAGATTACCACCTACGATAGCCTGGACGCCAGCCTGGGCCAGAGCCGCAATAACCTGTACCTGGCCGTAAAGGGCTGGGCGGCGTACATCTGCCTGGACCACGTGTTCCGGCGTCTGGGGCTGGAGGAGGAGGCGGGCCGGGCACGGAAACAGGCCGACCGGGCGGCCGCTACGGTGGTATCGAAGTTCATCGCCGCCGAGGGCTATATCCCCGCCGTCTTCGAGGACGGCAACACCTCCCGGATCATCCCCGCCATCGAAGGGCTGATCTACCCGTACCTGTTGGGCGATGACGACGCTGTCAGCCCGGATGGGCGCTACGGCGCCCTGATCCGGGCGCTCCGCACCCACCTGATCACCGTGCTCCGGCCCGGGGTCTGCATCGACCCGACCTCTGGCGGGTGGAAGCTCTCCTCGACCAGCGAGAACACCTGGATGAGCAAGATTGCCCTCTCCCAGTTTGTCGCCGAGCAGGTCCTGGGCTTCGCGTTCGGCGCAGCCGCCGAGGAGTGGGACCGGGTCCACGCCTCCTGGCAGCGGGAGGGCTGCGCCCTGCAGGCTGCCACCGACCAGATCTGGAGCAACACCGGCGCCGACCGGGGCAGCCGGCTCTACCCCCGCATGGTGACAGCGGTGCTCTGGCTCGGTCAGTCGCGGTGACCTCGGGCAGTAGTACCAAAGCACCACAAAAAAAACGTACAACGGGTTGAAGGAGTTTCCGGAGATCCATTGTATTCTGTTCATGAGATTGTTTGATTGACAGTCAAACAAAGTCCCGGAAGACCCAAGTACAAAGTCCTGCGAAGTGAGTAAGAAGAGAGGGTGTCCTGACGTGGCGTTTCCATGGAAGACTAGCGTGGGAATCTGGGCCTTTGGCATTACCCCGACCCGGTTCATGCCCGGTGGCTACCACCCTGAGGCGGGCTCCCTGGATACGGTGGAGCGGCTGAAGATCGCGGTGGACGGGCTGGGGCCTCTCATGAAGGGGTACGAGTTCCACTACGAGACCGAGATTGATGAGCAGAACCTGGCGTCGATTCAGCAGGTGCTGGGCAAGGAGTACGCGGTGGCCGCTGTGTGCTACGGCCTGGTGCCGAACCCCCGCTACCAGCTGGGCTCACTGATCAACCCCGACCCGGTGAAGCGGCGTGAGGCGGTGGCCCATATGAAGCGGGCGATCGACTTGGCCGCCGAGGTTGGCGCTCGGTTCATCTACTGGCCGGGGAATGAGGGCTACAACTACCCGTTCCAGCGGGACTACGCCGCCACGTACGGCTGGTTCTTCGAGGGCATTCAGGAGACGGTAGAGCACGCCAATTCCAAGAACGTGATCTACCTGCTGGAGCACAAGAACAGCGAGCCCGCCATGCAGATCCTCATGCGGAACGTCTCGTCGGCCATGTACATCTGCAAGAAGATCGCAGAAATGGGCACCGACGCCCGCAACCTGAAGGTCAACATGGACTGGCAGCACCTGATCATGAACGGCGAGCCGTTGGCTGAGTACGCCGCACTGCTGGCCCGGGAGAACCTGCTGGGCCACCAGCACGGCAACTCCGGCTGGGGCAGCTTCGACGACGACAACATGGTCGGCGCCACCTACTTCCTCCAGACCGTGGAGCTGGCCCGGGTGCTCCAGCAGGTCAACTACGGGGCAAATGGCGAGTGGCTCGGCTTTGACCTCTTCCCGTACACCGAGGATCCGGTGGCCGCCGTCCGGCGGAGCGTGCTGCACTGGGAGTTCATCAGCGATATCGCCGCGCGGATCAGCGATGCCGACCTGGCGGCGGCCCATGAGCGTGCGGACGCCGTGGGCGCTTACACCGCTGTCTTCAAGGCGATGGGGCTCGACGAGTCCTACGAGCGCCGCATAATTGAGCGGTATTCCAAGGGGTAATCCGCAGGCTCACTCAGGCCTTACATAGAGATCCGATCCGCAACCCGCAGCGACCCTGGTCAGTGCCACCGACCCGAAGCCGATGCGACATTGCCAGATGCAAAACAGACGGGGGTGCAGTCCATATGTTCAAGCGGAACCGGCGATTTGTTACGACCCTGCTCGCACTAACCATGATTCTCAGCCTCCTCGCAGGTTGCGGCGGCAGCAAGCCTGCAGAGAAGAAGGAGGAACCGGCGGCCAGCCAGCCCGCCCCTGCTCCGAAGAAGGTGACGATCACCTGGTGGCATCTCTGGACCGGTGAGCCCGAGGCCAAGTGGCAGGCGATTGCAGACGCCTACACCAAGGCGAATCCCCATGTGACCATTGAGATCAGCGTGCTGGAGAACGAGGCGTTCAAGCAGAAGATCGCCACGGCCATGCAGTCTGGCAGCCCGCCCGACCTGTTCAACAGCTGGGGCGGCGGCGGCCTGCGGGAGTATGCCAAGGCCGGCCTGCTCAAGGATATCACCGCCGACCTCAACAAGGACGGCTGGCTCGCCACCCTGGCCAACGCTGACATGATGACCTCCGACGGCAAGTACTACGGCGTGCCGGTCAACGTCGGCATGGTCGGCTTCTGGTACAACAAGGCGCTCTTTGCCAAGGCCGGCATTCAGGCCCCGCCCAAGACCTGGGACGAGTTCCTGAGCGCCGTTCAGAAGCTGAAGGCCGCCGGCATCACCCCCATCGCCCTGGGCGAGGGTGAGAAGTGGCCGGGCGCCTTCTACTGGGAGTACCTGGCCCTGCGCATCGGCGGGAAGGACGCCTTCGTGAAGGCCTATACCCGCAGCGGCGGCAAGTTCTCTGATCCGGCCTTTGTGGAGGCCGGCAAGAAGCTGCAGGAGTTGATCGCTCTGAAGCCCTTCCAGGATGGCTTCCTGGGCGCCACCTTCGCCGAGGAGTCCACCCTGGTGGCCACCGAGAAGGCGGCCATGGAGCTGATGGGCCACTGGGCGCTCTACTCCATGCGTGACAACTCGCCGGACAAGAAGGGGCTCGGCGACAAGCTTGGCTGGTTCCCCTTCCCCATGGTGGCGGGTGGCAAGGGTGACCCGAACGACGCCCTGGGCGGCGGTGACGGCATCGCCGTCGGCAAGAACGCCCCGCCCGAAGCGGTTGACTTCCTCCGCTTCCTGACCAAGGTGGAGAACCTGAAGCCGCTGGTGGAGGGGAACAACATCGTCCCCGTGACCAAGGGCGCCGAGCAGTATGTGACCGACCCGGTCATGAAGGAACTGGTTGTGACCAAGGCGAAGGCTCCCTACCTCCAGCTGTACTATGACCAGTTCCTGCCGCCGGCCTCCGGCGCAGCGGTGAACGACCACGTCCAGAACCTGTTCGCCGGCAAGATGACCCCGGAGCAGGCTGCGCAGGAGATCGAGAAGGCGGCTGCGGCTGACCTGAAGTAGCAGTCCCGGAACCTGGACAGGGCTGCAGCAGCGGAGAGATGCGGGATGTCTCCGCTGCTGCGCCGTTCCTTCGCTGGCACAACATTCGGGCAGAGCCCAAGCAGGTGATGCAGATGCCGCAGACAGTGCTGTCCCGTTCCGCAGAGTCGAGGGCCGTGACCGGCCCGGTCCGACCGCCCGTCAACTGGAGCCGGACCGTGACCGTTCTCTTCTTCCTGGCTCCGGCGGTGATTCTCTACCTCCTGTTCGTACTCTTCCCCGTCGTCCAGGCCGCCCACTACTCCCTCTATAAATGGAACGGACTCGGTCCCCTGACCAATATGATCGGGCTGGAGAACTACGCCCGCATCTTCGCAGACCCGATCTTCCACAGGGCGATCAGCAACAACCTGATCATCGCGGGGCTCTCGCTGCTGATCCAGCTGCCCTTCGCCCTCGGGCTTGCCCTCATGACAGGGAGGTCCATGCCCGGCAAGACCTTTTTCCGGACCGTCTACTTCCTGCCCTATGTTCTGGCAGATGTCGCCACCGCCGTGATGTGGCGTTCGATCTACAACCCGCAGTCCGGCCTGATCAACGGGCTGGCCAAGCACTTCGGCTGGGAGCCGCAGGCCTGGCTGAGCGACCCACAGACCGTGCTCTATGCGATCTTTGTGGTGATTACCTGGAAGTACTTCGGCTTCCACCTGGTCCTGTTCATGTCGGGGCTGCAGCAGATCCCTGCCGAACTGGAGGAGGCGGCCCTGATCGACGGCTGCAACCGGAGGCAGGTCCTGCGGTACGTGACCCTGCCCCTGCTGGGCAGCACGATCCGGCTGTGCATCTATCTGTCCGTGCTGGGCTCGATTCAGTTCTTCGACCTGATCTGGGTGATCTCGGGCGGGGGCCCCACCAACGCCAGCGAGACGATGGTGACCTACCTGTATAAGTTCGGGTTCCAGCGGTTCGCCCTCGGCTACGGCAGCGCCGTGGCGGTCGTGCTGTTCGGCCTGTCCCTGGTCTTCTCCCTGCTGTACCAGCGGTACGTCATGGGACGTGACATGGCCGCCAGCCGGGTAACAGCCCGCTGAGGCGGAAGGAGGTAGCCAGCTGTGACAACAAACCTGAGCGCTCGCCGCCGCAGGGTCAGCCTCTCCACGATCCTGCAGGTCCTGACCTGCTCCGTTGTCGCCCTCTTCGTGTTGATTCCCCTCGCCAGCACGGCGATTAACGGCCTGAAGACCAACGGCCAACTGATGACCGAGCCCTTCAGCCTGCCCGACCCGATCTACTGGGCCAACTACCAGACCATTTTGACCAGCCCGAACTTCTGGCGGCAGCTGACCAACTCCGGCGTGGTGATGCTGGCGACGGTGCTGCTGACCGTGCTGGTGGCCAGCCTGGCGGCCTTTGTAATCGCCCGGTACAACTTTGTGGGCCGGACGCTGGTCTTCAACTTCTTCACCCTGGGCATGCTCTTTCCGCTCACCGTAGCGATATTGCCGCTCTATGTTTTGATCCGCCAGCTCGGTCTGGTGGACAGCCTCTGGGGGGTGATCCTGCCCCAGGTGGCCTTCGGACTGCCGGTGAACATCTTGATCCTGCGCGACTACTTCAAAGCGATTCCCGTGGAGATGGAGGAGGCGGCGGCCATCGATGGCTGCGGCCCGGTCGGCTTCTTCTGGCGTGTGTTGCTGCCGCTCTCCCGGCCAGTGCTGGCCGCCGTCTCCATGCTGGTGATGGTGGGAAGCTGGAACTCCTTCCTGCTGCCCCTGCTGGTGCTGAACAGCGAGAAGTCCTGGACGCTGCCGTTGGGCGTCATGCAGTTCCAGGGCCAGTACTCGTCGGATTGGGCGCTGGTCATGGCGTTTGTGACGATCTCGATCATGCCGGCGATTCTCTTCTACCTGCTGGCGGAGCGGCACCTGGTGGCCGGCCTGACCGCCGGCAGCGTGAAGGGGTAGGGTGCGGCGATGGACCAATCCGTTCCCGAACAGCAGGGAACTGCGACTGCGTACGGGAAAACCGACCTTTGCATGCAACTTGCCGGCCCAATCCTTCCACACCTTCGTGCTTGAAACCCGGGAGGGGTGACCGCTGTGCAGTACCGTGAGTTAGGGCGTACCGGATGGAGGGTTTCCGCTGTCAGCTTCGGTGCCTGGGCGATTGGCGGGTCGTGGGGGGAGGTGAGCGACCGGGAGTCGCTGGCCGCCCTTCACAGGGCGGTGGACTCCGGCGTCAACCTCTTCGACACAGCCGATGTGTACGGCGACGGGCGCAGTGAGCGGCTCCTGGCCCGGCTCCGGCGGGAGCGTTCGGAGCCGATTCTCATTGCCACCAAGGCCGGGCGGCGCCTCAACCCGCACACCGCTGCGGGCTATAACCGATCCAATCTGACCGCCTTCGTGGAGCGGAGCCTCCGCAACCTGGAGACAGAGGCGCTGGATCTCCTGCAGCTCCACTGCCCGCCCACCGATGTCTACTACATGCCCGAGGTCTTCGGCGTGCTTGACGACCTGGTCCGGGAGGGCAAGCTGCGCCATTACGGCGTCAGCGTGGAGCGGGTGGAGGAGGCGCTGAAGGCGATCGAGTACCCGGGCGTGCAGTCTGTGCAGATCATCTTCAACCTGTTCCGGCAGCGCCCGGCCGAGCGCTTCTTTGCCGAGGCCCGGGAGCGCAAGGTCGGGATTCTGGCCCGTGTGCCTCTCGCCTCGGGCCTGCTCACCGGCAAGCTGCGGCCCGACACGCAGTTCGCCGACACGGACCACCGGGCGTTCAACCGGCACGGCGAGGCCTTCGACCAGGGCGAGACCTTCTCGGGCGTCGATTACGCGGTGGCGCTGCAAGCGGTGGAGGAGCTGCGCCCCCTGGTCCCACCCGGCGCCACCATGGCAGCGATGGCGCTGCGCTGGATCCTCATGTTCGACGCCGTCACCTGTGCCATTCCCGGCGCCAAGCGGCCCGACCAGGTGGTGGAGAACGTTCAGGCGGCCGATCTGCCGCCCCTGCCCGAGGGGACGATGGCGGAAGTCCGGCGCATCTACGACCGCTACATTCGCGAACAGGCGCATCATCGGTGGTAAGCACAAAACCTCCCCGCACGGGCTGCGGGGAGGTTTCTGCTACGCGGAGAGGATCTCCGCGAACGTGGCCAGGAAGCGCTCCACGTCTTGCCTTTCGATGGTCAGGCTGGGGTCGAGCCGCAGCACGCCGGCGCCCGACCTGCGCCCGACCACGAAGCCCCTGCGGACCAGTTCTCGATGCGCCCAGATGGTGTAGGCGTCATCGTGCAGTTCGACCGCCACCATCAAGCCACGCCCGCGGATCGCCTTGATCCGCCCCGTGCGCCCCTGAATCCCCGCCAGCCCGGCGGTTAGCAGGGCGGCGACCTCCCGGCTCCGTTCGATCAGGCGCTCCTCCTGAATCGTCCGGACCACGGCCAGCGCAACCGCCGCTCCCAGCGGATCGTTCTGATGCGACTGGGCGTACATGACCGGTCTGTCCCCCAGCCGGTGGGTTACCGCGGGTCCGAAGGCGGCCACGCTGACGGGATAGCCGTTGCCGATGCCCTTGCCCAGGGCGACGATGTCCGGTGCGATCGAATAGTGCTGGTAGCCGAACCAGGCGCCCGTGCGACCCACGCCTGTGGTCACCTCGTTCACCAACACCAGCCCGCCCTGCGCCTGGACCGCCGCAGCGAGGTGCTGGATCAGCTCCCCGGGGGGGAAGCGAACCAGGCCGGAGGAGCTGCCGGGTTCAAAGAGGAAGCCGCCGATCTGATCAAACGGGATGGCCGCCCAGTGCTCGCACTGGCTGCTGCACCGGTAGGCGTGCGGGCAGGCGGCGCAGGGGGTCCAGTCGAAGGAGAACCACTCCTCCTTCTTTCGCACCTTGGCCGACCCATAGGCGCCGAAGTAAGAGTCGGTCATGGTCATGAGCAAGGGCCGGTCCACCAGCGACTGGGCCACCCGGACGCCGAACTCGACCGCCTCGCTGCCCGAGCAGAGGAAGACGCACTTGCCCCCCTGCAAGCCCATGAGGGCGAGGATCTCCCCTGCGGCCTCCTCCACAATGGGGTTGGAGTAGCAGAAACCGGTGTGGCTGATCCGGGCCGACTGCTCGGTCAGCGCCCTGAGCACCCGGGGGTTCCCGTGTCCGATCGCGGTGCACCAGACGCCGGACTCCAGGTCGACGTACCGGGTGCCTTCGGCGTCGTAGAGGTGGCAGTTCTCCGCCCGGACGATCGCCTGCAGGAGCAGGTCGTGGCCGGGGTACCAAATAAGCTTGGACGTCTGTTCCTGCATGGCGGGGGCCCTCCGTTGGCGCAGATGATATGATTCAGACTGGATCATAGATCGTGCATCCCCGGAATACAACGACCCTTTGGGTGACATTTCAGCGATATTTGGGTTCTGTCACGCAGGCCGATTGACCCATGCGAATGGCTCATGTGAGGATCATACAGGAACCCCGCGGCCTCTTCCGAGGTTGCGGGGTTCCCGGGATGTTACTGGCGCGTTACTTGGCGCTTACATCGAAGAAGTAGCTGCCGGATCCGCTGTAGGAGTAAACCCGGAGGGTCCAGGTGCCCGTCGTGGACGGATAGATCAGGATCCACTCCTGCCGCTTCGTGCCGATCGACTGGGCCACCAGGTTGCCGCTGGGATTGTACAGGTAGATGTCAAAGTCAGGGCTGCACTTTGCCCCCCTGCAGGCATGGTCGGGGATCATAAAGGTGACCGCCAGGGGCTTGGTGGTATCGGAGACGCTGATGCTGTAAAGGTCGGCGTCACCGGTTCCGCTAAGGCTGCCGGAGGCGTACCCGTGACCGATCCCGTCTTCAAAGGAGCCGGTGCCTCCCGCGGCGCTCTTCACCGCGTTGTACGCCAGCAGCATGCCGTAGCCGTAGTCGATCTCCTTGCCGGCGGGTCCCCAGTCCTCGTAGTTGCCCGAGCCGTAGAGGATCGTCTTCACGTTTGAGTCGGTCAGGGCGTAGTTGGCATCGAGCATCAGGGCCACCACGCCGGCGGCGTAGGGGGTGGCCATCGAGGTGCCCGAGTAGATGACGTAGCCGTTGGAGGAGTTGGCCTTGGCGGCGTTGATGTACCGGCCCGGGGCCACGATATCCGGCTTGACCCGGCCGTCGTAGGTGGGGCCGCGGCTGGAGAACTCGGCCAGCGCCCAGCCCTTCTCAGCCGGATCGTAGGAGGCGCCCACGGTGATCGCCTTGGCCGCAGCCGCCGGCGAGCCGATGGTGCACTTGGCCGGGCCGCTGTTGCCGGCCGCCACCACCATGATGATGCCCTTGTCGACGGCGTTGTTGACGGCGGTGGAGAGGCTGTCGGTGCCGTCGGAGCAGCCGGAGGAGCCCAGGGACATGTTGGCAGCCCGGATCTTGTAGGTGTCCTTGTTGGCGATCATCCAGTTGATGCCGTTGATGATGCCGGTGGTGGTGCCGGAGCCGTTGCCGTCCAGCACCTTGATGCCCACCAGCCCGGCGCCGGGCGCAACGCCCTTGTCCACGCCGTTCCCCTCGCCGGTGCCGGCGACGATCGAAGCGACATGGGTGCCGTGGCCGTGGTCGTCGTAGGGGGAGGTCCGCCCGTTGATCTCGTCGCGCCAGCCGAGAACCTTGCCCGCATCCAGGTCCACATGGGCGGCATCGATACCGGTGTCCAGAATCGCGACCACCACATCGGTGGTGGAGTACGAGGTGGATGAGCTGTCGCGGCTGCCATCGACCCCGTAGTCTGTCCGGGCTTTGTTAACACCGGTCCAGGGGTGAGCGCCCCCCAGGAAGGCCTGCACCGGGCGGTCAAGATCGATCTGGCTCACCACGGGCAAGCGCTGGAGCGCCTTGATTTGGCCCGGGGTCAGGGAGGCTGCGAAGCCCTGCAGGGCCAGATCCCACTGCGCCCTGTAGGCGATCTGCCCGGCGGCCTTCTCCACCGCCTGGTAGGCGGCAGCGCTGGCCGGCTGGCTGAAGACGACGATCACATTGACGGAATCCTGAGCGCCGGCGGTGGCCATCCGTGCAGCCAGATCATCCATCACCTTATCGCCATTCGCATCCACAATGAGCGGAACCTGTGCCTCCGGGGTCACCTCCTTTTCCACCTGGTCGCTCTGTGCCTGAACCGGAGCCCAGAGCGAAGCTGTCAGCATCAGAACCAGAATCCACACACCCAGCCGCCTCATACGAAACCCTCCCACTGTAGATCTAGCCCGCTAATCGTGCCCTGATTATCGGGCTAGTCACAACAATACGACTATTGCTGTTACAAATTCGCTACTGGAAAACTCGTGGTGGGGCTGGGTGGCGGAGGCAGTGGGGGACCGGGTCCCCCCTCGGCGCTACGTGGCGGTGACCGGCAGGGCGTCGTAGGCGGTGCTGTCCTCTCCGGCTCGAATATGGACCAGGCCGGCCGCCCCCACAAGATCGGTATACGGATAGGGATCGTCGCCCGCAACAACGCCGCGAACCCGAACTCGGAGGATCCCGTCTATGGGACCTGTTCGCACGACCTGCCACCGGACCGCCTGAACATCGCCGGGTCGGAACAGACCCTCCTCGCCCACCGGCTGTTCCAGCGGACTCCCCGGCGCCAGGCTCAGACCCTCAGGCAGTTCAAGGCGGGCTCGGGCGTACCGGACCCAGTTTTCGGCGGCAGAGAAGGGTTCGGGGCACGGGTACTCAATCTGCACGTCGAGGGGAAGCGACTGTTCGAAGAAGAGTCGAGGGGGCAGATTGGCCCTGATGTTCCAGAGATCCGGCACGATGTCGTACCCATGGCACGCGTCGACGACGATCATCTTGAACTGATCATAGGGCAGGGGAACAGCCGTGGGGACAGGGGGCTGCAGGGGCCCTGCCGGCTGCATCGGGTAGGAGCCAGGCACCTGGCCCCGGAACGGACCTGAAGGTTGCCCCGGCCAGGGACCGGGGGGCAGCTTTCCCCACTGTCCGGGCCGGCGGGCAGGCCACCAAGGGTCGGCCATGTAAAAACACTGCCGCTGATCGTCATAGCCGATCAGCGCGACCACATGCCCCTCCCGGTCGACGCGGTAATGAAGCAGATCTTCATCCATTGGGTACTCCATGCCGGGATGCAGCCGAATCAGCACAGGCAGGTCCTGCGCCAGCAGCCGCTTTACGTGGGCGATGTTGCGGGGTAGGTGCGGGTCGTAGTAGATCAGCGTGGGGATCCCGGCATCACCGTCCGCGACGAGTCGCAAAGGCAACACTTCCATCGGCGAGCCACCTTTCCATGACGGGTCAGTCAAAGAGCCTCTCCGGGTCGACTTTGGCTCCAGTCATCTCTGGGAATTCACCAGACTGGCTCTGCAAAATCCGCTGTGCACCGGACCGCCATTTGTGATGGGGATCCAGTCCCCGGCTTACGATGTAGTTGCCCTTGCGGTAGACTTCGTCCCGTGAAGTCGTCTTACCCAGCCTTGCCATCAGGGCCTGCAGGACGGCGGGACCGCTGTCGTCCATCCGCTCCTGCGGCTCGAGGGGAAGATCGGCGATCAGGTGCTGTGCCGGCGTGGGGTGTGGGTCCGTCAGCGCAAAGCCCACTGGCTCTTGGTAGGTCTGCCGGTCCGTCTCAACGAACGCCACGGTGGCCACTGAACTGTGCATCAGCCTTGAGGGAATCTCTGTGCGCAGGGCGTAACGGTTTTCACCGGCAGCGCAGAGGGGTTCGATGGACTGGCCGCCGAGCGGACGCATGTCGATGCGGACCGCCTTGATCGTTTCATCGGGATGGACCTTCGCCTGGAACTCCGCCGTCAGTCGACGCCCGCCTGGCGCTGCGGAAACCTGGGTGGACAGGGTCTTCAGTGCGGCTCCTGGAAGGTCTTCAAGGGCAAAGCGGAAGAGCATGGCAGCATCAGGCGGGTCACCGCCGCAGATGTAGATCTCGTTGTCTGCGACCTCGATCCCCGTGTAAGGGGCGTGCCCGACCGGCACGGAACTGAGGACGTCGCCGGTCTGTTCATCCACCACGTACAGGTCGTTTCCTGCGTGGGCCATTACAAGCGAATTGGCCACCGTCGGGGGAGCCCAGATTCCCTCGGCGTCAAGGTGGCGTTTCCACAGAAGCTGGCCGGTCGAACCGTCCAGGGCCGTCAGGCTGCCTGCCAGGTTTCCAACATAGAGGCGTCCGTGCGCAAAGCAGGGCGTGGAACGACAGGAGACAGATGAAGTGGGCACTGTCCACCTTACCGAACCGTCCCTGAGATCGAGGGCATACACCTTTCCGTCGGCGCTGCCGGTGTAGACAGCATCGGCGCCAACCGCCAGGCCAGATGAATCGGAACTGACCACCAGACCCGGTCCAACGGCTGTTTCCCATACCGGGCTCAGGGCGTCAAGGTCCAGCGCGGTGGCCAGCAGGCGGGAGCCAGAGCCCTCTGGGCGATCGACAGCGAGGAAGTAGGCGAAGCCATCGCAGACCTGCACCTGACCGAAGGCGAATCTGCCCGGCAGTACCCGCTCCCGCAAGATCCGCCCCTCGGCAGGATCGATCTCGATGAAGCGGTTGGCCGTAACGGTGAAGAGCCGCTCGTTGGCGAGCGTCGGGGTACTGCGCAGTCGGGAGCCGAAGTCGAGGGTCCAGCACAGGCTGCCGGTTTTTCGGTCGACAGCCCCCAGGCGAGAGTAGGAGAGGGGGGTGTAGACCCGTTCGTGATCGACGGCAGGCGACGCGTAGCCGCCGGCCGGCAGCGGGCAGACCCACCTTCGCTGGCCGTCGGAACGGTTCAGGGCATGAAGTTGGTACTCACTGGCGTACTGGTCATAGATGAGGATATACAGGTCATCGTCCTGCACCACCGGGCGTCTTCCCAAACCACGGAACCACTGATACCACTGGATGGAAGGGAATGGCACGCGAATCCCCCTCGCTGGTCACGATTGAGACCATCCCATCTCTATGAGGCGCTTCTGATTGTATGATGGAAGGATCCGAGGGCCCGGTAACAGCCTGATTCGCGGGGGATCACCGCGACAGAGCCCCGGGGGCCCGACATGAACTGGAACCCTCTTGATGGACACCTGTAAAGGGTCCCTCAAGAGGGTTCTCCTCTTTTGCGGGGTATTAGAGGATTGACACACGGAAAGTGTAGGTGACGTTGCAATGGCAGAAAGGGTTTTC
>JBMONB010000248.1:0-2150 GCA_049325315.1 Bacillota bacterium | reverse complement strand
TGAGCTTACTTCTTGTCGGCGCCGGTCCAGATCATCCGCTCAGACGGGTGGACAACGAAGCCCGACACGTTCTTGCGGATGGCGGTCAGCTGGGTCTCGCTGTGCAGGAAGAGCCAGGGGGCATCCTCCCAGATCAGCTTGATCGCCTTGGCGTAAGCGTCCTTACGGGCAGCCGGGTCAACCGTGGTCTGGGCGGTGGAGAGCAGCTTGTCAACCTCGTCGTTCTTGTAGAAGGACCGGTTGAAGCCGTTCTTGTCCGGCCAGAGGCTGGAGTGGAAGAGGTTGTAGAGCGCATAGTCGGCGTCCATGGTCGGGGTGGACCAGCCGAGCATGGCCATCTGCATCTCGGAATCCTTGGACGGCTTGGCGGTGAACTGCAGGTACTGCGCCCACTCCAGGGTCTTCAGCTCCACGTTCAGGCCGATCTCCTTCAGCTGGACGGCGATCGCCTCGGCGACCTTGGCGTCCTGGGCGTAGCGGCCGGTCGGGTGGTGCAGGGTGATCTTGGTGCCCTCGGCGATGCCGGCATCCTTCAGGAGCTGCTTCGCCTTGGCGACGTCACGCTTGTAGGGGGTCTGCTTGCTGTAGCCGAAGATCGGCTCGGCCATCGGGGCGTCGAGCACCCGGCCGGCGCCGCCCAGCAGGCTGTTCACGATCGCTTCCTTGTCGACGCCGTAGTTGATCGCCTGGCGGACCCGCGCATCGTTGAAGGGCGCCTTCTGGTTGTTGAACATGACGTAGAGGATGCGCAGGCCGGCAACGGTGGAGACCTCGATGTCCTTGTTGCCCTTCAGGCGGGCAACCTCGCTGGCCGGCACGTTGGTGGCGACGTCGGCAGCGCCGGACTCGACCTCAACCAGGCGCGGGCCGGGCTCCTTGACAGCCTTGTAGGTGACCTCGTCGATGTTGGCCTTGGTGCCCCAGTAGTTGGGGTTCTTGGCCAGGGTGGTGTACTGGTCCTTCTTGTACTCCTTGAGGGTGTACGGACCGGTGCCGATGGTGTTGGTGGCGAGCCAGTCATCACCCTTGGCCAGAGCCGAGGGGGCGATGATGCCCACGCCCGAGTGGGTCAGGTGGAACTGCAGGGGGGCGAAGGGCTTGGAGGTGTGGAGGACAACGGTGGTCTCATCCTTCGCCTCGACCTGGGTGACCAGGGCGATCAGGGAGCGGAAGGAGGCCTTGGTCTCCGGCTTCAGCACCCGCTCGAAGTTGAGCTTCACCGCCTCGGCGTTGAAGGGGGTGCCGTCGGAGAACTTGATGCCCGACTTCAGCTTAATGGTATAGCTCTTGCCGTCGGGGTTGGCCGTGAATGACTCAGCCAGGTTCGGCTTGATCTCGCCCGACGGGGTCATGTTGAAGAGGGTCTCGTTGATGTGCTCGAGGATCGAGAACGACGGGGAGTCGGAGACCTTGTGGATATCCATGGAGACCGTGGTGGTGCCGCCGGCGATCACCAGCGACTTGGGCTTCTTCTCAGCGGGAGCCGGAGCCGGCGCCTCGGTCTTCGACTTGTCGGTACCGCTGGGCTGCTTCGCCCCACCGCCGCAGCCGGCCAGAATGGCCAGCGTCAGCACGAGGGCGAAGGTCTTCAAGAACCCTGTCCTCTTCATCTGTGTTGTGCCCCTTTCTCTCTGTATGAGCCTCGCCCTGGATGGTTTCTCCATAGGCGTGGGTCAACGCAATATTCGGGGTCGGAATATCATTTCCTCCCCAAAAACCGAGGCCGCTCGCAAATTTCTTTCCTGTGGGTTATTTTTCGGTAACTAAAAAACTGGGTGAAGTTTAGGAAATGCAGGGGGTGTAGCGATGCAGAAGGCGCTGCTTTGGATGGCTGTGGTGGTGGCTACAGCCCCGGGACGCCGGCTACCTCTGTGCGGGGGATCTGCCCCTGCGGGAGTGGCCCGTGAGCGAGGGCAGAATCGTAGCGCAGCGGCGCCCGCATGGTCGGGCGCCGTATCGATTGGCGGGGCTCCGCCGTTATGTCAGACAGTGAAAACGGATTTCCCAGCGCTGGCGTCTAACGCCTAGTAGTACTCCGTTATCGACTTCCAATTCAGAGAACCTGTACCGCCACCTCTTTACGAGCACAAGCCCAATAAGCCCCTGCTGGCGCTGCTAACAGGAGCGTAGCAACTATAGAGTTGAGTTTT
>JBMONB010000247.1:0-29056 GCA_049325315.1 Bacillota bacterium | reverse complement strand
AAGGGAGGGGATAGGTTGTGGGCGCCAAGTTCATTGTGGACCGGCGCTGTGAGGTGAAGCGTTCGCTGACGCTCACCGGACTGATTAAAGGGCTGCAATACCAGACGCTCCTGCGACAGGTAAGCGATCTGGCCGCGGCCGGGGCGCTGGCTGACTGCGATGCCGATGCCCGGGTTGACCTGGTGATGCCCACGGAGCAGGTTCCGGAAGATCTGACCATCCGGGAACTCCAGGAGCACACCGCCGCCCTGTTTGAGCACCGGAACCTCTGCCGGACCTGCCCATCCTCCATGAAGGGCCACGTGGGGGGCTGCATCGGTTACATACCCTACCCGATCTCCGAGGGCATGGAGTTTCTGCTCTGGCAGACGGCGGTCCAGGGGTTGACCGGAGAACTGCCCGAGACGCTGCTCCCACGGGTTGTGGCCTTTGCCGAGAAGGCACAGACAATCAGGCGGACCCCCTTTGCCGACCAGCTCCGCAGCCGCGGGGATCTGCTCGGCCTGCGGGCCCGCCTCTTCCAGCATGGCCCCATCTGGAGCCGGACCCGGCTCAGCTCCAGCCAGGTGCTCGACCTCTTCTTCAAGCCCGGTGTCATTGCCGGGGATGACCTGCGGATTCTGGCAGGCTTTCTCTTTGCCGCCCTACAGGTGGCCAGGGCGCTGGAGCCCGCGATCCACGACGAGGAGCAGCGCCTCTCCATGGCCGATGAGATCCGGCCCTACGCCGTTCTCTACGACCTGATGACCCGGGCGCTGCAGCAGTCGATGGGCATCTACGTCTGGCCCTGATCCCCTTCCACAAACCGCTGCTTCTGCTGCCGCCCGCCAGCGGGAGGAGTCGACGGAGCGGAGCGGACTCGGGAATGGGCGAGAAAGTTCAGCAGTCCCTTCACAGGAGTTGCATGGCAGGGCGTGGAAATTGATAAGATCGCATAGGGGAGGGGGTGAGGCGCCGGTGCGGTTCTGTCCGGAGTGTGGGGGTCAGCTCCTGCTCCAGTTCGTGGAGCGCGATCAGAAGGAGCGGCTGGTCTGCCAGGCGTGCGGTTTCATCTTCTACCAGGATCCGAAGGTTTCGGCCTGTACGATCCCGGTGATCGATGGCAAGGTTGTCCTCGCCCGCCGGGCCATTGAACCGGCACTTGGACGCTGGGTCTTCCCCGGCGGCTACATGGAGCGGGGCGAGACCCTGCCCGAGGCGGCCGAGCGGGAGACGCTGGAGGAGGTCAACCTTCAGGTCAAGGTGACCCATCCGGTCGGCATTTACTCCTACACCACCTCCATCGTCGTGGTCGTCGTCTTTTACTGCCAGGTGGTCGGCGGGGTTCTGTCCGCAGGCAACGAGACGCTAGAGGTGCGCACCTTCGCCCCCGACGAGATCCCCTGGGGCGAACTGGCCTTTCCCAGCACCCGGGACGCCCTGCGTGATTTCGTGCGCCAGCAGAGGGGCGGGTGACCCCGCTGCGGCAGAACGCCGTCTTCAGCCCATGAATGGTTCGAATCGTGCGATGAAGCGCAGCGAATGACCCATGAAGCGGTGGGATCTACCCTCGTGCGAGGTGGCGCGCGTCCCAAAGGCAAAATCGACGTTTCACCGGAAATCCGGGTCAGCGCCGAGTTATTCTCCTACACTGGAAACAAGAGGATCTCCCCCGGACAGGCGGGAGCCATACCAGAGAGGGGGAAACTGCCGGTGTCGACATACGAGGCCAACTGGGAAACGGACGCCCTGGTAACAGCAGAGGCGGTATTCGGGATCGGTTCTCCTCCGAGGGCCGTGGCGCGAAGCGGCCAGGAGGCGCCCAGAGCGCTGAGGGCGGAAAGGCCCCAGATCGAGAGCACGGCCGATCAGGCGGCGGACTGAGCACAGCAGAAGACCCTCGGGGAACTCCCGAGGGTCTCCTTTTTCGTGCATCAGAAGCGGGGCTGGAGATCTTCCCGGTCACCTTGCCGCCGCTCGCCTTCCCGCTTGCGCAGGTTCTCCCGAAGCAGTTCGGCCCCCCGCATGTCGTCGTTGGGGTGGAGCGTCAACTCCTGCCCCGGGGCGTAGCCTGGCTCCTTCTGCTTCTCCTTCTCCTTCACGGTGCATCCCTCCATGGTGGAAGTATGCCCGCCCGGGCGCAGGGCTACCGCCGGAAGACGTTGCCCTCGGGCAGCCAGCCCACCATGACGGCGCCGTACCGCTGCCCGTGCACAAAGAGGGGGACGGAGAGAATATTGACGATGGTGCCAGTCGGCCGGGTAAAGGTCTGCACGAGCACCTGCCGGCTGCTCCCCGGGCGCTCCGTCAGATCGAGGCCCGCCGCCAGGAACTCCTGGCGGGAGTGCACGGTCTTCAGGTTGCGGATCTCCGGGCCGGTGGTCAGCGGCTCCCGCTCGGCGAAGCTGAAGCCCACGCGGGCCGCCCGGATCCAGGGCTCATCGCAGTTGAACCGCTTGACCCGGTTGTTGCTGTCGAGCTTCGGGTCGCCGGTCCAGGCCCGGCTGTACTCGCTGTTCTGGGCGCATGCGTAGCCGTTCAAGTCGTTGATCGACAGGAAGCGGAAGGTCGGGTTCTCCTGGAGCACCCGGTCCAGCAGGTCGCGCAGCTCCAGGTCGACCAGGGTGTCGTAGGCGGTGCCGTACTTGGGCGGCGTGAAGCCGGCACGCGGCACCTTTGACGTGTCGAAGAGGTGCCGCAGCCGGTCGATGCGCTCACCCTTGTACTCGAAGTAGTCCAGGGCGAGCAGGTCGGTCAGCGAGACGGCGCCCTGCTCTACCTTCGCCCCCAGGATCGCCTGGACCTCCGCCGCCACCGCTCGGGCTACCTCGGCTGTCGTGTCCACAAAGGAGCCCGACTGGAAGGTGCTCAGGCTGACGAAGGCCGTCTCGGTCATCTCCGCCAGTCCGGTGGAGACCGAGGCGACCACCTGGGCCTGGTTGGTGGCCGCAGCGATGCGCCCGGTCATCTCCTGGAAGGAACCGTTCACCTGCTCCAGCGCAGCCGACTGCTCCTCTGCCATGGCGGCGATCTCCTCCAGGGGACCCACCGACCGCTGCGTCAGCTCCCGAATCTGGCCCAGCGCGGCGTTCGCCTCGCCGGCCAGGGCCGCCCCCCGGTCGGCCAGTTGCTTCGACTCGGCGATCACCCCATCTACAGTGCTCAGGTCGCCGGCGATCGACTCCACCAGCTCCCGGACTTCGGCGGTCTGCCGGGCGGCGCTCTCGGCCAGCTTGCGCACCTCGCCGGCCACCACGGCAAAGCCGCGCCCGTGCTCCCCCGCCCGGGCCGCCTCAATGGCAGCGTTCAGCGCCAGCAGGTTGGTGCGGGCGGCGATGGAGGCGATCAGCCCGACGACCCGGGTGATCTCTGCCGAGCGGCCGGTGAGGGTCGCCATCATCCCTCGGACCCGGGTGATCTCCGCCTGTGTCTGTACGATCGACTCGATGGCCTCGCTGATCACCTGGCCCCCGCGGCCTGTGGTTTCGGTGATGGCGCTGGCCAGGGCGGCCGCTGAGGAGGCGGCGTCGGCCACCTTGGTGACCCCCTCCCGGTTCTGCGCCAGCGCTTCCACCGCCTCCTCCAGGCGGCCGGCTGCCTCGGACATCTCCGCGGCCACCAGCCCCATCTGCCGACCGTTCTTGGCGGCGCCCACGGCGGCGCTTAGCGTCAGCTCCTCCAGGTGAAGCCGCATCGACGCGACGCGGGCAAAGAGGCGGTCCATCGCCCCGGTGGCCCGCTGAATCAGCGGGTGGTCCGACTCCAGGCCCAGCGGCCGGAGATCGCCGTTCGGATCGGCGAGCCGGTCTGCCATTGCCTCCAGTGCCTGCTCAAGAACCTGCACCCGCTCCCGGGCCGCAGCCAGCGCAGCCGCCTGGTCCTCTACCGCCTGGTTGTTCTGGCCCGGCTCGGGCGAACCTTTTCCCTTGCGCCATGTGAACACGCATCAGCACCCCCGTGAACTCCAGCTGTGAAAAGGGACTGCGAAGATTGCGTGGGATCGTTGCCTAGCGGGGGCCGGTGAGGAGACGCCCGGCCAGTTCGTCCAGGAATCGCTGCATGACGCGCTGGTGGGCGGCCCCCTGACTCCGGAGGTAGACCGCCTTGCGCCATTCACTGCCGCCAGGGCCGATCACGGCCGAATAATACCCCTCGACCGCAGCCACCAGCCGCTTGCGGTGAATCTCAAACCGAAGTTCTCCGGTCCGCTCTTGCCCTCGCTGCACCAGCAGTCCGGTCTGAATCGGGTAGCGAACCGCCGCTGTGTCGCGTCCGACCCCGATCCGAGCCGCTCCGAAGGAGAGGAGGGTCAGCCCCAACAGGCGGATGTCAACACCGCCGTCTGAACGGTAACGCACCCGGATGAAAGGCGAGAGGTGGTTCAGGTAATCGAAGTAGTAGAATCCGGCCAGTTCAGCTGCCGGCTTCGTTGTGGGAAAGAGCGCCTGCTGGAACTCCAGGGTCTGGACCGAACGCACCTGCCCGGTGCCGAAGATCTCCAGTTCGTCGTGAAACATGCGCCACCACCGGGTTTTGTATAATGACGCCTCTATTCGAGACGTAGCAACGTTCTCCCTGCCGCGCAAAAAGGGAGTCCGAGTGCTTACAACTCGGACTCCCGCAGCGGTGACGGTTACTTGACGTAGGCGGTCTCCCGGAAGCGGAGCTTCTCGTTCTGCTGCACGACATAACGCATCGACCATTCATTTCTGAACAGGAGGACGTCACGCCCATCCTTGTCGGTGACCGGCATGTTGTCGGTGCCCCAGAAGCGCCGGGGCTGGTAGCCCTCGCCGTCCACCCAGCGGGCCAGCTCGTAGGGCAGCCGGCTCAGGATCACATCGACACCGTACTCGGCCTTCATGCGGTGCTGGAAGACCTCGAACTGCAGCTCACCGACGGCGCCCAAAATCGGGTCGGGGTGGCCGGGCTGCGTGGCGTAGAAGACCTGAATGGCGCCCTCTTCGGTCAGCTGATCGAGCCCCTTCTGGAAGTGCTTCGACTTCATGGCATCCTTGAACGAGACCCGGGCGAAGTGCTCGGGGGAGAAGGAGGGAATCCCC
This sequence comes from Bacillota bacterium, assembly GCA_049325315.1. Classification (GTDB taxonomy): domain Bacteria; phylum Bacillota; class Sulfobacillia; order Symbiobacteriales; family Symbiobacteriaceae; genus JAWLHU01. Next base: position 24,014 of record JBMONB010000247.1, on the reverse strand, counting down.
TCGTACTCCAGGGGGTCGCCCACCACCAGGGTATCGCCGATGCGGAAGATACCGGGGTCAAAGAGGCCGATGATATCCCCGGCGTAGGCCTCGTCGATGATCTGCCGGTCCTGGGCCATGAACTGCTGGGGCTGGGAGAGCTTGACCTCCTTGCCCAGGCGGACATGCTTCACGGCCATGCCCCGCTCGAACTTGCCCGAGACGATGCGCAGGAAAGCGATGCGGTCCCGGTGGGCGGGGTTCATGTTGGCCTGAATCTTGAAGACGAAGCCCGAGAAGCGCGGTTCCTCCGGGTTGACCTCGCCCTTGTCGGCGGTGCGGGGCGCCGGGGTAGGGGCCAGTTTCAGAAAGTACTCCAGGAAGGGCTGTACGCCGAAGTTGGTCAGCGCCGAGCCCCAGAAGAGGGGGGAGAGCTCGCCGCGCCGGAACCGGTCGTAGTCCCAGGGATCGCCGGCGATGTCCAGCAGGGCGATGTCGTCCTGCAGCTTCTGGTGCAGCGCATCGCCGATCACCTTGGCCAGGGCCGGGTCATCGGCGCCGCTGGTCTGGGTGCGCGCCTTCTTCTGGCCGTGGTCGCCGCCGTCGAACAGCTCCACGTGGCCCTTCTCCCGGTCGTAGACGCCATGGAAGTCGGCGCCCATGCCCACCGGCCAGTTCATCGGGCAGGTGCGCATCCCCAGCACCTGCTCGATCTCTTCCATGAGGGCGAAGGGGTCCTTGCCCTCCCGGTCCATCTTGTTGACGAAGGTGAAGATGGGGATACCGCGCATCCGGCAGACGTGGAAGAGCTTGATCGTCTGGGCCTCGACGCCCTTGGCGCCGTCGATCAGCATCACGGCGGCGTCGGCGGCGGCCAGGGTCCGGTAGGTGTCCTCCGAGAAGTCCTGGTGGCCCGGGGTGTCGAGAATGTTAACGGCGCAGCCGTTGTACTCGAACTGCATCACCGACGAGGTGACCGAGATGCCGCGCTGCTTCTCGATCTCCATCCAGTCGGAGGTGGCATGGCGCGCAGCGCGCCGAGCCTTGACCGAGCCGGCCAGACGAATCGCCCCGCCGTAGAGCAGGAGCTTTTCGGTCAGGGTGGTCTTGCCGGCGTCGGGGTGCGAGATAATGGCGAAGGTCCGCCGGCGGCGGATCTCCGACGCCAAACCATTCTGGGAAGTTTCAATCATCCTGGTCCATCCGCCCTTTCAAATAGAATGCCGTGCGCACCAGCGTGCGGCACGGCGACTTGTTCGAATCCAACCATTTAATTTTACCTGGGCACCATCTCGTCGTCAAGGTGTCTGGCTCTGCTCCTGGCGGCCAGTTCTCTATGGCGACTTTTACGATGCCAGTCTGACGGGTGAAGGACTGACCTACCTCCTGGGTCCTGCCCAATCGTGAGCCGCCTCTTTCCATTCCCCTACGGGGCGGATGGGAGCAAGGGCTCGTACATCATGACGGCGTGGTTCTCGGTGATGAACTCGTCCCCAACCTGCTCGCCCTCGACGTTGAAGACCCGCCGCCGCAGGGTGTTGTGACGGGTGTACCCGCCCCAGGGCTCGTGCCGGATCTCGTGGTCCGCCTCGTAGACCTCATACGAGTAAGATGAGGGCTGGTCGGCGCGCCATTCGCCCACCAGGTCGGTGTCGGTCAGGTAGAGGTGGAGGACCATTCGCTGACCGGTTTCGTTGCGGATCTGCAGGTCGACGTAGTTGTAGAAGCAGGTGGCCCCGCTCCCGAAGGGGAGGGTACGGTCGGCATCGGGGAAGACGTCGTAGTTGTGCCGCCACCGCTCGGTTACGGTGAGCGGGGTGTGCAGGGTCATCCAGTAGATCAGGTTGGACAGTTGGCACAGCCCCCCGGCCACCTCCACACGCAGCTCGCCGTTGTGCAGGGCGAGCCCCTCCACGTAGCCGTTCCGGGCCGATGGGCTGCCGATCAGGCGCCAGTAGGAGAAGGTCTCGCCTGGTTCCAGCACTAAGCCGTTCAGCCTGGCCAGGGCAATGCGCAGGTTGGTTACCTTGTTCTCCTGGAGCCACATGTCAAGATTCCTCAGCCGCCGGTACAGGGGCGTGCGGTGGCTGAAGAGCACATGCGGCACGGAGAGCGGGTCGGTGAAGGACCTCGCCCAGTCGGTCCGGGTGAGCGTCCACTGGATCCAGCGCCTGATTGTAAAGTAGACGGTGCCCAGCGCCATGCGCAGGGATGACCGGTGTTTGGGTTTTCGAGTGGGGCGAACAGACATGCAGCGAGTCCCCCTCACCAGGGCGTGGTTTACCACTTGGACGACGCCGTGTTGGCGGAGGTTCCGTGCCTCAAAGCGAGACCGGCCGTCCCCGGAGGAGACGGCCGGCATGAGCTAGCGCTGCACGAAGGAGGAGAAGATCCCATCTATGGCCGGCTCCAGGGTGGAGCGGCTCGCTTCCGGATAGAGCCCGAAGAGCAGCCAGTTGCCACCCTGGGACTCGATCATCCGGAAGGAGAGCCCTACCGGCCGCCCGGCGAGCATCGCCGTTCCCCTGGCGGTAATCCGGCCCCCTGCGTCGGACTGCTCGGTCAGCTTCAGGTCGGTGTAGACGAAGCGCATGCCCTCGATTACCTGATCAAACTGAGTGGCCAGGGGGGCGGTCTCCTCGGGCAGCCGGGTGATGCCTACCAGGCCGTTCAGCCCGTTGGGGTCGGGCAGGGCCAGGTGCAGCAGCGCTGAGCCGTCGCCCTCCTGCCGGAGCCAGCCCAGCGGGGCCCGAACCTCAAAGCCTGCGCCCGGCATCGACCAGACCCGGCGTTCCCCCTCGACCCGCGAGATGACGTGCCGCTTGGTGTAGACCTGCACGGTGCTGGTCTGGTCCTCCCATTCGACCCTGGCGCCCAGCGCCTCTGCCAGGGGCCGGGCTGGAATGAAGACCCGTCCCTTCTCCAGGTAGAGGAACGGCTCTGCGTCGACGGTGACCGCCTCGCCGTCCACCTTGATCTGAATCTGCCGGTACTCGACCTCAATCTGCTGCCGGACACTGGTGGCTGCCCAGGCGCCGGCACCCGCGCCCGCACTGAGCGCCAGGGCGATTGCCAGGGCACCCGTGATCCAACGTCGCCGCATGAGATGCACTCCTCTGTAATGATGACGCCCCGGCGCGAACCGGGGCGACGCTGGTCCTTTTCTGTTAGGAAGCGGCCTTCACGTTGAGGTTCGACTTGGTAATGCGCACCCCGTACTTCTCGGCGATGGCCAGCACCTCTGCCTTCATGAGCGGCAGGTGGTTGACCAGAACGTCGACCGGTGTATTGGCCTGCTTGTCCAGGGTGATCACGGAGCCGGGGCCGAGGGAGAGCACGTCGCCCAGGGAGAGGCGCGCACGACCAAGCTCCACGGTGACCGTGAGCTCAATATCCATCAGCACGGAGCTGAGGGCGGCCATGGAGAGCGCCTTGCGGGTCTGCTGGGCGGCCTGCGCCTGACTGGCTGCGTAATCGGCGCTGGAGGGCGGCATGGACACGGTGGACGCAGCCGGCGCCTCCACCGGGACAGGGGCAGCCTGCGCCTCAGCAGGGGTGGGGGGAGGCGGCGCCTCCACAGGGGCGGGGGCAGAGGGGGCCATGGCTGCCGCAGCGGCCGGGGCAGCGGTGATCGCCATCCTGCGCTTATGGTAGGCCTCTATGGCGGCGTCCACCTCAGATTGGGTGACCGGCCCGAGGTCCTGAATCAGTTCAAAGGGCATGGTCTCCGGCGTCAGCCCAACCGGCGGGGCCGGGGACCCGGCAGCGGGCAGGCTGATTTCTCCCGGGTCGGCGGGCGCGCTGAAGTCCGGAGTTTCTAACTCCGCCTCTGGCCCTTCGGCCTGGGCAGGTTCGTCCTCCGGTTTCGCCTCGGCTTTGGGCTCCTCGCCCGACTGCTCGTCGGAGGCCCCCTCTTCAGGGGTGCCTTCCCCCGAGATCAGGCTGGCTACCAGCGCATCAATCTCAGCCTGAGAAAGCTTCTTCGACACATTGATACCCCATTTCTTTTACGGAAGAAGTTCCCTCGGTCTGCGGGTGTGGGCTTATTGCATACACCTCTCCCTTATATTTCAAAACAAGAGGTGGATAATCCTGCTGGTTTCGATCATCGATTTTCATAAAGCCACCATAGACATCGATCAGAAACGGCGTTACACTTCTGGTTATCGTATAAGTACGGAGAAGAAAGAAGGCCGCCGTACCGATGGACCAATGGCGCAAGAATGTGATTCTGCTGTGGATCGCCATCTTCATCGCCTCTGTCTGCTGGACCATGGTGATGCCCTTCATGCCGGTCTTCCTGGAGAATGACCTGGGGCTTTCGGTCGGGGTCATGGCCTGGGCCGGACTCCTGGGTGCGGTCAACTCGGGGTTCAATGCCCTCATGGCCCCGGTCTGGGGCGCCATGGGCGACCGCTTTGGCCGCAAGCCGATGATGCTTCGGGCCGGGCTCGCCCTGACCCTCGCCTACTTCCTCATGTCGCTGGTCTCCGACCCGTATCAGCTGCTGGGCGTCCGGGTGATGATCGGCGTGCTGACCGGGTTCATTCCCACCGCCATCGCCCTGGTGGGCACCACCACCCCACAGGAGCACGTGGGCAAGGCGCTCTCGCTGGTGGCAACCGCCAACCAGTCCGGCGCCATTTTAGGCCCGCTGCTGGGTGGCGTTCTCGCTGACCTGATCGGCCTGAGAGCCAGCATGGTGGCCAGTTCGGCCCTGATTGCGCTGGCGACCGCCCTGGTGCTCTTCGCCGTCAAGGAGCAGTTCACCCCGGTCCAGCGGGAGAGCGGCAACCTGCTGACCGACATGGGCGAGGTGCTGAGGAACCCCTCGTTTGCAGCGGTCCTGGTCGCCACCGTGATCATGATGGCCTCCCAGGCGGCGATGGAGCCGGTGCTGGTGCCCTATATCAAAGAACTGCTGGGGGACGAAGCGCCCAACTGGATGGCCGGGGCGATCTACTCCCTGCCCGGCATCGCCTTCATTCTGGCCGCACCCTGGTGGGCCCACCGGGCCGAGAGGCTGGGCTACACCACCACGGTCAGCCTGGGCCTCTTCCTGGGCGCCGCAGCGATCCTGCCGCAGGCGCTGGTCTCCACCGGGTGGACGATGGGCGCCCTCCGGCTCTCGGCGGGCCTGGCGCTGGCCGCTGTCGGTCCCGGCATCTCCGCCCTGATCACCCTGGTGGTCCCCCGCTCCCAGCGAGGGCGGGCCTTCGGGCTCAACCAGTCCGCCTTCGCCATTGGGGCGATGCTGGGGCCGCTGCTGGGCGGCATGGTGGGCGACTGGGCGGGCACCGCCTGGGTCTTCCCGGTCACCGCCCTGCTGCTGGCGCTGGGCGGCGTCTGGACACGGTTTGTCCTGGATCCGCGGATCCGGCGGGAGCCGGTCACGGATCTGGAGTAATGAGAGGCGCCAGGGGTTCCTGGCGCCTTGTCGCGTGCCGCTATTGGGGCTCCTTCAGTGTCCGCTGCCGCTCACGGAACTGGGCCAGCGCTTTGCGCGCCTCCGTGTTCTCCTGGAGAAAGGCGGTCAGCTCCTGCAGACACCGAACGGTCGATGGGCTGACGTGGTGCTCAATCCCCTCCACATCGACCTTCAGCGTCTCCTCGGGGACCCCGATGATGCGGAGGAAGTCCTCCAGCATGGCGTGCCGGTCCTTCATCTCCTCGCCCAGCGCCTCGCCCGCCGGTGTCAGCACCAGGCCCCGATACCGCTCGTAGTGAATATAGCCGGCCTCCGCCAACTTCTGGACCATCTTGGTGACCGACGAGGGCTGAAGGTTGAGTTCCATGGCGATGTCGCTGACGCGCGCATAGCCCTTCCCCTTGATCAGCTCATAGATCTTCTCCAGGTAGTCCTCCATGCTTGGCGTCGTCATGGTCTTCCTCTTTTCCTTCAGCGATTGGCGCCCCCTATCTTACCACACAATGGGGGTAGATGGAAAGAGAAACGGGGGGGCGTCTGCCCTCCCCGTCTGATTTTGCTAGGCTTTTACCTGGATCAGCCGGGCGATGGCGACCCCCAGCACAAAGGGATCGGCGCTGCCCGGAAGGCCGAGGGTGAGCGTCTCACCCAACCGGTCCCGGTCGATCAGCCTGACCGGATTCCCCGGCTTCAGCCCGTGTTCGGCGAAGTAGGCCAGCAGCTTGGGGTCGTGCTCCGCCACCTGGGCGATCACCGCCTCGTCCCCCGGGGCCATCTCCGCCATGGGCCGCAGGTGCAGGTCGGGCATCTTGCCCTCCTTGGTGGGGATCGGATAGCCGTGCGGGCAGGTGGCCGGCTCGCCCATAACGGCGTACATCCGGTCGATCACCTCTTCGGGGAGCGAGTGCTCCATCTGGTCGGAGATGGCGTCGGCCCGGTCCCAGGGGATGCCCAGCACGTCGACCAGGAAGCGCTCCGTCACCCGGTGACGGCGAATATAGCTCATGGCAGCCAGTTCTCCGGCGCCGGTGAGCGTGACCCCGGCGTACTCCTTATGCTCCACCAGGCCGTTCTCGGCCATCTTCTTGAACATATAGCTGGTGCTCGCCGCGGTGACCCCCAACTGGCGGGCCACCTCTGAGGTGGTGGCGGCATTGCCGCGCTGGGTCAGGCGCCAGATCGCAGCGATATAATCCTCCATGGCGTGACTGACCATGATTCCGCTCCTTTGCGGCGAAACTTAGATGTCTCTAAAGCCAACTTCAGTATGACAAAAGTTAGGGGGACGGTCAAGGGGTGGCCTCGGGGAAGAGGGGGACCGGGGTGAAGTCGAGGGAGTCGCAGGCCACCAGCATGTAGCGGATCCCGCCGTGTACGCCCTGGTAGGCCCGGGCGGCCGCATTCGGCCCGTGCAGGTGGCCGTACAGGCAGAGCAGAACCCCTCCCCAGGACTCCAGCAGTTCGGTGAAGCCGGTGGGCTGGTGGTCATCGGCCACCGGCGGGTAGTGGAGCATGACGATATAGGCGGAGGCGCCGGCCTTCCGCCCGGCCTCCAGCGAGAGCTTCACCCGCCCGATCTCCCGGTTGTAGATCTTGGTGTTGTGCGCTTCATCCTCTCCCCAGGTGCGGTCGCCGGGGGTGATCCAGCCGCGGCTGCCGCAGACGGCGACCTGACCATTCACGCCCGGCACCGCCCCCTCCGGCAGGAGGATGGCATCGTTCTGGATAAACTCGATGGAGGTCAGGGGCAGCGCTCGGAGCTTCTTGAGCGACTCCCACCAGTAGTCGTGGTTGCCCGGAATGAACAGCTTGCGCCCGGGGAGCTTGTCCAGTTCCAGCAGGTCGGGCAGCGCCTCTTCGAGCGTCATGCCCCAGGAGATATCGCCCGGAACCAGGACGATGTCGTCAGGGCCGACGGTGGCCTCCCAGTTCTGGAAGAGGCGGACCGCATGGTCGGCCCAGCGGGCGCCGAAGATGTCCATCGGCTTGTTGACGGCGAAGCCCAGGTGCGGGTCGCCCAGCGCGTAAAGTCGCACGGGAGGAGCTCCTCTCTGCTTGATTCGTCGTGTGATCAGGAGGGATCGGCGTGGACGATTGGCTCTGGCTTGCTTTGGCCTCCTATAATCTCCTGGTCCTTGCCATCTATGCGCTCGACAAGGCCCGGGCCCGGCGGGGGCGGTGGCGCATCGCGGAGGCGACGCTGCTCTGGCTCGCCCTGCCGGGTGGCGGCGCCGGGGCGCTGGCGGGGGTTTACCTCGTCCGGCACAAGAGCCGGAAGCCCCGGTTCGCCCTGGGGGTCCCGCTGATCTTCCTCGCTCAGGCAGCGCTGGCGCTTTGGTATCTCGGGCTGCTATAGCTAGATCGGCACCCCGGCGATGCCGATCCCATTGCCCGCCAGGGGAGCGCCCGGCCCCCGCACGGCGGCGTAGAAGGGAAAGGAGGAGGCGGCCACCCCGCGATAGCGCTCCGACGGCCCGCCGATCGGGTTGCCCGCCCGGAAGAAGAGCGAGCCCGGGTCGATCACCGCCCCGCCGAACTGGAACGGGTTGACCGCCCCGAAGACCGGCACGGCGACCGGGCCTGGAAAGGGCGCCACCAGCGGGGGCAGGCGACGGCGGGGACCGGGGCGCAGGAGCACCAGCCCTTCCAGCCCCATGGGCTGCCACCACGGGATCAGCATCTCTCCGCCTCCTTCCGCTCCAGTCTAAGCGACAGGGGAGAGAGGGGTGCCGGTCAGAGCGCCAGCAGTTCGGCCAGGGAGGGCGGGGGAGGGCCGGGCCGGAGTGGCCGGCCGTCCAGGAGGCCCAGGGGGAGACAGCCCATGAGGGCGCTGGTCAGGTAGAGCCCGCCGGCGTGGAGCGCCTCCACGGTGACCGGCGCCTCCTCTGCCCCGGTCAGGGCGATCATTCGCCGGCGCATGACGCCGGGCAGGCAGCCCTCGGTCACCGGCGGGGTGAGCCAGCGGCCTTCGGCGTAGAGGAAGAGGTTGGCGGCAGCGCCCTCGGCTACCCGTCCTGCCGTGTTGAGCAGGAGCGCTTCGTCCGCCCCGGCGCTGGCGGCCTCTGCCCGGGCCAGCACCTTCTCCAGGGCGGAGAGCGACTTGTGCCGCGTCAGGGGGGAGGCGGGGTTGACCCGGAGCGAGGCGGTGACCGCCGTGAGCGGCCCGTCAGGCCGCCGGTAGGGGGCGGCGGTGACCAAAAGGGCCGGGAGCGACGTGACCGGGGGCGCATAGCCCCGGGCCGGTCCGGCGCCCCGGGTCAGGGTGACCCGCAGGGCGTGCTCGCCGGCCCCTGCCGCCTCGGCCACCGCCAGGGCCGCCCTGCCCACCTGGTCCGGGTCGCAGGGGATCCCCAGCGCCCCGGCCGAAGCGGCGAGCCGCTCCAGGTGAAGCGGGAGCAGCGGCAGCCGCCCGTCCACCGCCAGCACCGTCTCGAAAAGGCCGTCGCCGTAGAGCAGCCCACGGTCGCCCACCGGGATGGCGGCGCCCTCCGCGGGAATGAGCCCCGGCCCCTCTCCGCCCAGGTCGAGGTAGAGCAGGGGCGGGCCGGGTCGGTTACCGTCAGGGAAGGTCATCGAGGCTCACCCCCAGCGCCCGCGCCAGGCCGCTGCCCTTGGCGAGGGTCTCTTGGTACTCCAGCTCGGGCGCCGAGTCGGCCACCAGCCCGCCCCCGGCGTAGAAGTAGGCCATACCCTCCTTCACGACCGCCGTGCGGATGGCGATGTTCCAGTCCATGCGCCCGTCAAAGCCGATATAGCCGATGGCGCCGGTGTAGACGCCGCGGCGGACCGGCTCCAGCTCTTCGATAATCTCCATCGCCCGGACCTTGGGCGCCCCGGTGATCGAGCCGCCGGGGAAGGTGGCCCGAATGATCTCCCGGGCGGTCACCCCGGGCCGCAGCCGCCCCTCCACGGTGGCGACGGTGTGCCAGACGTTGGGCGTCGCCTCCAGCCGGCGCAGGTCGGGCACGGTGACCGTGCCGTACTCGCAGACCCGGCCCAGGTCGTTGCGCTGCAGGTCGACGATCATCACCAACTCGGCGGCATCCTTCTCGCTGGCCAGCAGCTCGGCGGCGTTGGCCTGGTCTTCCTCCGGCGTCTTGCCCCGGGGGCGGGTCCCCTTGATCGGCCGGGTCTCGATGATCCCGTCACGCACGGTGATAAACCGCTCGGGCGAGCCCGAGACCACCTGCCAGGAGCCCATATCCAAAAAGGCGGCGAAGGGGGCGGGGGTCCCGGCCCGCAGGCGCCGGTAGAGCTGCCAGCCGCCCTCCTCCCAGGGGCAGGAGAAGCGCTGCGCCAGGTTGACCTGAAAGATGTCGCCCGCCCCTATGTAGTCCAGCGCCCGCTCCACGGCGGCGAGGTACTCCGCCCGCCGGTAGCTGGAGACCGCCCGGCGCCCCGGCGCCACCGGCCCCAGGTCCGGGAGCGGCTCCGCCCGCTTCATGGCGGCCGCCCAGCGGCGAGCCTTGGCCATCGCCTCCGCCTCCCGGCCGGCCAGCGGGGCCACCACCAGGAAAGCCTCCCCCCGCTGGTGGTCCAGCGCCACCACCACGTCGTAAAAGCCCAGATGAACATCGGGCAGATTCAGGTCGTCTCGGGCCAGCTCGGGGAGCCGCTCAATCTGGCGCCCCAGGTCGTAGGCGAGGTAGCCCACCGCCCCGCCCGGGAACCCCACGAGCCCCGGCGGCGCTTCGACCCGGCACTTGTTCAGCAGCGCCTGGAGGTGGAGCAGCGGGTCGCCCTCGACCACCCGGGTGCGCCCCTCTTCATAGACATAGGCCTCCCGGCCCCGGGTGACAAAGGAAAGGAAGGGCTCTGCCCCGAGGAAGGTGTAGCGGCGGATATCGTCAGGCCCGGCGGGGCCGCTCTCCAGCAGGAACCGGCCGGGGCCGGGGGGAAGCGCCTCCAGCAGGGCGGCCCCATCGCGGCAGTCAAGGGTGAGGGGCAGGGTGCGGGCAACGGGCACGAGGATAACCTCCCGGCAGTTGGTAACGGAGTCATCATAGCATGGGCCGGGGCTTCCGTGCGAGCGGTGGGGCGCATTCGCGCCTGCCCCACACGTAAAAATTGGGTGAGGAAAGGCAAAAATTATAGAACCGAAACAGTTATGTTTGCGTCCTATCACCGGAGGTGTGGGTCGTCATGTCATTCCGACTGTGGGGCGGGGCCCTGCTGCAGCGCATTCTTCTCTTCATCATGGCAGGCATCGTCGCCGTCACACTGCTTCACGTTCCGGCCGGTATCATCACGCCCAAGTCCAGGCAGGAGGCGCCCACCTACTCGACCGAGCGCTGGCTGAAGGCAACTGGGGATTACCTTCGCCAGGTCTCCCGGGGCGACCTCGGGGAGCTGAAGGCGCTCGGGGTTCAGGGGTACAAGGACGACCAGCCGGCGGTTGCCGTGCTGAAGAGCCAGGCGCCCCGCTCCGTCTCGCTCCTGGGCATCGCCCTCTTGCTCTCCCTCTCGCTGGGCACCCTGCTCGGCTTCGTCTCCAGCAAGTTTGGCCACCGCCTCCTACGGGCGCCCACCCTGGGGGCGGTGCTCCTGCTGCTCTCCTTTCCGGATATTCTGATCATCTTCCTGCTGCGGGCCCTGGTGCTTTGGGCCATGACACAGTTCGGGGTGCAGCTGCTCAGCTCCGGCACCTTCGGGGCGTTCCAGGCGCAGGACATGATCGCCCCGGCGCTGGCGCTCTCCGCCATGCCGCTGGTGCTGGTCGCCCGGGTCGCCAGCGTCGCCTTCGATGAGATTCACTCGATGATGTACGTGCGGACCGCCCACTCCAAGGGGCTTCATCCGGGGCGGGTCGTCATCGGCCACGTGCTGAAGAACGCCTGGATTCAGGTGGCTGACGCCGCCCCGCTGATCGTCGGCTCGCTGGTCACCGGCCTGGTGGTGGTGGAGTACGCCTTCTACTACCCCGGCGTCGGACGCACCCTGGGCCTCATGCTGGAGCGCGGCGGCCAGCCGGGCGCTGCATCCTCCTTCGCCCTGGTGCTCCTGGCGGGCGCCATTCTGACCGACGCCCTCTTCGGGGCGATCAAGCTGGCGCTGGACCCCCGCATCAAGGAGCGGGAGGCGGGCAGAGAGGCGGCGGGCGGCCGTTTCCGGCTCTCCAGCCTGCAGGCGCTCTCGCCCCTCGCCCTGCTGCGCGGGCTCTCCCTCTGGCTCAGCGACCTGCCCTACACCCTGGGCCAGGCGGCCTGGTCGCTGCGCCCCAGCCACCTGCTGCGGGGCATCTGGAGGAACCCGCCCCTGCTGATCGGCCTGATCGGCATTCTCGGCCTGGTCAGCCTGGCGCTCTTCGGGGGCAACCTGGCTGACCTGCGCGCCACCGGCGTCGCCCCCAAGTATATCACCCACAACGGCGAGGTCTTCTTCCCGCCCTTCCAGCCGGGTCTTACCGGCTACCCGCTGGGCTCCGACATGGCGGGGCGCGACATGCTCTCCCGCCTCCTGGTGGGCGCCCGCTACACCCTCTTCTTCACCCTGGCGGTCACCCCGGTCCGCTTCCTGATCGCCGTGCCCTGGGGGTTGGCCGCCGGCTTCTCCGGCGGAATCTGGGCCACCGGCGGCCGCACCCTCTCGCTCATGTTCGCCGCCCTGCCGGTGATGCTGATCCCGGCGGCGGTGCTCCCGGTCCAGGCGGTGGTCGGCAACCGTGACACCCAGTCTACCTTCTGGCTGGTCACCATCGTCCTGGCGGTGGTGGGCGTGCCCCGTCTGGTCGAGTCGGTGCGCCAGCAGGTGGAGTCGACGTTGGTCCAGCCCTTCGTGGAGGGCGCCCGGGCCACCGGCGCCACCGGCGGCCGGATTCTGACCCGGCATGTGCTGCCCCACCTCGCCCCACAGCTCTGGGTCGCCGCCGCGGCGGATATGGCCTGGACGCTGCTGCTGCTGGCGCAGCTGGGCGTCTTCTCCATCTACCTGGGCGGGGCGGTCTTTGTGGGGGCTGCCTACGGCGAGCGGGGCGGCGCCCTGATCCCCCGCCTGCCCGACTGGTCCTCCATGCTCTCCAAGCCCTACGACGTGATCTACCGGGCCCCCTGGGCGGTCTGGGTCCCGGCGGTCGCCTTCCTGCTGGCGATTGTGATCTTCAACCTGACCGCCGAGGGGCTCCGCCGGCAGGCCCAGCGGCTTGCCTCCAAGGCGGCGCTGCCCGAGCCCGAGGTGCTGCCCGACGGCACCGAGCGGATCCCGCCCCGGGCCAAGCGCCGCCTGGCGCTGGAGTGGGTGGCCGCCACCATGGTGCTCGCCCTCAGCCTGGGCGTCGGCGTGAAGTACGGCCGGGCCGAAGCCCCGGCGCCGCCCGTGCAGCTGACCCCGCTGGAGCAGGCGCGCGGGGCGCTGCAGCGCACGCTCGATACGATCTACGGCACCGGCGACCAGTACGAGAAGGCGCGGAGCGTCTCCGCCCTGTCGCCGACCGTCAGCCGCTACCTGGCCGAGGCGCACAAGGCGAAGGTGAAGGCGGCCGACATGCAGGAGGACTCCCGCGGGCGGCTCAACCTCTTCCCCCTGGAGGGGACGAATCTGATCCAGTTCCAGGTCCCCTCCGGGATCCTGTCGGAGAGCGCCTTCCACTCCTTCATCTGGATTCAGGATGCACAAAGCGGCATGATCACCACCGCCAACATCGCCATGAAGCCGACCTATGCCGCCGTGCAGAAGGGGCACCTGATCATGACGGGCACGGTGCCCGGCCCCGACAACTGGGAGATCTTCTTTTTCAGCCGGAGCGATTCGGGTCGATGGGGCCCCAATGCGTCCATGGCGGAGCGGGTGAGCGGCGAGATCCCCCCGGGGTTCAACGCTGAACTGGTGACCCGTTTCAACAGCAATCCCAAGAACCAGATCCGGATGACGGGCGGCCCCCTCAACAGCGCCCGGGTCGATCCCAGTGGCGACGTGACCGTCTGCAAGCACAGCAGCGGGCCCTGCGTCACCATCCCCTTCGAGAAATATGCCCGGTAGGGAGCGCTCCCGCCGCAGCCCTGGCCATCTGGCCGGGGCTGCTTCGCGCAGTTCCACCTGCCCTGTTCATATCTTCCTGAACCGATTGACAACCGAAGTCGTCGTATAGGCGTGAATTGTGGGGGGAATGAGGCCCGGAGGTGCTGATGGGATGTACCTGCCTTCCTGGTTGACCGGCCTGTCCCGACGGATCCTGCTCTTCTTGCTTGGCGCCCTGCTGATCACCTTTCTGCTCCACGTGCCGGCAGGGCTGACCCCTGCCCTTCATTCCGGCGGGACCCCCAGCTTCTCGGCGGCCCAGTGGCTCGGGAGCGGCGCCGGCTTCCTGGGTCAACTGGCCCGGGGCGACGCCGGGATCCTTCGCCGTCTCGGCCCGCCCGGCTACCGTACAGACCAGCCCCTCGGCCCGCTGCTGGCGGCCCAGGCCCCCCGCAGCCTCTACCTTCTGGGCCTGGCCCTCCTGCTCGGGCTGGGAGCGGGCACGCTGCTGGGCCTGGCCACCTCGCGCTTCGGCAACTGGCGGCTGCGGAGCCTGGGGCTGGCCGTCACCCTCGTGATGCTCTCGGCGCCCGATGTCCTGCTGGCTGCCGGACTGCGCCGCGTCGCCATCTGGGGGATGGAGAACCTCTCCATGCGACTGCTCGACCCCATGTCGGGGGGGATCACCTGGACCGACGCCCTCTTCCCGGCCCTCGCCCTCGGGGCGCTGCCGGTGGCGCTGGTGGCCCGCACGGCGGCGGTCGCCTTCGATGAGGTCTACCTGCAGCTCTACATACGCACAGCGGTGGCCAAGGGGCTGACCGCCCCGCAGGTCATCTGGCGCCATGCCCTGCGCAACGCCTGGATCCGGGTGGCCGACGCCGGGCCGCTGGTGGTGGGCAGCCTGGTGACCGGTCTGGTGATCGTGGAGCTGCTCTTCCACTATCCGGGCATTGGGCGGACGTTGGGGCTGATCCTGGAGCGCTCGTTCCAACCGGGGCCGGCGACAACGATCGCCCTGCTCCTCATGGCGGCGGCGCTCCTGATCGAGTGGATGCTGACCATGATCCGCCTTTCGCTGGACCCGCGGCTGAAGGGGCAGGAGGAGGGGTGGAGCCCGGCGGGCCTTCTGGGCGGGCTCCTCCGCCCCGGCCAGAGCACGGCCTGGCAGGCCGCCCCGGCCCGGCCCACGCCCAGCCCGGCCTGGGGCTGGCGGGAGGCGCTGGGCGAGCTCTGGGCCACACTGGGCCGGCTGGCCTGGTTCCTGCGCCCCAGCCGGATGCTGCTGGAGCTGCGGCGCAACCCGACGCTGCTGGTCGGCCTCTTCGGCATCGCCGCCCTCTTCTACCTGGCGCTCTTCGGAGGCAGGCTGGCCGACCTGCGGGCGGTGGCCTTCATGCCCAAGTTCCTGGTGCACGAGGACTCGGTCTACTTCCCGCCCTACCCGCCCGGGCTTCCCGGCTACCCGCTGGGCTCCGACCTGCAGGGGCGGGACATGCTGGCCCGGATCCTGGTGGGCGCCCGCTATACCATCTTCTTCACCCTGGCGGTCACCCCGGTTCGCTTCCTCCTCGCCCTGCCCTGGGGGCTGCTGGCCGGCCTGCGGGGCGGCGGCTGGTCCGCCTGGAGCCGGACCCTCTCGCTGGTGACCGCCGCCGTGCCCATGATGCTGATTCCGGCGGCGCTCTTTCCGCTGCGGCGGCTGCTGGGGGGCGATCCGCTGAGCGACTCCGCCTTCTGGCTGATCACCGCTATTCTGGCGGTGGGTGGGGTGCCGCGCCTGGTCGAGTCGATTCGCATGCAGGTGGAGGCGGTCCTGGTGCAGCCCTTCCTGGAGGGAGCCCACGCTGTGGGCGCACAGCCGGGCCGGATTCTGCGCCGCCATATCCTGCCGCACCTGGCGCCCCAGCTCTGGGTGACGGCGGCGGCGGACATGGCCTGGACCCTGCTCCTGCTGGCGCAGCTGGGCGTCTTCTCCATCTTCATCGGGGGCGCCACCCGGGAGACCGCCTACGACGAGTCCAGCCTGATCCCGATCCCGCGGGTGCCCGACTGGTCCTCCATGCTGGCCAAGCCCTACGATGTGGTCTACCGGGCGCCCTGGGCGCTCTGGTACCCCGGGCTCGCCTTCCTCCTGGCCATCGTCTCCTTCAACCTGACCGCCGAAGGGCTCCGCCGGCGGCTGCAGTCCTTCGCCGCCACCCCGGCGCTGCCCGATGTGGAGGTGCGGCCCGACGGGCGGCAGGTGATGGTCGCCCCCGCCCGCCGGCGGCTCGCCCTGGAGTGGACCGCCCTCGCCCTGGTGCTCCTGCTGGGCGGCGCCGGCCTGACCCGGGCCCACCGGGCGGCCAGCGTGGAGGCGATGGCGCCCCTGGAGCGGACCCGCGCCGCCATCACCCTGTCGGTGGAGACCATCTTCGGCACCGGGCATGCCCAGGAGCGGTTCGCCGCCATCGCCGAGCTGGAGCTGACCATGACCGAGTACCTGACCGAGGCCAGGCGGGCGCAGCTGTCGCTGGCACAGATGCAGCAGGACCTGGGCGGGCGGGCGAACCTCTTCCGGCCCGAGGGCGGGCCGCTGGTGGTGGAGGTCAACCTGCCCACCGGCCTGCGCCACGTGGTCAGGGAGCACTCCCACCTCTTCATCCAGGACCGCGACAGCGGGCTGGTCTACTACTTCACCGGCACCGTCAAGCCGGTACACGCCGGGGCACCTGACCCAAACCGGCTGATCCTGACCGGCACGGCCCCCTCCACCGGGCGCTACTCGATCACCCTCTGGAGCCGGGCCTCCGGCGACTGGGCGCCGGACGGCGCGGAGGCCAGGGCGCTTCTGGCTGCGGTGCCGCCGCACCTGCAGCCCACCCTGATCGAACCGAACCAGGTCGAGCTGAGGCAGGGGATCGCCGATGTGACAGAGAATGGCACCCTGAAGCTGTGCCGTCCCCGGTTCCAGGAGTGTCTCGATCTGGCCTGGCCGCCGCTGAGTAGTATGATCGAAAGAAACAGAGATGGAGGCTGATCTTGTGTTGGCTGCTGCTGGTGAGGCTAATATCTTCCCGACATCGGCGACCCTTATCTGGACCCTGCTGAACCTGCTGCTTCTGCTGCTGATCCCCGCCACCATGGTATACGGGGTCTACCTGCTGGTGCAGCTGAACCGGCGGGTCAAGGCCCTGGAGGAGCGCCTGAACGAGAAGGAGAAGTAGGGCGATCGCCATGGCACAAGCAAAGGAGCCGTTCCGACCTGCGTCGGAACGGCTCTATCTTTCATTGGGCATCTTATTGGTCAAGACGGAGGGCGGGAATCAGGTCTCGCTCCACAATCAATCGGGAGATGGCGAGCTGCCGCTCCGCCCGGTTCTTGAGCTCCTCACAGGCCTCCAGCTCCACCGGCTGCCGGGTCTCCAGCAGGTAGCACGCGGCGCCGCTGGGGCCGTCGTCGGCGGAGAGGTAGAGGTGGGTATCGTCGGCGGCAGAGCCCCGGTAGAAGGGGACAATGCCCGAGCCGGTGGCGAAGAGGTCCCGGCCGGTGAAGTAGGTATCGTCGGTGGCGATCCCCAGCAGGCCGGCGATGGTCGGGGCGAGATCAACCTGACCGGCCGCCTGGGTCCGGACACCCGTGACCTCGCCGCCCGGCAGGCGGATCATCAGCGGGACCCGCTTCTCAGCCTGCACCCAGGCCACCTCGTCCTCGCCGGGGATCATCAGCAGCCGGTCCATCGCCTGGTCGTAGCGCCAGACGCCCTGGTGGTCACCGTAGACCACCAGCACCGACTCGTCGAGGATCCCCTCGGCCTTCAGCCGGTCGAGGAAGAGGCCGATCGCTCGATCGGTGTAGTGTACGTTGTGCAGGTACCAGCCCGCCTTCGTCCCCTCCAGATCGCCGAGGTCGAGGGTGCGGGGCAGGTTGTCGAAGTCGAAGGGGCCGTGGCTGGTCAGGGTGACCACGAAGGCGTAGTACGGCTCCGGCAGCCCCTTCAGCTTCTCCACCGACTGCCGCAGGAAGGACTCGTCCGAGAGGCCGATCCCGATCTTCTCATCGTAGACGTAGTCACGGATCGAGTAGTACCGCTCAAAGCCCACCTGCGGGTAGACCGCCGAGAGGTTCCAGAAGTCGGCGGGCATGCCCTGCATCGCCACCGCCGCGTAGCCCTCTTCCCGCAGCACGGTGGGCATGCAGCGGAACCGGTTGTGGGCGTAGTCGTAGTAGACGGCGCCGGTGCGGGTCGGGTGGAGCGAGCAGTTGGCCAGCAGGTCGGCGTCAGCGGTGACGCCCTGCCCGGTCTGGTGGTAGAAGTTCGGGAAGGAGACCGACTCGGTCATCAGCCGGTTCAGGTTGGGCGTCACCTCCTGCTCCCCGATCTTCATGCCGACGGGGAAGGTCTGGAACGACTCCACCTGAAGCACGATCACATTCTTGCCCTTTGCCACGCCGGCCAGGGGCGAGGCCGCGGGCGGCTCGCTCTGCCGCTTCGCCTCGAACCAGGCTTGGACCTGCTGTACCGCCTCAGTCTGGGCGCCCAGGCGGGCCGTGAGCCGGCCCGCATAGGCGCCGGCGTCGAAGGCGTGGTAGTTCAGCAGTCCCATCCGGCTGCCCACCATGGTGTGGCCGTAGTACTTCTCCGCCAGAATCGGATCCGCCTTCGCCACCAGGGCGACCACCAGCAGGCCGGCCAGGGCGGTCAGCCGGACAATGCGGGCGCGGGCCGGGGCGAACCAGCGGGTGCGGTGAGCGGCGGGCAGAAAGAGCAGCGCCGCCAGCAGCGGCAGGTCGGCCCAGAGCCAGAGGTCACTGGCCCGCAGCAGGTGAACGACACTCGAAGCCACGTCGCCCAGCTGGCCGGAGTAGCGCAGCGAGGCGATGGAGACCAGGTCGCCGAACTGCCGGTAGTAGAGGATATCGGCATAGCTGATCAGCGTGGTCAGCCCGCTGAGCAGCAGCCAGAGGACGGTCTGCCAGCGGCCGCCGAACGTCCGGACCCAGGCCGAAAGGAACAGAATGGCGCCCGCGCTGGCCAGCATCATGCCGGGACCGGGCGGAATCGACAGCATCGAGAGCGCCAGCCGCTGCTTGAAGATCAGCCAGGCGGCCATGGCGATAAAGACCAGGCTAGCCCGGTCGATCACCGGGCGCCAGGAGCTCGTTGGCAGCGGGCTCATCGGAGCCCGCTGTTCTGTTGGCATCAACATAGAAGCACGCTCCGTTTCTTTCCAAGATCATCGGGGGGCGAAATAACCTCATCTATCTTAATGGTTTCCGCATAAAAAGAAAAGGGGCAGGATTATGATGGCACAAAGACTTCGGTAGAGCAGGAAGTGAGGGAGCGAATGGCAAAGAGTGGGATGAGAAAGGAGGGGATGGCTGTGCGCGGTCGCATCGCGATCGCCATCCTGCTGAATCTGGCGCTGCTGGCCGGCTGTGCCGGAGGTCCGAAGCCGGGAGAGGGCGGAGAGAAGGCGGGCTGGCCTTCGATCCGGCTGGAGCAGATGGTGGATGGCTTGAACCGGCCCATCTCGCTGGTGGCAGCCGGCGACGGGAGCGGGCGGCTCTACGCCCTGGAGCAGCCGGGGCGGATCCGGCTGATCGAAGGGTCCAAACTGGTGGAGCAGCCCTTCCTCGATCTGACCGACCGGGTGCTGGCCCGAGGGAACGAACAGGGGCTGCTGGGGCTGGCCTTCGCCCCCGATTACGCCAGGAGCGGCCTCTTCTACGTGCACTACAGCGGCCAGAAGGGCGGCGAGACGGTGATCGCCCGGTACCGCCGCTCGGCCGGTGACCCCCGGCGGGGCGATCCCGGCTCGGAGGAGGTCTTGCTGACGGTGGAGCAGCCCTACGCCAACCACAACGGCGGGGCGATCATGTTCGGGCCCGATGGCTCCCTCTACATCGCCCTGGGCGACGGCGGATCGGCGGGCGACCCGGGCAACCGGGCGCAGAACCTCGACCTGCTGCTGGGCAAGATCCTGCGGATCGACGTCAGCCAGCCGGGCGCCTACCGGATTCCCCCGGACAACCCCTTCGCGGGGAAGGCGGGGCGCGATGAGATCTGGGCCTACGGCCTGCGCAACCCCTGGCGCATCTCCTTTGACCGGGAGACGGGCGATCTCTGGATCGCAGACGTGGGGCAGAACCAGATCGAGGAGATCAACTTCCAGCCCGCGGCGAGCCGGGGCGGCGAGAACTACGGCTGGAAGCTCTTTGAGGGCACCGAGCGGTACAGCGGCGGCGGTTCCCCGCCCCCGGTGGTGGAGCCCGTGGCGCAGTACACCCACCAGGAGGGCGGCTGCTCCGTCACCGGGGGGTATGTCTACCGGGGCAGCGCTGTTCCGGCGCTCACCGGGATCTATCTCTATGCGGACTTCTGCTCGGGCAAGATCTGGGGATTGAAGCGGGCCGGCGAGCGGTGGGAATCGAGCCTGCTGCTCGATACAGAGCTGGCGGTTGCCGCCTTCGGCGAAGATGAGCAGGGCGAGCTGTACGTGGTGGACCGGGGCGGCTCCATCCACCGGGTGCGGGCGGCCGACTAGATACGGGAGGGATGACGATGGCGCTGCCGGCAGATGTGCAGCAGGCGGTGTTGCTGGCTCACCAGACCGCGGCGGACCGGACTCTCTGGCCAGGATGGCGGTTTGAGCAGACCCCCCTGGTGCTGTACGGGGGCGGGGAGGGCTTCCTGATCGGCCACCCCTCCCCGCCGGCGGGCTACACCGCCGATGGGGAGGTGGCGGGCCGGCCCCTCTATCGCGGCCCGGCGCTGCCGGAGATGGCGGCCAATACCGCTCAGGTGATCGCCGGCCACCTCTCGGCCCTGGCAAAGCTGCCGGCGGAGCGGCTGGAGGACGAGGCGGTGGCGCGGTACGCCCGGCTTCTCCTGCACGAGGGGTTCCACGTCTTTCAGCAGACCTCGCTTCCCGACTGCGGCTGGAACGGCTCCCGCATGCTGGCGGCGATGGCCGTCTACCCGGAGAACGACCCGCCAAACAACGCCCTGGCGATCGTGGAGAACGACCTGCTGGCGGCAGCGCTGGACGGCGATCCCGATGGACCGGCCGCCTTTCTCGCCGTGCGCCACCACCGGCACCGGCGGCTGGAGCGCCGGGGGCTGAGGGAGGTGGCGGGCTACGAGAAGTACGTGGAGTACAACGAGGGAACCCCGACCTATGTGGAGCACCGGGCCGGCCTGCCGGTCGCGGCGCTGAAGGAGCGGCTGGCCCTCTGCAACCGGGGCGGGAAGTGGGCCTCCTACCAGCGCTACTACTACAGCGGGGCGGCGTTGGCGCTGCTGCTGGACCGGCTTTCGCCCGGCTGGCCGGAGCGGTTCGCCGCCGGGGGTAAGAGCCTGCAGACGCTGCTGGAATCGTCGGTGGTGGGGGAGCTGCCCCCGGTGAGCAAGGTGCTCCAGGCCCGTGGGTTCACCCCGGTCCTGGAGGAGGAGGAGCGGGCCGAGCTGGCCCGACGGGAGCGGGTGGCGGCGCTCCTGGCGGAGCTGCGGGAGGGACCGGGGCAGATGGTGCAGATCACCCTGCCGCCCACCGTGCCCGGGCTGATGTGGGATCCCCGCACCATGCTGGTGGTGGAGCCGGGCGTACGGCTGCACAGCACGATCTGCGGGGCAAGGGGGCCCGACGGGCTGACGCTCGATATCGCGGGGCGCCTCTGCCTGGAGGAACCGGGGGAGGCGGGCACGCGCACGCTGACCCTGCGCCTGCCTGAGCCGCCTGTGGTGGAGCGGGGCGCCCGGCTCGCCGTGACGGGCCCGGGCCTGACGCTCGACGCCCCCGCCGGGGTGGTCGAAGAGACCGGCGAGGGCGTTGTCTGGATTCGGTTGTAGGCCGGGTGGCATAAGGTCGCGCCGGATGGCGCAGGGTATCACAAGGGGAGTCTGGGGGGAGGAAGGTCGGTGACCGAGCGCTTTGATCATCCCACGTACCTGATTCGCAAAAAGGTCCTGCAGGTGTTTGGCGCCACTCTTCACGTCTACGGCGCCGATGAGTCTCTCGTCTTCTACGCCCGGCTGAAGGCCTTCAAGCTGAAGGAGGACATCCGCCTGTATACCGGGGAGGAGATGCAGACCGAGGTCCTGACGATCAGGGCTCGGCAGGTGCTGGACTTCGGAGCCACCTACGACATCTACGACGCCGCCCTCGGGGAGAAGGTGGGCGCCCTGCGCCGCAAGGGGCTGAAGTCGCTGATCAAGGACGAGTGGATCATCTTGGATAATCAGGACCGGGAGATCGGTCTGATCCAGGAGGACTCCATGGCCCTGGCGCTGGTGCGGCGGTTCGTTCTCGGCTTCCTGCCGCAGACCTTTGAGGCCCGGGTTGCCGGGGCGCCGATCTGCACCTTCAAGCAGAACTGGAACCCCTTTGTTCGCAAGATTACGGTGGATTTCAGCGGCGACCCCCAGCGGGTGCTGGACCGCCGGGTGGGGCTTGCCGCGGGGATTCTGCTGAACGTGATCGAGGGGAAGCAGGGGTAGCGCCCGGGAAAGAGGCAGCCCGGCTGCGCCAGAGGGCGTGGCCGGGCTGCTTTCTTATGCGCCTGATCAGTTGTTGTGCGCCTGGTGGTTGCCCCGGTCGAGCAGGCCGGAGAGGCTGAGAACCACGTTGTTCGACGCATCCGTGATCTCGATCGTCACCATGTCGGCCGCTCCCGGCTCGCCGGCGTCCGTGAAGGTCCAGGTCGCCGTGGCGCCGGGCTGGTTATTGTACCGGCCGGTACCGGCGCCCACGTACGTGTCGAAGGCTGCGTCGGGCGGAGCGGGGGCGAGCATGTCGTCATCGTAGCAGAGGGCCGATGTCAGTGACTCCAGGTGGAAGCGGTTCCCGCCCCAGTTGACCTGAAGTGCGTTCGGGCCCAGGGTGGCATCGCACATGAGCCGGAAGCCGTGGGTGACCCGCTGGCCTTCGGCCGTGAAGGCGCTGCCGCCGCCGGTCATGCGTCCCTCCCGAACAGGCTCCGGTGCGCACTTGGGAACGGTGATCGTCACCTGCTTCTGGGCGACCACGGCGCCGTCTGCCACCACGTCGATCGTGCCGGTGAAGACCTGGTCCTCGTCGGCGCAGGGCTGGACACCCAGCCACTCCACCTGGAACTCCAAAACGTGCTCCATATCGGAGTTGAGCGGCCCGTAGCTGGCCGGGGAGATCGAGCTGACAAAGGCAGCGGTGTCGCCCGTGGGCACGAGGCTCAGGCTGTTGATGGTGGTGACCGCCGAGGTGATCAGGTCCTTGATCAGCTGGACGATCTGAGCGCTGTCGACACCGGCTACGTGGGTTCCGCCCGTGGCGGCCGCGATCCGGGTCGCCTGGCCCGGCGTACCGCCGGGGGCGCCGCACGCGGCGTTGTAATCGCCTGCGCCCAGGGTCGGGTCGTCATCCATGCCCGCAGGGTAGCCGGTCAGCGTGCTGACCCCAATGAAGGTGATGGCGTTGTTGACCAGCTTGGTGGTGAGCGAGGCTTCGGTGATGTCGTAGGGCAGGCCGGAGATGGCGGCGCAGACCGGGTCGTGGGCCGGAGCGTCGCCGAAGACCAGCAGAATGGCCTTGGCATCGGGCCGCCAGCCAATGGTGCCGCCGGCGGGGTTTGCGTCGTCAGCGATGCGGTCGTAGGCAAAGAACTGGCCTTCGGGTCCGTCGACGCCGCCGCCCGCTGACCAGGCGCCAATGGCCGCCTGCACGGCGAGGGTGTCCGTGGTGATGGACTGGGCGTGTTTGAAGGCATAGGCATCCCAGGGGAAGTCCTTGAAGTCCCCGGCGCCGAACGCCAGGTCAACACCGGGCAGCTCGGCGATGAGTCCATCGACGATATCCGAAGCCCCGGCGATGACCGATGCGATCGGGGATGACATGGAGCCGGTCGTGTCGGCCAGCAGGTAGACATCGGCTTTGTTGACGCCTGCGCCGGCGGGAACGGTGACCAGAATCTGCTCTGACCACGTCTCGCCCTCGGCCAAGGTGAAGTCGTTGACGGTGGGATCGATCGTGATCCCCTCCTGCCCGGTCACCAGACCGGCGCCGGCGGTCATCAGTACCACCATGGAGAGTGCGACGGCGATGCGGGGTAACCATTTGGACCTGGTCAACATGGTGCATCCTCCTCTGACATAATAGGCCTCATGGACACGGGAGGCGGGGCCTCCTCCTGACCGAATGGCCTCCCTCGTCAGTTGCCCTCATGTTGAGCCTACTCGATGTGGCAGAAAGAGGAAGTCTTGATGGGCTCTTCTCACCCGGGGCGCAAAAAGATGCAGCCCCAGTCCGAGGATGCATCTTCACCAGGCTCTGGGGGCGGTCGCCTCCGCCGGGAAGGAAAAGCGAGCCGCCCGGTGAGGTGCGGCTCGCTTTTTGCCCTACTTGATACCGACCAGGTGCACGTCGAAGGTGAGCACGGCGTTGGGCGGGATCACTCCCGGGTAGCCCCGCTTGCCGTAGGCCAGTTCGGGCGGAATGGTCAGCTTCCGCTTGCCGCCCACCTTCATGGTGGCGATCCCCATGTCCCAGCCGGGGATCACCTGGCCAACGCCCAGCACGAACTCCAGCGGCTCGCCCCGGTCGAGGGAGGAGTCGAACTGGGTCCCGTCGGCCAGCCGGCCGGTGTAGTGGACCTGAACGATCTGGCCCTCCTCGGGCTGGGGGCCGCTGCCCTCCT
>JBMONB010000246.1:0-2164 GCA_049325315.1 Bacillota bacterium | reverse complement strand
GCTCGCAGAGCGCTGCAATCTCTTCCATCGTGATCGACGGCGGGATCGCCACCTGCCAGGCCACCCGGTCATGGCGGGCAGAATCGCTGGAGCCCAGGAGGCCCTCGACCGTGAAGAGCCGGTCAGGACCGGGTGGCGGCAGGTCTCCAGGGACCTCGGCCGTGAAGGGTGGCTCGGCTGGGTGGCCGGTCAGCGTCGGCTTATCGGTGGCGGGCGACCTGGGCTCGTCGCCGTACTCCATGGAGAGCACCGCCCCCTCGTGCAGGTGGATCGCCCGAATGGGCAGTCCGCCCGCCAGTTCGGAGAGCAGCGGCCCGCCGGGAGCGGCGTAGGGGAAGGTCTCGGCCAGCCAGCGGGCGGCCATCCACCCGGCCTCCAGGTCAGAGCCTGAGATGACAAGCCCGGCTTCAGTCAAGGCGACGATCCCGCAGCCCGGCTCCACACGCAGAGCGGGGCAGGCGGGGTTATCTGGCCCGAATAGCACCGTGACGGTGCCGGGCGCCCGGAAGGGAACGACCCGGCCCTCGTGCTCCCCGCCGATTCCCCCAACCCCGGCGAAGCCAGGTGAAAAGGCCGCCGATTCGAGACCGAGCCGGGCGGCGACATCGATCGCCCCGGGTGTCAGGCCTACGACAAAGCGGCAGCCGAAACCGTCTGGAAGCCCATCGCTATCGCCATCCCGCAGGAGACCTGTGGGGGTGTACAGTTCTGTGAGACAACGCATCAACCGGATCCTCCCTTTACCGAGGCATAGACGTCGGCTGCGTTGGGGGCGCCTGCCCACTGCTTTTGCTTCTTCGACAAGCGAAAGAGGGCTACCTCTTCACAAATCACCGATATTACCCCGTTGCGCGCCTGCGACGGAAGTCCACCCCGGGGTAGTACATCTGCGCGACCAGCAGGTTGGGGCCGGTGCAACCGGCCTCAGGACAGTAGCAGTTGTAGGGAGCGAATCTCTCGTGCTCCAGCCAGCGCTCGAAGACCTCGTCGAGCCGATCGGTCTGAATACGGCCCAGCGGCGGGACCTCAGCGAAATCGGTCACATAGACATCACCGGTGAAGGGGTTTACGTTGACCCGGTTCCGCCCGTCGGGGCAGTTCCGAATGGTGAGATTCGGGGCCGCCTTCGCCCTGGCGATGATGGCACGGTCCTCCTCCAGCGGGCTGCAGGCCAGGAAGGGGAAGGTTCCGAAGAGCACCCATAGGGTAGGGTCCCGTTCGTCGAGGAATCGCTCGATTACCCCCCGGAACTGGTCGAGCGTCAGCACCGGCAGGTCTGATGCCCAGTCGGCCTGGTACATCGGATGCACCTCGTGCCTCCGGCAGCCGAGGTCAGCGAGGAACCGGTTCATCCAACCCAGATGAGGAGCGGTCTCGTGATTGACCATCGTCTCGGCCGACACAAAGTAGCCGGCGGCGGCCAGGGCGCGAGTGTTCTCCATCATCCGGTTGAAGAGCTTCTCCGACGCGGCCGGCGAGACATGCTCCCGACCGTGCCCCCAGGCGATGCGATGAAAGTCTTCGACCCCGGTGTAGTTCCAGCTAATGTGGATCACGTCAACGTAGGGCGCGATGGCAAGGTAACGCTCCAGGTCGAAGGTCAGGTTTGTATTGATTTGGGTCTTGAGCCCCCGCTCCTTGGCGTAGCGGAGAATGGGGAGCACGAACTCTGACAGCGTCGTCAGCGACTCGCTGAGTTCCCCGCCGGTGAGGCTTAAGGTCTGGAGCCCCGGCACCTCGTCGAGGCGACGGAAGAGCAGGTCGAGCGGCAATCGGTCCGGGTCGGCCATGGCCAGTGATTCGCCAACAGCGCAGTGGCGGCAGCGCATGTTGCAGCGATTGGTAACCGTCACCTCGACGCTGGTCAATCGGTGGCGCCCCTCCCGGCGTGTCCACAATGGTTCCCATAGGTCTTTCATTGAAAGTTGGGGGGAGGAAGAGCGCATCCTCCCCCCCACACCCCCCCACGCCTGTTTGTACTCCCGTCACCCCCTGCGACGCACTTGTCGTCGCAGAGGGATTCTGTCGTCTTATCACCCCTGGAGGGAGGAAGAGCGCATCCTCCCCCCACACCCCACGCCTGTTTGTACTCCCGTCACCCCCTGCGACGCACTTGTCGTCGCAGAGGGATTCTGTCGCCTTATCACCCCTGGAGGGAGGAAAA
>JBMONB010000245.1:0-29376 GCA_049325315.1 Bacillota bacterium | reverse complement strand
GCTGCCCAATGCCAACATCGGGATCACCGCCATCGACACGGCCAAGTGGACGGTGACGGTGACCCCAACCTCCAACGCCCATGGTACGGTGACGCTCCGGCTGACCGCCAGTGACGGGAGCGCCTCATCCTCCCGGGATATCCTGCTGACAATCGTCGATGTCAACGATCCGCCCACCATCTCCGCCATCGCGAACCAGAGCACCAACGAAGATGTGCCGATCACGGGCATTGGCTTCGTGGTCGGCGATGTGGAGACCTCGGCCGAGAACCTGATCATCACCGTCTCCAGCGACAACTCGACCCTGCTTCCCTCCAGCAGCTTTGTGCTGGGCGGCACAGGGACGAACCGCACCCTCTCTATCACCCCGGCCGAGGACCGCTACGGCACCGCCGGCGTCTTTATCACCGTCGATGACGGGACGGACAAGGTCGTTCGCACCTTTACGGTCACGGTCAATCCCGTTCCCGACGCCCCAAGGCTGAAGGGGCTCGCGGACACGACGATTAAGGAAGACGAGGTGCTGAAGCTGCCGGTGACGGTCCACTCGCCCGACTATCCTCTGAGCAGCGTCAGTATCAGCTTCTCTTCAGACAACCAGACGCTGGTCGCCGACAGCGCCATCCAACTGATCGGCACCGGGTCAAGCCGGACCCTGGTGATCACCCCGACCGCGGAGTGGAGCGGTCGGGCCGTAATCACCGCGGTCTCCACGGCAGACGGGCTCACCTCGCAGCAGTCGTTTGCGCTGACGGTGGAGCCGGTTAACGACGAGCCGTTTGTCACCGAGATTCCCGACCAGGAGATCCTGGAGGGGGGGACCACCCCGGTCCTTGGGTTTACGATCGGCGACATTGAGACACCGGCAGCAAATCTGACCGTATCGGCCACCTCTTCGGACACCGCGATCGTGCCGAATGGGAATATCGTGCTGGGTGGGTCGGGGCCGATCCGAACCATTCAGGTGACGCCGGCGCCGGACCGGTTCGGCACCGTAACCATCACCGTGAGCGTCTCCGACGGAGAGGCCGTCGGGACGAAGAGCTTCCAGGTGGTCATCGAGAACATCAACGATGCGCCCTCGTTCACGGCGGGGCCCGATGTTACCGTCAATGAGGATGCAGGGCCGCAGTCGATGCCGGGCTGGGCAACCGGTGTCACGGCGGGGCCCTTCGAGACGGCCCAGAAGCTGACCTTCACCACCAGCGTGGACAACCCGTCGCTCTTCGCTGTTGAGCCCAAGGTATCGGTCGGCGGCACCCTGACCTTCACCACGGCGCTGCACGCCTACGGCACCGCAACCGTCTCCGTTCAGCTGACCGACGACGGGTCCACCACCAACGGCGGGGTCGACTCCTCGGGGATTCAGACCTTTGTGATCACGGTCACCCCGGTCAACGACCTGCCCGTGATCTCGGAGATTCCCAACCAGGGCACCGAGGAATCCATGCGGACCGAGCGGCTCCTCTTTACCGTTTCGGACGTGGAGTCGGCCGAGGCTTCGATCCAGGTGACGGCCCGGTCTTCCAACCAGGATCTGGTGCCCGACGAGAACATCACCCTGGGCGGAGAAAACGGGGATCGCTGGGTGCAGATTCAGCCGGTTCCGGGCTGGATTGGCACCACCACCATCACCCTGCGTGCCAGTGACGGGGAGGGCTTCAGCGAGTTCTCCTTCCCGCTGATCGTCAACAATCTGAAGCTGAGCGCCCTGGTGCCCTCGGTGGGGCAGCTGACCCCGGCCTTCAACCCGAACACGCTCAGCTACAACGCCTTCTACAACGGGACCGTCACCGAGGCGACTCTGACGCCGGCAGCGATGGACCCCGATGTGCAAATCTGGGTCAATGGGACCCGTGTGACCAGCAACCGGCCCTCCGCCCCACAGCAGCTGACCGATCGCGGCGGCGATGTGCTCGTGGTCGTCAGGGCTCCGGCGACGGGGCTGGAGAAGTCCTACTCCGTCCGGTTTGTGCGAGAGTTGTCCAAAGATGCCAACCTGGTGGACCTGTCGATCACACCGGGCAAACTCGCCCCCGAATTTGACCCGGAAGTCACCAGCTACAAGGCTACGGTCGACCCCACCGCCACCGACGTCGCCGTGGATGCGCGGCCAGCCGATGGCCGGGCCAAGGTGAAGGTGACGGGGAACACCGGTCTGCAGACCGGGACAAGCTTTATTCAGATCGAGGTGGTGGCGGAGAACGGGGAGCGCAAGCTCTACACCATCGAAGTCACCCGTGAATCGCCCCAGTTGACCTTCTCGGGCGATGTCAAGGTAGAGGCGGGCTCCGAGTGGACCACACTGGCTTTTGGCACCAGCGATCCAGCGAAAGCCACCGTCCACTACCAGACGGTGACGGGCAAGCAGGAGACGGTCCCCTCGTCTGGCGGGGTCAGCCACACCGTGAGCCTGGGCCCCCTGATCCCGGGAACCACCTATACGTACAGCATTGTGGCAAGCCGTTCCGATGGATCCACGGCTCACTATACCAGCTTCTTCACCACCGCCGACACGCCCCCGAGCAACGTCTGCCCCGGCGGTGAGATTCGGCCTGACGGCCCCCGCACCGTTTTGGTCCGATGCCCCGGCGACGAGAAGAGCACGGCAGCGGCCAAGCTTGCCATGGCAGATACCGCTCCAACCGCCGATGTGACCGCAACCCCTGTGACCCAGCTGGTGATGGGCGAGGCGCTGAAGCAGGCGGGCGTGAAGGGGCTGACAGAGGCGCCGGCCACGGTGGTTGTCCGGGCGGAAGCCTCGGGCAAGGTGCAGAGCGCCGTGGTGGAGCACGCCGCGATTCAGCAGGCGCTCCGCGTGGGCGCCTCCCTGGAGGTCCGCTTCAACCAGGGCAGCCTTACGCTTCCGCCCACGGCTCTGGCCGATCTGATGCGGGAGAATCCGGCCCGGCTGGTGGTTCTGCTTGGGGAGGTCTCCCCAGAGCGAGACGATCTGAAGCCGTGGCTGGAAAAGCCCTTCCGTAGGATCTCCAGCGTGGTCGATGTCTCGGTCGCCACCCTCTTTAACGACGGGCGTGTCGTGCATCACGACACCTTCGCGGTCCCGCTGCGGCTCACCCTGAATACCGCCGCCATCCCTCAGGAGTCCAGGAAGCTGGCCGGGGTCTTCTGGCTGAAGGAGGATCTGACCGGCAAGGCGAGCCAGCGCCTCTACCAGGGAGGATCGGTCGACCTGGAACGGTCCACCATCTCGGTGGAGACCGGTCATCTCTCGTCTTATGTGGCGCTCCTGTTCGACGCCCAGTTTGCGGATGTTCCCAAGAGCCACTGGGCGCATGACGTGGTCCATCAGATGGCGGCCCGGCAGGTAGTCGACTGGCCCGCGAACGATCTGTTTGACCCGGAGATCCCCGTGACCCGTGGGGAGGTAGCCTCCCTGCTCGTCCGGGCGCTGGGCCTGGAGACCGATGAGCGCTTCGCCTACGTCTACCGGGATATCAAGGTGGGCGATCCGCTGGCCGGCGAGATCGGCGGGGCGATCATGGCGGGTCTGATGATGGGTTATCCCGATGCGACCTTCCACCCCGAGGCCCGTATCACCCGCCAGGAACTGGCCGTGGTTCTGCACCGGGTCTCTAACCGGTACAGCCGGCTGGGGATCATGGCGATGCCGAAGACCTCCGTGCAGGCGTCAGCGTACCGGGACTGGAACGAGGTCGCCGCCTGGGCGAAGGATGCGGTTCAGTCCGCGATGGCCCAAGGGCTGATGACCGGGCGCGCCAAGGACACCTTCTCCCCCGGTGGGATCACCACCAGGGCAGAGGCGGTCACCGTGGTCAAGCGGCTGCTTGACTGGATTGAGGGAAGCAAAGAGCCATAGGAGCTTGAGGACCTGGCGCTCACCACGAGCGCCAGGCCTTTTTTGCGGGCGGTAGCGACTTCGGGACTATAACTGTAGACGATTATGTCTGTCGCAAACTTCCCATGCAGTCCAAAGAAGGAGAATCGCCTTCGGACAGGAATCCGGGAAAGTGGTAATACCAATTGGCGATCCGTGAGGGTCTGCCATGCGATCAACCAGCCTCCCGAGGGGGTGCGTGCATGTCGATTACGCCGGTCAAGCGAACCAGGGCGTATGAGGAGATTGTCGGCCAGCTGGCTGAGATGGTGCGCAGGGGCGAGGTGAAACCGGGCGACCGGCTGCCACCGGAGCGGGAGCTGGCCAAGGCCTTCGGGGTCGGGCGGCCCACGCTGCGGCAGGCGCTGACGGTGCTGGCGCAGGCCGGAGTGGTGGAGATACTGCCGGGGTCGGGCGTCTACCTCCGCCGGTCGGTGACCGGTATCCCGGATAATGCGGGCCATGCCATGCGCATGATCCTGCTGACCGAGAATCGTGACCTGCTCGACATGCTCGAGCTGCGCATCGCCATTGAGAGCGAGGCGGCCTATCTGGCAGCGCTCCGGCGGGAGTCGGAGCAGGCGGAGAAGCTCCACGCCGCCTATGCCTCCCTGGAGCGGGCCTTTACCACCCGCCAGGAGGCGATTCAGGAGGACTACCAGTTTCACTGCACCGTCGCCGCGGCGACGGGAAATCCGGTCTTCGTCAAGGTGATGACATCGCTGGCCGATCTGTTCCTCCAGAGTTTCCAGAAGACGACCCGCACCGTCTACCACGAGCCGGATCGCGTTCTGGCCAACCTGCAGGAGCACCGGGCGATTCTCGAGGCGATCATCGACCAGCGTCCCGATGACGCCCGGGCCGCCATGGTCCACCACCTGCGCCGGGTGGCCGAGCGGCTTCATCGGGCCCGGACCCTGGGCATCGAACCCGCCTCTGACCTGTAGGCGAAGGAGGTCGACAAGATGGCCGAGCGCTACGGCGTGGCCCTGCCCGAGGCGCTTTGCTAGACCGATTTTATCTGCCCCGCTGAAAGGAGAGCCGACCATGCCCGTGATCGACGAACGCTTCGCCGGATACCTGAAGGAGAACCGCCCCCTGCTCGGCGTCTTTGTTGGCATTACCGCCCCGGCCCTGGTGGAGATGGCCGGATTCGCCGGCTTCGACTTCGTCATTATCGACAATGAGCATGGCCCCGCCTCGATCGAGACCACCGAGCACATGGTCCGGGCTGCCAAGGCGGCAGGAATCGTGCCGCTGGTGCGGGTCTCGGGGGCCAATGTGCAGGAGATTCTGCGCACGCTCGACGTCGGCGCCTCGGGGATTCAGGTGCCGCAGGTGAACACCGCCGAGCAGGCCCGCCTGGTGGTCGACGCCGCCAAGTACCCGCCGGTGGGGAACCGGGGCGTCGCCTTCTCGACCCGTGCCGCCGGCTGGGGCTTCTTCGGCGGCCCCGCCCACATTGAGCGCTCCAACGAGAAGACCGTGGTGATCACCCATATTGAGTCGGTCCAGGCGGTACAGAACCTCGACGAGATGTTGGCCGTGAAGGGGATCGACGTGATGTTCATCGGCCCCAACGACCTCTCGGTCTCCATGGGCTTCGCCGGCAACTACGAGCACCCCGATGTACAGGCGACTATCGTCACCTGCCTCCAGAAGATCGCCGCCGCCGGGGTGATGCCGGGGATTCTGGCCAACAGCCCCGACGAGTTCCACAAGTACGCCGCCCTGGGCGCCCGGTACATGCCCTGCACGGTCAACGGCCTGCTGGCCGGGGCCATGAAGGCGCATACCGGCGGCTGCAAGCAGGCGTAGCGCTCCCATACTAAGACAACCTGGAGGTCAACTGCGTGAAGATCGTGATCGCACCTGACTCCTTCAAGGGATCGATGACCGCAGCAGAGGTGGCGGAGGCGATGGCAAGGGGCGTGAGGCGGGTCTGGCCCGACGCCGCCCTGGAACTGGTGCCCATGGCTGATGGGGGCGAGGGAACCGTGCAGGCGCTGGTAGACGCCACAGGCGGCCGGCTGATCACCGCCACGGTGAGGGGCCCCCTGGGCGGGCCTGTGGAGGCCACCTTCGGCCTGATGGGCGACGGCGAGACCGCAGTGATCGAGATGGCCCAGGCCTCGGGCCTCCCCCTGGTGGAGAAGGAGGAGCGGAACCCGCTGATCACCTCCACCTACGGCACCGGCGAGCTGATCCGCCACGCCCTCGACGCCGGCGCCCGCCGGCTGATCATCGGCATCGGCGGGAGCGCCACCAACGACGGCGGGGCCGGCATGGCCCAGGCGCTGGGCGCCCGGCTGCTCGACGAGAGCGGGCAGGAGCTGAGGCCGGGGGGCGCCGAGCTGGCCCGCCTGGCGAAGATCGACGTGAGCGGTCTCGACCCCCGGCTGAAGGGGTTTGCGATCACCGTGGCCTGCGACGTGGACAACCCGCTGACCGGCCCCCGGGGCGCCTCAGCGGTCTTCGGCCCCCAGAAGGGGGCGACCCCGGCGATGGTGGCTCAGCTGGATTCCGCCCTGGCCCGGTGGGCCGAGGTGATCCGGCAAGACCTGGGCCACGACGTGGAGCAGGTGGAGGGGGCCGGCGCCGCTGGCGGCCTGGGGGCCGGGCTGATGGCCTTCCTGGGCGCCACCCTGCGCCGGGGCGTGGAGATCGTGGTCGATGCGGTCAAGCTGACCGACCGGCTGGCCGGGGCCCACCTCTGCCTGACCGGCGAGGGCGGCACCGACTTTCAGACCGTGCGGGGCAAGACCCCCATGGGCGTGGCCCGGGCAGCCAAGGCACACGGCGTGCCGGTAATCTGTATCTCCGGCGGCCTGGGCCGGGAGTATCAGCAGGTCTACGACGTGGGCATCGATGCGGCGGTCAGTATCGTACCCGGCCCGATCGATCTGGGCGAGGCGATCGCCCGGGGGGCCGAACTGGTGGAGGACGGCACCGAGCGGGCGCTCCGCCTGGTGGCCGTTGGAAGGCGAGTCACGCCGGTCGATCCGGAATCAACGGGAGGATGATGCGCCATGCCCAAACTCGCAGCCAACCTGACGATGCTGTTCACGGAGGTCCCCTTTCCCGAGCGCTTCGGGGCCGCCAGGAAGGCCGGCTTCCGGAGCGTGGAGTTCCTGTTCCCCTATGACTACAGCCCCGAGCAGGTAAAGGGGTGGGTCGACGAGCACGGGCTGACGGTCGTGCTGCACAACCTGCCCAGCGGAAACTGGGCAGCCGGCGAGCGGGGGATCGCTGCCGATCCGCGCCGGACCGATGAGTTCCGGGCTGGCGTGAGCAAGGCGATCACCTATGCCAGGGCGCTCGGTGTTCCCCGCCTCAACTGCCTCGCAGGCAAGGCGGCCCCCGGGTTCTCCCCCGAGGAGCACTGGAAGACGCTGGTGGAGAATCTCCGCTTCGCCGCCGGGGCTCTGGGCGAGGCGGGTCTTGAACTGCTGGTGGAGCCGATCAACCACTACGACATGCCCGGCTTCGTTTTGAACCGGACCGACCAGGCGCTGGCCCTGATCGAAGAGGTGGGCGCGCCCAACCTCTACCTGCAGTACGACGTCTACCACGCCCAGCGGGAAGAGGGGAACCTGGTTCCCACCATCCGCCAGCACCTGCCGAAGATCCGGCATATCCAGATCGCCGACAACCCGGGCCGCCACCAGCCGGGCACGGGTGAGATCAACTACCCATTCCTGCTGGGCGAACTGGACCGGCTGGGCTACACCGGCTATGTCTCCCTGGAGTACATACCCGAGCCCAACACGGTCGATTCGCTGGGCTGGATTCAGGCGTTCGGCTATTCGTTCTGAGTGGGGAGGTCCTGAGAATGAAGATCGGATTCATCGGACTCGGAATCATGGGCAAGCCCATGGCCAAGAACCTCATGAAGGCCGGCCACGAACTGCTGGTCTATGACATCGTTCCGACCGCGGTGGAAGATGTGGTGGCCGCCGGGGCGACCGCTGCCACCTCGCCCGCCGATGTGGCCAGCCAGTGCAGCTTTATCATCACCATGCTCCCCAACTCGCCGCACGTGAAGCAGGCGGTGCTGGGCGAGAACGGGGTGATCGAGGCGGCGCAGGCCGGATCGCTGGTGGTGGACATGTCCTCCATTGACCCGATTGTAGCCCGCGAGGTGGGGGCGAAGCTGGCGGAGAAGGGGATCCGGTTCCTGGACGCCCCGGTCAGCGGTGGCGAGCCCAAGGCGATCGACGGCACGCTCTCGATCATGTGCGGCGGCGCCGCGGCCGACTTCGAGGAGGCCTTCCCGATCCTGAAGTGCATGGGCGCCTCGGTGGTGCGCTGTGGCGAGATCGGGGCCGGCAACGTGACCAAGCTGGCCAACCAGATCATCGTGGCGCTGAACATCGCCGCCATGAGCGAGGCGCTGGTGCTGGCCACGAAGGCCGGGGTCGACCCCAACCTGGTCTTTGAGGCGATCAGGGGCGGGCTGGCGGGCTCCACGGTGCTAAACGCCAAGGCGCCGCTGGTGATGGACCGCAAGTTCAACCCGGGCTTCCGGATCAACCTGCATATCAAGGACCTGGCCAACGCCCTTAACGCCGGCCACGAGGTCGGGGTTCCCCTGCCGCTGACCGCCTCGGTGATGGAGATCCTCCAGGCGCTGAAGGTCGACGGCATGGGCGACCTGGACCACGGGGCAATCGTGCGCCACTACGAGAAGCTGGCGCAGGTCGAGGTGAAGCGAGGCTAGAACCCGTCTGATTACCTGCCACCCGTCTGGGCTCTTCCCGGGCGGGTGGTCTTTTTGTCTTCGGGGCCCTCCTGTACATTCATCTCACATATGTTCACTATTTCTAAAATAGTTGACGCTTGCCATAATAGGCCCTATTGTTAGATATAACGAACGTTCAATCTACCAAACGGTAGGTGGTGGACTCTATGCCGCGCAAGGACCGGGTTGCAGATGCACGGCGTACACAGGTGAAGCAGGCGGCGGTAGAAGCGGTGATTGAGACCGGTTACGGGGAGCTTTCGGTCAAGGAGATCGCACGGCGGGCGGGGGTCTCTACCGGGGTGCTCTACCACTACTTCCGGAACAAGGACGACCTGCTGGTTCAGGCGCTGGGGGCGGCCTTCTCGGAGACCGACCGGCGGCTGCGTGCCGAGGTGGATCAGGGGACGCCCGGTGCGGAGCGGCTGGGGACCTACCTGCGGCTCTCGGCTACCCTGGGGGCTTCGGGCTCGCCGGCGGTGCCGGTTGTGCTCAACTCCATCGGGCAGATCGACTACTCTCCGCTGATTCGGGAGCGGCTGGGGCGTCTCTTTCGCAGCTTTCGGAGCTATGCCGCCACGGTGCTGAACGAGGCAGCCCATGGGCAGAACCTGTCCCGGGAGCGGTCGGAGGCGCTGGCTGCGCTGATCGTGGCGGTGGGCCTGGGTATGGCCGTACAGTGGGCGGCCGAGCCCGGGGCGCTCTCCCCGGAGGCCTGCGGTGAGGAGCTGGAACGGCTTTTCCGGACGGTTGTGGATGACGAAGAAGGAGGCGGAACCGATGTTTGACTTCCTCATGACCCCCGAGCAGCGGTCGGTCCGGGACGAGGCGAGGCGCTTTGTCCGGGAGGCGGTGGATCCACAGCTGGTCATTGACATGGACCAGGAGCGGGTCAACTACCCGCGGGAGTACGTGGTGGCAGCCGCTGAGCGCAACCTGCTGGGGCTGCGCTTTGCGCCCCGATGGGGCGGCCGGGGGCTAGACTGGGTGACTGAGCTGGCGGTGATCGAGGAGATCGGGGTGCTGGGGACCTCCCTCGGCTGCCTCTACTCGCTCCCCACGATCATCGGCGAGGCGATTCACCGCTTCGGCAACGACTACCACAAGGAGCGCTATCTGCTGCCGACCCTGCAGGGCAAGAAGTTCACGGCCGAGGGGCTGACCGAGCCGCGGGGCGGCTCCGACTTCTTCGGGGCAACCACCACGGCGGTCCGCCGGGGCGACCACTACGTGTTGAATGGGCAGAAGCGGTTCGTGGTGGGCGCCGAGGGGGCCGACTACTTCCTCATCTACGCCAAGACCGATCCCACCGCCCCGCCGCACCAGGCGATGTCGGTCTTCCTGGTCGACCGGGGGCCCGGGGTCGAGGTGGGGCACATCTACGGCCTCATGGGCGGCCGCGGCGGCGGCGCTGGTCGGGTGGTCTTCCGAGATGCGGTGGTGCCCGTGGAAAACCGGATCGGCGAGGAGAACGGCGCCTCCCAGATCTTCTATCAGATGATGGTGCCCGAGCGGCTGACCAGCGCCGCCGGCGCCCTGGGCATCGCCCGGGCAGCGCTGGAGGTGGCCGCTGCCTACTCCACCCGGCGCAAGGCCTTCGGCCAGCGGATCAAGGAGTTCCAGGGGGTCAGCTTCAAGGTGGCCGACTCGATCACCAAGCTCGATGCGGCCCGGGCGCTGGCCTACACCGCCGCACGGGCCGAGGACAGCGGGCAGCCGGCCCCGCTGGTGCGCCGGCTGGTCTCGCAGGCGAAGAAGCTGGCCACCGACACCGCCTGGGATGTGACCAACCACGCCATGCAGATCATGGGCGGCATCGGCTACACCAACGTCTTCCCCGTGGAGCGGCTGCTGCGTGACGCCCGGCTCACCCAGATCTGGACCGGCACCAACGAGATCATGTCCCTGGTGATCCAGCACGAGTACTACAAGGAGTTGAAGGCCCGGGGGCAGGACGGCCGCGACATCGAGCGCGATGCAGCGGGCGCCGAACTCGAGGAGGAGAAGGTCTACGAATAAGTGAGCAGGGGGTAAATGGGGATGGCAGAACTGCTGCACCGGATGCTGGAACGGAACGCCCACAAGTACCCGGATACCGAGGCGCTGGTGGACCCCGCCGCAGGGGTTCGCTGGAGCTGGGCCGAGCTGGACCGACTCGCCACCCGGGCGGCGCTGGGCCTGCAGGCCCAGGGGCTGAAGCGGGGGGACCGGGCTATCCTGTTCATGCCGAACCGCCCGGAGATGGCGGTAGGGCTCTTCGCCGTCTGGAAGGCCGGCGGGGTGGTGGTGCCGGTCAACCCGCGCTTCACCGCCTTCGAACTGGCCCACGTGGTCCGCAACAGCGAGGCGAGGCTGGTGGTGCACGACCCGGCCCTGGGCCCGGTGGCCACTGCGGCGGCGGAGCAGGCAGGGAACGGCGCCACCGTGCTGGCAGCCGGGGCGCTCCTGGAGCCGGGAGACCTGCCCGCCGGCAGCCTGCCCACCGACCTGACCATGACAGACCTGGCGGAGCTGATCTACACCTCGGGAACCACCGGGGCGCCGAAGGGCGCCGCCCTGACCCACGCAGCGATCGCCACAGTCTCCGCCATGTTCGCCTATGAGCTGAACATCCGGCCGGGCGACCGGGTGCTGAGCCTGATGCCCATGACCCACTCGGCGGTCCTGAACCTGACGGTCCTGGGCGCCGTCTATGCCGGAGCGGTGAACGTGATCGGGAACTACACCCCGCCGCTGCTGGCCCAGTATGTCCAGCAGGAGCGCTGCACCCACTTCTTCGGCGCCCCGGTCGCCTACTTCATGACCGCCAAGATGGTGCCTAACCTCTCCGAGTACGATCTCTCCAGCATGAAGGCCTGGGCCTACGGCGGGGCGCCCATGTCCCGGGAGCAGGTGCTGGCGGTGCGGGCTAAGTTCGGCCCGAACCTCTACTGCGTCTACGGCCTGACCGAGGCAGGGCCTAACGGCACCCTGCTGGAGCCGGCCGACCAGGTGGAGCACGCCGGCTCGGTGGGACGCCGGGCCACGGTGAATGTCGACCTCCGCATCGTCGATGACGCCGGCAGCGACGTGGGGCTGGGGGAACTGGGCGAGGTGCTCCTGAAGACCCCCACCGCTATGGTGGGCTACTGGAAGAACGAGCAGGCCACACGCGACACAATGAAGGATGGCTGGATCCACACCGGCGACCTGGCCCGTCGCGACGAAGATGGCTTCATCTATATCGTGGACCGGAAGAAGGACCTGATCATCACCGGCGGGGTGAACGTCTACCCCCGGGAGGTGGAGGAGGTCCTGGCGACCCACCCCGCCGTGGAGGAGTGCTCGGTGGTGGGGATTCCGCACGCCGAGTGGGGCGAGACGGTGGTGGCCGTCTACGTGCCGAAGGGTGGGGCACAGGCCACGGCCGACGAGCTTCGCAGCCACTGCGAGGCCAAGCTGGCGGGCTACAAGGTGCCCCGGCTCTACGAGCCGGTGGAGGCGTTGCCCCGGAACTCCAACGGGAAGATCCTGAAGCACGAGCTACGGAAGCGGTTCGTGTAGAAGTTGCCCCCGCCTGGGGCTGTGCCCTGGGCGGGGGGTTCTCTTATTTTGGTACGTTTTTTTTGCCACGGATTTCACGGATTTTTCACGGATTAACACGGATTACTGAGCATCCCACCCCTCGCTTATGCCAATGGAATGGGGAAGTGATGGGGAAGTGATGAGGAAGTGATGGGGAAGTAATGAGGAAGTGATGGGGAAGTGATGGGGAAGTGATCAGGAAGTGATCAGGAAGTGATCAGGAAGTGATCAGGAAGTGATCAGGAAGTGATCAGGAAGTGATCAGGAAGTGATCAGGAAGTGATGACGAAGTGATGAGGAAGTGATGGGGAAGTGATCAGGAAGTGATGAGGAAGGAATGATGGTGGAAGCGCACCGTGAAGGATATCGCCACATTATCAGTTGAAAAGCCCCAGCGGACAAGCCAGGTAATCCGTGTAAATCCGTGTTAAATCCGTGAAATCCGTGGCAAGAAAAAGACTCCACCGCCTACGCCAGCAAACCCCATGGCAGTTGACTCCAACCCTTCTCTATGGTACATTCGCGGCTGATACCCGAAGGGAGAGAAGCAGATGAAATCCACCACCAAATCGCCCGTCTCCACGGACTGGCGGGATGAGGCCCGGCGGGTTGCCCGGGGGATCCGGCGGCGCGTGCTGGAGCATGTGATCAACAACAACGGGGGCTACCTTAGCCAGGCCTGCTCGGCCGCGGAGACCTTTGGGGCGCTCTACACCAAGATCATGCGCCTCGGGCCCAGCCAGGCGCCCATGATTCCGGCTCCCTTTCCGGGGGTTCCCTCCCCGGACAACAAGGACTACTTCACGGGGGCGCTCTACAACGGGCCCCGCGGCCCTGAGCTTGACCGCTTCTACATGTCGCCGGCCCACTACGGGCTGGTGCTTTACGCTGCCCTGATCGAAGCGGGGCGCATGGCGCCCGAGGGGCTGGCCCAGTTCAACCAAGATGGCGCCTCGGTGGAGATGATCGGGGCCGAGCACTCGCCGGGCATGGAGGTGACCACCGGCTCCCTGGGCCAGGGGCTCTCCCAGGCGCTGGGCGTAGCGCTGGCCCGCAAGCTGCGGGGGGAGACCGGGCGGACCTGGGTCTACATGTCCGACGGGGAGTTCCACGAGGGGCAGACCTGGGAGGCGATTCAGATCGCCGTCTGGCAGAAGCTTGACCGGGTCGGCATCTATGTCGACATGAACGGGCAGTGCTGCGACGGGGCGATGGAGTCGGTCCTGGAGATGGGCGACCTGCAGAAGAAGCTGGAGGCCTTTGGATGCCGGGTCTTCTCGGTTAACGGCCACGACCTGGAGGCCCTGGCGGCGCCCGCCGAGCTGGAGCCCGACGGGCGGCCACTGGTGGTGCTCTGCTACACCGATCCGTGCCGTGACATGGAGCTGCTGCGGGCCAACGCCCCCAAGCTCCACTACCTGCGCTTCAAGAACGCGGAGGAGAAGGCGGCCTACGCCCAGCGGCTCCGTGAGATGCAGGAGGAGGCCTGAGCGATGGAAGTCCTGACAAAGGTCCATGCCAAGAACATCGTCAAGTGGGCGGCAGACAAGCCTGAGGTTGTGGTCTTCTCCGCCGACCTGACCTCGTCGTGCGAGGCCGACCTCTTCCGTGATACCTACCCCGACCGCTTCTTCTCCATGGGGCTGACCGAGCAGAACATGCTCTCCATGGCGGGCGGCATGGCGCGTGAGGGGTTTACCCCCTACATTCACACCTTCGCTGTCTTCATCTACCGCCGGGCGCTCGACCAGCTGGCCATGTCGGTGGCCTACCCCAACGTGCCGGTGCGGATGATCGGCTTCCTGCCGGGGATCATGACCCCGGGTGGCGCCACCCATCAGGCGATTGAAGATGTGGCGATCCTTCGCTCGCTGCCGAACATGACGATCCTCGAGACCGGCGACGCCACCGAGGTGGAGACGGTGCTCGATGTGGCCCACGCGATCAACGGGCCGGTCTACGTGCGGATGCTGCGGGGCGAGATTCCGCGCCTCTTTGACGCATCGGAGCCCTTCGTCTTCAACCAGGCCCGGGTGCTGAGCCGGGGCAGCGATATCACCCTGATCACCTCGGGCATCTGCACCGAGGAGGCGATGAGGGCGACCAACATCCTCAAGGAGAAGGGCGTCTCCATCGAGCACCTACACGTCTCGACGCTCAAGCCCTTCACCGACCCGCAGGTGGTGGAGTCGGTGGCCAAGGCGAGGCACGGCGTGATCACCATGGAGAACCACACGATCATCGGCGGGCTGGGCTCGGCGGTGGCCGAGGTGATGGCCGAGAACGGCGTGGGCAAGAAGTTGGTGCGCATCGGGTTGAACGACACCTTCGCCCACGGCGCCTCCAAGCCGTACCTCATGCGGGAGTACGGCCTCGACGCCATGGCGCTGGTCGGCAAGATCGAGAAGCTGATGGGGACCAGCTTTGGGATCACGGAGTCGGATCTGGCCTCGGTCCGCCTGGTGGCGGTCCACTCTGAGGCGAAGGCGGAGGCGCTCTAGCCATGCTGCCTAACCCAACTTTGCACCTCTCGGGCGAGCGCTTTGCCGTCCTCTACCGCATGACCGCATCCAGCGAGGCGGAGGTCCGGGAGAAGGCGTTCGGCGTGGCGGTGGAGCAGACGATCGAGTTCCCCTACGAGATCGCCCCAGCCGTCATTCAGGAGACGATCGTCGGCCGGATCGAGTCTATCGAGCCGGGCGCTGAAAAGGAGCGCCTTTCGGCGGGGCCGGGCGCCTGGCTGGTCCGCATCAGCTATGCCGTGGAGTCCTCTGGCTTTGAGCTGACCCAGCTGCTGAACGTGATCTTCGGCAACTCTTCGATCAAGCCCGGCATCCGGGTGGAGCGGCTGGAGCTGCCCGATGCGATCCTGGGCCACTTTAAGGGGCCCCGCTTCGGGCGCCAGGGGCTGCGGGAGCGCCTGGGCGTGACCGGGCGGCCGCTCCTCTGTACCGCCCTCAAGCCGATGGGGCTCTCCGCCTCCGACCTGGCCCAGTTGGCCTACCAGTTTGCGCTGGGCGGCATCGATATCATTAAAGATGACCACGGCCTGGCCGATCAGCCCTTCTCGCCCTTCGTCGACCGGGTCGCCCGGTGCGCCGAGGCGGTGGAGCGGGCCAACCGGGAGACCGGTCGCAAGTCGATCTACATGCCCAACGTGACCGCCCCCGCCGACCGGCTGCAGCGGTACGCCCGCAAGGCCCGGGAGCTGGGGGCCGGCGGCCTGCTGGTCGCCCCCGGCCTCGCCGGCTTCGACGCCATGCGGGCGCTGGCGGATGACGACGAGATCAGCCTCCCGATCATGAGCCATCCGGCCTTTCTGGGCTCCTTTGTCACCAGCCCGGAGAACGGCATCTCCCACTACGCCCTCTTCGGCCAGATCTGCCGGCTGGCGGGAGCCGACGCCACCGTTTACCCCAACTGGGGCGGCCGCTTCTCCTTCAGCAAGGAAGAGTGCGCCTCCATCGCCGAGGGCAGCGCTGCGTCCATGGGCCACCTGAAGCCGATCTTCCCGGCCCCGGGCGGCGGCATGAGCCTGGAGCGGGTACCCGAGATGCACGAGGTCTACGGCCACGAGGTGATCTTCCTCATCGGCGGGGGGCTCTTCAAGAGTGGGCCCGACCTGGTGCAGAACTGCCGCAACTTCCTCCAGATGATCTCATAAGCTGGGCCCCCCTGCTGCGGCAGGGGGGCTTCGTTCAGCGGTTTCAGCGTTGACGAAACATCAGACTCATAGTAGAGTGAATTTAATGAGATGTGGCGTCGAAATGGCAAACCCA
Organism: Bacillota bacterium; assembly: GCA_049325315.1. Taxonomy (GTDB): domain Bacteria; phylum Bacillota; class Sulfobacillia; order Symbiobacteriales; family Symbiobacteriaceae; genus JAWLHU01. Next base: position 13,433 of record JBMONB010000245.1, on the reverse strand, counting down.
GCGAAAGCTGGGGACGCAAAGCCACCGGCCTAAGACCCCGTAAAGGGGTGATGGCGGCGGGGTTGCCGAAGCGCCGTCGGGGCAACGGTAATGTCCACGGCGGTTGCAGTGGGCGTTTTTCGCGTCCACCACTAAAGGAGGATGACCCAATGCCCCGGCGATACCTGGTTGTGCTGCTCGTTCTGCTTCAGGTGATCGGGCTGCTCCCCACGGCGGCTTCTGCCGCAGAGCCCACCGTGAAGAGCCAGATCCGGCTGGTGGCCCTCAGCTACCCCAAGTTCATCAAGGCCGGCACAACCGCCACCTTCCGGGCGGAGGTAGATGCCTCGGCGGAGAGCGGCCTCAGCTGCTGCGGCACCCTCGACCTGCGGGGGCCGGGAGGGCAGGTCCTCCGGATCCGCCTTGCGCGGGTGGGGGATACCACGCTGGAGGGATCGATTTTCCTGGACCCGCACAGCGCCCCTGGCGCCTGGACGGTGCGCCGCATGTACATACAGGCCAACTCCTGGGCCGAGCTTGAACTGGTGGCAGGGGAGTCCTTCAACCACGGCTTCACGGTGACCGCCTCGGGGAAGGTTCTGGACACGAGGGGGCCCGAGATGCTCTCGCTGTCGCTTCCCGAGGCGGCCAAGATCGGCGAGGGCTTCCCCATTACGATCACAGCGAAGGACGACCTGTCCGGGATCGACCGGGCCTACGTGGTGATAAAGCCCGACCGTGCCAGCGGCGGAACCTGGTGGGAGCAGGTCCATCTTGAGCCCACCGGCAAGGCCGGTGAATGGAGCGGCAACATGCTCATGGAGCCAGGGGCGGTCAGCAGCTACAACCTGGCGGTGACGGAGGTTGTTCTCTACGATAAGGCCGGCAACTACACCTGGCTGAAGGCGCAGGACCTGGAGAGCCGCAAGGTGCGCACCACGGTGCGGCCCGAGAGCCTCCCGGTGCCGAAGGCGCTCCTTCCCTCTCCGTTCCTCGACCTGATTCACCCGGGTCTGCTGCTGTACGACAACTGGCATCTGATGGACAGGGAATACCTGCTCGACCTGCTGGCACGGGTGCCCGCAGAGAGCACGGCTGTTCGTGAGCACCTGGTGGCAGAGATCACGCAGATTCGGGTGGCCCTCGACCGAATCAAGGGAGAGGTCTACACCGATCCGACCACCGGGCTGCGGGTCTCCCCCTACGCGACGACCGGGAAGTGGCTGGTCCTGGAGCGGGCGATCCTCCTCCGCACCTTCCTCCTGACGCTGACCCATGAGCCTGCGCAGGCGGTCACCGAGTTGGTGCGTGCCTCCTACGAGTCGTATCTCAAGGCGTGGCATGCCGAGGTGGCCGACGGCGCCAAGTTGCTCAAGCTAGACGGAGGCAACAACCTCCGTTATGGCCGGACGGCCGTCGCCTACCTCAACCTGATCAGCCGTTCCCCCGAGGCGGTGGCGGCGCTGAAGCTCCGGGGTGATCAGGCCTTCGAGCGGACCCGCCTGACCGAGATGGAGCCGAACGTGATCTACTTCATGCCCGTCCGAGCCGACCGGCCGTTCTACTGGCAGCCGGGCACGGGCAGCTTGCGGATCCCGGCCCTGAGAGAGACGCCGATGCAGAGCGCGGTCCGCGGCCTCTTCTATCAGGTGGGGCTCCACCTGGGCGAGGCGCTCTTCTCCTCTTCCTACAAGGAGCACCGGAGCCAGAGTTGGTCGCCCTACATCGCCCTGCGCCAGGGCCATGACTGGCCAGACGGGAACGCAGGTGGGGAGACCCCGGCCACCAACCTGGCGGTGGACTTTGCCGACCAGTACCTGCCCTCCGGCATTCGGTTCCGGATGGCGCAGTCCTACCTGCCGCTGGGCGATCACCCCGAGATGCAGACCGCCTTCCGAAAGATGGTGGAGGAGCGACTGCAGAGCCCGCAGCCCCCGCTCTCGTTTTCGGCGAAGGGCTCCTTCCAGGTCTCCCTGGAGGAGAAATGGATGTTGACGGTGAGGTCACCAGGGGCCAGAGCAGGGATGCTGCTCGCTGGTGAGACCTACGCCAACGCTGCCAAGCCGTTCACCCAGGAGAACATCCTCCCGGTAATCGACCGGCAGAGCCTTGTTCTCATTAGCAGCCACCTGAAGCTGGGGCGGTCGCTTCTGTACAACACGGTCGCCGTCGACGCCACCGGGCGGGATCACTACCGCTCGTTCGCGCAGATGTGGGCACCCCTGCTGCTGGACCCGATCCCGGCCGGCACCAACAAGACCTCGGTGGAACTGACCGGCACGACCCTGCCCGGCAAGCGGGTCAGCGTGGGGACCAAGAGCGCCACCGCCGATGACCGAGGGCGCTTCTCGCTGGTGGTCCCCGTGCGGCCCGGGGAGAACCTGCTGCGGCTGACAGTGGGCGGTACAAATCTGGGCGCCCGGGTGGTGGTGCATGCCAGTCCGGCTGAAGCCACGATCCCGCTGACGATGACGAAGACTCCCCCCACCAAGACCAAGGAAGCCTACGCCTACATGGAGGGGAAGACCGCCCCCTACGCCGTGATCCGGACCCGTACCATTGAGATCCAGGCAGGGGGTGACGGACGGTTCTGGGCCTCCCTCTACCTGCCGGCGCGGCTCAACACCCTGGAACTGGTCAGCACCGACCGCTTTGGCAACCAGGTGACCTGGACGCAGGAGGTGGCCAGGGACAAGGGGCCGATCTCGCTGACGGTGCAGGTTACGCCCCGATCAGCGACGGCGCGCCTCTACTCGCTGATCGCGGAGCCCGGGGTAACGATCACCGTAAACGGCGAATCGCTGAACGTCGGTAAGGACGGCACCGCCCATTACACAGCGATCCTGGCGGAGGGCGAGAGCAGCCGCGAACTGCTCTTCGTGGCCGAGGATCCCTTCGGCAACCGGACCGCCAAGCGGTTCACCTTCAGCCGGGAAGAGGAGTAGACCCTACGCCTTCTATGGGACAGCAGAAGACCGACCCATCTGGGCCGGTCTTCTTTTTTTACGCCGAAAGCTTTGCGATTTGTGCTATTCTTAGGAGAAACGCAGCGAGAGGGGAGCCTTCATGTCGTCGTGGGAACTGGATCTTGTGCTGTATCACCGGTGGACGGAACTGCAGGCGGGGCGGGCGATGCACGGGTTTCTCTGGTCGCTGGCCGCGGGGGAGGGGGTACGTCCCGCCTACCTGAACCTGGTCCGGACGCTCTATGGAGGCGGCCCGGTAGATGGCCCTACGGGCGACGTCTGGCAGAACCAGCTAATCCGGCACGTGCTGCTCGATGAGAACGCCTTCACGCAAGACTCGGAGACCCCTGCCCTGCTGGAGGCCGCCCGGCACGACCTGCGCCAACTCCAGGCGCTCTTCCGCATGACCGGCGAGTCGTGCCGGGAGCAGGCGGGGGGCGGGGCGCTGCCCACCTGGGTCGGCTGGGCGCCCGAGCAGGCGGAGTCCTTCGCCCCGCCCGCCTACCTGGCCATGGCCCGTCGGCTCGCCGAGGCGGAGGACTGGGCCGAGCTGGCCCCCGACCTGGCGGCCTACCACCGGCGCCACGGCTCCGGGGTGGTGAGCCAGTCGTGGTTCCTGCACTGGGACGGCGCCCAGCTCACGGCTGTGCCCGACCCGGACCTGATCGAGCTGGACGACCTGGTCGGGCTGGCGGACCAGAAGCGGGCGCTGCTGGAGAACACCGCCCCCTTCGTGCAGGGCGCCCCCACCAATAACCTGCTGCTCTACGGGCCGCGGGGCACCGGCAAGTCCTCGCTGGTCCGCTCCCTCGCCCTCCGCTTCGGCGGCGACGGCCTGCGACTGGTGGAGGTGGGGCGGCAGCACCTCTCCTCCATCGGGGAGCTGTTCGGGAAGCTGAAGGGGTACCGGCAGCGGTTTATCATCTTCCTGGACGACCTGGCCTTCGATGCAGACGACACCGAGTACCGGGCCTTCAAGTCTTCCATGGAGGGGGCGCTGGAGCGGCGGCCCGCCAATGTGGCGCTCTACGCCACCACCAACCGGCGGCATATGATTCCCGAGCAGTGGAGCGACCGGAACACCCCGGTGGTGGCCGAGGTGCACGGGCAGGATGCGATGGAGGAGAAGCTCTCCCTGGCCGACCGGTTCGGCAAGACGATCCTCTTCCTGCGCCCCAACCAGGAAGAGTACCTGGCCATCGTGGAAGGGCTCGCCGCCAGGCGGAACCTGCCCATTAGCGGGGCGGAGCTGCGCCAGGCGGCGCTGCGGTGGGCGCTCTGGCAGAACGTCCCCTCTGGCCGTGCCGCCCGGCAGTTTGTCGATGACCTGGCGGCCCGGCTTGTCAGCGGGGGTCCAGCCTGATAATCTGATCGGCCCGGCGCAGCACCTCGGGCCGGTGCGAGACCGCCAGGCAGGTGGCGCCCCGGGCGAAGAGCCGCTCCCAGAGCGCCGCTTCGGTCTCGATATCGAGGGCGCTGGAGAGGTCGTCGAAGACCAGGAGTTCGGGCTCCCGCACGAACATGCGGGCGGCGGCCACCCGTTGGATCTGCCCGCCCGAGAGCCGCATTCCCCGGGCCCCCACCACCGTCTCCAGCCCCTGGGGGAACCCCGCCAGGTCGCGCTCCAGCACGGCGAGCCGCACCGCCTCTGCCAGGTCGCCCGGCCCGCCCAGGAGGATATTCTCCCGCAGCGTCCCCGGGAGCAGGGTGGGGACCTGCGGGGTGTAGGCGACCCGGGGCGGAGCCAGGAAGGAGGCGGGGTCATCCACCAGGCGCCCGTTCCAGCGGATTTGCCCGGCCTGCCGCTCCAGCAGGCCCAGCAGCGCCCGCAGCAGGGTGGTCTTCCCGGCGCCGACCCGCCCCGTGACCACCGTGAGGCTGCCCCGCTCCAGGGTAAAGGAGAGGTCGCGGATCCCCCGGCCCGACTCGGGGTGAATGCAGGTCAGCCCGGTCACCTCCAGGCGCTCCAACCGCTCCCGCACCGCTGCAGCGGTGGCGGGAGCGCTGCGCGCCACCAGGCGCTCGGGCGGGGCCCCCTGCATCAAGGCCATCGTCCGGCGGATCGCCACCCCCGCCTGCCGGTAGGTGTTGATCAGGTAGCCCACAAAGGCGGTGAACTCCACCACGGTCATCAGGTAGGTGGCGAAGAGGGCGAAATCGCCCACCGTAAAGCTGCCCGCCCGCATCTGGCCCGCCGCCACCAGCAGCACCAGGCCGGCGCCCAGGCTGGCGGTCGACTCGAAGAGCCCGTCCAGCCAGAGCGACTGGAGCCGGTCGCGCAGCGCCGTCTGCTCCCGCGCTGCGCCCAGCCGGGCCAGGTGGGCCACCACCCGCCCCTCCGCCCCGGCCACCTGAATCGCCTGGACCGCCCCGAAGAGCTCGCCGATCCGCTCTGTCACCCGGGCGGCGGCGGCCCGGCTCTCGGCGCGGGCCTGCACCAGCCGGATTCGGACCCCGTGGGCCAGGGCGATCACCACCACCACCGGGGCGAAGACCAGGAGCGTCACCCGGGCGTTCACCGTGAAGAGCACCGCCAGGGCGCCCCCGGCGAAGAGGAGCGCCGCCAGGGCGTCAAATAACCAGTCCGAGATCTCGCTGGTCCCGGCCACGTCGTCCCGCAGGGTGGCCAGCGCCTCCCCCGGACTCCCCGGCAGCGCCCGGGCCCCGGGCCGCCGCAGAATCTCCGCCAGCAGGTTCCGCTGGAGCAGCGCCCTCTGCCGGAACCGGTAGGGCGCCCCGGTTCGCTCCGCCGTGAAGATCACGCCCGCCTTGCCCAGCCCCGCCGCCACCACCAGGGCCACCAGCGTGGCCAGGTTCAGCCCGGCCGGGGCCCGCCCCGCCAGCAGGTCGAAGAAGAGCTTGGCCAGCAGCCCGGTCAGGATCGGCCAGGTGTGGTAGAGGATCCAGCAGAGGGCGTTCACGGCGTAGAGCAGCGGCTGGTTGGCGATCAGCCGCCCCGCCAGCCAGAGGTACGAGGGGGTGCGCGCCATCATGAGATCACCTCCCGCTTCATCAGGCGGCCATCCTCCAGGAAGAGCATCTGGTCGGCCCCCGCCACGGTGGAGAGCTGGTGGGCGATGATCACGGCGGTCCGCCCCGCCAGCAGCCGCCGGACCGCCCGGTCCACCAGCGCTCCGGTGGAAGGATCCAGCCGGCTCGAGGGTTCGTCGAGGATCACCAGCCCCGGGTCCTGCAAGAAGAGCCGGGCAAGGGCCAGCAGCTGCGCCTCCCCCGCCGAGAGGGAGCCGGGGGCGATGGGGGTATCGAGCCCCCGCTCCAGCCGGGCCAGCCACTCGCCCAGCCCCAGCTCCGCCAGGACTGTGGTCAGCCGCCGGTCATCGACCGACGGGTCGAAGAGGGTGATATTCTCCCGCAGGCTGGCGGTGAAGAGCTCCACCTCCTGGGTGACCACCCCCACGCGGGCCCGCACCGACGAGAGCCGGGCCTCCCGCAGGTCGACGCCGCCCAGCCGGACCACCCCTTCAACCGGGTCCGCCTGCCGGGCCAGCAGGCGGGCGATGGTCGACTTTCCGCTGCCGGTCCGGCCCAGCAGCCCGAGGCGCTCCCCCGGCGCCAGCGCAAAGGAGAGGGAGTCGAGCACCGGCTCCTCCCCGTACCCGAAGCGGACCCGCTCGAAGTTCACGGCCAGCGGCCCCGGCGGCAGGTCCAGCGAGCCATCGGTCAGGCGGGGCTGCAGCGCCAGCAGCTCTCCGATTCGCCCGATGGCGGCATCGGCCCGCTGCAGGTGCTGCAGCTGCGTGCGCAGCATCTCCAGCGGCTTGGCCAGCAGGGCGGCGTAAGCGACGATCATGTAGACCGTGCCCAGCTCCACCGCCCCCGCCCGGAAGAGGAGGCCGCCCATGGCGTAGGCCAGCCCGTCGCCGGCGGCAAACAGCGCCACCGCCAGCACCCAGACCAGGCCGGAGCGCACAGCGGCCCGGGTATGGACCGGCAGCCACGCCCCCAGGTGGCCCAGGAACCGGGTGAGGGCGTAGCCTGCCCCGCCGTTGGGGCCCAGGTCCTCGGTAGCCGTCAGCACCTCGCCCAGGTAGCCGTAGTGGCGGGCGCTCATCTCCCGCTCGGCGGCCACCGCCGGGGCGGCCTGGCGGCGCACCGCCAGCAGGGCGGCCAGGGTGAGCAGCCCAAAGCCGGCGAAGGCGAGACCCAGCGCCGGGTGCACGGCGAAGAGCGCCGCCAGCACGCCCCCCAGCAGGAGGGCGCTGCCCAGAATCTCCACCACGAAGGTGGAAAAGAAGGCGGCCAGCAGGCTGACATCGCCGTCGACCCGCTCGATCAGCTCGCCGGGCGTCCGCCGCTGGTGAAAGGAGCGGTCCAGCCGGAGCAGGTGAGCGGTCAGGTCCAGCCGGAGCCGGTTGGAGGCGGCCCAGGCCACCCGCTCGCTGTAGTAGCCGGCCAGCACCCGGACCGCCTGGGCGCTCAGGGCGAGCAGCAGGAAGAGGAGGGCGAGCCGCATCAGCTCCGGCTCCGGCGCCCCGGCCATCGCCCTGTCGAGGAAGCTGCGAACCAGCCGGGGAGCCGCCAGCTGCAGGCCAATAGCGGTCAGGAGCAGGAGCGCCATAAGGAGCACGGTCCGGCCCTGGGGCAGCAGGTACCGGCGCAGCAGGGTTCCATACATACGAAGCGATCCACCTCCGCCCATGGATCATCGCACAGGAATCATGACAGCCTCTGTCATATTTCTCTGGTAGGCTGTAAAAAAGCTGCATCGGAGGATGGGAACGCATGCGGGCCGACCGGCTGCTCTCGATTCTGCTCCTGCTCCAGGTCCACCGGATGATGACCGCCGGCGAGTTGGCCCGGCGGCTGGAGGTCTCCGAACGCACGATTCACCGGGACATGGAGGCGCTCTCGGCGGCGGGGGTGCCGGTCTACGCCGAGCGGGGGAGCGGGGGCGGCTGGGCCCTGCCCGACGGCTACCAGACCAACCTGACCGGCCTGAACCCGGCGGAGATCGTCTCGCTCTTTGTCAAGCCGCTGCGGGTGCTGAGCGACCTGGGCCTGGACCGCGCCTCCGAGGCGGCGCTGTCCAAGCTGCTGGCCGCCATGCCGCCCGTAATCCGGCGCGACGCCGAGCACGCCCGGCAGCGCTTCTACGTCGATATGTCCACCTGGCGGGGCGGGGCCGAGGCGGCGCCCTGCCTGCCCACGCTGCAAGATGCGGTCTGGCAGGACCGCCGGCTTTCGATGTGCTACGAGAAGGGGGACGGCTCCCTCTCGGAGCGGGTGGTGGACCCCCTGGGGCTGGTGGCCAAGGGGAACACCTGGTACCTGGTGGCGGCCGACGGCGGGCAGGTGAAGTCGTTCCGGGCCGCTCGGGTCCGCCGGGCCGAGGTGCTGGCGGAGGCGGCGGTCCGGCCCGACGGCTTCGACCTGGCGGCGCACTGGTCGCAGTCCAAGAGCGACTTCGTCGCCGCCCTGCCCCGCTACGAGGCGCTGGTGCGGGCCAAAGGGGCGATCATAAGGCGGATGCGCTGGTCAGGCGACCGCACCGGGCGGATCACGCGGGTGGAGGAGCCCGACGAGAGCGGCTGGCAGCGGGTGGCGCTCCGGTTCGACACCGAGGAGGAGGCGTGCGGCTACGCCCTCTCCTTCGGCCCCGACCTCGAGGTGCTGGAGCCGGCAGAACTGCGGGAGCGGGTGCGGGAGACGGCCCGGCAGGTATTGATCCGCTATGATGTCATCTCCGGGCCCGGGCGAGCGTAGAGCAGGAGGAGACGTTCGCACCGGAGGGAGCCAGATCAATGACCCAGGCCCAACCACACGGGAAAGAGCGCCGCCTGGAGGCCGAGGACCTCTTCCGCCTCGACCTGCTCACCGAGGCGACGATCGCCCCCGACGCCGGCCAGATCTGCTTTGTGAAAGAGCAGATCGACCGGGAGGAGAACGCTTACCGCTCCCACCTCTACCTGATTGAGGCCGAGGGGGGCGAGGCCCGGCGCCTCACCGAGGGGGAGCACCGGGACTTCGCCCCAACCTTCTCTCCAGATGGGGGGCGCATCGCCTTCCTCTCCACCCGCAGCGGCGAGGTTCAGCTCTGGATCATCCCCACCGAGGGCGGGGAGCCGGTTCAGATCACCCGGGTAGAGGGGGTCACAGGCCGCCCGGTCTGGTCCCCGGATGGCCGCCGCATCGCCCTGATCATCTCCCTGGGCCCCGAGGGGCTGACCACCGTGGAGGAGGGCGAGGAGCGGGAGGAGCGCCAGCCGCCCCGGGAGCGCTACACCGGCGATGTGCAGCGGATCGACTCCCTGCCCTTCAAGCTGAACGGCGTGGGGCTGCTGGGCGACACCTACCTGCAGATTGCCGTGGTGGAGGCGGAGCCCGATTCGCTGCCCACCGTGCTGACCGATGCGGAGCTGGACCACACCAGCCCCACCTGGTCGCCCGACGGGGAGTGGCTCGCCTTCGCCTATACCACCACGCAGATGGAGGAAGATGTAGACCCCCGCCGCCTCCTGACCGGCGATATCGGGCTGATCCCCGCCAGGGGGGGCGAGGCGTGCAAGCTGACCCGCAGCCTCGGCCCCGCCGAGCGGCCCGCCTTCTCGCCCGACGGAAAGCTGATCGCCTACCTGGGCCATGCACTCCAGCACGGGACCTACACCCAGCGGTCGCTCTGGGTCGTCCCGGTGGATGGCGGCGAGCCCGTCGACCTGACCGCCGCCTTCGACCGCCCCTTCGGCGACCTCTCCATCGGCGACATCATGGCCTTCCCCGGCCCCGAGCCCCGCCCGGTCTGGTCGCCCGACGGCCGCCACCTCTTCCACCTGGTGAGCGACAGCGGCATGGTCCACCTGGTGCGGGTGGTGGTAAAGAGCGGGGAGGTGCAGCGGCTGACCACCGGCCGGCGGGTGATCTACCACTTCGACTTCGACCGGGAGGCGAAGCGGGCGGCGCTCTGCCAGAGCGACCCGCTCACCCCCGGCGACCTGGTGCTCCTCACGCTGGAGCCGGGGCTGGAGGAGCGGCGGCTGACGCAGCTGAACCGGGAGCTGCTGGCTGAACTCCGCCTGACCGCTCCGCAGCGGTACACCTTCCGCTCCGGGGAGGTGACCGCCGAGGGCTGGATGCTCCGGCCGCCCGGGGCCACCGGGCGCGACAAGACCCCCGCCGTGCTCCAGGTGCATGGCGGGCCGATGGTCATGTACGGCTACCGCTTCTTCTTCGAGTTTCACCTTCTTGCGGCGCAGGGCTTCACCGTGGTCTACACCAACCCCCGGGGCTCCATGGGCTACGGCCAGGCGTTCACCGCCGCCATTCGGGGCGACTGGGGCCGGCACGACTACCACGACGTGATGGCGGGCATCGAGGCGGCCCTGAAGCGGGGAGAGATCGAGCCGGAGCGGGTCGCCATCGCCGGGGGCAGCTACGGCGGCTACTTGGTCAACTGGGCGCTGGGCCAGACCGACCGCTTCTGCACCGGCATCGCCATGCGGTCCATCGCCAATCTCTACAGCTACTTCGGCACCAGCGACACCGGCTTCACCACCGTCCTGGAGTGGGGCGGCCCGCCCTGGGAGCTGCCCGGGCGCTACCTGGAGCGCTCGCCGATCACCTACGTGGAGCGGGTGAAGGCCCCGCTGCTCCTGATTCACGCCGAATTGGACCAGCGGGTTCCGCTGGGTCAGGCCGAGGAGTTTTTCTCCGCCCTCAAGTACCTGGACCGGGAGGTTGTGCTGCGCCTCTACCCCGGCGAGAGCCACGGCTTCAGCCGGAGCGGCGAGCCCTGGCACCGGCTCGACCGGCTGGAGGCGATCGTGGGGTGGCTGAAGGAGAGGTTGTAGCGCCTACAAGCTTGCCAAGCAACCTTTGGTCGTGTTAGCATGCCAGGTTCGATGCCATACTAGTGACGGAAGGTGAGGCAAGCATGGATGAGACCAAGGAGCTCCTCAAGGCGAGCTTCGAGCGTCTGGAGGGGCTGATTGGTGAGGTGAAGGAGCTGCGATACAAAGTCAAGGATGTCAAGGGGGACATCGACTCCCTGCGCTCCGGGCTCAACGGCCGAGGCGGAAACGGCGGCGGTGATGGAGGGCAGCAGGAGGCCGGTGGCCAGAAGGCGAACCGGCAGCAGGGGCAGGGTCAGCAGGGGGGAGACGACCGTCTGGGCCAGATGGAGCAGCGGCTCAACTACCTGACCCAGAAGTACGTCGACCTGGACCGGGAGATCTATATGTTGAAGCAGAAGGACGGCAGCGTCGTCCACTGACCAGGTAAGGAGGCTCCGAGCAACCGGCTCGGGGCCTCCCTTTCTTGCGGTGGTAAACTGTACTCTTCGGGGAGTACACCTGCTTGCTATTCCAAACCAGCTACATTATTCTGTAGCCTAACTCAACAGGAGAGGGTGATCTCCCCATGAAGCTCGCCACCGCTTTGGTTCATACGGGTGTGCGCCGCGACCCTTCCACCGGGGCGATCGCCACCCCGGTCTACCAGGCTGCCACATTCCAGCATCCCGGGCTGGGCCAGTCGACCGGGTACGACTACTCCCGCACCAAGAACCCGACCCGCCAGGCGCTGGAGGAGGGGCTGGCCCGGCTGGAGGGCGGGGCCCGGGGGCTCGCCTTCGCCTCGGGCATGGCCGCGATCCACTGCGCCCTGCAGCTCTTCCGGCCCGGCGACCACCTGGTGGTGACCGAGGACCTCTACGGCGGCACCTACCGGCTGCTGGACAAGGTCCTCGGCATCGACTTCACCTTTGTCGACACCGCCGACGTGAACGCTGTCCGGGAGGCGGTGCGGCCCAACACCCGGGGGATCTTTCTGGAGACCCCCACCAACCCGCTGCTGAAAATGGCCGACGTGGCGGCGGTGGCCGCCGTGGCCCGTGAGGCCGGCGCCCTCCTGATCGTTGACAACACCTTCCTCACGCCCTACCTCTTCCGCCCGCTGGAGCACGGGGCCGACCTGGTGGTGCACAGCGTCACCAAGTACCTGGCCGGCCACAACGACCTGGTGGCCGGGGGGCTCGTGGCCCGGGACGAGGAACTGGGCGAGAAGCTTTCCTTCTACCAGAACGCCGTGGGGGCGATTCTCGGGCCGCAGGACGCCTGGCTGGTGATGCGGGGCATGAAGACCCTCGCCCTGCGCATGGAGCGCCACCAGGCCAACGCCCGGGAGGTGGCCGCCTTCTTAGCGGAGCATCCGCAGGTGGAGCAGGTCTACTACCCGGGCCTGGGCGGCATGCTCTCCTTCACCGTGCGGGAGCAGGCGCAGGTGGCCGGGGTGTTGGGCCGGGTGAAGCTGCTGCTCTTCGCTGAGTCGCTGGGCGGGGTGGAGAGCCTGATCACCTACCCCTGGACCCAGACCCACGCCGAGATCCCCGACGAGGTCAAGCGGCGGCTCGGCATCTCCGACCGGCTGCTCCGGCTCTCGGTGGGGATCGAGGACCCGGAGGACATCATCGCCGATCTGGCCCAGGCGCTGGAGGGGGGCGAGCGGTCGTGAAGTTCGGCACCAAGCTGCTGCACACCGGCCACGAGGTCGACCGGGCCACCGGGGCGGCGGCGGTTCCCATCTACCAGGTCTCCATGTTCGACCAGCCGGGGTTGAACACCCCCGGCCCCTTCGACTACGCCCGCTCCGGCAACCCGACCCGCCAGGCGGTAGAGGGGGTGCTGGCCGAGCTGGAGGGAGGGGCGGCGGGCGCCTATGCCTTCAGTTCCGGCATGGCGGCGATCACCGCTGTGCTGATGCTCTTCAGCGCCGGGGATCACCTGGTGGTGACCGACGACTGCTACGGCGGCACCTACCGGGTGCTGACCCGGGTCTTCCGCCGCTTCGGAATCGAGGCCAGCTTCGTCGACAGCAGCGATCCGGCGGCGGTGCGGGCGGCGCTGCGGCCCAACACCCGGGCGCTGCTGGTGGAGACGCTCTCCAACCCCTTCCTGAAGCAGACCGACATCGGCCAGATGGCGGCGATCGCCGGTGAGCGCGGCCTGCGGCTGATCGTCGACAACACCTTCCTCTCGCCCTACCTCTCCCAGCCGCTGAAGGAGGGGGCGGATATCGTCATCCACTCCGCCACCAAGTACCTGGGGGGCCACAGCGACCTGATGGCCGGCACCGTGGCGGTGAAGGACCCGGACCTGGCGCAGGAGGTCTACTTTATTCAGAACGCCTCCGGGGCGGGCCTCGCCCCGCAGGACTGCTTCCTTTTAATGCGCGGGATCAAGACGCTCAAGGTGCGCATGGACCGGCAGGTGGAGAGTGCCGCCCAGCTGGCCGCCTGGCTGGCGGACCGGCCCGAGCTACGGCAGGTCTACTACCCGGGCGCCGGGGCGGTCCTCTCCTTCCGGCTGGCCGACGAACGCTGGACCCCTGCCTTTGTGGATGGGCTGACACTGCCCCTGCTGGGGGTCTCCCTGGGGGCGGTGGAGAGCCTGGTCGCCGTGCCCGCCCGCCACTCCCACGCCTCCGTGCCGGCGGAGGAGCGGCTCCGCCGGGGGATCACCGACGACCTGATCCGCC
>JBMONB010000244.1:0-29547 GCA_049325315.1 Bacillota bacterium | reverse complement strand
GCATCGGGCCGGGTTGTCAGGCCATTGTACCGAGGCGCCCGCCATGTCAAGCCCTCGCCGCAGAGCGGCAACGGAGCGAAGCACCGCTTGGGGCTTGACATGGACTGAGGGCGCCTCGGTGTATCATTTCTCAGCCCCGGCCCGCCTGGTCGGGGCAACCCACGGCTGCCCCCTTGCCTCGCCTGACTTGAGACCCCTGTGTCCCACTCATGAAGCTCGGTGGTCCGAGTAGATTCCACGGTTATGGGCTTGTCCCACCTGGGTTTCACCAGAGTCGTCCCATAGCTCTATCTCTCTTGTGGTACCCTCCCACTGAAGACTCTCGGGGGTGGTCCCCATGGGGAGGTCTTTGGCGGAGAATCGCCGTTCAAAGATCATGGACACCGCTTGGACGCTTACTGTTGTGCGGAACTCAGGGACTACGACACCCTTCGGGTGAAGGTAGGGTGTCGTACTGAAGGCGTGTGGGACATGGACTTGCACCCCAACGACACCCTGCTTTATCACTGCGCACCCGAAGGGGAAAGAATGTTGTTCGGATATCTCGGTTCCGGGGCCAGGAACCCTGGCACGGCGGTAGGTGCCCGGATTACTCCACGGGCTAATACACCGACTAAGGCAATACCAGTGGGTGTGATTGTGTTATTCTTTGAGCAGCCAGGGGGAGGTGGAACATGTGGAAAAACAACGGTACCCGTTTCGCAGCCTGAGAGCGTATGAGGTGCAGGTGGACACAGTTGATGGGCGCCCTGTCGTCCGCGCCACGTGTGCCCACCCACAGACCGGGATGCGGGTAACGCTTACCTTCCCTGCGGGGGCCGCTTCCGACTTAGGACGTTTCAAAGAGCGCCTTGTCCGCGTGGCTCTGAACAAAATCGACAGGAGGCAGGGAACTGCTTGATAGCACCCTGCCTTTTCTGTATCATTATGGCAAGTCAAGTGTTCAGGGGGCTGTGAACGTGAAAGTTGCCGCCATCTACCGTGTCTCCACGGACAAGCAGGTAAAGCGGGACGGGGAGGAGACTCTGCCCATCCAGCGGGCCGCAGTCCGGGAGTTTATCGCCCAGCAGGGCTGGACCCTGGTCCAGGAGTACGCCGAGGAGGGCGTCTCCGGCTTCAAGGTCAGCGCCGACGACCGGGACGTCCTTCAGCAGGCCTTTCGTGACGCCAAGGCCGGGCGGTGGCAGGCCCTCATCGTCTTCAAGGCCGATCGGCTCTCCCGCAACGCCTTCGAGTACCCGGTGGTCATCGACCGGTTTCGCAAGATCGGCTGCGAGGTCTGGTCAGTCAAAGACGCCGCCGGGGGAAAGTTGCTCGCCCTCGACACTCAGATGGACAAGTTCGTCCGCTTCCTGGAGGGCTGGCAGGCCGAGACCGAGTCCAGGAACACAAGCCTGCGGGTCTCTGAGGCCATGCAGCAGCTCGCCAAGCAGGGGAAATGGAGCGGGGGACCCCCGCCCTACGGATTCCGCCTCAACGAGGCTCGTAGGCCCAAATCGGACGCCCCGGCCCTGGTGATCGACCAGGAGCAGGCCCAAGTCATCCGCCTGATGGTCGACCTCTACCTGGAGCAGCGTATGGGCTGCATGCTGATCGCCAAGGAGCTGAACAGCCGGGCCGTGCCTTCCCCCGCCGGCCGTCCCTGGGATGACCAGCGAGTCCGGCGCATCCTCCAGAACCCGATCATCGCCGGCCTGCCCGCTTTCGGCCGGAACCGGCAGACTGGCAGCAACTACACCAAGAAGAACCCCTACGACCTGGACCAGTTCGTCCTCCCCCGGGACGAGGCCGGCAACCTGAAGCCGGTGCCGGAGTACCAGATCATCCCCCTGAACCGCTGGCTGAAGCTGATGGCCGCCATGAAGACCGCCAAGACCACCCGCAAGGACGAGGGGGAGGTCCAGCACACCGTCACCGCCCGCCTGCGCTCTACCGACGCCCTGCTCACAGGCCTGGTCTTCTGCGGCCACTGTGGCGCCCGCCTCTCGGCTGATGCCAACACCTATACGAACAAGCGGGCCAATGGTACCGTCGCCAGCGGCAGGCGGCTCTACTACGTCTGCCAGACCCATCTGCACAAGGGCAAGCAGTTCTGTGACGGTCAGCGCACCTACGGCTCCAAGCGGCTGGAGCAGGTGGTCAACAGCCAGCTGGAGATGCTGCTCACCATGCTGGATGGCCAGGAGTTGGCCCACATGCTCCTGGGCGGTGCGGACAAGCACCTGCAGGAGGTGGAGGAGCAGATCCGCTTTACCGAGGCTGAGCAGAAGAAGACCCAGAAGGTTATAGAAGGCTGGCTGGCCAGGATGGATAGCTTCCTCTCCTCCCCGGAGGACAGTCCCTATACCGAGGAGATGCTGACCGCCAAGATCCGTGAGGCCAAGGAGAAGATGCAGGCACTCGAAGCGACCCTGGCCCGCCTCCACCAGGAGCGGAAGCAGCAGCCGGCGACCCCCTCCCAAGTGCAGGAGCTGGCCGACCTCGCCCCGTACTGGTGGCAGTACTTCCAGGAGGCGACCAACGAAGAGAAGAAGATCCTCCTGCGGGACCTGGTGGAGCGCATCAACGTGCGGAAGGATGGCGTCGAGATCGTCTTTGCGGTCTCCCTGGAGGCCTTCCTGCCGAAGGTCCGATACCTCGCCGCAGCACGCCAGAGTAGCGCTGGCGCCAACGGTGGGTCTACCCGTCAAACGGAACGCCCTTCGTCTCCGGCAGCATCGCCCTCATGCTCGACGCCAACCCCGGCCTGACGGTCCAGCAGGTGAAGGACCTGCTCCAGCAGTCGTCCCAGGAGTGGGGCCCCCCGGGGCAGGATCACGACTATGGCTGGGGCCGGCTGGACACCTACCGGGCCGTGGCTCGGGCCGGGAACCACTCCGAGAGCGGGGCGCCACCGGTGCCGGGCCACCTTTCCTTTACCGGGCACCTGAACGGCGGGGCTTCGGCGGATCACCTCTTCACGGTCAACGACACCAGCTATCCGATCAACGCCACCCTGCTTATGGAAGGGTCGGGCACCAGCCCGGATCTCGACCTCTACCTGTACAACGGGGCCGGGCAGGAGATTGGTCGGGCGGCCGGGACCAGCCGCCAGGACCAGCTGGTGGTGGCGGTCAACCAAACGGGCACCTACCGGCTTCAGGTCCGGTCCTACTCGGGCGCCGGTGAGTATGTGGTCGACGTGAGCGCCGGCACCTCGGGGGCGTCGGATGGGGAGCCCACGGTCACCTTCGATGCGCCGGCGGAGGGCGCTGTGCTCTCGGGGCTGGTCGATGTCAAGGTGCGCGCCACCGACGACCAGCAGGTCAGCATGGTGGAGGTTTCGGTGGACGGGGGGAGCTATCAAGATGTCACCGGATCCTTCGACGGCACCCACTACCACTATCTCTGGGACACCGTGGCCTGGCCTGACGGCAACCACACCCTGCATGCCAGGGCCACCGACAGCGGTGGCCAGCAGGCGCAGGCCGACCGGCAGGTTTCCGTCGCCAACGGGAACCAGGGCGGGGATCAGCGCTGGACCGGGACCGGATCGGTCAGCCCGTCGGCCCGCAACAGCGAACTGCTGCTGAACGTGGCACAGCCGGGCTGGGTCGACTTCACCCTGGCCTGGGGAAGTTCCGCCGACCTGGACCTGTACGTCTACGCCCCCGATGGCACCTTTGCGGGTCGGGCATACACCCTCAACAACCCCGAGCGGCTCCGGATCGACACGGTCCGCTGGGGAACCGGGGAGTACCGGCTGCGGGTCAACCTTTACAGCGGTCCGGCGTCGAACTTTGCCCTCACCGCCGATGGCTACCAGCGGATGAGCTTCACCGGTGACGTCTCCGCCGCCAACCGGAATGTGACCCACACGCAGCGGATGGACTTCACCGGCCAGTCACGGGTGGTGCTGGGCTGGCCAACCTCCAGCGACCTCGACTTCTTTGTCTACGACCCCACCGGTCGGGAGCGGACCCGGGCTTTCACCCTGAACAACCCGGAGATGCGGGAGTTCAGCCTGGACACCACCGGCGAGTGGTTGGTCCGGGTCAACCTCTACTCTGGGCCGGCCACAGGCTACACGCTCCACTGGTTCGTCCCGGCAGCGATTCTCAGCTAACGATGGTGCTTCGGAGATGAGAGGGGGAGAACCAGAAAACCCCCTCTCATCTCCCTTTATGTAGGCGGATTAAACCCTTTGCAGGTTTGACGAACCAATTCTGGTCTGCTAATCTATGGAGGGAACCCCTGTCCATTTGGCAGTTCGCGCCCCATTTCGCGCAAAATCATATCGCATCCTTCGATAGGGGGTCCCGCTAGTGAGCGTTCGGGGAATACGTGGGGCCACCACCGTGGAGGTCAATGACAAAGAGGAGATTATCTCCGCCACCGAGGAGCTGCTGGAAGAGGTTGTCCAGCAGAACCAGCTTGACCCCACCGATATTGCCAGCGTCTTTTTTACTGTGACCCGTGAGTTGAACGCCACCTTTCCGGCCGAGGCGGCCCGCAAACGTGGCTGGACCATGGTGCCCATGCTCTGTGCGACTGAGATTCCCGTTCCGGGCAGCCTCGCCATGTGCATTCGGATCCTGATTCACGTGAACACAACGAAACGTCAGGACGAGATTCGCCACGTCTACCTGCGACGCGCCGTGGCTCTGCGTCCCGATTGGAGTGGAGTACAGGCTTGAGTCAGAGCGGACCATCCCGACCGCTGATTATCGCCATCGATGGGCCCGCCGGCGCCGGCAAGTCCACGTTGGCCAAGATTGTTGCCGACCGCCTCGGGTACCTGTACGTTGATACCGGGGCCATGTACCGTGCGCTGGCGCTCAAGGCGCTCCGCATGGGAATCGATCTGGAGAACGACCGCGCCCTGGCCGAGATGGCGTCTAAGACCGATGTCCGCCTGGAGCGAACGGAGAGCGGGGACAACCGTGTCTTCCTTGATGGGGCGGACGTGACCCGTGAGGTGCGGGAGCCCGCTGTCACCGCCGTTGTCTCCCGTGTCTCCGCCGTCCCTGAGCTGCGGCACTACATGGTGCATGCCCAGCGGGCCATGGCCGCCCCCGGCGGCGTCGTGATGGACGGGCGGGACATCGGCTCGCACGTCTTGCCCAACGCCGACCTGAAGTTCTACCTGACCGCCTCCCTGGAGGAGCGGGCGAGGCGCCGGCAGGAACAGCTGGCAGCCGTGGGGCATACGATCCCGCTGGACGAGCTGATTGCGGATATCGCACGGCGGGACAAGTTAGACATGAATAAGGGCGAGCACTCCCTCGTCATCCTGCCGGATTCGATCATCATCGATACGAGCGGCAAGACGGAGGACGAGTCGCTAGACGAAATTCTATCGCACTGTCGGAGGGTTTAGCCGTGTGGCTTTATGGCTTTGCCAAGGCGCTGGTCAGCCCCATCTACCGGACCATGTTCCGGATTCGGGTCGAGGGGCTCGAACATATTCCGACCGAGGGCGGCGTGATCCTCTGCGGGAACCACTTCAACGGCCATGACCCCCTGGTGACGGGCATCGTAAGCCCCCGACCGGTCTCCTTTATGGCCAAGGAAGAGATCTTCAAGTGGCCCCTAGTCGGCTTCCTGGCCCGGGGAGTGGGCGCCTTTCCCGTGAAGCGGGGGGCGGCGGACCGCTCCTCCCTGAAGAAGGCGCTGGAGGTACTGGCGAACGGCGGCTGCTTCGGGATCTTCCCCGAGGGCACCCGCTCCCGCACCGGTCAACTGCGCAAGGCCGAGCCGGGCACCGCCTATATTGCCCTGAAGGCCGGGGTGCCGGTCATCCCCTTCGGGATCAGCGGCACCTACAAGCTGTTCAGCCCAATCATCGTCCGCTTCGGTCCAGCGGTGAACCTGGACCGGTTCAAGGGTGCCAAGCTGTCGGGGGAGAGCCTCGATCTGGCCGGCCAGGAGATTATGGCCGCCATCGGACGGCTGCTGGTGCCCCCTGTAGCACTGCCTGTTGCATCTGGGCAGGACGACTAGTCTTATTTTGGTATTCCGCCGCCCGGGGCTGGTTTCTGATGCAATCCTAGAAGGTAATGTATGGTTCGAACCGGTCGCGCCGGAGCCGCACCTGTCCGCCGAGCCATCGAGGAGGTCTACGATCGTGCAGGAGTTTGACAACCAGGGGAAAGAGAACGAAGCCATGGTCGATGCTGAAGCCCGTGCTGAACTGGAGGCCGCCCTCCACGTTCCCAAGCAAGGGGAGATCGTGACCGGGCAGGTCGTCCGCGTGAGCGAGGATTCGATCATGGTGGACGTCGGCTACAAGTCGGAGGGGATCATCCCGCTTTCGGAGATCTCCCACCGGCCGCTGGCCAATGCAGCCGAGTCTGGTCTCAAGGTTGGCGACGAGGTGCGCGTGGTGGTCCTCGGCGTGGATGCGAAGGGCGAAGGCGGCCTGCGCATCTCCAAGCGGCGGGCCGACGAGGCCATCGCCTGGGAGAAGGTGCAGGCGAGGTTCGAGGCCGGCGAGATCATCGAGGCCGAGGTGACCGAGGCGGTCAAGGGCGGCCTGGTGGTTGACCTGGGCCTGCGCGCCTTCCTTCCTGCCTCCCAGGTAGAGCGGGGCTATGTGGCCGACCTCTCCAAGTTCGTCGGTCAGAAGATCCGCGTGAAGATTATCGAACTGGACCGGCACAAGGGCCGGGTGATCCTCTCCCGCAAGCAGGTGATCGAGAGCGAGCGGGACAAGGCAAAGAAGACCTTCTGGGAGAACGTCGCCGAGGGCGCGGTCCTTGAAGGAACCGTCAAGTCGCTCACCGATTTCGGCGCCTTCATCGACCTGGGCGGCGTGGACGGCCTGCTGCACATCTCCGAGATGTCCTATGGGCGGATCAAGCATCCCTCCCAGGTGCTCAAGGAGGGCGAGAAGACCAAGGTGAAGGTCCTGCGGCTCGACCGGGAGAAGGAGAAGGTCTCCCTCGGTCTGAAGCAGGTGATGCCCGATCCCTGGGAGTCCGTCTCCGAGCGGTACCCCGAGGGCGCTGTCGTTTCGGGTACGGTTGCCCGCCTCGCCACCTTCGGCGCCTTCGTGGAGCTGGAGCCGGGCGTTGACGGCCTGATTCATATCAGCCAGATGGCCGACCGGCGGGTCAACACCCCGGGCGAGATCGTCGAGATCGGGCAGCAGGTCCAGGCGAAGGTCGTGGGTGTCAACCCCGAGCAGCGCCGGATCAGCCTCTCCCTGCGGGAGATGGACGCCCCTGTCGCTGAGACCCCCGCTGTGGAGGAGGCCCCTGCCGCTGAGGAAGCTCCCATCGCTGAGGAGGCCCCGGCTGTCGAGGAGGCTGCGGCCGTTGAGGCCGCCCCTGTGGCCGAGGAGGCCCCTGCTGAGGAGGCCCCTGTCGCTGAGACCCCCGCTGTGGAGGAGGCCCCTGCCGCCAAGGAAGCTCCCATCGCTGAGGAGGCCCCCGCTGAGGAGGACCCCGCCGCCGACGAGGAGAAGACCGAGGAGAACCCGACCTAGTAACCCCCGCACCCAAGCCCGGTCCTGCACTGGACCGGGCTTTTTCAGGCCCAATTGGGTCCGAACCGTGTTCGGCACCCTCTTCCGAACCGTGTTCTGTTTCCGAACGATGTTCGGACGGGCCCCGGGGGCAGGTTCGGGGCTCCGGTGCAGGTGGGGCAGGGTTTTCGCTTTCTCAGAGCGAACCATTTCCTGAGGTGTTCGAGCCATGACACGCAAGCCGCTAATCATCGCGGAGAAGCCATCAGCCGCCCGGGCCATAGCCGATGCCCTGGGCGGTTTTTCGGCGCGCGAGGGCTACCTGGAATCAAGCCGATACTATCTCTCCTGGGCGATCGGCCACCTCGTGGAGCTTCGCTCGCCCGAGGAGTATGACCCCAGGTGGAAGCGCTGGTCGCTGGACTCGCTGCCGATCATGCCTGAGGCCTTTCAGGTGAAGGTGGTTGGCAAGACCCGCTCCCAGTTCCAGGTGCTCGCCCGGCTGGGCAAGACGGCCTCGGAGCTGATCAACGCCTGTGATGCCGGGCGGGAGGGGGAGCTGATCTTCCGCTATATCTGTGAGGCGGCGAGCCTGCGGGCCCCTGTGCGTCGGCTTTGGGTCTCTGCCCTGACCCGGGAGGCGATCCGGAAAGCCTTTGGCCAGCTTCAGCCCGGGGCGGCCTACGACCGGCTCTACCAGTCGGCCCGGTGCCGGGCTGAAGGGGACTGGCTGATGGGCATGAACGCCACCCGCGCCTTCACCGTCAAGTGGGGGGAGCTCTTCTCCGTGGGGCGGGTGCAGACGCCTACCCTGGCGCTGCTGGTGAAGCGGCAGCGGGAGATCGAGGCGTTCAAGCCGGAGCCCTACTGGGAGGTCCACGGTGAGTTCGCCACCGACGACCGGCGACAGTACCCCGGCAAGTGGTTCGGCCCCGACGGCGACCGGCTCACCTCGGCGGAGGCGGCGGAGGCGATCGCCGCCCGGGTGAAGGGGCGGCCGGGCCTGGTGGAGTCGGTGGAGGAGAAGCCGGCCAGCGAGCGGCCTCCCCAGCTCTACGACCTGACCAGCCTTCAGCGGGAGGCGAACCGCCGCTTCGGTCTGACCGCCGCGGCGACCCTGAAGGCGGCGCAGTCGCTCTATGAGTCGAAGCTGATCACCTACCCGCGCACCGACTCCCGCCACCTGAGTCGGGACCTCGTCAAGACCCTGCCGGGGATCGTGCGCAACCTGGGCGGCCAGGCGGAGTTCGCCCAGGCGGCGGCGGGGGTGAATCTGGACCTGGTGCACCCGGGGAACCGGCGGGTGGTCGATGATGGTAGGGTGACCGATCACCATGCGATCATCCCTACGGCAGAGGCGCCCCGGTCGCTCTCCGGGGCCGAGGCGAAGATCTACGGGCTGATCGCCCGTCGCTTCCTGGCGCAGTTCTACCCGGAGGCCCGCTTCCTCGATACCGAGGTGATCACCCGGGTGGAGCCGCATCCCGACCGCTTCAAGAGCCGCGGCCGGCGGGTGCTGGATCCGGGCTGGACCGCCGTGGAGCCACAGGCGCCGTCGAAGAAGGGCGAGGAGGAGGAGACCGCCGTCCTGCCGGGACTTCGATCTGGCGAGCCGGTCACGGTGAAAAAGGTGACGGTGGCGGCCAAGGAGACCCAGCCGCCCAAGCGGTACACCGAGGCCTCGCTGCTGGCCGCCATGGAGTCTGCCGGCAAGGCGATGGACGACGAGGAACTGAAGGAGGCGATGAAGGGGCGCGGGCTGGGCACCCCGGCCACCCGGGCCGCCATTATCGAGCGGCTGAAAGACGTGGGCTACATCGCTCTGGAGAAGAAGAGCCTGGTCCCCACCCCCAAGGGGCGCCAGCTGGTGGAGCGGGCGGAGGCGATTGGGGCGCAGGTGCTCCTCTCCGCCGAGCTGACCGGCGAATGGGAGAAGCGGATCGCCGACATTCAGGCGGGGGAGTACCAGCCTACCCGCTTCATGGCCGAGATTCGTGAGCTGGCATCGTCGGTGATCGGGCTGGTGCGGCAGGCGCCGGGCCCGGTGGCCCGGGGCGGTCGCTCAGGGCCCCGCCAGGCGGGCCTGGAGCCGGCTGGGGAGGAGCCCACCCTGCCCGCCGGCAGGTGCCCCCTGTGCGGCAGCGAGGTGACCCGCCAGGGGCGGGACTGGAAGTGCAGCGGCCCGTCGTGCCCGACCCGCATTCCCACTTGGCTCTGCGGGCTGGTGATCGACCAGGCGCTGGCACAGACGCTCTTGACCAAGGGGCGGTCTGCGGTGCTGAGCGGGTTCACATCGCCCCGCACCGGCAAAGCGTTCCGTGCATCGCTGGTGCTGAAAGAGGGCAAGGTGGAGTTTGAGTTCCCCACCGACAGACCGGTGAAGGGAAAGCGCAGCACGAGGAGGGCTCAGGGTGAGCGAACGACAACAGCGCAAACTGGATCACGTAAGGCTGGCGGTGGCACAGGAGTCAGAGCTGGGACCAAGGCGGGGCGGGCTGGCGGGTCCCGGGTGGGACGAGGTGCATCTGGTGCATCAAAGCCTGCCAGAACTGGCCCTGAACGAGATTGACCTCAGCACCGCCGTCGCCGGGGTCCGGCTGGGCTCCCCGGTGATCATCAACGCCATGACCGGCGGGGCACCGGGGGTCGAGGCGATCAACCGGGACCTGGCGGTGGCTGCCCGTGAGCTGGGTCTGGCGATGGCGTTGGGCTCACAGACGGCCGGGCTGAAGGAGCCAGCCGTCGCCTCCACCTACCGGGTCGTCCGGGAGGTGAACCCGGGCGGGGTGTTCCTGGCGAATGTCAGCGCCGAGGCGTCGGTGGCCCAGGCCCGGGCAGCGGTGGAGATGGTGGAGGCCGACCTGCTGCAGATCCACCTGAACGCCCCGCAGGAGCTGCAAATGGCCGAGGGCGACCGCGACTTCCGGGGGCAGATCGAGCGGATCAGCCTGATTGTGCAGGAGCTGGAGGTCCCGGTGGTGGTCAAGGAGTGCGGCTTCGGGCTCTCGAAGGAGTCCACCCGGCTCCTCTACCAGGCCGGGGTCCGGGCGGTGGACCTCTCGGGGCGGGGCGGCACGAACTTTGCCTGGATCGAGATGGCCCGGAGGGAGGGCGAGGATCTTGACCCGGGCCTCACCCACTGGGGAATCCCCACCGCCTGCGCCCTGGCGGAGGTGGCGGCGCTGGAACTGCCCGGCCTCGACCTGATCGCCAGCGGCGGAATCGCCTACGGCTCCGAGGCGGCCAAGGCCCTCGCCCTGGGCGCCTGCGCCGTGGGCGTGGCTGGGGGGGTGCTGAAGCGGCAGCAGGAGGGGGGCCTGCAGGCGACCCGGCGCTATCTGGAGCGCCTGCTTGACGACCTGCGGGCGGCGGTGCTGTTGGCGGGCGCTAGAGACCTGCCCGCCCTGCAGCGCAGGCCGGTGGTGCTGACCGGCGGGGTGGGCGAGTGGTGCCGGCTGCGCGGGGTCGACCTGACCGGACTGGCGAACCGAACCTGATACAGCGCAGTGGATCGAAGAGCCTCCGGAGATGACTCCGGGGGCTCTTTCTGGCTGTACCGGTCCATGCCGGCCAGAGCGTTATGTCAACTTCCAGCGGGGCACCACATAAATAGGAAGGGGGGTGTGTGTAGCAATGGACCGGCGCAAACGGCGAGACGACTGGAAGGAGTTCAGCGGCGCGAGCGACGGAGAGTCTGACTGCTCGGGTGGGGAGATGCAGCATCCACACCACAAGAAGCACCACCGGAGCGATCCGCCGCACGACCACGGCAAGCGGCTCTTCCGCATGAAGGACGAGGGTCACCACGACCACTGCTGCCCGGATCATCACCACCACCACGGGAAGCATCATCACCACGATTGCTGCCCGGATCACCACCACCACCACGGGAAGCATCACCATCATGGCTTCTGCCCCGATTTCCACCATCACGACTTCTTCCCGCGACACCGGTTCCACCATCACGCTTTCAAGCACTGTCCGCCCTTCTTCTTCTGCGACAACCGGGTCCGGTTCAACCTGGCCGGCCTGAACGGAAACCTGCCGTTCCAGTTCTTCCGCCTTCGGGGCTGCCGGGTGCGCATTGAGTTCGAGTGCGCAGGCGAGATTCGTGAGGTGGAAGGCGTTGTCTGCAACGTGGGCAACGACCATGTCAGCGTACAGCAGCAGGCGCCACCGGCCAACGACAAATCCGGCAGCGAGGGCGAGTCCAGTGGAAAGGCCCACTGCCCGCCACCGCCCTTCTGCCCGGGTCAGGTAACCACCGTTCTGATCGAACGGATCTGCCAAGTGGAGTGGCTCGACCCCAACTGCAATCCCTGCGTTCCCTGTCCGCCCTTCCACCACTTCCCGCACCACCACTTCCCGCATTTTGGCCACTTCCCGGGCTGCTGTTGAGCGCGAAGGAGGTGAGGCAGACCAGCCTCACCTCCTTTTTCAATGACCCGCCGGGCGGCGGGCCTAGACACGGACGAAACAGATATCGGCCAGGTTGATCTGCCGCACCCGGTTCTCCGCCACCTGGATCTGCACAAAGCGCTCCTCGGCGGCGCAGAGCGTCCCCTCCACCAGCCGTCCGGCAGCCTGCACTACCGCCGGGCAGCCGATGAAGCTGACCAGCCGGAGGTGCAGCGGCAGGCCGAAGAAGATGTTGATCAACTCCGGGCTGCAGGAGACGGTCTCGCCGAAGCGGAGAATCACGTTGCGCCGAAGCTGAGGGTCGATGTCCAGCAGAGCCGGCTGCTGGACCGGCAGCACCGGCCCGGTATCGGTCCGCTCGACCAGGCAGATCCGGTCGAAGGGGATATAGGTCTGAGGGCCGACCGTGTCCACCTGGATGAAGTTCCGGCCGACATCCTTCAGCCCGCCGAGCACGATCACCACATCCTCGCCCTTGGGCGGCTCCGCGGGGGGCTCGGGCTGGCCGGGCTCCGGCTCGGCCCCCCGGCACTCCACCGTCACCCGGACCGTTATGCCCAGGAGCTGGCGAAAGTGGCGCCGCAGCTCCTCACGGTTCTGGCGGTCCCGGGGGTTGCCCACCGCCCGGAGCAGCTGGTTGACCGCCTCGATGCACAGCTCCAGCTCCCGCAGCTCCGCCTCGGGCAGGTCGCTGGTGGGGGAGGAGAAGCGGGGCGTGGGAATCTGCTCCGGACAGGGGAACTCCCCCTGCGCGATCAGGTTGATTGTGCCTGGCTCCAACCGCTCCGGGCATTCGAAGCCATCATGCCCCGCCCGATGAGCTGGCCGATGATCCATTGTCATCGTCGCACCCCCCTGTCAAGTCCTCGACCCTCGGGCAACCAGGCCCCTGCAGGGGCGCCAGGCATGGGTTCAACTCCGGCAGCACCCGGATGATCCCCCACATGCCCAGCTCAATGTCCCAGCGAATATTGCCCGAGCGGTACATATAGTCGCCGGGGAAGTTGAAGAGGCCGCCGGCGCCGCCGATCAGGTAGAAGCTGTCTGCCGTGCCCACCGTGTTCTGGCCCCGGTTCGGCACCACGTCGGAGTGCAGGTCATTGGGGCTGCGCAGCCAGTTGTGCCCGTGAATGTGGAAGGTGTGGGCCCGGGCCCGGTCGGCGGGGAAGACGAAGCGAACCACGGCCGGATCGCCGGGATAGGCCAGGAAGAGTGGCGTGGCCGGGTCGCCGTGAACGAAGGAGCTGAAGACCTTGTCAAGCTCGGGGCAGCGGGCGAGCCGGTGGCTGAACCGCTCGGCGCGGTAGTTGAAGCCCCGGGAGCCCTGGTCCTCGAAGTCCTCCAGCTCCTCGCGCTCAACGAAGATCGGCTCCGGGTCGATGATCAGGTTGCCCTGGGCGTCGAAGAGCCGGACGCCGTCGTGCATGAGCAGCACGAACTCCCGGAACTCGCCCAGCAGCGGGTTGCTGATGATCACCTGGCTGCCGGTCTCCACCGGCTCCCGGGTGACCGGGTCGAGCCAGACCGAGCCCTCCGGCTCGGTGATGAAGATGCCGAAGGCGCCGTGGTGCCGGTGGTTCCGAAGGTCGGCCATATCCCACAGGTTGCAGGCGCCCAGCAGAAGTGGCACATACCACCGGTAGGTGATCGTCTCGCCTGGCCCCACGGTCTGGTCGGGGTTGAAGCCCACGGTGGCCCCGTCAGAGCCCTGGACCACGTAGGTCAACAGCTGGGCGTGCATCGAGATGCGCGGCGAGGGTGGGAACGGGGCCTGCACCGGCACGGCGGGGTAGCCGTGAATGAAGGCGTCGTCCAGGTCGTTGTGGAAGCGGGCCGGGTCCAGCAGGTTGGTCAGCCGGACCTCGATCACCTCGCCCACATTCCCCCGCAGGATCAGCGGCTCCGGGTTCTTCTCCCCGCACAGGATCGCCTCGGCATCGCAGGCCAGGGCGAAGACGATGCCGAACGGGTCGTGGTCGCCCGCCTGGTTGTAGACAATCGGGGTCTGCAGCGCCACCACGTCGTAGCAGCGGACCGGGGCGCCGGGTGGGCCGGGGCAGCCCGGGTGAACAGCCCGGGGCGGGGGCTCTCCGGTGACCACAGGTAGAACGCCCTTCCGGGGCGGCGGGCAGGGACGATCGGGCAGGGGAATCAGGTGATCAACCCGCCCCTCAAAGGAGCGAATCAACCCCCAGAGGCCGACCCAGATATCATCGATCGAGCCGAAGTGATAAAGCAGGTCGAAGTCGCCGCCATCCTCCATGGCGAACTCGATGGTGAAGTGCTCGGAAATGCCGATGTGCTGCTGCTGTTCGATTTCCGAATCCAGATCGCGCCGCTCGTGGTTCCAGCGCTCCCGGTGCAGGTTGAAGGAGTGGGACTCCTCGTGCGCACCGTCGAAGAGGCGGATCCGGACCGAGTCGCCGTTGTAGGTCTCCAGCAGCGGCGTGACCGGGTCGCCGTGGACGAAGGAGCTGAAGACATAGGCGGGGTCGCAGCCGGGCCCCAGCCGGAACTGGATCGGCTCAGACCGGTAGTTCACCCCCATGACGCCCGGGTCGTCCTGCGAGCCGGGGAAGTCCGGCGGGTTGAGCGGGCAGCCGCAGGCGTCAAACAGCAGGGCGAAGTCGTGAACAAAGAGCGTCAGCTCCCGGAAGTCGGGGATCAGCGGGTTGGTGACGGTGGCGATCTCGCCGGAGCGGATCTCCTCGCCCGTGTGCGGGTCGAACCAGTCAGACCCCTTCGGCTCGATATTCACCCCGCCGAAGACCCCGTGCTGCTGGTGCTGGTTGGCGAAGAGGTGGTCGTGAATGAAGACGCCCCGCAGTTCGGCGTCGGCGAACCACTGGTACCGGATCGTCTGGCCCGGCAGGACGCCGCTATCGTAGTTCCAGCCCACGTTGGCGCCGTCGGAGCCCAGCGGGTCGAACTTGAAGAAGTGAATGTGGATCGCCTCTTCATAGGTCCGGTTGACCAACTGAAAGGCGTTGCCCCCCAGGGTGACCGGCAGCATGTTGGTGAAGTTGATCCGAATGCAGTCGCCCGCCCTTGCCCGGATCACCAGGGGCTGGGGCTTCTTCCGCCCGGCGAGCACATCTTCCACATCTTCGGTCAGCACGTAGAGCCGGCCCTCGGGATCATGCCAGCCGGCCTCGTTGTAGACCAGCTCCATCTGGACCAGGCTGATGTTGAACTCCCGGATCGGGTGGATCGCCGGGTCGCAGGGGTTGGTGAAGACTGCGCCCGGCACGGCGTTGGGCGCAAACTGGTTCCGCTCCAGCACCGTGATCTCCCGGTCATCGCCGATGATCCCCAGAGGCGGGCGGGGCGCCTTGCAGCCGAAGATCCCGGGGATGAGATTGGGGAAGCCGGGCAGCTCCGGGGTGGGTCGGGGCGGCGGCTCCCGGTCGGGCAGGGGCTGTAGCGGGGCGATGGGCACCCCGCTGGGGTAGCACTGGCTGCCGTCTTGCAGCGTGTTGAAGGTCCGGTGAATCCCCCACATACCGTCTGCGAAGTGGGGGTAGAGGTGGCAGTGAATGATGGCGTCGCCGAAGGCACCCTGCAGGCTGCCCGAGCCGTAGAGAGGGGTGAGGGTGTAGAAGTTCTGCGGGCTGATCGCCTGGGAGTCAAGCTGCTCCGAGTCGGGGTCGTTTGCCTCGAAGAGCCACTGGTGCACATGCCAGTGCTGCACGTGGGTCTCCTTTACCCCACCGTGGATCAGCCGCAGCTTGATCGGATCATCCTTGTAGGCCCGCAGAACCGGAGTGGCCGGATAACCGAAGACCCAGGAGTCGTGGTGGACCTCCTCGCCCTCACAGTCGGGGCAGGCCACGCCCTCCATGATCAGCATCACCCGGTTCCGGTCCGGCTCCGACCGGTAGTTGACCGCATGGGTGGCGGCGGGTTGCAGCGTATGGGGACTGATCGGCGGCTCCCCGATCAGGTTGTTGATCTCCATCTCGTCGTGGAAGAACCAGGCGAACTCCCGGAAGGAGGGCAGAATCGGGTGGTGGACATCGGCGACGACGCCGCTGGGGAGCGGGCCGCCGGTGACCGGGTCGGTCCACCAGGAGCCCTTCGCCTCCACGATCAGCGCCCCGAAGAGGCCGTGGGCGTTGGAGCCCAGCTCGCTGGAGAGCGGGTTTCCCAGGTCGGTAAAGATATGAACGCCCTCCTCGATTACCTTCCAGCGGTAGACCTGGGTCCCCCCCGGTGGGCAGGCCGGGGCCGTGGAGTTCTCGTTGAAGCCAACGAAGGCGCCGTCCGAGGTGACCACGTCGTAGTAGGCCCGCTGAATGTGCATCGAGGTGGGGAAGGGGAGCTGGTTCTCAAAGAGCACCTCGATCTCGTCGCCCATGGTGGCCCGAATGGTCAAGGGCTGGACCAGGTCAACCGGCATGAACGGGTTCTGGCAGACCAGGTCCTTCACCCGCTGTTCGTTCTCCTTCAGCACGTACATCATGCCATTGGGGTCGTGCTCCCCGAAGGTGTTGATCACGATGCGGATCGGGATCGCAACAATGTGGAACTGCCGCAGCAAGTCGATCCCTCGCTTCCTTTCATGCCGATAGAATCAATGGCGGTCAGGGTAACTCCCGGATCCGGGGGATGGTGTGGGCGCCGTCCTCGATGAAGAACGCCTCGATCTCATCGATGTGTAGGCGGATCACCCGCCCCTCGAGCTCAGCCACATGGGTGGTCTCAATGCAGACCAGGACAAAGTCGCTCTCCACGGCAACGATCTCGCCGATGATCATGAAGGGGAAGGCATCGATCAGGAAGAACGCCCGCCTGCCCACGCCCTCCAGAAACCCCTCGGCCAGCGACCAGGTGCGGAGCGAGTGCAGTTCGTTGAAATCCGGCAGGGAGCTGCTATTCATGGGGACACCTCCGGTCCGTTTGGTCACATTCAGTCCGATTCAGGTAGAGGCGATCAGACCAGGGGGAAGCGGATCGAGCAGTCAAACGGAGTGAAGGTGTCGACCTTCTCGAGCGGGAAGCTGAGGGGGAAGGGGTTTCGGTGGAACGGGGCATTCGGCATCTTGATGATCACCGGGTCGAGGGTGATGAACCCGTTGGTCACCTCGGTCACCGGGCCGCAGAAAATCGGGCGGAAGGTCTGCCCGAGAATGTTCAACTGGTTGGCCTCCACCACCAGCAGGATCTCCTGGCCCAGGACATCCACAAAGACCTGGTTGCCCGGGTGGATGCCCGGCTCGGGTTCGGCCGGCCTCTCCCGGTCCTTCCGCCTGACGGTGCGGACCGAGGCAAGTTGCTCTTCTGCACGTACGGTCGGCGCTTCAGCCGCATCCGTACGCTCCTCATCCTGCACAGGAGAGGCAGCGCCCATCCAGATGGGCTCGAAGATCTCTGTCTTTAGGATCTCGCTCCGCCCGACTGGTTCCCTCTGTGGTGGCTGGACGGCACGGGTCTCCCTCTTGCGGCCGCGACGACGCTTCATGCTTGGTCCTCTCTCTCCATTCGGTTTTACATAACATCTGTATGTGAGAGGACCGGGCCCGGACCCTCCGGACGGCAACGGAGCGGCTCCGCTCGCATACCAAAATCAGGAGCTTCTGCCCGGCCAGTGACGCGAAAGGGCAGGCTCCCGATGGGGAGCCTGCCGCTCATGGGCGATTAACAGGGTTTCAACTGGCCCCGGATCTCACCGCCGGGCGCCGACCCGGAGGGCGCTACCGCCGCTTGACCGCAAGTACCTCGCCGTTCTCCTTGTTGACGATCACCTCGATCCGCCGTGGGCGGGGGCCCAGGGCCGACTCGAAGCGAACCAGCAGCCCCTCCCGAACCAGGTCGACCATCGCCACCGGCTTGTAGCGCTCCAGCCCCCGCACGGCGACGGGGCTCATCCCCTCCAGCACCAGGGGGGCGGAGTGGGCCTTATGCCAGGCGGCCACCTCGGGGTGGCTCAGGGCGATCGCCAGCGCCCGGGCGGGCTTGACCGCCACGGGGCGGGCGGAGCAGCCGCTTAGCGCCATCAGCGCCAGGAAGAGGGCAAGCAGTCGCTTCATGCGTATCACTCCCTCGTCCGGGGCGTCTTGACCCACTGGCTGGGCCCCTTGCCCAGGGCGCTCAGCACCAGGGCGCTGGAGTAGGGCACGGGAAAGAGGAAGGCGGCCAGCGGCAGAATCAGGAGTTGCCCCACCGCCCCGAGCTGCGCCAGCCACTGCCGGGGCCGGCTGGTCTGGTCGAGGTAGCGAAGATAGCGGAAGAAGGCGTAGATGGTAAAGCCGATGTAAGCGGTGGACATGGCGTTCAGCGAGTAGCGCCAGGCCGGCGGCAGCACATTGGGGTCGACCAGGCCGAGGAGCCAGAGGAGCATCACCAGGAGCGGCACCAGGGTGGCTGACTGGTAGAAGATCCACTGCGCCTGCCCCTTGCGCCACAGCTCCCGCAGCAGTTTCGTCCGCTGCTCCACGCTGCCCGTTCCCTCGGCCTGAATCTTGTTCATGACCTGAATGTGGCCGCTGGCCCACCGCAGCCGCTGCCGGTAGAAGCCGTAGAAGGTGGGCGGGGTCTGCTCGCTGGACGGGTAGGGCAGGTACTCGGGCCAGGCGCCCGCCAGCAGGTAGGCCCGGGTGCCCAGTTCCAGGTCTTCGGTGAGGGTGGAGGAGTCGAAGCCCTTAATCTCGGTGAGCAGGCTGGCCTCCACAAAGACGTTGGTGCCGCCCACGAAGGGGAGCCGCCGGAACATGACGGGCAGGTGCCAGTCGTGGTTGATCGTCTGGTAGAGGGAGGCGATCTTGCAGAACGGCCCCATGTCGTACCAGTTCCGCACCTGGAAGACCGGCCCCTGGAAAATGCGGGGCAGCGGGGCTCCGCTGACCCGCGATTCTAACACCCTGTGGGCCACGTAGAGCATCACCTTGGCGTCAGGCCGGCTCTCGGCGTCGTAGAACCCCCGCCAGGTGGAGCGGCCGTCGGCGAAGGAGAGCGCCCAGTTCAGCGCCCGCCCCTTGGTGGAGGGCACCTCCACGCCGAGCCGGCGCCCGCCCAGGTCGCCGTCGAAGTCCGGCGGGACCACCACGTGCTTGATCACGGGCTTGTCCACCAGCCCGTCGAACTCGGCTACCTTGCGCTCCATGATATCCTGCGTGGTGGGGTAGACCTCGGCGAAGGCGGCAGCCAGCCGCTCCTCCAGACGGTGGTCCCGGCCCAGCTCCTCCAGCCGCTCAATCAGGTCGGCGGCCAGGGCCGAGCACATGGCGTGAATGATCTCCTGGGTCAGCGAGTGGTGCGCCTGGGCGGCGAGGGAGGCGAGACGGCGACCCAGCGCCTCCGCATCTTCGCCTCGCAGGCCGGCAAAGCCGACGGCGCAGGGGATGGCCAGCGAGAGCAGGGCGGCGTAGGCGCCCTGAAGCCGCTCCTCGCCGGCCCCGGGCAGCCGGGAGCGCAGGAGCCGCAGGAGCCGGTGGTCAGGGTGCCGCCCGCCCCGCTTCAGCAGCTCCTGCGCCGCCTCCCAGACGATGGGGCGCAGCAGGGGGGCGGGAATCCGGCGCAGCAGGTGGAGTCCATCGCTCCCGCCCAGCCGGCGCGAGATCTCATCGACCCCCTCCACGGCCAGCCCGCCCAGGAGCGCCAGAACCAGCCCGCCGGACTCGGTCTCGCAGGAAGGAGGAGCGGTGGGCTCCCGGAGGGCCCAGGCGGCGATAGAGACCGCCTGGGCGCGGCGGCGTTCGGCGTGGAGCGCCTCCTTCTCATCGGTCACCACCAGCACCTCGTAAAGATGGGCGGGATACTCCAGGCCCGCCAGGTGGTCTACCGTGCGCTCGATCACATCCGCCTCGTTGCGGGCGGGCACAATAATGGAGAAGCGGGGCAGCGACTGCCCTTGCTTCCGGGCGCGCTCCTGCAGGGCCGCCACCGAAAGGGCGGGGCGGCGGTTCCAATAGTGGGTATCGGCGTATCGCTTCCACCACAGGAGGCGGAGAAACAGCCCGAAGAAGAAGAGATGGAGGCCCACGGCCACGAGGTAGAGCCATTCAGCCGTGTTCAGATGCATCAGCGGGGACCCCTCCCACAGCGTCCAGGGTGATGACGTCGTTAGGTTGGCAAAACCCGGTGACATTTATGCCTCTGAATAGGCCAAGTTTGCGACGCCCACCCTACAGAAAGGATCTGTTCCCGTCTGCCCGGCCCCACGGCCGGACGATTCTGCAAGGAGGCAATCCGCTGATGATGCCCGTTGGCCCCATTCTCCTGATGCTCCTGGCGGTTCTGATTCACTCCGGCTTTCTCTCCCGGTCGCTCACACGGATCGGGCTCACTGACAGGGCAGGGTTTCTGCTCACACTGGCCATGCTGGGCGGCAGCCTGGTGGAGGTCAGCCTGATCCGGGGTTTGACCATGAACCTGGGCACCGGGCTGCTCCCGTTGGGCCTCGCCCTCTATCTGCTCCAGGGCAGCCGCCGCTGGTGGGAACCGCTGGTGGCCCTCGGGGCCGGCTTCACCGCCGCCGGGGCCATCGCCCTGTTGAGCCGCTGGCTCCCCGCCGCGCAGCCCACCGAACTGAACCTCTTCTTCCTGGATGCCCAGTACTTCTACGCCCTGGTGGCGGGCTCGATCGGCTACCTGGTGGGCCACACACGCGGCGCCTCCTTCGCCGGGGCGGTGGTGGGCGTGCTGGGGGGCGATCTCTTCCACTACCAGCACATCATTGGAAGCGGCGAGATGGCGGATCTGGTGATCCGCATGTCAGGCGGCGGCTTCCACGGCACCGCCCTGGTGGCCGGCGTGCTGGCGCTCTTCCTCTCCGACCTGCTGACGGCGCCGCCCGCGGAGAGGGGTGAGGCCGCTGTTGATCATCTACCACAGCCGTGAGGCGCTCACCGCCCGCCTGGCCGGGCTGCTCCACGTGGGCAGCCTGGGCCCCCGGCCCGACCCGGTCGGGGCCTGGCCGGCGGTCGGGGCGCCGGAGGCCTACGGGGCGGAGGGGCTCTTTCACCTGGGCGCCGACGAGCAGGGGCACCAGGTCTACGCCGCCGGCCGGGCGAGCCGGCCCGACGTGGTCGACCGGGTCCTCCACGGCCTGGCCGAACTCTTTGCGATCGATCCGGCGTCGTATCTGCTGGTAGCTGTGGGACCTGGCCACGCCCTGGCCGACCAGCCGGCGGTCACCCTGCGCCGCCTGGGGTTGGGCACCCTCGCTGCCCGGCTGGAGATCCACCTGCTGGCCCGGCGCTGGCCCGCCTGCCTGGCGGCGGTGGAGCGGGCCCGACGCCGGGTGGCGGAGCGGTCCGGGGCCGCCCGGCGGGCATGAAGCTCTTCTACCACTGCTATGGCCAGGCCCACACCTCGGTAACGGCCGCCAATATCCACCTCGGCCACCTACCCCGCCACCGCCGGGCTACGCTGGCCGAGATTCTGCACCAGCCCTGCTTCGACCGGACCGAGGAGTACGAACTGGGCGTCCCCCAGCTAATGGGCGCCGACGAGTGGGGGAACCAGGTCTATGTGCTCGGGCTGGCGGGTGGCAAGCGGCCGATGGAGCGGGTTTGCCAGGACTTTCTGGCCGCCGCCGGCGTCGACTCGGGCGAGTTCCTGTTCGCCAACGCCGTGCAGCACGCCGGTGTGCCGCTGCGCGTCGGCGGCTACACCTCCCGCCGGCTCGGGCTAATCTGGCCCGGGCGTCCGCTCTCGGCCCTGGGCGTCTGGCTGAAGTACCGCCGCTTTGTGGCCCTGGTCGAGCAGGTTCGACACCAGGTGCGGAGCCGTTTGCCTTGACCGCATCCCCCCCATCTTAGATAATGGATTAGATAAGGTTCTGTTAGGAAGGGGATGGGGATGGCACGACTGGCCAAACCAGTCATTATGCATATTGAGCCGGGGAGCCTGGCGGAGAGGCTGGGGCTGAAGCCAGGTGAGCGACTCATGGAGGTCAACGGCAAGCCGGTCCGGGACGACCTGGACTTCCGCTTCCTGACCGCCGAGGAGGAGCTGGTGCTCACCGTGGTGGGCCCCACCGGCGAGTCCCGCCAGATTCCGGTCCACAAGGAGTTCGACCAGGAGCTGGGCGTCGACTTTGGCGGCAAGGCGACCTACGACGGGGTCTACACCTGCCACAACAACTGCGTCTTCTGCTTCGTCCACCAGCAGCCGCGGGGGCTGCGCCCCACGCTGAACCTGATGGATGACGACTTCCGGCTCTCCTACATGCACGGAAACTTCATCACCCTGGTGGGGATCTCCGACGAGCACTGGCAGCGAATCTTCGACCAGAAGCTCTCGCCGCTCTATATCTCGGTCCATGCCACCGACGACGACCTGCGCGCCTTCCTGCTGGGCACCGACAAGGCCCGGGGGATCATGAAGCAGCTCCGGGAGCTGAAGGAGGGCGGGATCCAGTTCCATACCCAGGTGGTCTCCGTGCCCGGTATGAACGACGGGGAACACCTGGCGCGGACCATTGCCGACCTGGTCACCCTGGGCCCCGACGCCCTGCTCTCCATCTCGGTGGTGCCGGTGGGGCTGACCAAGTTCCGCACCGGGCTCTACCCGCTACGCTCCTACACCCGGGAAGAGGCCCGCACCATGATCGACCAGATCGAGCCCTGGCAGCAGCGGCTCCTGGACGAGTGGGGCGACGTGCTGGTCTACCCGTCCGACGAGTGGTACATTCTCGCCGGGCGTGAGGTACCGCCAGCCGAGGTCTACGGCAACTACGACCAGCTGGAGAACGGGGTCGGCATGGTCCGACTCTTCCTGGAACAGATGAAGGACTGCACCGACCGGCTACCGGCGGAGGTGCCGGCCCCCCGCAAGGTGACGGTCGCCACCGGCGTGCTGGCCACCGAGAGCCTGGGGCGTGCCGCCCGCTGGCTGTCGGAGAACGTAAAGGGGCTGAACGTAGAGGTCCAGACCGTCTGGAACGACTTCTACGGCCACAGCGTCACCGTGGCCGGGCTGCTTCTGGCTCAGGATTTCATCGCCCAGCTGCAGGGCAAGGATCTGGGCGACCTGGTGATCCTGCCGGCCGTCGCCTTCCGCGACGTGGACGGCCGCTCCCTCGACAACCTGACCCCGGCCCAGATCAGCCAGCAGCTGGGCGGCGTCGAGGTAGCCTTGGCGGGCTCCCCCGCCGAACTGGCCGATGCGGCGACAGGCGGCCTCCTGGCCCCCGAGCGCCGGCGGCGCCGGCTCAAGTCCCTGAAGTTCCGCCACCACGGCGAGGCGGCCACCGTCAATCTGGTGAAAGATGACTTCAAGGACCCACTGGGACGGTAGAAGTCTCGACTCAACGGAGGAAACCATCAATGAAACCGATCGTAGCAATTGTGGGCCGGCCGAATGTCGGCAAGTCGACGCTCTTCAACCGGCTCTCCCAGAGCCGCCAGGCCATTGTGGAGGACATGCCGGGCGTCACCCGTGACCGGCTCTACGCCGACACCGAGTGGAACGGGCGTTCAATCACCCTGGTGGACACCGGCGGCATCGTCCTCGACAAGGACGGCGACACCATTGAGGCCCACGTTACCCGCCAGGCGGAACTGGCGATCAAGGAGGCCGACGTGATCGTCTTCGTGGTCGATGTGACCCAGGGCGTGACCGGCGCCGACCTGGAGGTGGCCGAGCGGCTGCGCAAGGTGCACAAGCCGGTGCTCCTCGCCGTCAACAAGGTGGACAACCTGAAGCGGGAGGAGGAGGCGCTGGAGTTCTGGTCCCTCGGCCTGGAGCAGCTGATCACCATCTCCGCCGAGCACGGCATGGGCACCGGCGACTTGCTCGATGGGATCATCGCCTCCCTGCGCAAGCCGCAGGACCCCGCCGAGGTCGACGAGTCGCTGATCCGGGTCGCCGTCATCGGCCGGCCCAACGTGGGCAAGTCGTCGCTGGTCAACGCCATCCTCGGCGAGGAGCGGGTGATCGTCTCCGACGTGGCCGGCACCACACGCGACGCCATTGACGTGCTGGTGGAGCGGGGTGAAGACCGCTTCCTGCTGGTGGACACCGCCGGCATGCGCCGCCGGGCGAAGGTGGAGGAGTCGGTGGAGCGCTACTCGGTCATGCGGGCGCTGCGGGCCGTGGAGCGGGCCCAGGTGGTCTTGATGGTGATCGACGCCGAGGACAACGTCACCGAGCAAGACCAGCGCATCGCCGGGTACGGCAACGAGCAGGGCAAGGCCTGCATCGTGGTGGTCAACAAGTGGGACGTGATCGAGAAGGACGACCGGACCATGGACCGGTACAAGGAGAAGGTGCGGGAACGCCTGGCCTTCATGGACTACGCCCTGATCGAGTTCGTCTCGGCCAAGACCCGGGCCCGGGTGGCCAAGCTCCTGCCCCTGATCAAGGAGGCGGCCGCCAACCACGCCCGGCGGATTCCCACCCGGGAGTTGAACGACCTGGTCCGGGAGGCGTACTCCCTCAACCCGCCGCCCTCGGACAAGGGGCGCCGGCTCAAGATCTTCTTTGCGACCCAGCCCCACGTCAGCCCGCCCGGCTTTGTCTTCTTCTGCAACGACACCGAACTGGTCCACTTCTCCTACAAGCGGTACCTGGAGAACCGCCTGCGGGAGACCTACAAGTTCGAGGGCACCCCGCTCAACCTCTACTTCCGCCAGCGGGCCAAGGTAGAGCTGGCCGACCGCCCCGCCCGAATCCGCCGCGTCCTGGCCACCGGCAAGACCCGGGTGATCCGCCGGGCCGCCCGCAAGAAGACGACCGAGTAATCGGGTCATTTCCGGACATCTGCCACGGATTACACGGATTTTTCACGGATTTACACGGAATTGCTTCTCAGTCGGGTAAGGTAAGCTGACCGACCTGGAGCAGGGCGTACTCCCTGGGGAATGGAATTATTATCTACATTATTCCTGTACCCGCAGGGGCCCACAAATCCGTGATAATCCGTGTTGAATCCGTGAAATCCGTGGCAAAAAAACCCATCACCGAAGGTTTCGCAAAGATATTACCTCGTCCTAAAACCAGGAATAACCCAACGGACGGCGAATAGAACGTCTCTGAGACCCGGACCCATACCTTTAAACCTCATGCTCGGGTCGGGAAAAGGGGGACTCGGACCGTGCTGGAACTGGTCCTTGTCAGTTTGGTGGGTTACCTGTTGGGTTCCATTCCCGTCGGCTTCCTCGTGGCGAAGCAGCGGGGGATTGACATCCGAAAGTACGGCAGCGGGGCGACCGGTGGAACCAACGTGCTTCGGACCCTGGGGTGGGGGGCTGCGCTCTTTACCGGCTTCTCAGACTTGGGCAAGGGGCTCCTCGCCGCCTACATCGGCCTGCGCTTCGCCGGGGACTGGGGCTACGCCCTGGCGGGCTTCCTGGCGGCCTTTGGCCATTCGTACCCGGTCTGGCTCCGCTTCAAGGGCGGCAAGAGCGTGGCGACCGGCGGCGGCGCCCTGATTCTGAACTACCCCTTGGCGGTTCTCTTCGGGCTGGTGGCCGGCATTGCCGCCATTGTACCCACCCGGTGGGTCTCGCTGGGCTCCCTGGTGGCCACCCTGGTCGCAATCGCCACCATTTTGCTGACCGGCGCACCTGTCGCCCACATGGTGGGTGCGGTTGGTATCGCTGTGGTGATCTACATTCGCCACTGGGAGAACATGAAGCGGATCGCAGCGGGCACCGAGAACAAGTTTGGCCAGAAGGCGAACCCCCGGCCGGGGGCCTAGTCGCGGCCAGGTCTGGTGGAGGTGGATGCCAAGATGGCACCAACACGGCGAACCATCGCCGTTCTGCCCGCCGGCGCCTGGGGAACCGCCCTGGCGCTGCCCGCCTCTGCCGGTGGGCACGATGTCCGGCTCTGGCGCCGGGCGCCCGGCTGGAGCGAAAATTGGGACCGGGGGCACCGTGCGCTCCCGGGCCTTGTGCTGCCCGCAAATGTGCACCCTTATGAAGATGTGGCCGAAGCGGTAGGCGAGGCAGAGGTCGTGATTCTCA
This sequence comes from Bacillota bacterium, assembly GCA_049325315.1. Taxonomy (GTDB): domain Bacteria; phylum Bacillota; class Sulfobacillia; order Symbiobacteriales; family Symbiobacteriaceae; genus JAWLHU01. The sequence continues at coordinate 3,768 of JBMONB010000244.1, read as the reverse complement.
GCCCGGCCAGCATCGCGCTCCGGGAGCACTGCCGGCTGCTGCGGGACCACCTGCGGCCCGATGCGGTGCTGGTGACGGTGACCAAATCGATCGAGCCGGAGAGCCATCTGCTGGTCCACCAGGTGGTGGGCCAGGAGCTTCCGTCGCACGCCGAGCGGGTTGTGGCGCTCTCGGGGCCCAACTTCGCCCACGAGGTGGCAGCCGGCCTGCCCACCGGCTCGGTGGCGGCCTGCCCCGACCTGAGCCTGGCCGAACTGGTGCAGGATACCCTGCTCACCGACCGCTTCCGGGTCTACACCAACCCGGACCTGACCGGGGTGGAGTTGGCAGGGGCGCTGAAGAATATCGTCGCCCTGGGCGTCGGCATCTCCGACGGGCTCGCCATGGGCGACAATGCCCGAGCGGCGCTGATCACCCGGGGCCTGACCGAGATGGCCCGGCTGGGCACCGCCATGGGGGCCAACATGCTCACCTTTGCCGGCCTGGCCGGCATGGGCGACCTTGTGCTCACCTGCACCGGCGACTCCTCCCGCAACCGCCGGGCGGGTATCGCCATCGGCCGGGGACAGACGGGGGCGGAGTTCGTGGCCCAGACCCACCTGACGGTGGAGGGGATTCCCACCACCCGTGCCGCCTGTTCGCTGGCCCAGTCGCTGGGCGTGCGCATGCCGATCACCGAGGTGATCTACCAGATCCTCTACGAGGGCCTGGCGCCCATCGACGGCATGAAACGGTTGATGGCCCGCCCACGGACCCACGAGGTGGAGGAGGTCGCCTACAACCCCTTCGACCGCTAGTTCAGCCCTGCAAATAGGTGGAGCCCTCTCCGCACCGGCGGAGAGGGCTCCTTTATTCTCATGACTCGTCTAGCGGGTCGCCTCGACCTTCTGGACCTTCCCCTCCACGATGGTGAGGATCACGACATCGCCGACCTGGAGGTCGGTGACCGCCGCCGCCTCGCCATTGAGCAGGATCTCGGTCCCGGACAGGAGGATGAAGCGGTCGTAGTAGATTTCGCCCTCGGACTCGGTGAAGACCACGATCTTGGACTCGCCCAGCGGGCCGGCCTGCAGCCCGAGAAGCAGGCCGATCGTGCCCTCAACCGTTCCGCTCTTCTTCTGGCTGCCCGAGTTGCCGGAGTCATCGTCTGAAACGCCCGACTCCAGCTTGACCCGGGTGATCACGCCACCCTCGACCCGCACCTTGACCCGGTCATTTACCGCCAGCTCTGCAAAGGTGATCGCCTCACCGTCCAGCAGGATCTCGGCGTCGGCAGCCACGCTGTAGCCGGTGCCGTCAAGCACCAGCTGGGCCGCTGCACTGGTGGTCGCCTCCGTCAGGCCGGTGATGGTGCCCCAGAATTCCAGCTCAGTCGAGCCATCGGACGAAGAGGAGGACTCCCGCTCCACGCCGATCTTGGTGACCAGACCGGAGACCACGTGAATCTCCACCACATCACCGACCAGCAGGTCAGCGAAGGTCAGGATCTGCCCCTTCAACCGGATCACCGCCGAAGCGGCCACCGTGTAGGGCAGATCGTCGACCAGGATCACCGCCAGAGCCTCGCCCTGGGCCTCGATCAGCCCCGTGATCACGCCGCGCAGCTCCAGTTTGGCGTCGTCGTCCTGATCCTCGGATTCGGCCTCCACATAGACGCCCAGGCCGTCGGCGTTCAGCTTGATCTCCGCCTTCATGCCGACTGCAATCCCGGCCAGATCAGACTCGGCCTCTTCCACGAAGACGGCTGCCTCGGCTGCCAGGTGAACAGTTCGCGTCTGCCCGCCCACCTGAAGGGTGATTGTTCCCTCAGGGGCGTTCACAGCAGTGACGATGCCCTCGACCTCATCGGTCTCCTCGCGCTCCATCTGCCGGTCGGCCCGGGCCATCATGACCGCCATCTCCACCCGCTTGACCGCCCGGTCGGGGCGGAACGTACCGTTCTCATAGCCCTTGATCAGCCCGTGGTCCATAGCCGCCGCCACGTAGCCCACCAGTTCGGCGGGGATCTGCTCGGCATCGCTGAAGGACAACTGGGCGTTCATCTTGGCCTCGGCCTCTGCCGTGTAGCCCAGCGCCCGGACCAGCAGGACGGCCACGTCAAGCCGTGTGGCCTCCTCAGCCGGTCGGAACGGATCGTTGCCGTCAATCGCCTCCAGGTCGATCAGCAGCGCGACCGAGGCCCGGGCCCAGGCGGCGATCTGGGCCGCATCGTCCACCTGGCTGAGCAGCGCCTCAATCTCCGCCTCGGCCAGCGCCCTGGCTTCGGCCTCCCGGCCTATCAGCCGGACCGCCGCCACCGCCATCTCCTGCCGGGTGATCGCAGCGGCGGGGGCGAACTCGCCCTCGCTGCGTCCCTTGAAGACGCCGCTGACCATCAGCCGGACCACATCACCCAGACCCCAGTTGTAGTCATCCATATCCTCGAACTTCTCGCTCACCTTCGCCTTGCCGCGGTCGTCATCGCCCTGCCTGGCGAGAACGATCCCCCCGGCAGCGGTGAAGAGAAGGGCGGTCAACGTGAGAATAACCGTCATCCGCCGAATCCCCAGCATATGTCTGCACCCCTTTCCATTCCTTTGCCAAAACCGTTCGAATGGGGAGGCGACGATTATGGGGGTACTCGTGGATTCGCACCGCCAAACCCCTCCCGGCGTATACTGTCGTGGGTAGGGGGTGGACCCGATGGATCCCATATCGCTCGGACTGCTCGCCCTCGCCCTCAGCCTGGATTCGCTCATGGTGGGCCTCCTCTACGGCCTGCGCTCCATTCGCCTCTCCTGGGGGGCGATGGCGATTGTCTCCATGGCGACCGGCCTGCTCCTCATGGTCGCCATGGCCGCGGGACAGTCGATCGCCGCGGTGCTGCCACCCGCCCTGGCGGGCCGGCTGGGAGCCACCCTGTTGGTGGGCGTGGGCATTCTGATTACCTACCAGACCCTCCGAACGCAGCGGGGGGAAACCCCTCCGTCGCTCGGACCCGAACCGGTCCGGCGGGTCTGGCGGGTGAAGCTGGGCTCAATCGGCATCGTGATCGAGATTCTGCGCGAGCCCGGCGCCGCCGACATGGACCGATCCGGCCACATCAACCCGATGGAGGCCGTCTTCCTGGGCGTGGCCCTGGCCCTGGACTCCACGGCCGCAGGCCTGGGAGCCGCCATGGCAGGCTTTTCGCCCCTTGGGCTTCCCCTGGCCGCAGCCGTGACCAACTTCGGGCTGCTCTACGCAGGCTCTCGCTGGGCTGCCCATCTCCCATTCCGGCTGCAGGGCCCCTGGGCAGCCATTCACGGGGTGGTGCTGCTCATGGTGGGGCTCTACCGGATGATGAACTAAAGAGGAGAGGGGGAGGCGGCCGTCGCCTCTCCTTTCCTCCATTGGAGGGCTTCTTTCTTGCCGCGGATTTCACAGATTTTACACGGATTGATACAGACCTGCTTCTCAGTCGGGTAAAGGAACCATTCAGAAATGGGGAGAGCGGTCGCTCCACGCATCGTTCCATTTATATTAATATTATATCAAATCACTCGAGATACGAAAATGATGCTCTCCCCCACCAGCCACGGCTCAGTAATCCGCGTTTTGTCCGAAAATCCGCGTAATCCGCGGCCAATAAACCGACTCGACCGCTATTCAGGTTTCCAACAAACTTAGACATACCCTCCCACAGGCCTTCATAGGAATGGCGGTAAGACACGGGGACTGTACCCGAGGCGTCGGTCACGGCGCGAAAGGGGGGACCGGGACCGCCAGGCTGTGGTGGTCAGGACAGAC
>JBMONB010000243.1:0-29653 GCA_049325315.1 Bacillota bacterium | reverse complement strand
CCCCCCTAAGCCGTCGAGCAGCATGGTATCCCTGGCCCTTTCCCCGAAGCCCTACCTATGGAAACTTAAATACACCCCAACCGGGTGATAACCTTTTACAGGTGATTATGACTGACAGGGTATCCCCCCCTTGGAGGGGTACCGTACCGGCCCGGACCGCCCAAAATCGGACTTGCGTCAGATTTTGACACAGTTAGTGGGGTGGATGGTGTGCAAATCCTGACGATAGGACCGGCCAAACCCTCCCATTGAGGCGCTCTGACCCTGAAAACCTGCCTGTCGATACCCCTAAGGGGTATGTTCCGGCCCGCAGCCGGTCGCAGACGGTCCCCTAAAATCAGATTTTGCACATACAGACCTGGCTGCAGGGTGTCAAAAACTGATTTAAGCCGGAGGGCCTGCTGGTGGGGGCGGGAAAGGCCTCCTGCGTGCGCCCCGGTGCCCCGTGGCCCTGCCCGGGTCCTGCCCGGGCCCTGCCCGGGCCCTGCCCGCATCCCGCCCGGGTCCCGCCCGGGCCCCGCCCGGATGCCTACAGGGTGTCTACAGGATGTCGACGGGGTGTCTACAGGATGTCAGATTCCTTGTGCCAGAAGGCCTACCGGGTTCCGCTTATCACAGATCTGGCAGAGAACAGCCAAGGGAGGGGGCGAGCCCCCTCCCCCTCTACTCCTCCGCCCGGAACTGCTTCTGATACATGACCCAGGCGGGCTTGCGGGCGAAGCCCAGCTTCAGGTTGATCGCCAGCATCCGCTGGTTGTTCGACTCGTTCCACGTCTTGATCTTCTGGAAGCCCTGCTCCCGGGCAAAACCGATCCCCCACACCTTCATCGCCTTCGCCAGCCCGGTGCCCCGGTGGCTCCGCTGCACCGCCGTCAGGCCGGTGGTCAGCACCCCTTCATCATCCGCCTTCCACAGGGCGCTCAGGCCCACCCACTCGCCGTCCTTGATCCCGATGAAGTAGGCCTCCGGGAAGAAGTGCGGGTTTTCGAAGATGCGCGACCAGGTCTCGTAGGTTACATCTTGCCACGGGTCGGTGCTGGGCACATCGCGCCGGACCTCGGTGACCAGCCGGTAGAGCCGCTGGGCCGCATCTGGCTCGCCAGAAAGCTCGGCGTACGACCTGATCTGGTAGCCCTGCGCCTCCACCTCTTTGAGCACCCCCCGCCAGGGCCCGGGGTCAAACCCCTGCACATCCAGGTGGGACTCCCACATCCGCATCTTCTCCGTAAACCCCCGGGCGGCCAGGAAGCGCTGGCCGTCCAGCCATTCCTCGCCCGTGGCTGCGTTCAGCGTGACCGGGTCGAAGGGGGCGAGCGCCTCGGTCACCTGGCCGTAGAGCGCGCTGCCGATCCCCTGCCGCCGGTGGTCGGGCAGGAGCATCACCACGACCTCAAACTTCTGCGGATGGTAGAAGGCCGGATCCTGGCGGTACTCGCCAAAGCCCACCACCTCCCCGCCCACCTCGGCCACCCAGCGGCCCTGCTTGCAGCGGTCATCCCTGGGCCGGTCCTGCCAGCGGAGCGCCTCGACAGTGAAGGTCTCCTGGTTGCAGACCGACCAGATCCGGGCCAGTCCCTCATAGTCTGCTTCCGCAAAGGGCCGGATGTTCCAACTCATGATAATGATCGCTCCTGTTCGTCAGATTGCGCCGCCACCGGCGACAGGTGCCGCTCAAAGAAGATCCAGGCTGGTTTGCGCTCAAAGCCCATCTTCTCGTTGATCGCCAGGATCGGCCGGTTATTCGACTCGTTGGTGGTCTTAATCCGTGCAAACCCGGCCTCCCGGGCCACCTGGATCGCCCGGACCTTGAGCGCCTGGGCAAGCCCCACACCCCGGTGAGCCCGCCGGACCGCTGTGAGTCCGACCGCGAGCAGGTCCGCCTCACCCGTCCTCCGCATGGTGGAGAGGCCAACCCACTCCTCGCCCTTCATCACCACCAGGTTGCCTTCGGGGTAGAACCAGGGGCTCTGAGCGCCCTTGATCCAGCTCTCGAAGCGCAGCGGCGCCCTGGGCACGGTGGAGGGCACATCCTCGCGCACCTCCACCACCAGGTCAAAGAGCTTCCGTCCGTTCGCCAGGTCATCGGGCAGCTCAGCCAGTGACTTGATCACATAGCCCTGGTCGGCCACCTGCTGCATCAGCCCGGCCCAGGGCGTCGGGTCGAAGCGGGTTACATCCAGCACAAAGTCCCACTGGCGCATCGCCTCGGTGAAGGAGCGGGCCGCCAGGAAGGCGAGGCTCTCCGGCCAGGTCTCCCGAGCCCCGGCGCTCAGGTGAATCGGGTTGAGCGGGGCCAGGCCGGCCATCACCTGCTGGTAGAGGGCGCTGCCGATCCCCCGGCGGCGAAACTCCGGCTCGACCATGACCACGACCTCAAACTTCTGCGGATGATAGAACGCGGCGTACTGGGTGTAGTAGCCGGCCCCCACCACCCGGCCCTCCGCCTCAGCCAGCCAGCGGGCTTGCCGGCAGCGTGGGTCCAGGTTCTCGTCGTGCCAGCGCAGCTCCTCCTGGGTGATCACCTTCTCGTAGACCCGATTGGTCAGCGCCACCAGCGCCCCGTAATCGTCCGGCGTAAAGGGGCGGATGTCAGCGGCCATCGTGATCCCTCCTGTCGCCTTGCCGCTAAGATTATCTGGTAACCAGACGTCTGCTTTCGCCTCGCGGTTCCCAAAACAGGTCAAAGTTCTGTGAAAATGGACTATTGACATCCCGCCTTGTCCGGTTATACACTTCTGAATAACCCAGGGATAACGCAATGACGGGACTCGTTCGCCTGAACTCCCACGCCCTCAGAGAGCTGCCGGTTGGTGCGAGGCAGCGGGAAGGGATTCATCCCACGACCGCTTCCCCGCACACGCTTAAATCGCAGTGTGCAACGGGAAACCGGTCGTAGGCGCCTCCTCCCCGAGCGGCCGGCTGAATCCGGGCTGCATGTCCGGGCCTAAGCGACAGGACGGAGTTCTGGCTCCGTTACCAAACCAGCGGGGTGATAGCCCCGTTATCGAGATCGATGCCGCTGCGCGCGAAGTGGCGTCGAACAAGAGTGGTACCGCGAGCTAACCCCTCGCCTCTTGCAAGGAGGCAAGGGGCTTTTTGCTTATCCGCAGGCCTGTTACCCCTGGGCGAATTCGCGAGAGGAGCTGTGCATCCATGACCTCCACCACGTTCGATTTCGCCCGCTTTGAGCCCCACTGGCGCGACCGCTGGGAGGCCGACTCCACCTACCGGGTCTCCACCGACGCCGCCCGCCCCTTCATGGTGGTGCCCATGTTCCCCTACCCCTCCGGCAAGCTGCACGTGGGCCACGTGCGCAACTACACCATCAGCGACGTGCAGGCCCGCTACTGGCGGCGGCGGGGCTACGATGTCATGCACCCCATCGGCTGGGACGCCTTTGGCCTGCCCGCCGAGAACGCAGCGATCACCACCGGGGTCCACCCCGAGGTCCACACCCGGCACAACATCGCCGAGATGACCGCCCAGCTGCGGGAGGCGGGCATGGGCTACGACTGGTCCCGCGAGGTGGCCGCCTGCGACGAAGACTATTACAAGTGGACCCAGTGGCTGTTCATTCAGCTGTACAAGCACGGCTGGGCCTACAAGGCGAAGGCTCCGGTCAACTGGTGCCCCTCGTGCCAGACCGCCCTGGCCAACGAGCAGGTGGAGGGCGGCCCCGCTCCCACCCAGGCCGAGCCCGGTGTGGAGACCGGCCACTGCGAGCGGTGCGGCACCAAGGTGGTCGCCCGGGACCTGGAGCAGTGGTTCTTCAAGATCACCGCCTTTGCAGACGAGCTGTTGGATGGGCTGGATCAGCTGGACGGCTGGCCCGACCACGTCAAGAGCCAGCAGCGCCACTGGATCGGCAAGAACCCCGATGGCACCTACCACCTGCGGGACTGGCTGGTCAGCCGCCAGCGCTACTGGGGCGCCCCGATTCCCATGATCAACTGCCCCGCCTGCGGCACGGTGCCGGTGCCCGAGGAGCAACTGCCGGTCACCCTGCCCCGCACCGTGGACTTCACCCCGAAGGGCGAGCCGCCCCTGGCCTCCGCCCCCGACTTCGTGGCCACCGCCTGCCCCGCCTGCGGCGGCCCCGCCCGGCGGGAGGTGGAGACCATGGACACCTTCGTCGACTCCTCCTGGTATTTCTACCGCTTCGTCTCCCCCCACGACACCGACCGGCCCTTCGACCCGGTGGCGGTGCGCCGCTGGACGCCGGTGGCCGTCTACGTGGGCGGGGCCGAACACTCGATTCTGCACCTGATGTACGCCCGCTTCATGGGCCGGGCGCTGGCCAAGATGGGCCACCTGACCGAGGGCGAGCCGGCCCGGAAGCTGTTCACCCTGGGCATGGTCTTCCTGAACGGCGCCAAGATGTCCAAGTCGAAGGGCAACGTGATCTCCCAGGACCAGATGGTCCGCCAGTACGGGGCCGACACCCTGCGGCTGTGGGAGATGTTCATGGCGCCCCCCATTCAGCAGGTGGAGTGGTCCACCGCCGGCATCGAGGGCTGTCACCGCTTCCTGCGCCGGATCTTCGCCATGCTGAACGCCCCCAACACGGCCGCCCCCTCGGAAGAGGCGGAGCGGATGCGCCACAAGACGATCCACCGGGTGACCGAGGCGATCGAATCCTTCCGCTACAACAGCGCCATCGCCGCCCTCATGGAGTTCGCCACGGTGGTGGAGAAGCGCCCCTGGCGCCGGGGGGTCGAGACGCTGGTCGATCTGGTTGCCCCCTTCGCCCCCTTCGCCAGCGAGGAGATCGCCCACCGCTGGGGGCGGCGCAAGTCGATCCACCACGCGCCGTGGCCGGAATACGATCCGGCGCTGATCCAGGAGTCCACCGTGGCCATTCCGGTACAGGTGTCGGGCCGGCTGAAGGGGACGGTCACCGTCACCGCCGGCGCCCCGCAGGAGGCGGTGGAGGCGGCCATCGCCGCCGATGCCAAACTCCGGGAGGCGGTGGCCGGCCGCCCCGTCCGCGCTTACGTTCCGGGCCGCATCATCAGCTATTAGGCCCATCGAGCAGGAAACAATCGCCTTGTGGCGAATTGTACTCCGTTAGCTCCCCCAGAGGAGAGTAATACCAGCCAAATCTGGGAAGTATCTGATAGACGGAGGGATTTTCATCATGGCTGACACCGCAGCCGAGACCCGGGTGGCCGAGGCGGTCTACACGACAGCCCGCGCCCTCGGCACCGGCACGACGAGCACGGTGACCATGGAGATTTGGCGGTTGCTGAGTGAGCACCTGCAGGCCAGTGCCGAGCCGATGTCCGGCTCCGAGCTTTCCAAGGCCACCGGCCTGAGCGTGGAGCAGATCGACAACATCTTCTCCCAGACCTACTACCAGAAGCACTACGGCTTCCGGCGCTTCGACTCCTACGAGGCCTGGAAGGAGTGGGCCATGTCGGGGGGGACCCTCTACAACCCCGAGTTGCATGACCCGCAGCCCGAGGAAGAGGTCGATGACGAGGCCGAAGAGGACCTCGACGACGAGGATGAGGAGAACGAAGCGTAACTGCCAAAAGACCGCAGGGGTTCTGCCCCTGCGGTCTTTTTTGTCGCTATGCGTTGATCCCCAGGAGGGTCGCGATCTTCTCCCGGTTAAAGCCACGGACCACCTCGGAACCGATCACGATCACCGGCACGCCCCGCAGGCCGTTGGTGACCTCCATCATCTCCTGCAGGTGCTCCGGGTTGGCGGCTACATCCTTGGCGTCGAACTCGACGCCGTGCTGCGAAAGAAACTCCTTCGCCTGCTTGCACGGGCCTCAGGTGGGCGTAGTGTAGACGGTGACCTTCACAGAAGATACCTCCCTCGTTGTGGTGCAGTGACGCTTAGGGCATAGATATTACTTATGTCGCTCAGCAAGGGGGAAAGGAGACGGCTATCCGCGGACAAAGTAAACCGCCACCGCCAGCACGGCCACCGCCGCCCGGTACCAGGCGAAGACCAGGAAACTGCCCTTGCGCAGGTAGTCCAGAAGGAAGGCGATTACCGCATAGCCGCTGATCGCCGCCGCGGCCACGCCGGCGAAGAAGGCGGGGGTGAACATCGAGGCATCGGCATCCTTCAGGACCATGAGGGAGCCGCCGAGGATGATCGGCCAGCCCAGCAGGAAGGAGACCCGGGCCGCCGACTCCCGCTGGAGCCCCAGCAGCAGGCCCGCCGTGATCGTGGCGCCCGAGCGGGAGACGCCGGGAATCACCGCCAGCGCCTGGGCGACGCCGATGAGGAAGACATCTTTCAGCCCCACCTGCTCGATCGCCTTGCGCTTGGCGCCGATCCGGTCTACGAAGTAGAGCACGGCGCCCATTACGGCCAGCAGGCCGGCGATGGAGAGCGGATTGGTCCGGAAGACCCGCTCGATCACATCTTCCATGAGGTAGCCGAAGAGAGCGCCGGGGATCGTGCCCGCCACGATGCCCCAGGCCAGCCGCCCGGTATGGGTCTTGGTGCCCTTGGTCAGCCCCTCCACCGCCAGGTCGAGCAGGTCGCGCCAGAAGTAGATCGTCACCGCCACCAGCGTCCCAATGTGCAGGGCAAGGTCAAAGGCGAGGCCCGACGGCGGCCAGCCGAGAAACCAGGGAACGAGCAGGAGGTGGGCGGAACTGGAGATGGGCAGGAACTCGCCGAGCCCCTGCACGATGCCCAGAATAATGGCCTGAAAGATGCTCACGGGGATCCCTCCAAGCGGATGGCTGAGCCGCGGCCCGCACAAACGGTTTCAGTTTACCACAGGCCCTGGGTGGGTTGCCATACCCCGCCACCCTGCAGCGCCTCGGCCAGGAACTGCGAGGGCGTGGTGATCACGAACTCGCCCCGCTCCGACCGAATCCGGGCGCTGGTCAGGAAGAGCTGCTCCCGCGCCCGGGTGATCGCCACATAGGCCAGCCGCCGCTCCTCCTCCAGGTTGGACTCATCCAGCGCCCGCTTGTTGGGCAGGATCCCCTGCTCCATGCCGGCCACGAAGACCACCGGGTACTCCAGCCCCTTGGAGGAGTGGATCGTCTGGATCTTGACCATCTGGCCGCCGGTCTCCTGGTCCTGGGCGTCGGCCAGGGCGATCGATTCGAGATAGCCCTGCAGCCCCCCCATGGGCCAGCGGCGCTCGTAGTCGTACATCGCTGTGATCAGGGAGCGCACGATCTCGGTCCGGCGCTCCTCCTTCTTCTGGTCCTCCGCCTCCAAAAAGGCGAGGTAGCCGCTCTCCCGGAGCAGCTCCTCCACCACGGCGGCGAAGCGGCCGCGGCGCTGGGCCAGCGCTGCCCGGGCGTGACGCAGCGCCCCGTTCAGCTTCAGGGCGGCATCGGCTGCCCCCTCCACCAGCACCCCTTCGTCCACCGCCAGCACCAGGGCCTCCAGCAGGTCCACATCGCGCTGCGCGGCCAGGGCCAGCAGCCGCTGAAAGCCGCGCTCGCCAATGCCACGCTTGGGGGCGTAGAGCACCCGCTCAAAGTTGACCGAGTCCCGCGGGTTGTCCAGCAGCTTCAGGTAGGCCAGCGAATCCTGGACCTCCCGCCGGTCGTAGAACCTCGGGCCCCCCACCACCTGGTAGGGCACCTCCGCCTCCCGCAGCCGCTCCTCGAAGAGCCGGGCCTGCACGTTGGTCCGCAGCAGAATGGCAAAGTCGCCGTACTTCCGGCCCGCGGCCACCTGCGCCTGAATCTGCTCCACCACATAGCGGGCCTCGGCCTGGTCGTTCTCTGCCTCAAAGGCGGTGACCGGCGGCCCCTCCAGCGCCTCGGTGAAGAGCTTCTTCGGCCGCTGCGAGGTGTTGTGGGCGATCAGCCGGTTGGCCGCCCGAATGATCGCCTGTGAGGAGCGGTAGTTCTGCTCCAGCTTCACCGTCCGGGCGCCGGCAAAGTGAGACTCGAAATCGAGAATGCAGCGGATATCCGCCGAGCGCCACGAGTAGATCGACTGGGCGTCGTCGCCCACCGCCATCACGTTCTGATTCTCCCCGGCCAGGAGCTTCACCATTTGCAGCTGGGCGATGTTCGTGTCCTGGAATTCATCGACCTGAATGAACGAAAAGCGCTGTTGAAGGGCCAGGCGCACATCGGCCACGTCGATCATCATCCGGGTGAAGAGGTTGATCAGGTCGTCGAAGTCGACCATGTTGTTCTTGCGAAGCTTCTCCTCGTAACGCTTCCAGATCTCCGCGGTCAACCGGTTCACGTAGCGGTCGGACTGGCCGATCATCTCCCGCACCCGGTCCCAATCCATGTATGGATTGGTCGGCTGCCGGAAGAGCAGCGTGTCGGGGTCGGCCATCTCGTTTTTGTAGCGTCCGATGCGCCAGAGGAACGACTCGGGCCGGTTCGCCTTCAGGTCGAAGTTCCGCTCCGCCACCGCCTCCTTCACCAGGGCCAGCTGCACCGTCTCATCGGCGATGGAGAACTCCTTGCTCCGCCCCGACTCGGGGTAGAGGTCCAGGTACTGCCGCAGGAGGACCACAGCGGCGGAGTGGAAGGTGCGGATCATGACCGACTTGGCTGCGGGCCCCACCAGGGCGGCGGCCCGCTCCCGCATCTCCCGGGCGGCCTTGTTGGTGAAGGTGATACAGAGCAAGTTCTCCGGGCTGACCCCGGTCGCCAGGAGGCAGGCCAGACGGTGGATGGCCGTCTTGGTCTTCCCCGCGCCGGCGCCGGCGATGACGAGAAGGGGGCCGTCCTTGTGCAGGGCGGCCTCCCGTTGCGCAGGATTCAGGCTGGTAACGAGCGATGCAAGCTTGGACAAAACGGGTCTGCCCCCCCACTTGGCAGTTCAGCACGAGTCGCATTGTACCATCGATCTGGGGGGGCGGGTAGGCTTGACTTACGGACGCGGGCCCTCTGGGTATTGTGTGCAGGTTGCAGACGGGCTACCAGCCGGAAGCGCAATCCCCCTTGGTATAGACTCCCAGCAGAAAAGCCATCCTACACCCTGATACCGCGTTTCAGGGAAAGGAGTGGGTCTCTGTTGTCCCACCTTCGGCAGTCGCTTTCCGCACCATCCACACTCGCCGGGACGTTCTTCGCCCGGCGGCCTACGGGTGGACGTCTTGGCTGGTTCGCTGACGGCTTGGAAAAGGTTCTCGGTTCCCATGGTCATTCCGTGCTTCCAGAGGGAGAGGGAAGTCCCCGCCTGGTGATCAACTTCACCTCCGCCGAGGGGCCACGCCCTGTTCACCGGCGGGCCCAGGGCACCTTCGTGGTCACGGTGGTGGAGGTCAAAGAGGAGCCCGACAACATTCTCCAGGCGGCCTATCCGATCCTCGTGCGCTCCCTGTCCAACCTGCTCATCTACGCCGTGTCTGGCGCGGATTACTGGAAGACCTACTTTATCACCCTGGAGCAGGGCTACTACACGATTCCGCTTCACCAAAAGGGCGAGGCGGCCTACTTCGACGAGGTCTACCGCCGCCTGGCGCCGCTGGCCAACTCGCAGCTGGTGGTCAACAACCTCTTTCACACCGACCTGCCGGAGGAGCTCTGGGAGGGGAACAGCCGGACCCGCTCCCTGCGCTTCGCCGGCGAGCAGCTCCAGCGCATGAACCTCCTCCCCGCGGCCTTTCCGATCCAGGAGCTGCTGCCCCCGCGGGACCTGCTCCACGTGAAGCGGCTCTTCGGCCTGGGCGGGCTCAGCTACGGAAACCTGAGCGTGCGGGAAGATGAGACCCGCTTCTGGATGAGCGCCAGCGGCGTTGACAAGTCCAACATGCAGGTGGTGGGCAGGGACATGCTGCTGATCACCGGCTATGACCCCGAAAGGCGGGCGATGCACGTGAGCGTCCCGCCCCATGTCGAGCCGCGGCGCGCCTCGGTGGATGCCATTGAGCACTGGATGCTCTACACGGAGCACCCCTCCATCGGCGCCATTGTTCACGTGCACGCCTGGATGGACGGGATCCCCAGCACCACGGTCAACTACCCCTGCGGCACCGCCGAGCTGGCGCGGGAGGTGGCGGAGCTGGTGCGCCGGGAGCCGGATCCTTCCCGGGCGGTGATCGGCCTGAAGAACCACGGCCTGACCATCACCGGCCGCAGCCTGCCCGATATCTTTGAGCGGATCACCGGGAAGCTGCTGCCGCAGGTGCCAATGACGTGAGCGGGGAGCGTGTGGCACTGATCACCGGCGCCTCCAGCGGCATCGGTCTGGCCACCGCCCAGAGCCTGGCCCGGTCCGGCGCCCGGCTCTACCTGGTGGGGCGGGACCCGGAGCGACTGGGGCGGGTGGCGGAAGATCTGGCGGCCACGGCGATCTGCGCCGATCTGGCCGACCCCGCTCAGGTGGCCGCCGTGGCCGCCGAGGTGGAGCACCGGGCAGGACGGCTCGATCTTCTGATCAACTGCGCCGGGCAGCTGGAGGTGGGGCGGGCAGAGCAGTTGGGCGTGGAGGCCGCAGAGCGGCTGATCCGGGTCAATTTCCTCGGCGCGGTCGGGGTGATCCACGCCTGCCTGCCGCTCCTGCGGCGGGGAAGAGCGCCGGCGATCGTCAACGTCTCCTCCCTGGCCGGCCGCCTGGCGCCACCGTACATGGCCGCCTACGCAGCCAGCAAGTTTGCCCTGAGCGGCTACTCCCATGCCCTGCGGCAGGAGCTGCGGCGGGAGGGGATTCACGTGGGGCTGGTGCTGCCCGGTCCGGTGGACACGCCCATGGTTCGGGGCCGGCTGGGGGGGACCTACTACCCCCTGCCGCCGGGCACCCCGGTGCTCACCGCCGGGCGGGTGGCACGGGTGATTCTGGCCGTGGCGGAGCACCGCCTTCCCGAGGTGCTGGTGCCGCGCCGGCTGGCAGGGGCCGCCCGGCTCGGCTCTGCCTTCCCCTTGCTGGTGGATCGACTCTACCGGAGGAGCACCCGGTAACCGGTGAACGCACTCTTCATTGTCAACCCCGTGGCAGGGCGCGGCGCAGCGCTGAAGCGCTGGCGGCAGCTCCAGGCCTACCTCCCCCGCTCCTCCCGTCTCGATGCGGTGATCCCGGCCAGTTGTGCCGAAACCCGCGCGGTCGCGGCCCAGGCGGCCCGGGCCGGGGTCGGGCGCGTGGTGGTGGTGGGCGGCGACGGCACTCTACATGCGGTGGCCAGTCAGCTCGCCTTCACCGACACCTCCCTGGGGGTGATTCCCGCCGGCACCGGGAACGACTTCCGCCGCAACTGCGGGCTCCCCCGCGATCTAGAGGCCGCCCTCGCCATCGCCCTGGGCCAGGCGACCCAGCGGGTCGACCTCGGCTTCGAGGCGGGGGGGCGCTGCTTCGTCAACGCCGCCGGCGTCGGCTTCGACGCCGAGGTGGCCGCCGCTGCCAACCGGTACCCATCTGGGCTGGGGGGAACGCTGCCCTACCTGCTGGGCGCCCTGCAGACCATGGCCACCTACCGGCCTGCCCCGATGCGTGTCACCGTCGACGACGAGTCCTTCAGCGGCCCCATGACCCTCGTGGTCGTCGCCAACGGCCCGTACTACGGCGGCGGCATGCGCGTCGCCCCTGCCGCCAGCACCGGCGACGGAAAGCTCGATATCTGTATGGCCGGGAGCCTGGGGCGGTTCGAACTGCTGTCGCTCCTGCGCCGGGTCTACACCGGCGGACACCTCTCCCACCCGAAGGTCCGCATGCTGCGCGGCCAGCGCATCGGCGTTCAGACCACAGGCGGGGTGAAGATACACCTCGACGGCGAACCGGGCGGTTCCGGCCAGGCCCACTTCCGGGTCGAACCGGGAGCGCTCTCCGTCGCCATGCCATGAAGAGCCCGGACAGGAAGCACCCCCGTCCGGGCCTGGTCCATCTGTCGCGAGCCTGCTTACCGCTGCTGGCCGGCGCCCTGCTGGCCGGCGCCCTGCTGGCCGCCGCCCTGCCGCTTGGTTACCCTGTCGGCCGTCTGGGCGTTCTCGACCGCCTCGTCGGCCATCGCAGCACCGGCCAGGGCGCCGGCAGCGGTGCCGACCGGGCCCAGGGCCGAGCCCAGCGCCGCACCCGCAGCGCCGCCGCCTACCCAGGCCGCCCCTTCCGCCGCCTCACCGACGGCGCCGTGCCGGCTCTCGAGGTCCCGGTTCTGCCGGCCCTGGTTCTGCTGGGTCAGGTTCTGCGTGACCTGGTTCAGCATCCCCTGATTCTTCTGTGCCATGCTGATTCCCCCTCGCAGGTTTTGAGACCCCAGTTATCCTGCGCCTGTAGGGGTGGCCGTATCCCTGGTAACGAGAGCCGGAATCAATCGATCAGGGCCAGCTCGTCCAACGCCTGCCTCTGATCAGCGGTCAGCTTCAGCTCGCTGGCAGCGACCGCCGAAGTCACATGCTCGGGCTTGCTGGCGCCGACAATCGCCGACGTGACCGCCGGATTCGCCAGAACCCAGGCGGTGGCCACCGCCGCCATGGGAAGACCCCACTCTTCACAGAGCCGGCGCATTGCCTCCACCCGGCGGAAGTTCTGCTCGGTCATCAGCCCGCGGGTCAACAGCGGCTCCCCGGCCGCCGCCCGGCTCGCCTCGGGCGGCGCCTCGCCCTGGCGGTACTTGCCGGTCAGCATGCCCCGCCCCAGCGGCGAGTAGACGATCATGCCGACCCCTTCCGCCTGACAGCAGGGGATCAACTCCCGCTCGATCTCCCGCACCAGCAGACTGTACTGCGGCTGGACCGAGACAAACCGCTCCAGCCCGAGCCGGTCGCTGATCCCGTTGGCCCGGGCCAGCTGCCAGGCAGCAAAGTTCGAACAGCCAATGTAGCGCACCTTGCCCTGGCGGACCAGATCGTCCAGCGCCCGCAGCGTCTCCTCCAGCGGGGTGGTCGGGTCGAAGGAATGGCACTGGTACAGGTCCAGATAGTCGGTCCTGAGCCGGCGCAGCGAGCCCTCCACCTGCTCCATGATGTGCCGCCGCGAGAGCCCCCGGTCGTTGGGCTCCGGCCCCATTGGCTGCCCCATGTTCCCCACCTTCGAGGCCAGAATCACCCGCTGCCGGCGGGACCCCAGCATCGCACCAAGAATCGCCTCCGACTCACCTCGCTGGGTATAGTCGCCCGTATCTTGCGCCCGCCCGTAGATATTCGCCGTGTCGATAAAGGTGACACCCGCATCGAGGGCGGCATCCAGCACCCGGGCCGAGGCCGCCTCGTCAATCCACCGCCCGAAGGCCATCGTTCCCAGGCAGATGCTGGTCACCTTCAGTCCCGAACGCCCAAGGGTACGTGTCTCCATCTTGGCACCGCTCCTTTATCGGCCACATAGCTGGCGAGCCACAGGGGCAAGCCCTGTGGCCGTTCAGCGCGCTACTCCTCCACCCGGGTCATCCAGCCGTCGTAGGTGACGTCGTGCTCCCGGGCCAGTCCGTCCAGCTCGTCGGAGACGGCCAGGAGGCGCCGCTCCTCCAGGAGCTCGATTCGCACGACGGTCAGGGTCCAGGTTCTTGAGGGGTGGTCGGGGTCGTAGGCGAAGGTCTCTACGTGGAAACCTCGCTCCTCCAGCTTGTGGATCAGGCCGGTCATATCGCCCGTGTCGGGGGCGAAGAAATAGTGCTCCAGCAGGTGGGGCATCTTGGGTGGGGCTGCGGGATCCACCAGCTCGCGGTAGGCGGCGACAGTTGCCGCCCGGCGCTCCGCTCGCTCCGTTTCGGTCTCGGGCCTCATAGGGAAACCTCCTCAGGTACGGCGGCGCCGCGGGAAGTTGAGCGCCTCCATAAAGATCTCCTCGAAGTCGGGGTGTGTGGCCAGGTCGATCCAGCGGGCCTCCCGGGCCAAGGCCTCCGCCCGGGCCCTCCCCTCCTTCGAGAGCAGGGCCAGCTTGGCGCCGGCGGCGGCGGCGTTGCCGATGGGCCGGACCTTGGCGGGGGCCACGGCGGGCAAGAGGCCAATGGCAATGGCGCTCTCCCGGCGCAGGTAGTTGCCGAAGGCCCCCGCCAGGAGAATGGCATGCAGGTCGTCCGGGCCGATGCGGGCCACCTGCATCAGCAGGTCGATCCCGGAGCGAATGGCGCCCTTGGCCAGCTGGAGCGCCCGGATATCCTTCTGGGTCAGGCGGACGCCGGGGGCCAGCGCCACCGCCATGGCGCCCTCCCCCACCCGGTGGGCGGCGGGGCCCTCGGGGCGTATGCGGCCCATCCAGTCCAGCAGGCCGGCCTCCAGCAGGGCGGCGATCCCGTCCAGCAGGCCGGAGCCGCAGACGCCCCGGGCAGGGGCGCCCTTGATCACGCCCACCAGCAGCTCTGCCCCGTCGAACTCGACCGCCTCGATGGCGCCCGGCCCGGCCCGCATGCCCTGGCTGATCTCGCCGCCCTCGAAGGCGGGGCCGGCGGGGGCGGAGCAGGCGTAGACCTGGCCCTGGTGGCGCAGGAGGATCTCGCCGTTGGTGCCGATGTCCACTACCAGCACCGTCTCATCGCCACGGTCGATCCCGGCGGCCAGGCCGGCGGCGACGGCATCGGCCCCGACAAAGCCGGCGATATTCGGCAGGGCGTAGAGCGGCGGAAAGCTGGGCAGGTCGACCTGGCAGCCCTCCAGCAGGGCCGGGGTGTAGGGAGCCAGGGCCAGATTCTCCACCGGAAGCCCCAGGAAGAGGTGGTGCATGGCGGTGTTGCCCACCAGGGTGGCCGCCACCACCTCCTCCCGCCGGGCGCCTGCCTTCGAGAGCAGCCGCTCCAGCATCTGGGCGGCGGCAGAGCGAACCAGCGAGATCAGCTCCTGGCGCTGCGCCTCGCCACCGATGGCGTAGCTGAGCCGGCTCATCAGGTCGGCGCCGTGCACCGCCTGCGGGTTCGGCATCGCCTGGGCGGCCAGCTCCTCGCCGGTGGTCAGGTCGAGCAGCGCCCCGGCCAGGCTGGTGGTGCCTACATCTAAGGCGAAGCCGAGGGAGCGGCCGGTGGGGTTCAGGTTCGCCCAAGGGTCTACGGTGAAGGGAATCGAAAGGCGCCCCATGGCCGCCTTCTTCGGATCGGCCACCGCGGCGGGCACCACGGCGACGGCGAGGTCCCCTGCCACCTTTAGCTGGCAGGAGAGGCGGAAGCCCATTGCCAGCTCCTCAGCGGTCAGCTGCTCCCGGTCCGATGGCGTGGGCTCGGGGGCCTCCCCCATTACCTTCACCAGGCACTTGCGGCAGTAACCACGGGCGCCGCAGGGCGTCTCCACGTAGATCTCGCTTTGGTTCAGCGCCACAGAAAGAGCGGTGCCGGGGGCCACGGAGATGGCTCGCCCGGCAGCGTGAATCGTGTAGGTCAAGTCCGGGACTCCCCTTCCTGGGTATGGCTCTCACCGGATGATGCCGGACCGTTGAACTCGCAAACCTGGTTCCCGCCCAGCCGCTTCGATCGGTACATGGCGGCATCCGCCATGCGGAGCAGGGCGGCGGAGTCGGTGGCGCCGGATGGCGAGGCAGCGCACCCGATTGAAAAGGTTACCTGGCGGTGAGGGTGGTTCTGCTCAGCCGCCTGCTGCCGGAGTTTCTCGGCGATCGCCCTGCCGGCGTCGGACGGGGCATCGGGCAGGAGGATCACGAACTCATCGCCGCCGTAGCGGGCGACCAGGTCAGATCGCCGCACCGAACGGAGCATCAGCGCAGACAGCGAGCGGAGCACCTGATCGCCGGCCAGGTGCCCGTGGCAATCGTTATAGGCCTTGAAGCCATCCACATCAATAAACAGAAGCGACAGCGGCTCGCCGGAACCGGCCAGCTCTGCCAGCCGCTGGTCCAACGTGGCCCGGTTGCAGAGGTTGGTGAGCGGATCATGCCCCACCTCGGAGCGCAGCCGCCGCACCTCGCCCAGCACACGGTCCAGCACCCGGTGGCGCTTGGAGTGCATGAGCCGGATCAAGAGCGCCGTGCTCATTAGCATCGTCAGGACCAACGGGATCTCCAGCCAGACCCATCCGGGCCAGTGCCCCACCTGCTCGGGCAGCACGCCGACGTGGGCGGCGTCCTGAATCAGGAACAGGAGCCCCTGAGCCGCCGCGCTGCCCCCCAGATAGGCGGCCAGAAACCGGAAGGTGTAGACTGACCCGCTTGCGGGGCGCAGGGAGCGAGCCAGCAGGAAGACCAGGTAGCCCCAGCCCAGAAGAATGGCGAGCTTTAGTGCCAGCATTGCGAGGTAGATGGTCTGCATCGGTTGCCCTCCGGTGGAGGTTACTGGGCGGTTGCCGGGTCTCCGCGCCGCTCTTTCAGTACGTTCAACGCAACGGCCACAGCTTCCTGCGCATCCCGCCCGTATCCGTGCGCCCCAATCTGGTCCGCAAAGGAGCGGGTAGTGGCGGCCCCGCCCACCAGCACCGGGCAGTCGAGCCCCTCGGCGGCGAAGAGGTCGATCACCCGCTTCATCTGCGGCATGGTGGTGGTCATCAGGGCGGAGAGGCCGACAATATCCGCCCCCTCCTTGCGCGCCTCCTCCAGCACCACCTCGTTCTTCACGTCGCGGCCCAGGTCGATCACCTTGAAGCCGTAGTTCTCCAGGAGCACCGCCACAATGTTCTTGCCAATGTCGTGAATGTCGCCCTGCACCGTGGCCAGGACCACCGTGCCGATCTCCGCCTGCCCCACCTTCGCCCGCTGGATCTCGGGCTTAAGCCGGGCGAATCCCTTCTTCATGGCCGCCGCCGAGAGCATCAGCTGCGGCAGGAAGTAGATCCCCTCGCCGAAGAGGCGGCCCACCTCCTCAATCGCCGGAATCAGGTACTGGTTGAGCAGCCCCATCGGGTCACGGCCCTCGCTCAGCCCCTGCTCCACGTGGCCGAGGATCGCATCTTTATCGCCCTCGAGGATGTCATCGTAAAGCTTCAGCCCCAGCGGGTCGGTGATCGCCTCCCGCGGGGTTGGCGCCTGCTTCGTTGGAGCGGCGTCGGCAGCAGGGGAGGCGGCGTCCGTGGCAGCGGCCTGCTTTGGGGCCGGGGCAGCCGGCTGGGTCTTCGCCTGCTCCTTCAAGACCTCTTCCAGTACCTCTTCTTTGGTATGCACCAGCCTCTTCGGGCCGGTCACCGCCATATACTCCCGGGCGTTCCGGTCCCGGTTCAGGAAGAGGCGCAGGGCGCGGACGGTGTCCATCATCCGCTCCTCCAGCGGGTTCATGATCGCCATGGAGAGCCCCATGGTGACCGCCATGTTCAGGTAGACGGCGTTCAGGTAGTGCCGGTTGGGCAGGCCGAAGGAGATGTTGGAGACCCCCAGCGAGGTGTGGCAGCCCAGCTCCTCGTGAATCCAGCGAATCGCCTTCAGCGTCTCCCTCGCCTCGGCCTGCTGAGCGCCGGCGGTCAGCGCCAGCGGGTCGATCACCACGTCGTGGCGGGGAATGCCGTAAGACTCGGCGGTCGCCACCAGCCGGCGGGCGATCTCCAGCCGCTTCTGCGCCGAGGCGGGAATGCCGTGCTCGTCGATGGTCAGGCCCAGCACGGCGGCGCCGTAGCGCTTCGCCAGCGGGAGCACCGTCTCGGCCCGCCCCTCCTCCAGGGAGAAGGAGTTGATCAGCGGCTTGCCGACCACCGCCTTCAGGCCGGCCTCAATCGCCAGCGGGTCGGGCGAGTCGATCGAGAGCGGCACATCGACCGCATCTTGGATCACCCGCACCGCCCGGGCCATCGCCGCCGCCTCGTCGATCAGCGGCACGCCCACGTTCACATCGAGCATGTGCGCCCCGGCCGCCACCTGGTTCTTCGCCTCGGTGCGGACCCGGGCGAAGCTCCCTTCCTTAATGTCCTTGGTCAGCAGCTTGCGGCCAGTCGGGTTGATCCGCTCGCCGATCACCACCGGCAGGTTCTGGTCGAGGAAGAAGAGCGAGCGGGTCCGGGAGGCGAGGCCCAGGGTGTGGGCCAGCGGCCCCGGCTTGCCGTTGGGCTTCAGCCCCTCCACCGCCGCCCGCAGCTGGCGGATATGCTCCGGCGTGGTGCCGCAGCAGCCGCCCACGATCGAGGCGCCTGCCGCAATCAGCTTCGGGCCGTAGGCGGCGAACTCCGCCGGGCCCATGGGGAAGGTGGTGGTGCCGTCGAGCTGCAGGAGCGGCATGCCGGCGTTGGGCTGCACGGAGATCGGCACCCGGGCCACCTTGGCCATGCGGGCGACCGCCTCCACCAGCTGGTCGGGCCCCACCGAGCAGTTAAAGCCGATGATGTCGGCGCCCAGCGACTGGAGCACCAGCCCCGCCGTCTCCGGGTCGGTGCCGGTAAAGGCCCGCCCGCCGGGGTCAATGGTGATCTGGGCGATCACGGGGATCGCCGGGGCGTGGTCCTTGCAGGCCAGAATCGCCGCCCGCAGCTCGTTCAGATCGGCGATGGTCTCAATGATGATCAGGTCGGGCTCCGCCTCCGCAAAGGCCTTGGCCTGGGCGGCGAACTGCCGGTAGGCCTCGTTGAAGGCCATGTCGCCCAGCGGCTCCACCAGGGCGCCCAGCGGGCCGATGGAGCCGGCCACCAGGGCTCGGCCCGCCGCCGCCTCTCGGGCGCAGCGGACGCCCGCCACAGCGATGGCGTGGCCCTGCGCCTCCAGCCCGTAGTGGGCGAGGCGAATCGGGGTCGAGCCGAAGGTGTTGGTCTCAAGGATCTGGGCCCCCGCCTCCACGTAGGCCCGGTGAACGGCGACGACCTCCTCGGGCCGCTCCAGGTTCCAGAGGTCGGGGCAGTAGCCGGGCGGCAGGCCGCGGCTCTGGAGCATGGTCCCCATGGCCCCGTCGAAGACCAGGACCCCCTTGCCCAGCAGTTCGTTCCACTTCACTTACTCATTTCCTCCTCGTTCCGGGCGAACCCGATAGGCGCAGCCGGCCATGGTGCAGAGGCTGCACCCCGACGGAGCGGGGCGGCCTGGCTGCGCCAGCCAGCCGAAGATCCCCACCAGCGACTTCTGGGGGGTGAGATAGCAGGTCTCGGTGCTGATCAGGCCAATGGCCGGTCCGCCGGCCGCCTCGGTCAGGGCGATCTGATCCGCAAGCGGCCAGTCGCCGTAGCCCGGCCCGTAGAGCGGGGTGAGCGAGCCGGCCCGGGCCTTCAGATGCGCCTGCACATGGAGCAGCAGCCCGTGCACCAGGGCGGAGCCCGCGGCGTCCACGATCGTCGCCAGCGCAAACTCCTCCGCCGCAAAGAGCGCCCGGGTCTGCTCCTCGATCCCCGGGCCCAGCGTACCGGCCACCAGGCTGACCGCCACGGCGCCCTCCAGCAGCCGGGAGAGCGACCGGGAGCGCCAGGTAAGGCCCGGCACGGCGGTGCTGACCTGCTCCCCCTGCACCGTGACGGCGCAGTAGGCCAGGCTGGCTACGGGGGCCGCGGCAGCCCGAGCCAGGGCGATGCCCCTGTCCACCAGCGCCAGGTGGCGCTCGTCGACCTGGGTCCGCCCCTCCTTGTAGCCCAGCAGCCGCATCACCTCAAGGCGGGGGGCCGAGAGGAGTCCCGCCTCCGGGCGAAGAAGCGCGCGGGGCAGTTCCATGGTGCCAACCATTTTACGCCCCCAGCCGGCTGCCGCGGCGAATGCCCATTTCATCCAGAATGTCGAGCACCGCCACCACCCGGTTGGCGCTGTTCATGGGAAAGATATGAATGCCTTCTACCAGCGGCCCAATCTCCTTGAGCAGCTCGCCGGTCAGCTTCAGCCCCTCCTCCTCGCCCTTGCCGCGCATCCGGTCCACAACCCAGTCGGGCACGTTGATCCCGGGCACGTTCTGGTTGAGGTGAGCGGCGAACTCATAGCTCTTCAGCGGCATGATCCCGTAGAGAATCGGAATCGAGATGCGCCCGCTGATCTTCGCCAGCCACGCCTCCAGCAGGCGTGGGTCGTAGACCGGCTGGGTCTGCACAAAGTTTGCCCCCGCCGCGATCTTCTGCTCCAGCCGGGAGACCTCGGCCTCCAGGTCCTTCGCCGTCGGGTTGGCGGCGCAGCCGATGGCAAAGTCGGTCCCCTGCTCCAGGGTGGTGCCCGAGACCGTCTCCCCCCGGTTCAGGGTGGCGGCGATGGCGATCAGCCCCGTGGCATCGCACTCAAAGACCCCCCGGGCGTCGGGGTGGTCGCCCCGCTCGGGGTTATCCCCCCGCAGCGCCAGGATATTCCGGACCCCCAGTCCGGCCGCTCCCAGCAGCTCCGCCTGCAGGCCGATCACGTTGCGGTCGCGGCAGGTCAGGTGAAAGATCGCCTCCACCTGCACGTCCCGCTGGAGCAGGTGCGCCAGCGTGATCGGGCTCATCCGCACATTCGCCATGGGGCAGTCGGCGACGTTGACGGCGTCGACACGATCGCCAAAGCGGCGCACTTTCTCCAGGGTCTTGCGCACATCTGCCCCCTTGGGCGGGTCGATCTCCACGGTCACGCCGAAGGCGCCGTGACGCAGGCGGTTCATCAGTCGAGCCATCGCAAACTCCCCCTCTTTACGTGCAGAGGAGGGGCGGAGCCCGGCAGCGCAGCAAGCGCCTCGACTGCTAAACTCGCAACGCTCGGCGTTTGCAGCTTGCCCTCCGCACCTACCTCCCCCTGGCATTTGATAACCAGTGCCGCTGCGTCGTGGCGTCACCGCCGCCACGACACAGCGAAGCTTTGTCTCCATACATGAGAAAAACCCTTCAAGAATGAAGGGTTCGCAGACCAAGCCGCTGCTCCGCACTTCATCTCTCGGACGTGCCAGTCCGCAGGAGTTGGCACCGTTCTCCAAGGTGGAGCGGTTGCCGTGACGTCATCGGGCCTGTCCCTCCGCCACTCTCGATGAATAGTCGCTATTCGATTGTTGTTTTAGAGTATACAGATTGAAGGGACCTTCGGCAAGGGTTTGTACTAGCGAGGTGGAACAGTAGGAGATAGATCTGACACGGAGGTGTTTCGATGCGTCCCCGCATCGCCATCTTGGGCTCCTTCCGCAAGCACTGGGCCGGGATCGCCGCCACCGCTGCCACCTTTCGCTCCCTGGGCTGCGAGGTGCTCTCGCCCGCTGGCGAGCCTGTCAACCCAAACGAGGAGTTCGTGAGGCTGGACACCGACGGAGCGGCCACCGAGCGCGAGATCGTCTTCGGCGTGCTGGCCGCCGTCGACCGGGCCGACGCCGTCTACTTCTACAACCCCGACGGCTACCTGGGCGCCTCCGCCGCCGTCGAGATGGGCTACTGCCTGGCGGTGGGCAAGCGGTTCTACACCCTGGCCGAGCCGGCCGATGAAGGGCACCGGGCCTACGCCACCGGCCCGGTCGCCACCCCTGAAGAGGTCGTGGCAGACCTGCGGGCGATGCGCTTCGAGGAGCGCCTCTCCGAGCGGGCCTCCCTGCCGGCGCTCCAGCGGTACATTGATGAGATGATGCAGCACCGCGGCTTCGCCGGGGCCGCCAACCTCCAGCTGATGCTCCTGATGGTCGAAGAGGTGGGCGAGCTGGCCCGGGCCCTGCGCAAGCCGGTGGGGCTGAAGACCGACCCCGAGCGGGAGGCGGGCCGCGGCCCGGTGCAGGAGGAGCTGGCCGACGTGCTGATCTACCTGCTGGCCCTGGCCAACGGAACCGGGACCGACCTGGCGGCGGCGCTGAAGCAGAAGGAGGCGCAGAACGGGCGCCGGGTCTGGCGGGCATAGTAGGGGAAACCACTAAAGGAGGGTCTTCATGAGTCTTGCTCCGGTCGCCGATCATCATCAGCACCTCTTCAGCCCTGCCAGGAGCATCGATGACGAGTACGCCAAGGTCCGGGCCGAGAACGACTGGACCGGCGCCCAGGCGGCCCTGTACCAGCACCGCACGCCAATCGTGGTGCACTCCGGTCATCCATCTCGCGAAAGCGTCCATACGGGGCTGCGCCGGCTCAGGTCTTTCTGGAGCAAGTACTGCCGCTCGCTGCCGATATCCCGGTGCAGGTGGCGCAGCGGATTCGCCAGGTGGGCGTCGAGCGGACGCTCTACGGTTCGGATGCGGCCCTTGGCGACAACCTCCGGCCGCGGGAGGGATGGGCGGCCTTCCGCCAGATCTCGCTCCGGGAGGAGGAGTTTGCGGTCATCGCCGGGAACGTGGCGCCCTATCTCCGTTGAACGAAACCAAGGTGATGGCTAGCGTCTCAGGGAGCACCCCCTTCGCGGTAACGCCGTGCTCTCCGCTCCAGGAAGTCGACGAGGGGCTCGTGGCCCGTCAGGTCCCGCAGGGGCAGGAGTTGCCCCACTTTCGCCCGCATGCCGGCCAGCGAGAGGTCTTCGCTGTGGATCACCACCAC
Organism: Bacillota bacterium; assembly: GCA_049325315.1. Classification (GTDB taxonomy): domain Bacteria; phylum Bacillota; class Sulfobacillia; order Symbiobacteriales; family Symbiobacteriaceae; genus JAWLHU01. Next base: position 7,543 of record JBMONB010000243.1, on the reverse strand, counting down.
GGGAATCTGCCGCAGGGCGCAGATACCGACCTTCACCATGTCACGGGTCTGCTGGTCGGTCGCTTCCTCGGTCGTGCCGAAGTGTGAGGCTCCATTGTACTCGAAGGCGGCGACATTCGTGTAGAACCGGTCCAGTTCCAGGCGCTCACCGGTCTTCGGGTTGATGAGGAAGCCGGGCCGGGCGTTGTCTTCGAACTCGTTGGAGTCGACCAGCAGGGAGAGGTACTCCTTCATGAGCGCCTCTCCCTTGTTGGGGTCGTGCTGCAGCCTGCGTCGGGCAAGCTCCACCGCCCGCTGCTGACGGGCCAGAATCGGGTTGCGCAGGGCGAAGCGCACGGGGGCGATCCGGCTGCGCTGCTCTGTTTCCAGCCATTCAGCCTGGACCAGCGCTGCCACGACCCGCTTCAGGGTGTTGGGGCTGGCGCCGGTGAGGCGGCTGAGCGCGGGGTAGGTGAACGCTCCGTTCTGGTTCTGGAGGATGCCGTAGAGCACCTTGGCAGCGGGGGCCAGCCTGGGGTCGGTCAGGAGGGGGCCGGGGAGGGCGGCGACAGGGCCAGGGAACACGGGTCGTGCGGCGACCCGGGCAAGGGCTGCCCGAATGGTCTCAGGCGTGAGGCCAGACTGGGCCGCAAGTCTGGAAGCGGGGGGCCGTGAGGCCCCGGGGCACAGGCGACAGAGCATCCAGACCAGCTTGGCCGAGGGGGTCAGCTCCCGGTCAAGCAGGAGGGCGGTCGGTACCGTGATCTCGATGAGAACCCCTCCCTGATTTCCAAATTCTAGCAGATAGTTCGACGGAGGCGGGTGGGATTCCTCGCCTCCGTCAGAATTTCGTTGGTTCATGCCCCAACAGGGGGCGAAAAACTGACGCAGGCTGGCATATGGGGGGGCTAGCTGGGCCTGAACCCTGGGGATAGGGCAAATTTGCTAGCTTTCCGTCAAAAATTCGTTAGTCCACACCCGACTGGGGGGCGAAAAGCTGACGGAGGTGCGGCGGCCCGGGGCGGCGGTCACCCCCGCCGAGCCACCAGCCCCCTGCCCGTAGCGCGGGCGGAACGGCTCATGGTGGTTAGGACCTGCATGGAGGTGCCGGTCAAACTGGTGGAAGACGAGCAGGGCCTGGCGGGAGGGCAAGTAGCATCCCACTGGACAACCACTGGGTGCACGCGAGACAACCCATAACCGATCGCACCCGCGGCTGGCGGCCCCACCTGGGCCACGCAGCCGCTTTTTGCATGCGCGCTCCGCCGTCTCCCCACGCTCATACCCTGGGCAATGAGGTGTTGAGATGGAAGAGATGAGCGTGCGGCTACTGCGGGATTCCGACCTGCCGACCCATACTGTCCGGCTGCCCGGCTCCACGCCGGGAGCGAAGGCGATCCTCCGGCTCGGCTCTGTCCAGGTCGAGGGCCTGCAGGGGGAGCCGGCCCCTGCGGGCGAGGTCCACCTGGCGCCGGACCTCTTTGACTCGTTGGCGATTCCCTATGACTCCATGCCAGTGGCGCTGCGGGAGGGGGAGGCCGGCCAAGTCGAGTTCGGGCCGGCGGTGGCGGTGCTCCACCCGGGCAGGGAGCGGCTCTCCCAGCGCGAGGCCCTGGCTCGGGCGGCGCTCTACTACGGCCACCTGGAGCAGTCGCCGGGCCTCTTCGCCCTCGGGTTCGACGAGGAGATCGACTGGGAGCAGAGCCGCATCTTCGGTTATGTGCTGGACACCCGACCCGGCCGGGAGCAGCGGCTGATTCGCACCTGGTTTCCCATTCCTGCCGCCGTCTACCTCACCTGGTCGATCCGGCGCAAGGTGATCGACCAGCTGCGGGAGCGGACCGGGAACCGGGTCTTCAACTGGGTGCGCTCCATCGGGAAATGGGAGTTCCACACCCTCCTCTCGGTGGACGAGGCGCTGCGCCCCCATCTGCCCGAGACCCGTCTGCTGGGGGGAAAGCCGGATCTGGCCGCCATGCTGATCCGCCATGAGGTGGTCTTTGTCAAGCACGTCCACGGGATCAGGGGGCGCGGCTCGGCCCGGGTGAGGCGGCTCCCCGACGGCTTTGAGCTGTGCTATATAGGGGACCGGGAGCAGGAGCGCCGGGTCTTTCCCAGCCTCGATGAGCTGATGCCATCCCTGCGGGCGGTCACCGGGCAGGGGCGCTGCGTGGTCCAGCGGGGGATTCCGATCACCGGGCTTCAGGGGCGGGCGCTGCACTTCCGGCTCGTCACCGTCCGTCGGCCCGAGGGCGGCTGGCGCCTGGTGGTGGGGAACGCCAGCGTGGCCAGCGACGATCAGATGTTCTTCACCAACCTGGCCAACGGGGCGGTGGAAGCGGCGATGATCGAGAGCCTGGAACTGCACCACTCCATGAGGTCGGACGAGGCAGAGCGATGCATCGAGCAGATGGTCGAACTCAGCCTGCGCGGGGCGGCGATCCTGGAGCAGACCTTCCAGCCCCTCGGGATTCTCGGCTTCGATCTGGTGGTGGAGCAGGGCAGCCACCAGATCTGGCTGCTGGAGGCAAACGCCGTTCCGGGCTGGGGCTACCCGCCGGAGGTTGAGCGGGACCTGGCCCGCAGCCAGAGCGACCTGGCCCTGGTGCTCACCGGATTCTGAAGCGGAACGCCTGCCCGGTCAGGGGCAGGCGTTTTGCTTGGGGAGGTCGGCCCGGGTGAAAGGCGAGGCCGAACCGGAACGGCGACCGGCCCGGGCCTGGTTCGCCAGGAAGAGCCCATATTCAAAGGGATACCGGAGGAGATGCTCCTCCGCCAGCCCCGGCACGGCCGGATGCAGGGGCTTGGTGTTCGCCTCGAAGACCCAGGCGCTCCCGTTCTGGTCCAGACCGATGTCGATCCCGACCTCGCCCAACAGGCCGAACCGGGACTCCAGGGCGTGGAGCGTCAGACGGGCCGCACGGGAGACGCTCTCCTCCAGGCACTTCAGACCGGGAACCTGATCGTTGAAGAGGCGGGCGAAGTCCGCCGGCAGGAACGGCACCGCGCCCTGGCTCATGTTGGCGGCGACGCTCCCTGCCTGCGCCAGGCGCACCAGCACCAGGGGAAGCTGCCACTGCCCGGAGCCATCCTTCTGGGCGATCACCCGGCAGTCAAAGACCCGGTCGTCAATCGCGGGCAGGGCGATGCCCTGCTGGAGCACCCAATCCATCTGCGGATCAAGCATTTGTAGGAATGAAAAGACCTCATCCTCACTGCCAAACCGCTCATCAACCCGCGCCGAGCCGATTCGCCCGCGTAGGAGCACCCCATCACCCGCTTGCCGCAGCCGGACCACGTCGCTGCCGTGGCTGGAGTGGTCCCCCTTGGCGAAGACCACCCCATGGCGCGGCAGCATGGCGGCCAACTCATCTACCCGGGTCAGGGGGAGCGTCTCGGGGGCCAGGTGAGCCGTGTCGGGAAAGAAGCGGAGCGCCTCGTAGACGGCGCGCTTGCTGAAGGCGTTCACCTCGTTGATCAGCCGGGTGTGGCGGCGGGCGGTCAGGGTGCGGAGCAGCCGCCTGGCGGTCCGGCTCTGCTTGCGGTCCCCGTAGGCGGCCCGGTTGTAGATCACCTCTGGCAGTTCCATCACCGTCGGATGGAACTCGCCGTCCTGCTCCACCCAGCCCCGCACACGGCGCCCTGCATCCTCCACGCCCCCCAGGTGGAAGAAGAGGATGGAGGCGCCTGCCGCCCTGGCCTGCCGGGCCATGCAGCGGTAGCGGCTCCGCACATCTAACTGCTCCGCATCGGCCGGCCCCAGCATCACCCCGATCAACGGCGCTTCCATGCGATCACCCCTGCATATCAAGATAGGCCCCGAAGTGGATCGGGAACCGGTCGATCCGCTCCCCCACCAGCGGATCTTTCAGCCGCTCCAGGCTGACGCGCAGCGGAATCCCATTGACCTCAATCAGCTTGACGGTGCCGTCGACCAGCACCCCGAGATCAAGCCCCAACTCGGCGCATGGGCCGACCCGCTGGTCGACCCGCTCGGCCAGGGCCAGGGAGACCCGCTCAATCTCCGCCCGGACCTCCTCCGCCCGGTCGCCAAAGGCGTGGCGCAGGGCGGCATCCAACGGGGCGACCTGCCCGCCGCTGCGGGGGCTGGTGATGGCGCTGCCGGCAGGCGCAACCCGCGCCACCACGCCGGTCACCCGCCACTCGCCCCGGCCATCGCGCTGCACCAGGGAGCGCAGGTCGAAGCGGTTTCCCAGGTAGGTGGCCAGGGGCAGCCCTTCCTGCACCACGTACCGCGCCTCCGGGTCCAGCAGCTCCGCCACCGCACCGGCAAGCTCCGCCTGCTCGCCCACCAGGCGGACCTGGTTGCCCCACTCCGCCCGGCTGTGAATCTCCCAGCCAGCGCCGCTGCGCTTCAGCCGGCAGACCCCCTTGCCCTTGTAGAGGGCATCGGGTTTGAGGTAAAGATCATCGCACCGCTCTGCCATCTCGGCCAGGAACTCGGGGGTGAATGGGACGGTCCGGGGCAGGTGAGGCGCCAGCTCGCCCGGCGGCTGGAGCGCCTCGAACGCCTGGAGCTTGGTGATCTTGACGGGCCGGTTGACCACCGCCGCACCCAGCGGTTCCAGCGCCCGGCGCAGGTCGGTGGCGGCAGCCCGGGCCTCCTTGCCGAAGCTCCGGTCATAGAGCACCCGGGGCAGCGGTGTTCGCAGGGGAACCCACCGGCACGGGCCGGCGCCGTCGCAGTGGTGCAGGTACCCATCCACCGTGTTTCGTGTCAGGTCGAACCCGCCGGCGGCGCAGAAGAGCAGCACCGCTCCCGCCTCGCGGGCGGCCTGGGCGTACCGGCAGTACACGTGATCGATCCGGCCGTTCAGCACGGCCTCCAGCTTAGGGGCGGAGATCAGCAGCCCGACCAGGGGACCCAGGGAGAGATGCTGGGGACTACGGCGGAAGAGGGTGAGGTTGAGCGGCGTCTGGAGGGGCAGCCACCGGGCCAGCCTCCCCCCGACCCGCAGTTCACTCTCCCCCAGGCTGTCGTCCCTCTCCCAGATCACGTGCTCCTCCGCCAGGCCAAAGCCCAGGAACCGGCTTTCGCCGTCGCGCAGGTCCAACCAGGAGAGCAGGGAAAACGGAGCGGACACGGTGACTCTACCCGCCTTTGCACCGGTGTCGGCGGTAACCAGAACGACATGGCGTTCCACCGGGTGACCTCCCTCTTGCCAGTCTCATCGCTGCATTGCAGTCTATTCAGTTCGAGCGTTATGTCACCTTATGTCACGGGGCGCATAAGGTGAAGACGTCAGCAACTCAGCGTATGGAGGGGCAAGATGAAGTACCACACCGACATCCGGAAGATCAGCCAACTTCCTGAGGGTGAGAGGGCGAACCTTGCTCCCGTCACCGAGGAGTATGTCTTTCGGGTCAGCGAGTACTACCTGTCGCTGATCAACTGGGACGATCCCGACGACCCAATCCGGCGCATCGTGATTCCCACCGAGACGGAGTTGATGGAGTACGGCAGGCTGGACCCCTCGGACGAGGCCAGCAACTACGTGGCAAAGGCGTGCCAGCACAAGTACGCCCCCACGGCGCTCCTCCTGGTCTCCGATGTCTGTGGCGCCTACTGCCGGTTCTGCTTCCGCAAGCGGCTGTTCAAGGACGATGTGGAGAGCGAGGTCAGCCTCGATGTGAGCGAGGGGCTGGCCTATGTCGCAGCGCATCCGGAGATCAACAACGTCCTGCTGACCGGCGGCGACCCGCTGGTCCTCTCCGCCAACCGGCTTGAGAAGATCCTCAGCGCCCTGCGCGCCATCCCCCACGTGAAGATCATTCGGCTGGGCTCCAAGATGGTCGCCTTTGACCCGGGGCGGATCGCGGGCGATGCCGCGCTGCTGGATGTGCTGGCCCGCCATTCCCGGCCCGACGCACGGATTCACGTGATGGCGCACTTTAACCATCCGCGGGAGCTGACCGAACAGGCGCTGGACTGCATCCGGGCCCTGCAGGCGGTCGGGGTGATCCTGGTCAACCAGACCCCGCTCCTGCGGAGGGTGAACGATGACCCTGCCGTGTTGGGCGACCTGCTGGACCGCCTCTCCTGGGCGGGGGTGACGCCCTATTACATCTTTCAGAACCGGCCGGTGGCGGGGAACGCCGACTTCGTGGTCCCCCTGCGGGAGGGCTACGCCATTGTGGAGGCGGCCAAAGCCCGCACCTCGGGCCTCGGCAAGCGGGTGCGCTACGTGATGAGCCATGCCACGGGCAAGATCGAGGTGCTGGCGGTAGAGGGGGACCGGATCTACCTGAAATACCACCAGGCCCGCCGCCCGGAGGATCAGGGGCGCTTTCTGATCTGCTCCCTGCCGGACGGGGCAGGCTGGTTTGATGACCTGCAGCCCGTGGGCGGGCGGAGACGGAAGAAGGGTTGACGGAGCGTCCGTCAACCCTTCTGTCACGAGACGAGAACCCGGTCCCCCAGCTCGGTGTCGGCCAGAACCGGCGGCAGCGCCGCCTCCTTGGCCACATAGAGCCGCCCCAGCCGGTTGGCCATGTAGCTGACGCTGGAGCGCATCCGGTAGAGCCGGAAGAAGGGCTCCACCTCCTCGGGGGAGGCGGGCAGGCCGCCCGGCGACTCAAAGCGGTGCTCCAGCTCGGCCAGCGCCCCGGGGAGCGTCCGGTGGGGGTCAGGGACCAGGAGCATCGTGTAGAGCGCCTTGCGGTGGGCCACCAGGTCGGTGAGCGCCGCCTGGATCTCGGGCAGCTGCACCGGGTACTCGGCGGCCCGCTCGGCGACCAGCGCCGCCTTGTGAAGCACCTGAATCCGCTCTAACAGGGAGGCAAGCACCTTGATCGCCCGCTCGATCACCTCGCGCTGCCCGGCCTGCCCGCGCTGCGACTCGCTCATCAGCAGGTGGAGGCGCCGGGCCTCGCCGATCTCCGCCTCCACCTTGGCGGCGCCGGCGAGGATCTCCGCCTTGGTGATCGCATGCGGCCGGGGGAGCCGGTGGGTCAGATCGAGCATGAAGCGGTCCAGCGCCGCCCCGGCCCGCTCCATCGCCTGGAGCGTCGCCCCCTGGTAGTCGGGCGGCAGAATGAAGGCGTTGACCAACGCCCCCACCACCGAGCCGGTCAGCACCGAGAGGAGCCGCCAGAGGCTGTAGGCGGTGACGCTGTCGGCGTGGGGCGCCATGACAAAGAGGGCGACCGTGACCGTCGGGGCGGCCAGCTCCTTCCAGCCAAAGCGCTGGCAGAGCAGCAGGACCAGAATCACCGCGCCCCCGATCACCAGGGGATTGGGGCCGAAGAGCAGGATCGCCAGGGAGCCGACCAGGCCGCCGATCAGGTGGGCGCTGATCTGGGCGGTCATGGAGCGCAGGGAGCGGCTGGCGGAGGGGGCCACCGCCAGGGCGGCCGCCACGGCGCCGTAAACTTCGTAGGGGTGGTCGGTCAGGCGGATTAAAAAGAGCGTCAGCGCCACCGCCAGGCCGGTCTTCCAGAGTCGCGGACCAATTGGAATCATCTTGTTCATCACCTGTTCCCCAGGGTACCACCGCCGGGGCAGGCCCGCCTCCGCCAAAGGGAGGAGATTGCGATTCGCAGT
>JBMONB010000242.1:0-2214 GCA_049325315.1 Bacillota bacterium | reverse complement strand
GGATCATCGGACGCCGGCGGGTCTTCTCATACAGGTACTTGGAGAGGGCGTCCCGGACGCTGCTCTTGAGGACCGCCCACTCGGTGACGTTGCGGTCCATCTGGTCATGCAGCGCCTTCTTGACCCGTTCCTTTGCCTCCTCCAGCAGCCCTTCGGACTCCCGGACGTAGACGAAGCCACGGCTGACGATATCGGGTCCGCCTGCGATCTCCCCCGACTCGGGGTCGACAGCGACCACGACGATCAGAATCCCGTCCTGGGAGAGCTGCTTGCGATCACGCAGGACAATGTTGCCCACGTCGCCCACGCCGAGGCCGTCCACCAGCACCTGGCCGGAGGTAACCTTGCCGGCGATCTGGGCGGAGTCCTGAGTGAACTCGAAGATCGTGCCGTTCTCCCCGATCAGGATATTCTCCGCCGGGATCCCGCAGGACTGGGCGTGCCGCTTGTGGTGCAGGAGCATGCGGTACTCCCCGTGAACCGGCACGAAGAACTTCGGCCGGGTCAGGTTGATCATCAGCTTCTGCTCCTCCTGGCTGCCGTGGCCAGAGACGTGCACACCGGCATCCCGCTGATAGATCACCTCAGCCCCGCGGCGGTACAGGTTGTTGATCGTGCGGCCGACCGACTTCTCATTGCCTGGAATCGGTGTGGCGGCAAAGAGCACCGTATCACCGGGAATGATCTCAATCGCCTTGTGATCGTTGACCGACATGCGGGTCAGGGCCGACATCGGCTCGCCCTGGGACCCGGTGGTGAGAATTACTTGGTTCTGTACCGGAACCCGCCTCAGCTCCTCCACCGTGACGATCGTGCCCTCCGGCACGTTCAGGTAGCCCAGCTTGATGGCGATATTGACCGTGTTCTCCATAGACCGGCCGACTACCGCCACCTTCTTGCCGTGGCGGGCGGCGCTGGTGATGGCCTGCTGCAGGCGGTGCACGTTGGAGGCGAAGGTGGCCATTAAGACCCGGCCCTTGGCCTCCCGGAGAATGCGGTCGATGTTGGCCCCAACGCCCCGCTCAGACGGGGTGTAACCCGGACGCTCGGCGTTGGTGGAGTCGGAGAGCAGAACCAGCAGCCCCTTCTGCCCCAGTTCGGTCAGGCGGCGGTAGTCGGTGAACTCGCCGTCGACCGGGGTCTGGTCGAACTTGAAGTCGCCGGTGTGGAGCAGAGTGCCAATCGGGGTGGTGACCGCGATGGCGCAGGAGTCCGGGATCGAGTGATTGACCCGGATAAACTCGGCGGTGAAGGCGCCGATCTTCACCTGCTCCCCGGCCTTTACGGCCCGGGAGTCGGGGTGCAGTTCCAGCCCGGCCTCCTCCAGCTTGCCCTCTACAAACCCCAGCGTCAGCCGGGTGGCGTAGACGGGAATGTTCAGGTTGCGCAGCAGGTACGAGACGCCACCGATGTGGTCCTCGTGACCATGGGTCAACAGAAGCGCCTTCACCTTCTCCCGGTTCTCCAGGAGATAGGTGTAATCAGGGATCACGATGTCAATGCCCAGCATCTCTTCATCAGGGAAGGAGAGGCCGGCGTCAATGACGATGATCTCATCGCCATATTGAATGGCCATGCAGTTCTTTCCGATCTCACCAAGTCCACCCAGCGGAATAACATAGAGCTTATCGTGCTTTTCGCGATGGCGCGCCAAACGAATACGTTCCTCCTCTTTTTCTGCAACGTTCTTTGCAGAGTTGTTTTGATTGCACAGCAAAACGGACCCCCAGTCTTGACAAAGACGAGGTCAGGTTCATTTGGGGGCAGGGGACGGAGCAGCACCAACGCCTGGGCTGAGAAGACCGGCGCCATAACGCACCTACCGCCGCTCGGGTGCGAAAGGCTGCCGCACAACCGGTCCTCGTTCTCCACCCCTGGTTCGCCGTTCAAAAGACCTTCCTTACGATTATACCCAAAGGCTTACAGCCTTACAAGACGAACTGCTAGAAAGTGGGCACCAAAATGCCTATCCTCCCGCCGGAAGCAAAAAGAAGAGCGCCACCGGAATGCCGGCGGCGCTTACCATGCCATCAAAGGGCTATGTGCTCTTACTTCTTGCTGCCCTGACCGGGCTCAAAGACAGAGCCGCCGTCAAAGGCCTTGGCGGAAGCGGAGGCAGCGACAGACAGAACGGTAATCATCACCAGCAGGAACGCCGCAATGCGCTTCTTCATGATTGTACCTCCTTGGTTATACCTGATGGATCTCGATGAA
>JBMONB010000241.1:0-29799 GCA_049325315.1 Bacillota bacterium | reverse complement strand
CTCCCAGGTGATCTGCCCCGCCACGGCAACGTAGGCGCCAAAGGGCGCCCAGGCCACGCTGAGCCCCAGCCAGACATGGCAGAGCCAGGTGAACCGCTTGGTAAACGGGTAGATGCTGAAGGTGAGCACTGCCAGCGGAAAGAGCCGAGCCGCCAGCGGGTGCAGGTTGACAGCCGCCAGGTAGAGCATGCCGATCGAAAGGATGATATAGACCCAGACCTCCCGCGTGGCAATCAGCCCCGCCGGAATGTGCCGGGTGCGCGTCCGCGGCGTCTTGGCATCGATCTCGGCGTCAAAGACCCGGTTCATGGCCATTGCCGCCGTGCGGGCCCCCGCCATGGCCACGGTGATCCAGAGCACCTGCTGCCAGGTGGGCCATCCCCCCGCAGCCAGGAAAGCGCCCAGATAGGCAAAGGGCAGGTTGAGAACGGTATGCTCGAACTTGACCAGTTCGGCAAAGGTCTTCACCTTCCGAAGACCAGCGATCACAAAACACGCCCCTTTCCGACATGTAATCCCAGCCCTGCAGGGGCCAACCCAGTAAACGCAAAGGCGAGCCCAGAGAAGGGTTTTGCCCCCCGTTGATTAGGGGCGGGGCGGGGTGCCCCCGTAGAGCGACGTTGGCGTGGGAGGCTTAGGGACGCTAGGCCCCCTGGTGAAGTCAGCCACCGATCGGCGGTGCGCCCCTAAAAGGGCCAAGCTATCCGCGGTTCCGATCGGTGGCGCCCCACAGCCCGTAGCGTCCCTTGCCGACGAGCCGGGAGCCGAGGGGGTGCCCCGACACGACCCGCCCCACTCAAAAGGACCCCACCCTAAAACCCGTACTCCTTCCACCGAGCCGACACCTTTTGCTTGACCTCGGGCGACATCTCGATCTCGTCCGGCCACTCCCGCGGGTGCCCCTCCTCGGGCCACTTCCGGGTCGCGTCGATCCCCATCTTGGAGCCGAAGCGCCAGACCGGCGAGGCGTGGTCCAGGTCATCCACCGGCCCTTCGGCAAAAAAGACATCCCGCTTCGGGTCAATGTTGCCCGAGACGTACCAGAAGACCTCGGAGTAGTTGTTCAGGTCGATGTGCTCGTCCACCACCACGATGCACTTGGCCAGCATCATCAGCCCCATGCCCCACATGCCGCTGATCACCTTGCGGGCATGGCCGGGGTACCGCTTCTTGATCTTGACCAGCACACAGTTGTGGAAGGTCCCCTCGGGCGGCATGTTGTAGTCGAGCACCTCGGGCAGGAACATCTGGAGCATGGGCAGGAAGATCCGCTCCGTCGCCTTGCCCAGGTAGACATCCTCCTGAGGAGGCTTGCCCACGAGGGTGGCCGGGTAGATCGCATCCCGCCGGTGGGTGATGGCGGTCACGTGGAAGACCGGGTAGGGATCCGCCGGGCTGTAGAAGCCGGTATGGTCCCCAAACGGCCCCTCGATCCGCAGCGGCTCGGCGGTGTCCACGTAGCCCTCAATAATGAAGTCTGCGTGGGCCGGGACCTCCAGGTCGATGGTCTTGCACTTGACCAACTCGACCCCCTCGCCCCGCAGGAAGCCCGCGAACATCAGCTCGGGAATGATCGGCGGCAGCGGGGCAGAGCCGGAGTAGACGGTGGCCGGGTCGCCGCCCAGGGCTACGGCCACGGGCATGCGGGTGCCGCCGTGGGCGTCGAAGTGGCGCTGGCCGTCCTTGTGCTTGTGCCAGTGCATGCCGGTGGTCTGCTTGTCGTAGACGTGCATCCGGTACATGCCGATGTTCCGGCCGCCGGTGGCCGGGTCACGGGTGATCACGTTGGTCAGGGTAATAAAGGGGCCGCCATCTTTCGGCCAGGTGGTCAGGATCGGCAGCTTGTACAGGTCGACCTGATCGCCGGTCAGCACGACCTCCTGGCAGGGCGCCTTGGAGACCACCTTCGGCTGGGTCGACTTGGCCACATCGAGCAGCTTCATGCCCTGGCCCAGCTTCTCCAGCAGGCCGCCGCCGCCCGGGCCGGGCAGCTTCATTAGCTCCTTGATCCGGTTGCCGATCTCGTCGAGGTCGTTCACCCCGAGGGCAAGGCACATCCGCTCCGTGGAGCCGAAGGTGTTGGTCAGCACCGGGAAGGTAGAGCCCTCCACGTTCTCAAACAACAATGCCGGACCGCCGCCCGGCATCTTGGAAACCCGGTCGGTGATCTCCGCAATCTCCAGGTACGGGTTAACCTTCGCTTTGATCCGCTTCAGCCAACCACGCTTTTCACAGGCGTGAATAAAATCGTGCAGGTCGCGGAAGGGGGCCATCGAACCCTCAACTCCTTGTGGGAACTCGGTTGTACCGGCGTTCACTTGGTAGTACCTGCATAGCCAAAATGTCCTCATCCAGTGTAACAACGGCACCCCTTGAAGTCAACGAAGGGACAGGGTGATGACCGGAACCGGACATTGGCAGGACGAGGCGGCCAGGGCCATCATGAACCAGCCTCGGCGCCCGGCTTGCAGCAAGCCCCACGGCTCATTCATCTCCCCCCGCGTCCTTCTGTTCCAGGCTCGCCACACGCAGGGCCTTCTCATACTGGTCCAGCTCCCGGGCGATCCGCGCCATGTCACAGCGCCGGCACAGGAGCGGCTTTCCCCTGCCGATCAACATGACACGATCGCCGCCGCATCTCGGACACGGAGCATCGATCTCGTTGACCGGCATGGGGAAGGTGAGCCCACGCCCTAACCTGGCCGCGAGCACGGCGAACTGCTCCATGGGCCACATATTGGCCAGCCGGAGGCGCTCAAGCCGCGGTAGTTGTGCGAGAACGGTGATGTCATCATCTGCCACCTTCAGGTTGAAAAGCTCCACCGTACGCAGCTCGCCCAGAGCGGCAATCCAGCGGAGCGACTGAATACGAAGTGCCTTCTCCATACCACCGGCGATAGACAGGCTCCTCAGGTTGCGTAATGCGCCGATGGGCGCAAGATCGCGGACACCGGCCAGATCTTCCAGGAACAGCTCTTCCAGGCCCTCCAGGGTACCAATCGGAGAGAGATCGGTCACCTTCGGCGCCCACTGGATCGCCAGGGACCTCAATGTGGAAAAGCGGCCGATCGGGGCCAGATCTCCATCCAGGTAGCGGTATACCTTCAGACGGTCCCACCTGTACTCCGCTCCCACCCTATCAAGATGGGCGCCCCGGACGTTGCGAGCATCAAGTGGACCGTGCGGTGAAGGAGGCCCTGGCTCACGGTCACACAACCAGATCACCCAGGCTGACATAACGACCGTCACCCCTTTACGTGTCGGCGTCGTGCGTATCGTACATCCCAAAAAAAGGCCGCCCGGACGTGCAGACGCAGGGCGGTCTTACGCTCTTGGTCACCGCTGGAGAACAAAGGCCAGCCCCCGCTTCAGGCTCTCGCCGAAGGCTGCGGGCAGGGTATGGCCCAGCCCCGGGTGGTCCTCCACCTCACAGGGAATCCCCGCCTCCCGCAGGGCCGCTGCCAGCTCCAGCGCCGCCTTGTAGGAGAAGTCCTTGTCGCCGGTGATGATATACCCTCGCAGCGAGCCCGGCCCCAGCCGTCCGATCTGCTCTTTCAGGCCCGGCAGGTCCCGGAAGAAGGGCGCCACCACGATGAATCCCCGGGCCGCCACCAGGCCGGTCACCGCCAGGCGGACCGCCTCGCCCCCGCCCATGGAGAAGCCGCCCAGCACCAGCCGGTCGAGGTCGGGCTGCTCCGCCGCCCCCAGGTCGGCCACGTGCTGGATCATCTCCCGGGTGGTGGCCGCCTCCTCGTTCCAGACATAGCGCCCGGGCCCCTCCACCTGGGTCGACTGGGCCACCGCCAGCAGCAGTCCCTCCTGGGTAGCCGGGCGCCACTCCACCAGCGTGTCCGGGCCGTTGCCGTTGTTGCCGTGCATCACCAGCAGCAGCGGAGCCGGCGCTTCCAGCCGCTCAGGCCGCTCGGTCAGCAGGAGCGGCTTCGCCGCCGCCCGGGCCGCCTCATACCGCTCGTTGCAGGTGGCCACCATCCGCTCAAAGGCCTCATTCCCCTGCAGCGCCGCCAGATCCGGGTTGCGCAGGAAGCGCTCCGTGTACCACTGCCCCTCGTCGATGGCGATCTGCAGGAACTGAATCGCCAGCTCTACCTGATCGGTCAGGGCGGCCATGGCGACCTGGAAGGACCGGGTGCGGGGCATCAGTTCCGGGAAGCGGGGGCCCTCGCGGGTCACGTAGGCCAGCGCTTCGGCGTACTGCTTTGACTCGTACAGCATCAGGGCATGTGTCCGCAGCTCTTCGGGGGTCAGTGGTGCTGTCATGAAGGGCCTCCTCTCCGTTGGTGGGCAACGATTGGTCTAATCTTTTATGAGATGGGCCTTCCAGGTAATTGGTTCAGAAAAGTGGGAAGGGGAGTACAAAAACCACGACCGCGTGTAGGGCGGTCGTGGTCAAGCCGGTGGCAAACCCCATCGGTCGCCCGCCTCCGTCAACTATTCGTTTCTTCACGCCTGCCTGTGGGACAAAAAACAGACGGAGGCGGGCTTGAGGAGAGGCCAGCCGGGCTGAAACCCTGGGGACAGGGTAGATTTTCTAGCTCTCCGTCAAAAATTCGTTGGTCCACGCCTGACTGGAGCACGAAAAACAGACGGAGGAGATAGATCAGCGGAGTCGTGCTCGTGAGATGGCGGGCGTGCGGCTCCCCCTACCCGGCACGCTGCCACCGCCGGCGCAGACCTTCAGCGGTCAGGTGGAAGACCAGCATGGCGACGGCGATGGCGATGCCCGGATAGAGCATGACCCAGTAGCTGAGCCGCATAGTGGAGTAGAAGTCACCCAGGTAGGAGGTCCACTCCGGCATGGCGGGGGTGTTGACGACCCGCCCGCCGCCCATGTCGACGACCGTGACCGGGACGATGTAGATGCCAAAGAGGCTGAGCAGCGCCAGGGTCCGCAGCACCCCGGCCGCCTCCATGAGGGCGGTGGTGGTCAGCGGTCCGAGCAGGTTGGGCAGCACATGGCGGAAGGCGATCCGCTGGCCGGTGGCGCCGGCGGCCACCGCCGCCTCGATATAGGGCATCGCCCGGACCTGCACGGTCAGCCGCCGGACCTGGTCCGCGATGCGCGGGGCGGCGATCAGGGCGAGCACCAAACCGTTTCGCACTGACTGAAGCAGCGGCGGCCCGCCTGATGCAGCGATCTGCATCCAGTTCAGCAACAGGCCGGTCAGCAGCAGCGGGGGCACGGCGGAGACCCCGGCGGCCAGCGACTGCAGGGCTGCGCCCGCCCAGCCGCCGCGCCAGCCCGCCAGGAGGCCCAGGGGCACCCCGACCAGCAGACAGAGGCCGACCGCTCCCATCGTGAACAGAAGGGTGTAGCGCCCCCCGGCGAGGAGCCCGCTCAGAATGTCGCGGCCCCGTTGATCGGTCCCTAGTGGATGCTCGGCGTGCGGCGGGTGGGGCGGCATCGCCGTGGCGCCGTTCACCGGCAGCAGCTGCGCCCGCGCCAGCGGGTCATGGGGCGTCAGGGCCGGCCCCAGCACCACCAGCAGCAGGAGCAGGGCGAGGCCGATCAGGCCGGAGAGGAGCAGCAGATTACGCATGGTGTTCCCCCCTTGGGTCCAGCCAGGCGGCCAGGATCGTCGTCCCGGCCTGGACCAGAATCAGGAACAGCATGAAGATCGTCAGAATGCCCGTGAGCAGGAAGGGATCGACCCCTCGGAGGAAGAGCATCCAGCCGGCGTGGCGCCCCAGCCCGGGAATCAGGAAGACCCACTCCACCGCCATAAGGGCGGAGATCTGCCAGGGGATCAGGTTCGGCAGCACGGTAACCACCCGGTGGGCCACGTGCCGGAAGGCGTGGCCGAAGAGCAGCTGCGCCTCGGAGAGCCCCTTGGCCCGAGCCGCCTGCATGAACTCCATGGGCGCCAGTTCATCTAGCACGGTCGCGACCACCCGCCCGATATAGGCGATGGGGAAGACAGCCAGGGCGATGACCGGCAGCACATAGTGCTTCCAGGTGATGTCGCTGATCCAGAGCGCCGGTACCGGCTTGATCCCCCAGCGGGTGATCATGACAACCAGCCCCATGAAGAGGAAGCCCGCTATCAGCGACTCGGGCAGAACGGTGCCGCCAAAGAGCGTCCCGTTCCAGAGCGCCTGCAGCCGCCGGGGGGCGAGGCGGAGCAAAAGCCCCACCCCAACGCCTACCACCAGGGCCACCGCCAGCGAAACCACCAGCATGGTCAGGCTGGGCGGGGCGATGCGGCTGAGCGTCTCGACCAGGGGCGTCCCCCGGTTGAACGTGGGGATCGTCTCACCCCGCAGGACCCATCCGATGGATTCCAGGAGATCGCTCCAGGTGCGCATCAGGCCGTAGCGGAGGGGCCGGGTGTACATGTTGGCCACCGCCATCCGCTCGAAGGGCGCCAGGAAGATCACCGTCACCAGAACCACCCAGACTGCGAGGTGCAGAGCGAGCTGTCCCAGGAGCCGCAGCAGAAGTCTCACGGGCCCCACCCCTTGATGAAATAGTTCGTTTATATGACGTTTTTCGACGATCGAACCGTTCGATAACTGCCCATAAGAAAAACCACCTCTGCTCATAACCGAGCACAGGTGGCTTCCTTTTACTGAACCGGTGTGTTCATGATCTCGGCGAACCGCTGCACGCCGTGGCGCAGGATACGCAGGCTGCGAGCGAAGACGGGCTTGAAGGCCTCGGGCGGCTCCATGAGCATCTCCACGGCGGCCCAGACGTGGTCATCGACGATATAGACCTTGGCCACCTTCACCTCGGCGTTGACCGTGGTGGCGGCCGCCATGACCCGCAGCCGCTCCTCCGGGCTCTCCACCTCCCAGAAGAAGGGCAGCGCCAGGCGGAAGTAGGCGGGGTCATCCTCCCCTGCAAAGAGCAGGTAGGTCAGCCCTTCCGACTTGAAGATCAGGTCGCCGTCGTTATCATACTTCGGGAGATAGCCCTCTTCCTGAAGGAACTCGTAATACAGCTCGGCTTTGGTCAAAGAAAACCCTCCCCGGGATTCCGGTCAGATGAGTACAGTGGCGCCACTGCATCGCCCTCTCCCCTTCTCCCAGACGAGGCTCTTCTCCTGCCGGCGGCGGGGTTTAGCCGTGGCTACAGCCGCCCGTGCCCTCGAGCCCCTCATCGGTCAGCTCCAGGGTGCCGTTCAGGTAGGCCTCGAGCACCTGCCGGGGATTGCCGGTGGCGCCCAGGGTCAGGGAGACGCCCAGGTGCTGGAACATGTCCCGGGCATGAACCGGCACGCCCCAGGCCAACACCATCTTCACGCCCAGCTTGGCGATGAAGAGCGGGGGCGGGCCGCCGGGGCCGTGACCGGGATTGGGCATCTCGGCGGTCTTCACCACCTTGCCGTCCTCCACATCGGCGATGAGGAACGTCTCGGAACGCCCGATATGCGGGGAAACCTGGCCGTCTAGCACAGGGATGGCGATGCGCTGCATGGTGGGGGATCCTCCTTCGTGGATAGCGTCTTGTCCACGATGATACCGCGCAGCCCCGCCCGGTTCCGTGACTTATCTCACCGAGAAGCGATGATGATTGCCGCTCCCGCCCTAAGCGTCAGGCGCCGTACCCGGCGCCGCAAGGGTGACGGATTCAGCCAGGAGCGCCTCCCGAATCCGGCGGATAAAGGCGACGGCGTGGGGGTTGTCGCCGTGGACACAGATCGTGTCCGCCCGCACTTCCACCTCATCGCCAGTGATGGCGGTCACCCGCCCGGTCTGCACCATCTTGCGGGCCTGGGTGGCGGCGGCCAGCTCATCGGCCAGCACCGCCCCGGGACGGGACCGGGCCACCAGCGAGCCATCCGGGTTGTAGGCACGGTCGGCAAAGACCTCGCAGGCCACCTTCAGCCCCCGCTCCTCCCCCGCCTTCTGCAGCGCAGAGCCCGGCAGGGCAAAGAGGAAGAGGGTGGGGTCGAAATCGGCCACAGCCGCCGCCACCGCCCGGGCCAGGTGCGGGTCGGCGTTGGCCATGTTGTAGAGGGCGCCGTGCGGCTTCACGTGGTTCAGCGCCACCCGCTCCGCCCGGCAGACCGCGGCCAGAGCGCCGATCTGGTAGAGCACGTCGCCGTAGACCTCATCCGGGCTGCACTCCATGGGCCTCCGGCCAAAGCCGGCCAGGTCCCGAAAGCCCGGGTGTGCCCCCACCGCCACCCCGTGCTCCCGGGCAAGCCGGACGGTGCGGCGCATCACCAGGGGGTCGCCCGCATGGAAGCCGCAGGCGATATTGGCCGAGGTAATCAGGGGCATGATCAACTCATCCACCCCGATTGTATATGCGCCAAAGGACTCCCCCATATCACAATTCAAGTCCACTCGGACCGGCACAGCGCTCGCCCCCGCATCTGGTCTGATTGGTTCTACTATACACCAATGCGCTGCCCCTTACGTAGCATCAGGGAGGAAAAACGCCCACCCCCGGAACGGGGCGGGCAGCACCGGGGATGTCACATGGCGTACTCGCGGTCAAACCCCTTGAACCAGGTCCCCTGGGACTGCAGCGTGCCGATGTCACCCTCGGCCAGCATCGCGTACTGATCCCCACGCATGGAGAACTCCTCCCGGCTGGAATCCTCGAACTCGAAGGTGACGAAGTAGGCGGTGTGGGTGTGGTGGTGATTGTTATGGTGGTGGCGGGAGACCCGCTGGCGCCGGCCCACGATTCGGGCCCGCCGGGTGAGCAGCGGCTGCTGCCGATTGTGCATCGCCCGGTAGATGTTGGACCCAATCACGTAGAGGAAGACGCCCACCACCAGAAGCGGCACGACGGTGAACATGAGGTTGAAGACGCTGAAGCCGAAGGGGCCGGAATCGAATGGAGACAAGTGATCCCCTCCTGTTGCTGCGTAGTGGCTACCCGTGCGCCGCCGGGGTTATCTCCCGCTCAAAGCGCCGGAGCCAGGGGCCCTGCGAATAGAGAAGGCCCACATCGCCCTCCGTCAGCGAAGCGTACTCACTGCCGACCACCGAGAACTCGGCGCGGCTGCCGTCGGCGAACTCGAAGGTCAGAAAGCACCAGCCCGAACCCTGCTCCTGCTTGCTGACCAGGAGCGCCCGGCGGGTCAGCACCGGCTGGACGACGTTGGCGATGGTCCGCCAGAGAAAGTGGAGGATCGAGAGGGCAAACCCCCCGATGACGATCAGCATGATATAGGGCAAGAGCACATCATATCCCGGCCCCGGATCCCACTGGACATCGGGTGACATAATCCTCCCCCCCTTGTATAAGAGACGCCCTGTAGGCGTGAATAGTTCTCTACAAATGGCGGAAGGGGTCTATCTGACCGGTTGGCTATTTATTTGCCGCGGATGACGCGGATTTGGCGACCCCTGTACGTCCATTTATTTATATTTTCATATTCCGATTCAAAGCCCAGACTGCCTGCCCGGGTATCCGCGTTAATCCGCGCATAATCCGCGAAATCCGCGGCAAAAAGAACGTAACGAAAAGGAACAGCCCCGCGCACAAGAGCGCAGGGCTGCCACAGTCACAGCGGGAACGTCAGCTGCACAGACCGGAGCTTGGGGTCCTGAAGCAGGAGGTCCAGTTCCTCCATCGAGCGGGGGTCTTCCGGTAGGATCGTCAGCACCCGGTACTCGAGGCCGCCCTCCTGGAGCACGGTGTCGATCACCGCCTCGGAGAGGAGCCGGGTGGTCTGTACCTCCACCCAGATGTCGGCGGCCATACCGTCGGCGTCGACCCAGGGGTAGAGCTCGCCGAAGAACCCCTCCAGGTCCCTGCGGGCCTGGTGCAGCTGCGCCTTCAGGGCGGCGCGCTGATCCGGCGAGTTGAGCCGGTCGTTCAACTGCTTCTCCCGGGCGGCGAAGAGGCGGGGCCACTCATTCTCCAGGAAGCGGCGGGGCACCAGGTACTGGCCGTTCCACTCCAGGCCGTGCTCGGCCAGTTCGGCGTCCAGCTCCTCCTTCGCCTTGGTGACCAGGTCGAGCTTGTAGAGCAGGATCTCCATCGGCCTGACCCGCGGGGAGCCCATGGTGGCCACGCCGAAGTCCTTCGGGTCCAGCTTGCGTGAGCGACGGGTGCCCCGGGCGCTCACCCGGACGAAGGCGCCCAGCCGGGCGATCTCCGAGCCGATGCGGTGCGCATCGTGCCGGCGGCCCACCCGGTCGGCCAGCGCCGACCACTCCACCGGTGAGAGCTGGTGCGCCGCCTCCCACCAGCGGGCCAGGTCACCGAGCACCGGGGCGCTCCCCGGCAGGTGGATCCCGTACTGCCGCTGGCCGTCGAGCCCGTCGAGCGTCAGGGGGGCGCCGGAGACGACGGCCGGTCCGGGGTCGGCGGCGTAGAGACAGGCCCCCAGGTCGGGCATCCCCCGCACCTCACAGCCAGGCAGCGACCGCAGCCGCTCCAGGGCGGCCAGCTCTACCCGTCCATCCACCATTGCCTCGTAGGAGAGGTCGGTCAGAACCCGGATCACCGCCCCCTCCCTGTGGAGATGGGGCAGCAGGGGCCGCAAGGCCTCCGCCTGCAGTGAAGGGGTGACCAGCCAGAGGGTCTGCCACTCCCCCCGGGTCAGTTCCAGCAAGGCGGCGCGATGAAACGTAACCGTCTGCCCCATCATCTTCTCTTACGCCTCCTGGAGGAGCCGTACCATCAGAGCCGCCCGCTGGGGCAGGCTCTCGACCTCAAGGTACTCCTCAAAGGTATGAAGCCCATCGCCAACCACGCCAAGTCCGTCAATGGTCGGGCAGCCGGCCCCCGAGGTGAAGTTGCCGTCGGAGCCGCCGCCGGTACCCGCCTCGCCCACCTCGAAGCCCAGTTCCCGGGCGAAGGTCTGCGCCTTGTGGAAAAGGTCGATGGTCGCCTCGTTGCGCACCATCGGCGGACGGTTGATTCCGCCCTCCAGCGAGAGCTTCGCCCCCGGCACCACCGGCGCCAGCCCCCGAATCAGGGCGTCGATCCGGTGGCCCTCCTCCATGGTCATGAAGCGGACATCCACATGGACCTTGCAGGACTCGGCCACCACGTTGCCCCGGCTGCCACCGGTCACCACGCCCACGTTGACGGTGGTGCCCACCGACATATCGGTCAGCTTCTGCAAGGTCAGAATGTGGTGCGCCATCTCCTCAATGGCGGAGATGCCCTTGGTGGGGTCGGCGCCGGCGTGGGCGGGCTTGCCGTGGGCGGTCAACCGGTAATCGGCGGTCCCCTTGCGCCAGGTCTTCAGCGCCCCCGTCGGCGGCATGGCCGGCTCGGTGACCAGCGTCACCGCCGAGCGGCGGGCCTCCGCCTCAATCACCTCGCGAGAGGCCGCTGAGCCCACCTCCTCGTCGGAGGTGAGGAGCCCGACCACCTTGCGCCGGGGCTGAAGGCCCAGCTCTTTCATGCAGCGGAGCGCCCAGAGAAAGAGGACGATACCGCCCTTCATGTCCGAGGTGCCCGGCCCGTACATCCGCCCATTTTCGAACCGGATGGGATTCCGGGCGATATCGCCCACGTTGAAGACGGTGTCCATGTGGGAGAGGACCAGGGTCTGCCCCTCCTCCCGACCGGCGCCCCACTCCAGGCGAAGCAGATCGCCCCGCTCGGCCCGCTCCAGCCGCTCAACCCGGGCTCCGGCCCCGGTGAACATCTCGGCAAACTGGCTCCCCATGCGGTCCACCGCCGCCTTGTCCAGCGAGGGGGACTCAATAGAGACCACAGTCTTGATATCCTGGACGATCTGTTCCTTGTGCTTCTCCATATAGGCAAGAATCGGATGCACGACGCTACCTCCCAGCATTCAACTCCTCTTAGTATAGCAGAATCTGCCGGGAAGGAGCGCTGCTTTCGGCGTGGCCTCAGGCCCCGGCTACCCGGGACTTCCGCTCCTCGGGCCGGCCCGTCCGCTCCGCCAGGGCGGCCATGTTCGCCTCCGCCAGCGCACAGTAGCCGGCGTCCATGTCGACCCCGATCCAGCGACGGCCCAGCAGTTCGGCCGCCTGGCAGGTGGTGCCGCTGCCGTTGAACGGGTCGAGCACCAGGTCGCCCTTATAGGTGTAGAGCTTGATCAGCCGGCTGGGCAGTTCGAGCGGGAACGGGGCCGGATGCCCCACCTTCTTGGCCGAGACGGTGGGGAACTCCCAGACCGACTTGGTGTAGGCCACGAACTCCTCGGAGGTCAGGTCGGTCTCACCCTTGTGCCCCATCTTCCAGTCGCCCTTGGTAAAGACCATAATGTACTCATGCACATCCCGCAGCGTTGGGTTCGACGGGCTGCACCAGGAGCCCCAGGCGGTGGAGACGCCCACCGAAGCGCCCTTGTTCCAGATGACCTCGCCCCGCATCTGGAAGCCGAGCCGGTTCATCTGCAGGCTGATGTAGGCGTGGAGCGGAATGTAAGGCTTCCGGTCCACACCCGCCACGTTGATGGCGATGCGCCCCCCGGGCGCCAGCACCCGGTGGCACTCCTTCCAGACCTGCTCCAGCATCGCCAGGTAGTCATCCATCGACATGCCGTCGTCGTGGGTGGCGTACTTGATGCCCACGTTGTAGGGCGGTGAAGTGACCACCAGATCGACCACGTTGTCGGGAATGAAGCTCAGGTCCCGGGCGTCCTGGTTGTAGATGCGGTTGGCGTACATGATCCTCAGGCCTCCATGTTTGATCCCCGGTGAGCGGGTCGCCGGGGAGGTTGTCTTCGTTGGCGTACAATGGTGTTGTATGGGAGTATTTCGCGCTGGGGCGCGACTTTCCTCCTAGTCAATGGCGCGTTGGTTCACTTTTTTTGGCGCGATCTCCATTGTTCCGCGCGTTCTACCAATGAACCGCGCGCACGCCCTGCTTGAGAAGGTCGATCTGACCTGATCCACGAACCATTCAGAGAAGAGAGTATATGGGGGAGTTGCAGGAAGCATGCATCGAAACGCCGAGCGGGTACAGGAAGCCCTTCGCTCACGGGGAGCGAAGGGCCAGGTGATCGAGTTTGAAGCGACGACCCGAACCTCTGCCGACGCCGCCGCTGCCATCGGCGCCACCGTGGCCCAGATCGCCAAGAGCCTGGTCTTCATGGCAGGCGAGGAGCTGGTGCTGGTGATCGCCTCGGGCACGAACCGGGTCAGCATGGCCAAGCTGGCCGCCCTGCTGGGCGCCCCGGTCCGCCGGCCCGACGGCGATACGGTCAAGCAGCGCACCGGGTTTCCGATTGGCGGGGTACCCCCGGTCGGCCACGACACCCCCCTGCGCACCCTGATCGACCAGGACCTCTCCGGTTCAGCGAGATCTGGGGGGCGGCGGGCACGCCGAATGCCGTCTTCCCCACCACCCCGCAGGAGTTGGCGCAGATCACGCTTGGCACGGTGGCCGATATCCGCGAGGAGAGCTAGACAGTGAAGCGACCGGAGGCTGGGCGCCCCCGGTCGCTTTTCGCTATTCCTCGTCCTCCTCGCCAGCCAGCAGCTCCCGCACCCGGGGGGACTGCCCCTTGTGGGCCAGAATGAAGAGCACATCGCCCGGCTGCAGGCGGGTGGAGCCCCGGGGGATCACCACCCGGCCATCGCGGTAGAGGGCGCTCACCGTCACCTGCTCCGGCAGCGCCAGCTCCGCCAGCCTGCGACCGGTCGCCCGGGATGATTCGGTCAGTTCCACCTCGATCATGTCGGCGTTCAGCCGCTCCATCGCCACCAGTTCCAGGGTGATCGGCCGGGGCGGCACCGTCCCCTGCACCAGCCCCAGCCAGTTGGCAACGGGGCTCACCAGCGAGCCCTGAATCGCCGCCGAGGTCAGCACCACGAAGAAGACCACGTTGAAGATCAGGCCGCTCCCCTCCACCCCCGCCAGCAGCGGGTAGGTGGCGAGAATGATCGGCACCGCCCCGCGCAGGCCGGCCCAGGCCAGGAGCGCCCGCTCCTGCCAGCGAAACCCCATGCCCAGGGTGGAGAGCCAGACCGCCAGGGGCCGGGCCAGCAAGATCAGCCCGCCGGCGATTACGAGACCCGGCAGCGCCACCGGCGGAATCTGCTCGGGGAAGACCAGCAGCCCCAGCATGATGAACATGACAATCTGGGCCAGCCAGGCCAGCCCCTCGTGAAAGCGGAGCACCGACTGGCGATACGGAATCTCCAGGCCGCCCAGATAGACGGCGAGTATGTAGACCGCCACGAAGCCGCTCCCGTTCAGCCAGGAGACCACGGCGAAGGTGGAGAGCGCCACCGCCAGGAGCAGTATCGGGTAGAGCCCGCTGGCCTGCAGCCGCAGGCGGGGCAGCGCCCAGGACAGCACCCGGCCGATCAGCCAGCCGCCGGCGGCGCCCAGGCCCATCTGCCACAGCAGAAAACCCACCGCCTCCACCGGGTTAGGCGGACCCGTGCGCGCCCACTCCATCATCAGCAGGGTCAAGAAGACCGCCATCGGGTCGTTGATGCCCGATTCGGCCTCCAGGGTGTACTTCAGCCGGCGGGGCAGGTCCTGGTGGCCGATCACCGCAAAGACCGCAGCGGCGTCGGTGGAGCCCACGATCGAGCCGAGCAAGAGCGCCAGCACCGGGTCGATGCCCAGCGCCAGCCAGGCCAAGCCTCCTGTCACCAGCACGGTGACCAGCACCCCGACCGAAGCCAGGGAGAGGGCGGGCCAGACCACCCGGCGCAGCTGGCGCCACTCGGTCTGCAGGCCGCCCTCGAACAGAATCTGCACCAGCGCCACGGTGCCCACCAACTGGGCCAGCCAGGCGTCGTCGAAGTAGATCCAGCCGGTGGTGTCGCTGCCGAGGACCATGCCCACGGCGATAAACAGGACCAGCGCCGGCACGCCGATTCGGAAGGCCAGCTTGCTGGCCACCACCCCCGCCAGCACCAGCAGCCCCACGATCAGGAGTACCAGGACAACCTGCGGGTCGATGGGCGCTCCCCCCCTCTCCTTCTTAGGATGAAGGAGACGGAGCCCGTCCGTCAAGGTTTCACGTGCCCGTGCCGCTGTAAGCCCGCAGCCCGGTCAGCCAGAACTGGTAGGCGGCGGCGAAGGCGGCCAGGGCCACCACCGGGGTGAGCCAGCCCGCCCAGGCCAGGTGCGTCCCGAAGAAGGTCTGCGCCGGGTAAAAGGCAGCAAAGCCAAAGGGAAAGACGAAGGTGAGCAGCCCCTGAATCCGCCGGTCGTAAATATCCAGCGGGTAGCGGCTGAAGTTGTCCAGGTCCCAGGCCATGTGCTGAATCGGGCGCACCCGGACCGTCCAGAAGGCCACCGTGTTGAAGGCCAGGTGGACCGCCAGGTAGATCAGCCCGCCGGAGAGCACCACCACCGCCAGCCCCGGCAGGTCCAGGGGCGAGTCCACCAGCCCCAGCCGCCGCACAGCCACGGTCAGCAGGGCGATGCCCATGGTCAGTTCGCCCCAGTCGTCGTTGTCCAGGTAGGAGGCGATCACCTGGAAGAGCGGGTTAAGCGGCCGGACCAGGAGCCGGTCCAGCTCGCCGCCGTGGATCATCGGGCCGATCGACATCACGTTGACACCAAAGAGGTGCCAGGTAGCTCGTGCCAGCATGGACAGGGCGTAGAGGAAGAGCACCTGCTCGAACGACCAGGAGCCGATCGCCTTTACATGGCCGAAGATCACCCAGAAGAGCGCCACGGCGCCCAGGTTGTTGATCAGGTTGCCCACGTTCATGGCCAGGAAGTTCCAACGGTAGGCCATAAGGGCGAGCCAGTTCAGCCGCATGTAGCAGCCCCAGAGGTAGAGATAGCGGAGCATTCGCCTCAACCCCCTTGCACGACCATGCGCTGGACCGCCCGGGCCCAGAGCAGCCGCCCCGCCAGCAAGAGCGCCGCGCACCAGAGCGCCTGGCGGCCCAGGGCCAGGGCCATCTCTGAGGGCGCGATCGCCCCGGTGTAGATCGCCAGCGGCAGGTAGTAGATGCCCTCGAAGGGCAGCGCCCGGCTGACCGCCCGGAGCCAGTCGGGGAAGAGCGTTACCGGCAGGAAGCGGCCCGAGAAGAGGCGGATCACCATCTCCTCCAGGTCATCGAGCCCGTTGCCCGACCCGGTCTGCAGGATCACCAGCCCCAGCAGGAAGTTCAGCCCGAAGAGGATCAGGTAGCCCAGCACCAGCGACAGGGCGAAGAGCAGAAGCCGGTCCGGCCCCGGCAGCGGGGTGAGCCCCAGCCCCCAGAGCAGGCCGAAGGCGGGAATCCCCACCGCCACCAGCCGGAAAAGGTTGGTCCCCAGCCCCTGGGCGAAGAGCACCAGCTGCATGTCGATCGGCCGGGCCAGGTCGAGGGCGATCGTGCCGCGCCGCACCCGAATCTGCAGCCAGAAGGTGACCTCGGGCGAGGTGAAGGTGGCCACCACCCGGCCCAGGAGCACGTAGGTGAGCATCTCGGAGAGGGTGAAGCCGCCGATCTCGCCCGAGCCCGCGGCGTAGATCGCCCGCCAGAGGGCGTACTGGACCAGGAGCATCACCAGGGTAGAGAGCATGGTGCCCCAGAGGTCGACCCGGTGGGCCAGGGCGGTGAGGAAGGCGTTGCGGGCGTAGGCCAGCATCAGTCCTCACCCCCGTAGATCCGCCGGATCACCGTCTCCAGGTTGGCCGGCTCCCCGTTGGCGGCAGCGTAGGACTGCAGCAGTTCCACCAGGGCGCCGTCATAGATGATCTGCCCGCGGTCGATCAGGATCACCCGGGAGCAGACCTCCTCCACGTCCCGCAGGTCGTGGGTGGTGAGGAGCACCGTGGTCGACCGCTCCCGGTTCATCGCCTTCAGGAAGCGCCTGATCTTCTCCTTGACCAGCACGTCGAGCCCGATGGTCGGCTCGTCGAGGAAGAGGATCGCCGGGTTGTGCAGGAAGGCGGCGCAGAGGTCGGCACGCATCTTCTGCCCCAGCGAGAGCAAGCGGACCGGGGTCTCCCAGATCTCCCGCAGCCCCAACAGGTCGTGAAACGCCTCCAGGTTCTGCTGGTAGGTGGCATCGGAGACCCGGTAGATCCGCTTCAGCAGCCAGAAGGACTCCCGCACAGGCAGGTCCCACCATAGCTGAGAGCGCTGGCCGAAGACCAGTCCGATTCGCTCCGCCAGCCGCTGCCGGTGCCGGTGGGGCGCCATTTCCGCCACCTCCACCTCGCCCTCGCTGGGCACCAGGATGCCCGAGAGCAGCTTCATGGTGGTCGACTTGCCGGCCCCGTTCAGGCCAATGTAGGCCACCATCTCCCCCGGGGCGATCTGAAAGGTGGCGCTGTCGAGGGCGGTCACGGTGCGGTATTCGGGCCGGAACAGGCCCCGCAGGGTTCCGGCGATCCCCTCTGTACGCACTGGAACGCGGAATCGCTTGGTCAGGTTATGTACACGGATCACCGAAGCTCTTGCTCCTTTCATTCTGGTCCTTTTCGGTAGTGAGGCGCGCGGAAAGGCAGGACCCCTCGGGCTCCTGCCTCCCCACGCAGCATTGCTTCTATTTTAGCGACACGGGTCGACCGGAACCACCGGTCGACCCGTTCTTTCCTGTCTACTTAATCCCCTCCGGCCAGGCAATCGGGCTTGCGTTCGGGGTGATCGTCTCTTTCATGTAGAGTTGCAGCCGCATGGCCAGGCTGGACTCCGCATCCCTGGGCATCAGCATGAACAGGGCCATATCCAACTGGCGGCTCACCAGCCGCCCGGTGGCCAGGTCGATGGTCAGGGTCATGTTCGCGCGCTCCACCACCATCTCGGGCATCATCGAGGCGGCCGCCACCGGCTGCCCGTCAGGACCGCGCTGCGCCCCGGCCTGCCCTCCGGCAATGGCGGCCAACAGTGGCCCGAAGTTCAGGGTGAGATGCACGTCCTGCAGGGTGGTATTCCCTTCGGTCCGCTGCTCACCAAGCCAGGCCTCGAGCATGAGGGCGCTGAGCAGTTCCGGCCCAAGATCGGCCCCTGTGACCGGCACCGGTGCGGGGACCGGGAACATCGACTCACCCAGCAGGCCGGGGCCGCCCTTCGCCTGCTTCCAGGTTCCCTCGTGGTCGGGCTGCCAAGTGGTTCCGTCTTTGAGGGCGAACTCCTGCACCTCGTTCATCCCCATGGGGCCCATCAGACTGATTGCGGAGAGGGAATCCTCGCCCCGAACCTGGCTCATGCCACCGGCAAGGAAGTTCATCCAGAGCATGCCGGGCTCCTCCACTACGACCTGCATCTCGGTCTGGCTGTCGTGGTTCGCCGGCATCGACTGGAGCGCCCGGCCAAGCAGCGCCATGGCCCGGGAGTCCTTCAACGCCCTGTGGTCGATTTGGAGGCGGGGGCTGAACTGCATCACCAGGAAGGAGGCGGGCAGGTAGAGTTCGCCTTCCACAACCAGGGCCGGAGCGGAGAGCGAGAGCGGAAGGCCGTTCACCGTCACCGCTACCTCGCCGGGGGTGACCAGGATCGCGCGACCGTTGGCTTGCAGCAGAACTTGGCCTCCATCCTCCTGCCACGCCACCGTGCCGCCAAGCGCCTTCACGACCTGGCCCACCGGTACAAAGAGGCCATGATCGGTCTCCAGGAACCCCTTGTCCATGAGCAGGAGCTTACCATCGACCTGGACCATGCCGCCGGCAGCGTAGACCGGCCGGGCCGAGAGCGAAACCGCCACCAGGAGCACCAGGAACAGGGAGAGCAGACGTCGCAAGACTCATCCATCCCTTCTCATAGAGAGATACCCGACTTACTTAAGCTCTTCGGGCCATACCAGAGGCGCCGGGTTGGGCGTTGCCCGTGCCGCCATCTGCAGCTCCAACCGCACCGGCCGGCCATCTACGGTGCCCACCATCGCCAGGTCGACCTGCTGGGCGACGGCGAGGTACGACGACCGGTCGATGGTGATGACGGCGGTGTAGCGCTCGAAGGAGAGTTGGTCGCCTGTGGTGCCCGCCGGCAGCAGCTGGCCGAACATGGTTAAGAGCCGGTTCAGGTCGTAGGTGACCACCACATCTTGCAAGGTGTCGCCGTTTACCACCCGGGACTCGCCCAGGTGGGCCTCCAGGATCAGTTCGGACAGGAGATTCAGGTCCTGGGCGTTCCCGGTGAGGGAGAACTGCTGCTCCAGGGCGGAGACGCTGGCCTCGCCAGGGACCTCCTGCCAGACGCCCTCCGCCTTGATGTACTGCTTGCCGGCCTTGATCGCGATCATGATGTCGCCGGCTCCAGGCGGAAGCATCAGGCTCTTCATGCTGGTCTGCATCAGCATCTGCTCGCCCCGAACCTGAGCCGTGCTCTCAGCGGTAAGATCAATGGTCATAACCCCGTCGGACATGTGCATTGCCTGCTGAAGCTCCAGGTCATAGAGGGCCGGGGCGTACTGGACACTCTTCAGCAGCAGGTCAATCGCCCTGGGGTCGCGGACCGCCGGGTGGTCAATATCGAGCCGCCCCCCGTAGAAGATCAGCAGAAAGCTTGCGGGGACAAAGGTCCGCCCACCCACCATGGCCACCTCGCCCGAGAGCATCATTGGCCGGCCATCGAGCAGCGCCGTCGATTTGCCCACGGTGAAAACCACGGTACGGTTACCCGATGCGACGGTGGCGGACCGGGTCTGCGGGTCCCACGTGACCTTGCCCTGCATCGCCTCGGCCACGGCCCGAATGGGGATCATGAGAACCCCATCGATCACCTGGGGTTCCACGTCGAAGCGCAGCGCCCGGCCATCGACCAGAATGCCACCATGACCACCTGCCGCCTGTACCGGCAGGCTGCCAACGACGAGAAGGGCAAGAATCAGAAATAGCGTGATCATCCGTCTCATACCAATATGTCCTCCTTTTTCCAGTCTCGACACCTTCCAGAATACCCCATTCACACCAACTTGTAAAGTATCTCCTGAAATTTGATAGATCCTTAACTATCCGAAGGGTACGGGGGGTGAAAGGTACCGTGGCAAAAAAAAAGAGCCCGCCACATGGGCAGGCTCTTGCGTCTCAGAAGCGCTATCGTTTCAGTGCAGGGACGTACCGGACCACCGGGGCCCCGGCTGAGTCGGTGCCGTAGGCACGCCAGTAGGGCTGGAGGTAGACGGTGGAGTCGCCGGGGGTCCGGACCCAGACCAGGTCGGCCCGATCGAAGGTACCGCCGCCGCTTCGGGCTTCGGCCAGCCCCTCCGCCTCGGTCAGGGCCTGGTAGGTTCCCTGGGTGCTGGTGCCGGAGGAGACATAAGCCTCGGCCTTCAACACCGCCCCCTGGTTGTTCACCTGAATGATCGTCCGGGCGTTGACCACAGGACGCCCCTCCACGATCTCGGTGTAGATCACCGTGAAGGCTTCCCCTTCGGGGGTGACCACCGGCTGGCGGGTGGGAATCGGCAGGACCGCACGGTCGAGGAACTGGTGGGCGACCTGGCGTGCCCGGTCCGCATCGATCTCCTGCGCATTCGGCGGGACGGCCGGGCTGCTGTTGCTGTACCCCACCTTGCCGTCCTCGGTCATGGTCAGGGTCTTCGCTTCATCGGTGATCATCCAGCCATCGCTGGTCCGGCGGCTCTCACCCCGGAAGGCGAGCCGGTTCGCCATCGTCCGGAACTGCTCTTCGTCGGGCCGGGCCGTCAGCCGCTTCAACTGGAGCATTCCCTGGCCGGCCTCGGCGGCGGTGGAGGCGCTGAGCACCGCCGTGGTCTGCGGTTCATCTGCCAGATGGACCACGGGGACATCGCGCAGCTGCTCGCTCACCAGAAAGGCCTTCGGCGCCTCTGGCTGGGGCTGGGCGATCTTCTCGTTGGGAGCCACCTCAGGCGCCCCCGGAACGATCTCGGGCAGGTCCTGCTGCCACATGTTCAGTCCGACAAAGAGCACCGCCGCGGCCGCTGCAACCGCCACAGAGGAGCCCAGGAAAGAGGGGCGCCGGTACCACGGGGTCAGCTGCCGGCGGGCCTGAGCCATCAACTGCTTGCGCAGCTGGGCCTTGAACTCGGGGCGATAAGGAACATCGGCGCTGAGGGTATCATCCAGCCGGTGAGCCATCTCCTCAAGCGCGCGCCGCTCAGACGGGCCGGAGGCCTCTTCGGCAATCAGTTGGTTGATGTCATAAGCCCTGGTCATGGCCGCACCCCACTTTCGGTCAGCTTCCCCTTGAGACTGCCCAGCGCCCGGAACATGAGCGCTTTGACAGCCCCTTCCGTCTTGCCGAGCGCTGTGGCGATATCCTTCAGCTTCATATCGCCGGAGAACCGCATCAGCACCACGTCTTGCTGGTCAGGGGAGAGAGTCTGAATGGCACGGATTACCGCCTGCTGGTCGTCGAGCGCCAGCGCCGCTTCCTCGGGGGTAGCCCCGGGAGCGACCGTCTGAAGCCCTTCATCCAGCGACGCCACGGGCCTGCGAGCACGATAATAGTCCGTCACCAGGTTCGAGGCGATCCGGTAGAGCCACGCAGCAAATGGCTGTCCGGTGTACTTGTAGCCCTGTAAATTCGCCAGGGCCTTCATGAATGTCTCCGATGTCAGATCCTCCGCCGCCTGGCGATCGCCTGTCTTCCGGTAGATGTACGCATAGATGCGATCGAAATGGAGGTCATAGAGTTCCCCGAAGTACTCGGGGTCTCGCTTGGCCTTCTCTACCAGCCATTGTTCTTCTGATTCGTTACGGCGATGCGTAGGCGGTCCCTCCCGTCGATCCCGCACCCCCGGAACGCTCTCCGGCAATGATAACGGAGAGTTCTCCAAAAGGTTACGCGGGCCATAAAAATATCTGCGGATAAAATCATGTGGAGCGCGACTGTAGCCAGATAATCGAAGCCAGAACGATCACGCCGCCCATCAACTGCCAGGATCCCAGCCGTTCCCCGTAGAGAATGGCGGCAAGCGCCGCCGTGCCCACCGGTTCCAGGGTGGAGATGATGGAGGCGCGTGACGGCCCCAGCCGCTCAATGCCGGCAAAGAAGAGGAGCACCGCCAGCACGGTGGCCAGCAGAGCAGCGCCCAGGACCGCCATCCACCCGGCGGGCTGCATGGGTCGGAGCTCCCCCGCCACCGCCCCGTAGAGCAGCAGCACCGCGGCGGCAGCGGTCGAGACGAATGCGGTGGTCACCAGGGGCGTTGTCCGCCGGGAGACCCGGCTGCCGAAGAGAATGTACGTGCCGTAGACCAGTGCGGCGCTCAGGGCGAGACCGGCGCCCGCCCAGGTGAAGCGCACCGCTCCACCGGGTCCCACCAGAACAAGCGCAACCCCGGCCAGCGTGCCGAGCAGAGCAGCCACCTGGCTCCCGGTCATGCGATAGCTGTCAAAGCGCCAGGCCAGCAGGGTGACGACGGCCGGGTAGGTGTAGAGCAGCAGGGCAGCGATGGCCGGGCTGAGCCGGTCCCCCTCCACCGAGGAGAGGTAGAGCGCCGACATGGTGGTGTAGCCGGCCCCGCCCATGAGGAGCAGGCCAAGCGCGGTCCGCAGGTCGGGGAGCCGGTGGCGGGTCCAGGCGATGTACGCCCACAGCACAGCCGCTGCCAGCAGGAACCGGTAACCCAGCAAGGTTACCACATTTCCCCCGGCTCCGTACGCCATCATCCCAAAGATCGGAAGGGTGCTGAAGCCCAGGGCGGAAATCCCGGTTAAGACGGTCCCCCATACCGCATGGGACGCCCCGATCGGACGCCTCTCCCCACCTGCCTGCATGTTTCTACCCCATTGGAAAGTCATTCTATCTTATAGTATATCGGTAGAACGCAATTGCGAAGAGGGAATTCGTTTCGCTCAGACCTGGCCGCGGAAACCGGAGAAGTCGAACCGGACATCGGGTCCGAAGAGCCGGGTGAAGCGCTCGGTCACCTGTGCCGATGGCCGGTGGTTGATCACCTCGATCTCGGGCCGCTCCCGGTGAAGCCGGGTGAGCAGCCCCCGGCGGATCAGCTGGTGGATCGCCACATCGGCCGGGGGAAGCGAGTAGCCGGCGAAAACAATCCGCCGGGCCCCCCGCACCGTCTGGAGGGCCAGGTCGCAGACCCGGGCCAGCGGGGGCAGGGTGTAGCGCTTCAGCCAGGTGGGGGAGATGATCACCCCGGTCAGCCGCCGGCTGCCGCAGCGGCTGCAGGAGAGCCCCGCCACCCGCGGCAGGAGGTGGGCCACCTGCTCCCGTGCCACCTCGATCTGGTCGCAGGCGGCGCAGTGGGCCCAGTTGAGGGAGCCGTGCAGCTTCAGGAGGAGCGGGCCGCCGGTGGGGCGGTCCAGGCCGTAGTCGGGGCGGAGCCCCGCGGCCAGCAGGGCGTCGTCGAGCAAGGTGTCGTAGTTGAGGGAGAGAAGGGCGTAGGAGCCGGGCGGCCGGTCCGCCAGGGCCCGGGCGAAGCGGGCATGGGGCCCCTCTTCCGGCCGGGGGCAGCGGTCCTGGGCGGCGTCGAGGGTGGCGCAGAGCAGGTGCTCGATCGCCCGCCGGACCTGGTAGAGCCGGGCAGGGTCGTACTCGCCCAGCCCCTGGTCGACGTGAAGCGACCAGTCGACCAGGCTGATCACCTCGTCGACCGGCGGCAGGGCAGCAAAGGCATCGGGCCTGTCGACCGGCGCCTCAAAGACCGCCTCGAGAAAGCGCCAGACCAGGGCGACCCGGTCGTCGAAGGCAGGGGAGAGGTAGCCGAAGGCCTTGGCGAAGAGGTCGCGGGTGGCGGGGGCGCCCTCTGCCGCCGAGGCGCCCGCCCCGAAGATGTAAAGATCCATGCAGCTAGTCTGCCCGGTTTGGCCGCCTTCCGCTTCCCTGATGCATGGCAGCGACACCTCCGGGAAACCCTACCGCCCGGAGGTGTCTCATTTTGCCACGCCCACTTGAGCGGGTGGCCGCTGTGCTCTGCTACACCGGCGCCATGCGGGTGCCGGTGGTCGCCCTGGTGGTACCCGACTGGGTCTTCACGGTGCCCAGCGGGCTCCTGGTGGCAGCGGCCCTCTGGCTGTACAGCCGCAAGCGTTCGCCCTTTGTGCACCACCACGCCCGGGCCGGATTGGTCTGGGCCGTTCAGGCCAATGGCCTGCTGCTGATTCTCGCCCTGGTGGCCAAACTCTTCTACTTTCTCTGGTTCCGCACCGGAATCCCTGCGCTCAACCAGATCTGGCACGGCACAGCCGAGGGCTTCCGCTGGATCGGTCTCCTGGTCACCCTGCTGACCCTGGTGGTGATGGTCAAGGCAGCAAAAGGGCAGACCGGCGATCCGCTCGGTCTGCCCCACTGAGTGCCGGTGCTACTCTCCGGCTGCCTGAATATGCATCCCGAAGGCTCGCAGCGCCGCCGGCAGCGGCACGCCCTCCAGGTAGATCCGGTCCATCTCTTCCTCGATCTTCTTCACCTTAACCACATCGCCCTTGCGAATCAGGTGCTTCAGGGTGCCGGTATGCTCGTCCCGCACCTCCAGGTCGCGGACGAGCCGGTAGCTGTGACCCACCTCAGGCTTGAGCATTGTTGAACAATCCCTCCTGCGTTGAGAGAACCTCAATGAGCGGAGCCATCACAACCTGATTCTCTCGGATTTCGCCTTCTCCTGCAAGCCCCCCGAGCGATTTCAGACGCGCCCGCCCACCGCGTCCCGGTAGGTCTCCCCCAGGCGCCCGACCGGCATCGCCTGCCGGCCCGCCAACAAGGTCCACTACCACGAGCGCTGGCGGCGCGAAAAAGGCAGCACCCCGTTGTTTGGGTGCTGCCTTTTGCTGCTCGCTTACTTCAGGCCCGCCTTGACCAGCTCCGCAACCTCCCAGGGGAGGGAAGCGACCTTGACGCCGGCGGCGGTGAGCGCCTCGACCTTGGACTCGTAGGTGCCGCGATTGCCCTCGATGATGGCGCCCGCGTGACCCATGCGCTTTCCGGGAGGGGCGGCCTTGCCGGCCAGGTAGGCCACCACCGGCTTCTTGACGTTCTGCTTGATATACTCGGCGGCCAGCTCTTCCTGAATGCCGCCGATCTCGCCCACCATGACGATCGCCTCGGTGGCGGGGTCGGCGTTGAACAGCTCAAGGGCATCGACGAAGTTGGTGCCGATCACCCGGTCGCCGCCCATACCGATGACGGTGGTCTGGCCGAGGTTGTTGTTGGTCAGGTTGAAGGCGATCTCATAGGAGAGGGTGCCCGAGCGGGCGACGATGCCCACGGGGCCCGGCTTGTAGATGTGGTTGGGCATAATGCCCATCTTGGCCTTCTCACCGGGGGAGATCAGGCCGAAGGTGTTCGGGCCGATCACCCGCACGCCGTGCTTCCGGGCGAAGGCCATGATCTCCATGGTCTCCTGGGTCGGCACGTGCTCCGGAATCAGCACCAGGGTCTTGACGCCCGCATCGATCGCCTCAAAGGCGGCATCCTTCACGAAGGGGGCCGGAACGAACATGATGGAGGCGTTGGCGCCGCCCTCCTTCACCGCCTGGTGAACGGTGGCGTAGACCGGAACCCCATGGACCTCCTGGCCGGCCTTGTCGAAGTTGACGCCGCCCACCACCTGGGTGCCGAAGGCGATCATCTGGCCGGTGTGGAACTGGCCCTGCGAGCCGGTAATGCCCTGGACCACCACGCGCGTATCCTTGTTGATGATGACAGACATGTTGGTTTACGCCTCCTTCCCGTAGGCAGCCTTGACGACAGCCCGGGCCGCTTCGCCCATCTCGGTGTACGCCTGGATGCCATTCGAAGCCAGCATCTCACGGCCGCGGACATCGTTGGTGCCGACCATGCGGACCACGAGCGGCACGTTGATGCCCCGCGACTGCTTCACCTGAATGATCGCCTCGGCCACGAGGTCGCACCGGGTGATGCCGCCGAAGATGTTGACGAAGATCGCCTTGGGGTTGGTGCCCAGCAGGGCGTCGAAGGCCTGGGCGGTGGGCTCCACACCGGAGCCGCCGCCGGCGTCGAGGAAGTTGGCCGGACGGCCGCCGTAATAGGAAAGCACGTCGAGGGTGCCCATGGCCATGCCGGCGCCGTTGGCCATAACGGCGATATCGCCCTCCAGCTGGACGAAGGCGAGGCCGATCGCCTTGACCTTCTTCTCCAGCTCGGTGCCCTCCTCGACCTTCGGGAACTCGGGGTGGCGGAACAGGGCGTCATCCTCCACGTTGAAACGGCCGTCGGCCGCAACGAGGCGGGTGCCATTGTCGGTCAGGGCGAGCGGGTTGATCTCCACCAGCTCGGCGTCATACTTCTTGAAGGCCTTGTACATGCCCACCAGGACCTTGGTGAACTGCTTGGCCAGGTCGCCGGTCAGGCCGATCTGGCGGGCGATCTCCCGGGCCTGGAAGGGCAGGAGGCCAGTGGTTACATCGACATGGGAGAAGACGATCTGATCGTGGGGGACCGACTCAATCTCCACGCCGCCGGCAGCCGAGGCCATGATCAGCGGGAGCTTGGCCATGCCGTCGAGGGTGATGGAGACGTAGTACTCCTTCTCGATCTTGATCTGCGGATCGACCAGGACCTTATCGACGATGTAGCCCTTCAGGTTCATGCCCAGGATCTCGGAAGCACGAGCCTTGGTCTCCTCCGGGGTATTGGCCAGCTTAATGCCGCCCGCCTTCCCGCGTCCGCCGACCAGGACCTGGGCCTTCACGGCGCAGGGACCGATCTTGCGGGCAGCTTCTTCAGCCTCTTCCGGGGTCGTGCAGACGATGCCACCGCCGGTGGGAACACCGTGCTCGGCCAGCATCTGCTTAGCAAGGTACTCGTAGAGCTTCATCCGCCCACCTCCATGTGCAAATGCAAAATAAACAGGGAAAGGCCCGATAGGCGAGGCCCATCGGGCGCTTCTCTCCACTAGGGAATTCTATCACAACAACGTTGCCATTGGAAATCAGCCATGTAGCGAAAAAAGGCTACAAAATGGGCAGTATAAGTCTAAAGGATCCATATTAATGTTCCTGATTCATGTCAGAAGCTGTGCTTAGCTCCGGATACTGGGCGAGCACCAGGTCGAGGATCGCCTCGGCCTGCTGTTCGACCTCCTCGTCGTCGAGCTTATAAGCCAGCAGATTCGCCCCCACAGCATAGGAGAGCGCCCCCTCCGGGCTGTCGAGCAGCAGCGCCGTCAGGGTAAGGAGCATATAGGCGTCACAGCGAACCTCGGGCGGGTTAGACCGGCGGTGAGCGGCCCTGAGGGCAAGCTGGGTAGCGGTCAGACAGTCCTTGCGGGCGAAGGCGTCATAGGCCCGAATCAGGTCACGCATGGCCAGGGCCGCAGTCATGATCTTCTCACCTCACCTTGCTTCACCAAATCGTACAACCGCTCGTTGGCTACCTGCTCCAGACCAAAAACCCCCGCCGCCAGCGCCGCCAGCCGTGCATCGGCCAGCGCCCTCAACGCCTTGCGCCAATCCCCCTCGGCAGAGGCCCTCTCGTAGTCCTGCATGCGCAGCCGGTATTGCTCCAACTGCATCTCCATGCCAGGCGCAACAATGGCAGCGAGGGCCGCGGCCCTGGTGTAGTCCCCTGCCTCTGCAGCCTCCCGGGCAGACTCTGCGACGTTACGGGTCGCCTGATGCTCCACGGACCGTCCCACCTCCTGTTGGTTTCTACCATCTGATACGAAAAGATCAGCCTCTGAGTTCGAAGAATGGAGACAAAAACGTTTTATCTCGTAACGAAGATGGGTCGGGGTGGGAGTCGGCGGCGCAGATTGCGCTGCGCCGCTCTCCTGCTTACCGTACGTCTGAAGCCCCCTCCTCCACCAGGCGCCGGCAGCCTTGCCCACCACCCGCAGGGCGCTCAGGACCCCGGCGGCTACCACGATCGCCGTGCCGTGCTGATCGTCATGGAAGACCGGGATCTCCAGTTCCTGCTTCAGTCTGCGCTCGATCTCGAAGCAGCGCGGGGCCGAGATATCCTCCAGGTTGATGCCGCCAAAGGTCGGGGAGAGGAGTCCACCCCGGCAAAGGCCTTCAGGAGAAGCGATTTGCCCTCCATGACCGGCAGGGCCGCCTCCGGCCCGATGGCGCCCAGCCCCAGCACAGCGGTCCCGTCGGAGACCACCGCCACCAGGTTGCCACGCCCCGTGTAGCGACAGACCTCGGCCGGGTCTGCCGCGATCCGCAGGCAGGGCTCTGCCACCCCCGGCGAATCACCCGCAGATTGCTGGTGCAGCCGTGCTTAGACGCGGGACAAACTCGGATGGAACTCGACAATCGTTGACAAGATTCGACATTACGATTTCAAGCTGATTCTGGTAAACTGGGGGAAGTCCTGTCCACAGTCGATGCCATCTAGCCCTCAGGAGGCCTTCCTATGCTACAGCAGACCCCGCTTGTCCGCTTCCGCCTGCGCGCGGGCCTTCTTTCGCTCTTTCTCGCCATCAAGATCGGCGTTTCACTCTACTGGCTCTCACGGCCTGACTGGTACCCCAGCCTGGTGCTCCCCTTGGATTTCCTGGCCGGCGCTGCACTCATGGGGCTCCGACACCTCTGGTTTCGAACGCCCTCCCCGTATCAGCTTCAACTGAAGGCCATGACCCTGTTAGGGCTCTTCTCCCTGATTCTCCTGCACAATTACCACCTGCTCGCCCTCGGCTATCCCTCCAATGACCTGTTCTTCGTGGCGGTCATGGTCGCCGCTTTTGACTTCGGGGTCTCCGGCGGACTGATCACCGGCATGGGCTCCCTCGCCGCCGTGCTGGCGATCTCGCTGGCAGAGCAGGGGGGCGCGCCCCTGGAGGGATCGATACTCGCACTGGTCATGCAGCACACGATTCTCTACGCCGGCATCAGCCTGGTCGCAGGGCGTCTCGTGGGTGAGATGAACATCGACCGCGAGCGCTACCGGCTGATTGTGGTGGAGAGCGAAAACCCGGTCGTCCGGGTCGACAGCAGGGGGAGGATTACCCTGTTGAACCATGCG
This sequence comes from Bacillota bacterium, assembly GCA_049325315.1. Taxonomy (GTDB): domain Bacteria; phylum Bacillota; class Sulfobacillia; order Symbiobacteriales; family Symbiobacteriaceae; genus JAWLHU01. The sequence continues at coordinate 1,107 of JBMONB010000241.1, read as the reverse complement.
GCCCAACGGCTGACGGGGGTGACCGAAGAGCAGGCACTGGGCCGCTCCCGGGATCTGCTGGGAAACCTGGCCGGCCGGGCGCTCCAGACAGAGGCCGAGGAGCGGGCGGTACCCTACGCGATTGACGACGGCGAGGAGCGCTTCTTCCTGGTCGACACCTACCTGGTCCGCTCTCCGGCTGGCAAGGTGACGGGTGCCTTTGCGATCTACAAGGAGGTCACCGAGGTGAAGCGCAAGGAGGCAGCGCTTCAGGAGGCCAATGAGCGCCTGCGGGAATTGACCGTGACCGATGACCTGACCGGTCTGGGGAACCGGCGGCTCTGTGACCAGCGACTCCGGGAGGAATGGCTCCGCATTCGCCGCACCGGGGACCCGCTGACGGTGATTCTGCTAGACGTCGACCATTTTAAGCAGATCAATGACACCTATGGTCACACCACGGGTGACCTGGCGCTTCAGAGCGTGTCCGCCGCCCTGAAGCAGTCGATTCGGGAGACCGATTTCGCCTTTCGCTATGGCGGTGAGGAGTTTCTGATTATGCTGCCCGACACCCCGCTCCGCGAGGCTGAGCCGGTGGCTGAGCGACTGCGCCAGGCGGTCGAAACGATCGTGGTGCAAGCGGGTGGGGAGAGACTCCGGGTAACCGTTAGCCTGGGCGCGGCCGCCTGTGAGGGAGGGGCCCGCGGGGAGTACCACGACCTGATCAACCGGGCCGATGCGGCGCTCTACCGGGCCAAGGAGGCTGGTCGGAACCAGGTCTGCCTCGCCTAGCAAGCCAGCAAAAAGAGCCACCCCGCAGGAGAGCGGAGGTGGCTCTTCTAAGTTGTATCGCTTACTCGCCCGCCTCGGGCTTCTTCGGCTTGAACATGGCGTCGGGCTTGACCCACTGGGACTGGCCGGTGAAGTACTGATCGCCGCCGTGGGCGTCGTGGATGCAGATCGCCGGGAAGTCCTTCACCTTCAGCCGGCGAATCGCCTCAGCGCCCAGGTCCTCGTAGGCGACCACCTCGGCGGCCTCAATCGTGCGGGCCAGCAGGGCGCCGGCGCCGCCGGTGGAGACCAGGTAGATGCCGCCGTACTGGACAAACCCAGCCTTGACCTCATCGC
>JBMONB010000240.1:0-2236 GCA_049325315.1 Bacillota bacterium | reverse complement strand
GCGGTAAAGACCTTCTTGCGGGGCTTGAACCGGTCGCCGTAGGTGACGAGGACCACGTCGCCGTCATGGTACTTCTCGGTCTTGTCGCCCAGGCGAATGGTGCAGCTCTTGTCGCGGCTGACCAGGAAGCCATGGTAGACGGAGGAGTAGAAGTTCAGCGCTCTCACAGGGGGCCCCTCCTCTCAGCGGGAATGAAAGGGTTTCTTTCCAGGTGGACCTGTTGCAGAGATTCGTGAGGCTTCCGCTTCATCCCTGCGAGATGCACAGAAATTGGCTGGGACTTCTACTTTATGCCCAGGAAGCCCTCCAGCCATTCGGTGGAGAACTTGCCGGTGCGGAAGTCCTCGGCGTCGAGAATCCGCTGATGCACCGGCACGCTGGTCTTGATCCCCTCGACCTTGAACTCAGCTAAGGCCCGCTTCATCCGGGCGATGGCATCTTCCCGGTTGTCGCCCCAGACGATCAGCTTGCCGACCAGGGAGTCGTAGAAGGGCATCACCTTGTAGCCATTGTAGAGCATGCCGTCCCAGCGGGTCCAGGGGCCGCCCGGGACCTCGAGGGCGGTGATGGTGCCGGTGGACGGGTAGAGCCGGTTGTCGGGGTCCTCGGCGTTGATGCGGCACTCGATGGCGTGGCCCCGGAAGATGATATCCTCCTGCTTCCACGGCAGCGGCTCGCCGGAGGCGATCCGCAGCTGCGCCTTGACCAGGTCGATGCCGGTAATCGCCTCGGAGACGGGGTGCTCCACCTGAATGCGGGTGTTCATCTCGAGGAAGTAGAACTCGCCGGTCAGGTCGTCGTAGATCATCTCCACGGTGCCGGCGTTGTCGTAGTTGACCGCCCGGGCCGCCTCCACGCCTGCGGCGCGGATCTTCTGGCGGGTCTCCTCGGAGATGAAGGGGGCGGGAGCCTCCTCCACGATCTTCTGGCGGCGGCGCTGGAGCGAGCACTCCCGCTCGCCCAGGTGGATGATGTTGCCGTGCTGGTCGCCCAGCACCTGCACCTCGATATGCCGGCCCACCTGAATGTACTTCTCCACGAAGACGGCGGCGTTGCCGAAGGCGGCGCCGGCCTCGCTGGCGGCCTTCTGGAGCGCCTGGACCAGCTCCTCGGCGTTGTGGGCGATGCGAATACCCCGCCCGCCGCCGCCGGCGGTCGCCTTGACCATGACCGGGTAGCCGATGCGCTCAGCCACCGCCAGCGCCTCCGCCTCGGTCTCGATCAGGCCGTCGGAGCCGGGAATGGTGGGCACCCCCGCCTTCTTCATGAGCGCCTTGGAGGTGTCCTTCAGGCCCATCGCCCGGATCGCCTCCGGGTTGGGGCCGACAAAGGCGATCTTCCACTGGCGGCAGGCCTCGGCGAAGAACGGGTTCTCCGCCAGGAAGCCGTAGCCGGGGTGGATGGCATCGGCCCCGGAAGCGGTGGCCGCCGTGATGATGGCGGGCACCGACAGGTAGGATTGATTGGACGGAGCCGGGCCAATGTAGTGGGCCTCATCGGCCAGGCGGACGTGCAGGGCGTCCTTGTCGGCCTCCGAGTATACGGCGACGGTCTTGATTCCCAGCTCCCGGCAGGCGCGAATGATCCGGATGGCGATCTCTCCGCGGTTTGCGATCAGCACCTTCTGAAACATCGTTCCCCTCTACCTCCCCCATCTGTGTGGGTCGTCTGTCCGCTCTTACCGGCTCCGGCTGCCGAAGGCGGCCCGGGCCAGGTGGCTCTGAATCAGACCGGCCTTGGCCCATGCGCTGGGCATAGCCGGCGCCGGCTGCTGCACCGGTTGGATGTTGGTGATGGCGAAGCTCCCCACGGGCTGGTCGATGACCGCAGCAATGGCCGCCGTGATCGCCGCCACAACCTCGACGGGGACCCGAGTCTGCTCCTGGTTCATGGGGCCCCTCCTCCCACTTGGTGCTCAGGCAGCATCTAGCCGATCACCACCAGCGCGTCGTTCAGGCTGACAGCGGCCCCCTTGGAGACCAGCACCTGCTTGACGGTGCCGGTGAACGGGCTGGTGATGTCGTTCTCCATCTTCATCGCCTCAAGCACGAGCAGGAGGTCGCCCGCCTTGACCTGCTGGCCCACCTCGACCTTGACGTTCACAATCTGGCCGGGCAGGGGGGCGCGCACCGCCTGACCGCCCTCCACCGGCGCTGCCGGGGCGGCGGGAGCGGGGGCCGGCGCAGGGGCGGGGGCGGGGGCCGGAGCCGGGGCCGGGGCCGGTGCGGCCACCGGG
>JBMONB010000239.1:0-30935 GCA_049325315.1 Bacillota bacterium | reverse complement strand
CAAAGGTGCCGCTGACCGGCAAGATTCTGGTGGACCCCGACGAGTTGCTGTCCCTGGTCGATGAGATGCGGGAGATGGTTCCGGCGGAGATTCGCGAGGCGAACCGGATCGCCCGTGACCGTGAGTCGATTCTCCGGGAATCGCGGGAGCAGGCCGAGCAGACGATCCGGGAGGCGCAGGCGCTGGCCGCCAAGCTGACCAGCGAGGCAGCGGTGGCCAAGGAGGCCCAGTCTCAGGCCGATGAGCTGATCGACCAGGCCAAGCGGGTTGCTCGGGAGATCCGGCAGAACGCCCTGGAGTGGGCCGACGAGCTGTTCGCCCGCACACAGCCCGACCTGGAGCGGATTGCAGCCGATACGCAGAAGGCTGCGCTCTCCGTCCGCAAGGCCCGCGAGGAACTGCGAAATCAGCTCTAGCGGGTCGAGGAGGGAACCCATTTGCGGGCGGTGATCAAGTGGTTCCGGCAGTTGGACACGTGGGTTCGGCGGCTCTTCCTGCTGTCGAGCCTCGTTGCCATTGTGGGCTTTGTCCTGGTCTACACGCCCACCGACTTCTACATCACCGCACCCGGAGCCGCCATCGATACCAGCCGCCTGATCTCGGTGGATGGAGGGGAGCGGCACCGAAGCCGGCTCTACATGCTGGTGGTCAATACCCAGCCCGCCAACCTGTTCTGGTACATCTACGCCCAGCTCGACAACCGGGCGGTGCTGGAGACCCGGGACGAGTACCTGGGCGGCTTTCAGGACTACGCCGAGTACCTGGACTGGAACAAGCGCTTAATGGAAGAGAGCCAGCGGACCGCCAAGGCCATCGCCTTCCAGCAGCTGGGCTTCGGCGAGGGGGTGCGGGCCGTCGGGGTGCGCATCGTCGGCATTCTGGCCGACAGCCCGGTCCGGGGCATCCTGAAGGCCGGCGATGTGATCATTGGCATGGACCACCACCCGGTGCAGAACCGGAACGAACTGCGCCGGATCCTTGAGAGCCATGTTGGCGGTGTCCGTCTCCCGGTAAAGATCCGCCGCGAGGGGGAGACCCTGGAGCTGACGGTGCCGACCCGGTCCTGGGAGGACCCAAACCGCACGGGCGCTGCCCTGGGCGTCACGATTGACGATGAGCTGGTCTTCGATGACGCCGCCGTAAAGGTAGATGTCCACTCGGGCCCCATCTTCGGCCCATCGGCCGGCCTGATGTTCACCCTGCAGATCATCGACCAGCTTACGCCCGACGGCCTCTCTGGCAACCTGGTGGTGGCCGGTACGGGGACGATCGAGTACGACGGTGGGGTGGGCGTGATCGGCGGGGTGGAGCAAAAGGTCTACACCGCTGAGGCCGCCGGGGCGGATGTGATCTTCGTGCCGCGGGGCAACTACGAAGAGGCTGCGCGGGTGGCCACCCGGATCGAGGTGGTGCCCGTGGATCACATTCGGGATGCGGTCACGTGGCTGAGGGATAACAGTAAAGAAGGCAGGGCAAGCAACGCGGGCCCTGCCTTCTGGTTCCTGACAAACGGATCGCGTCGCATAAGATGGCAGCCGGAGGCGATGACCCTCGGCTGCATTCCCCTGCTTCGGCCCGATGATGTACAGCATAGCGGCTAGGGAATCGTTCCGGCCACCGAGCCTCAACCGCAGGCAGGACCGGTCGCCACTCAGGCCAGTAGGCTTCGCCCTCGTTACCCGAAGACAGCCCGGACCATAGCAAATCAGACGGAGAGAGCAGCGGTAGGCATTGCCAACCACTGAACGCGGGGAGGAGAACGGCAGAGCCCCTGGGGGATAGCCCGCTCCGCTTCCGCACATAGTAGTGGCGCAAACTTCCACGCACACGGGGGGCAGGGGTCTTGAGCTTTGGCCGAGGGGAGGTCCTGCGTCGCTATCGGACCGTACTGCGGGTCCTCTCGCGCTACGGCTTCGGCTACCTGGCCGGGGCTGTGGGGCTGGGCGGGCTGGCGCCGGCGGGGCCGGCGGGGCGGGGGAGCCGGGGCGAGCGGCTGCGGGCGGCGCTGCAGGAGCTGGGGCCCGCCTTTGTCAAGCTGGGGCAGATGCTCTCGATCCGCAGCGACCTGCTGCCGCCCGACGTGATCGCCAGCCTGGAGCGGCTGCAGGACCAGGTGGAGCCCGTTCCCTTTGAGGCGATTCGCTCCGTGCTGGAGGAGGAGTTCGGCGGGCCGCTGGAAGGGCGCTTTCGGCAGGTGGAGCGGGTGCCGCTGGCCGCGGCGTCGCTGGGGCAGGTGCATGCGGCGGTGCTGCCCGACGGGCAGCAGGTGGTGCTCAAGGTGCAGCGGCCCGGGGTGGCGGAGCAGGTGGAGCTCGACCTGCACGTGATGCTGGCCCTGGCCGACCTGGCCCACCGGCGCACCCGCTTCGGGCGCCGCTACCAGCTGCCGGCCATCGCCCGGGAGTTCGCTGCCATGCTGCGAGCCGAGCTGGACTACGTGCAGGAGGGACAGAACGCCGACCGGTTCCGGGCCAACTTTGCCGGCGACGAGACGGTCCGCTTTCCGCAGGTCTACTGGGAGCATACCACCCCCCGGGTGCTCACCCTTGAGCGGGTGGGCGGGCTGCGGGTGGTCGACGGGGCGGAGCTGCGGGTGGTCGACGGGGCGGAGCTGCGGGAGGCCGGCATCGAGCCGGGGGTGCTGGCCGGGCGGCTGGCCGGGGCGCTCTTCAAAATGGCGATGCGCGATGGGTTCTTTCATGCCGATCCGCACCCCGGGAACCTGTTTGTCGAGCCCGATGGCACCCTGGTCTTCGTCGATATGGGCATGGTCGGAGAACTGACCCCCGCGATGCGAGATCATGTGGTAGAGTATGTGGTGGGAGTGGTAACCAACGACCCCGACCGGGTGGTGGAGGCGATCCTCCACATGGGCATGCTCTCCCGCATCCGCCGGCGGGCGGAGTTGCGGGTTGAGGTGGAACGGCTGCAGCGCAAGTACGGCGAACTGCCGCTCAAGGAGATCGAGGTCGTTCCCGCCCTGCGGGAGATGATGGACCTGGTCCGCCGCTTCGAGATCGGCTTTCCCACCGGCTACGCCGTGCTCCTGAAGGCGATGACCACCCTGGAGGCGGTCGCCCGACGGATCGACCCCAATGCCACACTGGTCGGCCTGGCCGCCCCGTACGCGGAGGAGGTGCTGATCGAGCGGCTCCACCCGGAGCGGCTGCTCCGGCGGGGCGGGCGTGAGATCATGGAGACCGGGCGGCACCTGCTGCGGATTCCCCGCCAGGTCAGCCGGCTGCTGACGCTGGCGGAGGAGGGCGAACTGCGCCTGCCGGTGGATCTCACCGGGCTGGAGCCCTCGCTGCGGCGCCTCTCGGCCATCGCCAACCGCCTGGCGATCGCGATTCTGCTGGCCAGCCTGATCATCGGCACAGCGCTGGTCGCCAGCCGGGCCGAGCGGTCGCTGCTGCAGCGGTACCCGATCGCTGACACCGGCTTCATCTTGATTGGCGCCGTGGGCGTCTGGCTCGTCTGGTCGATTCTTGCCGGTCATATGAAAGGATGACGTGGCGATTGCGAAGAACCTGTCACCACAAGCGGCTCCTTGGTTGACAAAGAAAGGCATGGCTCTATATAATACTGCTTGTGTCCGCGGGTCAGCCGCGGGCGCGATTCGAGGTGAGAGACTTGCGGATCAACATCGCCGACATCAAGCTGGAGGCGGGCAAGCACAAGACGGTCCCCGTGGAAACCCGGCTCGAGTCGGTCGAGTTCGGGGGCCTGGAGGTCCGCTTTGAGGAGCCCTTCACGGGAGAGGCTGAGATCTGGAACGCCGGTGACCGGCTTCTGGTCAAGGTCGACCTCTCCGGGGAGGCCAGCCTCGTGTGCGGCCGTTGCCTGGGTGAGTTCACAGAGCCGCTCGACGTCTTCTTTGAAGAGGAGTTCATCGAGGCGGGCCATGGTGAAGGGCGAGCGGAGGAGGACGAGGAGGAGGAATCCGGGCGGACGGTCAGCTTCTACACAGGCGATGAGATCGACCTGACCGACCCGCTGCGTGAAAATATCCTGCTCGAACTGCCGATCAAGCCGCTCTGCGATGCGGACTGCAAGGGGCTCTGCCCCACCTGCGGCACCAACCTCAACGAGGGTGACTGCGCGTGCGAGGGCGACCGGGAAGCTGTAGATCCCCGGCTTGCGGCGCTGAAGGATCTGCTCCGGAAGCCGGATTCCAATTCCTAGATTCCCCCCGGGACACGGCTCTCGGGTCCGTCATGTGAACTGACGGAGATGTGAAAGGGGTGTATTCCAGCATGGCGGTTCCGAAGAAAAAGGTCTCCAAGTCCCGTCGGGATTCCCGGCGCGCTCACAACTTCCGCGTCGAGGTTCCGAACCTGAGCACCTGCCCCAACTGCAAGGCTCCGACCCTCCCGCACCGCGTCTGCCCGACCTGCGGCCAGTACCAGGGGCGGCAGGTGATCAACAAGGAGGCTGCGGCGGCCGAGTAACGCCCTCATACACAACAAGCAGGACCAGGGAGCTGAACGCCCCTGGTCCTGTTCACATTTTGCCCGGCCCCCCAAGATCCCGCCAGGGGAGGAAAAAGGTATTGCTTGGCCCGGCTCCAGTCGGTATAATTACCACCAGATACTAAAACCACGTTTTAGAACTGTCCCATCGAAGTTGCTGTTAATACCGCACACAACGACAATGCAACAAGGCGAGGTGGACGGAGCGTGACCTCGGGGGTCAAAAAGCGTGACCGGCAGGCGGCGTTGCGGGAGAAGATCCGTGAGAACCCTTTCCTCAGCGATGAAGAGCTGGCGCATCTCTTTGGTGTCAGCATCCAGACCATTCGGCTGGACCGTTTGGCCCTCGCCATCCCGGAACTGCGGGAGCGGACCAAGTCCGTCGCCGAGCGGACCTACGGCATTGTCAAATCGATGGGCTCCAAGGAAATCGTCGGAGAACTGATCGACATTACCCTCGGCGAGCGCGGGATCTCGATTCTGGAGACCACCGACGAGATGGTCTTCGAGCGGAGCCGTGTAGTGCGCGGCCAGTATATCTTTGCACAGGCCGAGTCGCTGGCCATCGCCCTGATCGACGCCGATGTGGTGCTGACCGGCCTGGCCAATGTCAAGTTCAAGCGCCCGGTTACCGTAGGCGAGAAGCTGGTAGCCAAGGGCGAAGTGATCCGGACCCGTCGCACCCAGCACGTTGTACTCGTCGAAACACGCGTCGGAACAGAGAGCGTATTCCGGGGCAAGTTCTCCGTCTTTGCGGTGGAGCCGACCCGGGTAGCGGGAGGCGACAAGGAATGAGCATGCGGATCGCCATCGACGCCATGGGCGGTGACAACGCCCCGGGCGCCGAGGTCGCGGGCACCATTGCCGCGGCCAAGGAGTGGACCCACCTGAGCTACATGCTGGTGGGCGATGAGTCCCGGATTCAGCAGGAGGCGGCCAAACACGGCGGGCTGCCCGCCAACGTCTCCGTGGTTCACGCCTCCGAGGTGATCACCACCCACGAGGAGCCCACCCGGGCCTTCCGGTCCAAGAAGGACGCCTCGATGGTGGTCGCCGGGCGAATGGTGAAGGAGGGCAAGGCCGACGCCATGCTGACAGCCGGTTCGACCGGCGGCGTGGTGGTGGTCGGGACCCTGGGCATCGGCCGGATGAAGGGGATCGAGCGGCCCGCCCTGGGCACGATCTTCCCAACGGTGAAGGAACCGGTCTTCGTGCTCGACGTGGGGGCCACCCCCGACTGCCGGCCCGAGTGGCTGGTGCAGTTCGCCTTAATGGGCGACATCTACGCACGGGAGATCCTGGGGATCGCCTCGCCCCGCGTGGCGCTCCTGAACAACGGCACCGAGGAGGGCAAGGGCAACGCCCTCACCAAGGAGACCTATCCGCTCCTCAAAGAGGTAAAGTCCATCAACTTCATCGGGAACATGGAGGGGCGCGATGTCCCCTTCGGCGCCTGCGACGTGCTGGTGACCGACGGCTTCCCGGGGAACATCTTCCTGAAGACCTTCGAGGGCGTCGGCATGGCATTAATGAAGGCCATGAAGGAAGCGCTCACCTCTACGACCATCGCCACCATCGGGGCGGCGCTGGCCAAGCCGGCGCTCAAGCAGATGGCCAAGAAGTTCGACTACACGGAGTACGGCGGGGCCCTGCTCCTGGGCCTGAAGGCGCCGGTGGTCAAGTGCCACGGCTCCTCTGAGGCCAAGGGGATCAAGAGCGGCCTCCGCGTGATGAAGCAAGCCCTGGAGGGCAAGGTGATCGAGAAGCTCGGGGCCTCCATCGCGGCGCACGCAGCGCCGGCAACAAGCGAAGAGTAAGGGGGATCCCGAATGAGTCTGCGCCCCGTTGGCATCACCGGCATCGGCATGGCCGTGCCGGAGAAGGTTGTCACCAACGCTGATTTGGAGCGGTTGGTGGAGACCTCCGATGAGTGGATCCGATCCCGGACCGGTATCCGGGAGCGGCGGATCGCTGAGCCTGATCAGGCCAGCTCCGATTACGCCATCGTGGCGGCCAGGCGGGCCATGGAGATGGCGGGGGTCACCCCCGACCAGATCGACCTGATCATCTGCGCCACGGTCACGCCCGATATGCCCTTCCCATCGACCGCCTGCATCGTGCAGGATGCGATCGGGGCGACGAGGGCGGCGGCCTTCGACCTCTCGGCAGCCTGCCCCGGCTGGATCTACGGGGCGGTCATGGCCCAGCAGACCATTGCCGGCGGCCTGTACAACTGCGCCCTGGTGATCGGTGTGGAACTGCTCTCCAAGGTGGTCGACTGGACCGACCGGAACACCTGCGTCCTCTTCGGCGATGCCGCCGGAGCGGCGATTCTGCAGCCGGTGAGCGAGGGCCGGGGGATTCTCTCTTCGGTGCTCGGCTCCGAGGGGGCGGGCGGTCCGCATCTGCTCCTGCCGGCGGGCGGCTCCCGGAACCCGGCCTCGCCGGAGACGGTGGCCGAAAAGCTTCACTTTGTCAAGATGAACGGGCAGGAGGTCTTCAAGTTCGCCGTTCGGGTGATGAACGAGGCGACCATCCAGGTGGTGGAGAAGGCCGGCCTGACGGTGCGCGACATCGATCTGCTGGTGCCGCATCAGGCCAATACCCGCATCATCGAGAATGCGATGAAGCGGCTGGAGATCGGACCCGATAAGGTTGTGATCAACCTGGACCGGTATGGCAACACCTCTTCGGCCTCCATTCCCGTGGCGCTCTGCGAGGCGCTGGAGGAGGGGCGGGTGAAGGACGGCGACCTGTTGGTTTTCGTCTCCTTCGGTGCTGGTCTGGTCTGGGGCGCCATCGCCATGCGGTGGGGGAAATAAGCAGAAGGGGGTCTTCGACAGATGGGAATCCGCATTGTCACCGACAGCACATCCGACCTGTCACCGGAGCTGCGCAAGGAGTACGGCATCGAGTTCGTCCCTCTGACAGTCCACTTCGGTCCGGAGTCTTTCCTTGATGTCGTGGAGATGGATTCCGCCGGGTTCTGGGCCAAGCTGAAGCAGAGCCCCCACCACCCGAAGACCGCCCAGCCGGCCCCGGGCGACTTCCTGGAGCTGTATAAGAAGATCCACGCCGAGGGCGATGAGATCCTCTCGATTCACCTCTCCGCCAACCTGTCGGGCACCCTGAACTCCGCCCAGATCGCGGCGCAGATGCTGCCCGAGGCCAAGATCACCCTGGTGGACACCAAGTCGGTCTCCCTGGGCCTGGGCCAGGTTGCGATCGCCGCTGCCCGGATGGCCCGGCAAGGCAAGACGGTGGAAGAGATCGTCCCGGAGATCCAGAAGATCTACGAGCGCATGAACATCTTCTTCACCCTGGACACCCTGGAGTTCTTGCAGAAGAACGGCCGCATCGGGAAGGCCCAGGCGCTGCTGGGCGGCCTGCTGGGGATCAAGCTGATCCTTCAGGTCGACAAGGAAGGCCTCGTGGCGCCCGCCGACAAGGTGCGCGGCAAGTCGAAGGTTCTGCCCCGGGCGCTGGAGCTGGCCCAGGAGCGGGTCCCCGCCGGCCGGACGGTCAACGTGGCGATGCTGCACACCCAGGCGCAGGCCGAGGCGGAAGCCTGGCTGGCCGAGCTGAAGAAGATCTACAAGGTCAACGAGTCCTTCGTGGCCGAGATCGGCCCGGTGGTGGCTACCAACGCCGGTCCCGGTACCGTGGGCTTCGCCTTCTACGAGGTGTAGGGGCGGCCCGGCACCGAGCGCAGCCCGCTGGGGGCAGGTTACGGCCGGTGACTAAGTTTGGCGGCTCCGGGCAAGAATGGGCCTGAAGCGCGCGATAAGAGAAAGAGGCAGGAAAACGCATGTCGAAGGTTGCATTTCTTTTCCCGGGTCAGGGCGCTCAGTACGTGGGGATGGGGCGCGAACTGGCGAGCCAGGTTCCCTCTGTGGCGCGCCGGTTCCAGCAGATGAACGAGCTGTTGGGCTTCGACCTGACACACCTCTGCTGGGAGGGGCCTGAGGAGGAGCTGAAGAAGACGGCCAATCAGCAGCCGGCGATTCTGGCCTTTTCGCTTGCCTGCCTCGACCTGCTGACCGAGCAGGGCATCAAGCCTGACGTGGTCGCCGGGCTTTCGCTCGGCGAGTACTCCGCCCTGGTGGCCGCAGGGGTGCTGACCTTTGAGGAGGCGGTTCCCCTGGTGCGCAAGCGGGGCACCTATATGCAGGAGGCGGTCCCCGTTGGCATGGGCGGCATGGCGGCGATTCTCGGCCTGTCGAACGCCGAGGTCGATCAGCTGTGCGCCAATGCCTCGGCCCAGACCGGGCTGCACGTGGAGGGGGCCAACTACAACTGCCCCGGCCAGATCGTGATCTCGGGCCACACCGAGGCGGTGGCCCACGCCATGGAGCTGGCATCGGCCGCCGGCGGCAAGACCGTCAAGCTATCGGTGACGGCCCCCTTCCACTCCAAGCTCCTGGTCCGGGCCGGCGAGATGCTGGCCGGCGCTCTTGACGAGGTCGTCCTCCAGGACGCCCGGGTGCCGGTGGTGGCCAACGTGACGGCGGATTACGTCACCGATGCGGGGGCGATCCGCGGCCTGCTGATCGAGCAGGTCTCCAAGCCCGTGCGCTGGGAGGAATCCATCCGCCGGTTGATCGGCGACGGGGTGGAGACCTTTATCGAGGTTGGACCCTCCAAGGCGCTGTCGTCTTTCATGAAGAAGATCGACAGAAGCGTCAGAGTATTCAACGTCGAGGACGTCCAGACACTGGGTAAAGTGCTTGATTCCGTAGGGAGGGTTTGCTAAGATGGTCCTAGCCAATCGGGTGGCAATTGTAACCGGTGCCTCAGGCGGCATCGGGCGGGCGATTGCCGCCGCTCTGGCCGCCGAGGGAGCCGCGGTGGTAGTCAACTACGCCCGCAATGCCCAGGCGGCGGAGGAACTGGTCAGCAGCCTCACAGAGGCCGGTGGGCAGGCGATGGCGGTGCAGGCCGACATCTCCACCAGCGAGGGCGCCGAGACGCTGGTCAAGGCGACCACTGAACGGTTCGGGAAGGTCGACATTCTCGTCAACAACGCCGGCATCACGCGCGACACGCTTCTGATGCGCATGAAGGAAGAGGACTGGGATGCGGTCCTCGACACCAACCTCAAGGGCGTTTTCCTCTGCACCAAGGCGGTGACTCGCCCCATGATGAAGGCCCGCTTCGGGCGAATCATCAATATCGGGTCGGTCAGCGGGCTGCTGGGGGTGCCAGGGCAGGCGAACTATTCGGCTGCCAAGGCGGGCCTCATCGGTCTGACCCGCTCGGTCGCCCGGGAGTTGGGCAGCCGGAACATCACGGTCAACGCCGTGGTGCCCGGCGCTATCGATGCCGGGATGCTCCACGAGCTGAACGAGGAGCAGCGGGCGAGCTACCTGAAGCAGATTCCGCTCGAGCGATTTGGCAGGCCCGAAGAGGTAGCCGCTGCCGTGGTATTTCTGGCCGGTCCCGGGGCAGAGTATATTACCGGGCAGACGCTGGCAATCGACGGTGGCCTGACCATGTATTAGCGGGCAACCGCTGTGTAAGCAAGTCTCCGGTACTTGGTGCCGAACCCTTGAGAGGAGGTGAACCTACCCATGGCCAACGAGAATCTCTTTGAGAAGGTTAAGGCTATTATCGTGGATCAGCTCGGGGTGGAAGAGGACGAGGTTACCCTCGAGTCCTCCTTCATCGAGGATCTCGGCGCAGACTCCCTCGACATCGTGGAGTTGATCATGGCGCTCGAGGAGGAGTTCGAGATCGAAGTCCCCGACGAGGATGCCGAGAAGCTGACGACTGTCGGCGCGGCGGTCCAGTATATCAAGGAGCACCAGTAAGCCAGATCGACGCATCGAGTGAACGCAAGGAAGTCCCGTAACGACGCTCGCTCTACGTGGCGCCGGTGCGGGACTTTTTGTATAGAAGTGGGGTCTTATGGGGCAGTGCCACGGATTTCACGGATTTAAACACGGATTATCACGGATTTGTAGGCCCCCGCAGGGGATGAACCGGATTATTATATATTAATTATGTTTCACCTCTGTGTGGCGTCTTCGCTACTGCGGAGCGCTTTCTCTACTCAACTGAGAAGCAATTCCGTGTAAATCCGTGAAAAATCCGTGAAATCCGTGGCAAATGTCCGGAAAGACCCAACTGTAAGCAGGAGGCGAGACTGAATGGCAAGGCGTGTTGTGATCACGGGGATGGGTGCCATTACCCCGCTGGGTCTTTCTGTTTCGGAGTTCTGGGACGGGCTGGTGGCGGGGAAAAGCGGTGTGGGGCCGATTACCCGGTTCGATACCACCGAGTTTGAGGTCAAGATTGCGGCAGAGGTCAAGGGGTTTGTGCCGGCGGAGCACCTGGACCGGAAGGAAGCGCGGCGCATGGACCGGTACACCCAGTTCGCCGTGGCGGCGGCCAAGCAGGCCTGGGCCGATGCGGGGCTGAACGTGGACGAGCTGGATCCGGAGCGGTGCGGCGTCTACCTGGGCAGCGGCATTGGCGGAATGGAGACCTTCAGCGAGGAACTTGGGGTTCTGATGCAGAAGGGAAATAAGCGGGTCAGCCCGTTCATGGTGCCGATGATGATCAGCAACATGGCGGCAGGCATGATCGCCATTCAGTTCCGGCTGCAGGGGCCAAACATGACCACCGTCACCGCCTGCTCCTCGGCCAACAACGCCATTGGCGAGGCGTACCACGCCATCTTGGCCGGGCGTGCCGACCTGATGGTCTCGGGCGGCTCGGAGGCCTCGATTCTGCCGATCTCGGTGGCGGGCTTTAACAACATGCACGCCCTCTCGACCCGGAACGAGGAGCCCGAGAAGGCCTCCCGGCCCTTCGACAAGGAGCGGGATGGGTTCGTGATGGGCGAGGGTGCGGGCGTTGTTGTGCTGGAGTCGCTGGAGTACGCCCTGGAGCGCGGGGCACGCATCTACGGCGAGATCATCGGCTACGGCTCCGCCGCCGATGCCTACCACATGGTCCAGCCGCCGGAGAACGGCGAGGGCGGGGCGCGGGCGATGCGGCGGGCCCTGAAGGACGCCGGCCTGGAGCCCTCTGCCGTGGGGTATATCAACGCCCACGGGACCTCGACCCCCCAGGGCGATATCGCCGAGACCCGGGCGATTAAGGCGGTCTTCGGGGAGCACGCCCGGAAGCTGGCCATCTCCTCGACCAAGTCGATGCACGGGCACCTGCTGGGCGCCGCCGGGGCGGTGGAGCTGATCGCCACGGTCATGGCGGTGAGGGAGGGCGTTCTGCCGCCCACGATCAACCAGGAGGTCGCCGACCCCGAGTGCGACCTGGACTACGTGCCGAACCAAGCGCGGCGGGCACAGGTGGAGGTGGGGCTTTCCAACTCCTTCGGCTTCGGGGGCCAGAACGCCACCGTGATCGTGCGGCGGTGGGAGGGGTAAGGAGGGATCGGGTCCGTGACGCATTCCGACCAGGCGCTGGAGCGGTGGTCCACCGAGGTGCTGGAGCACCGGTTCCAGAGCGGGGCGCTCCTGCTGGAGGCCCTGACTCACACCACCTATGCCAATGAGCACCCGCGGGCACGGGCCAACGAACGTCTGGAGTTCCTGGGCGACAGTGTGGTCGGCCTGGTGGTCGCCCAGCACATCTTCGAGCGCTACCCCAACCTGCCGGAAGGGGAGATGACCAAGCTGCGGGCGGCTGTCGTCTGCGAGCCCTCGCTGGCGGGCTGCTCCCGCCAGCTCGGGGTAGGGGCGCTGATGCGTTTCGGGAAGGGCGAGGCGGTTAGCGGGCGGGACCGGGATTCGATTCTGGCCGACGCCTTCGAGGCGATTGTCGGGGCGCTTTACCTTGACGGCGGGCTGGAGACGGCCAGGCGGTTCGTCATGCGGCAACTGGAGCCGGTGGTGGTCGCCGCCCGGCACGGTCAGGTTCGGATTGACTACAAGACCCATCTGCAGGAACGGCTTCAGCGGGAGGGGGCGGAGGCGCCCCAGTACCGCCTGCTGGCCGAGGAGGGACCTGCCCATAACAAGCGGTTCCAGGTGGGCGTTTACTTCCGTGGGACCCTGCTGGGTACCGGCTGGGGCCGGAACAAGAAGGAGGCCGAACAGGAGTCGGCGAGGGAGGCGTTAGCTGGTCAAATGGACGGAAAATAGCCAATAGTGTTTAAAAAGGGCCAACCCGAAGGGGGTCGGCCCTTTCTTGATTCCTACGCTGAATGTTGACACACTCTTCGAAAAAGAAGGCACTCATGATTAGAGGAAAAAGATCGCATAGCAAGAATAGAAGATACAAGATTAATATGCGGCCCTGAGAATGTAGCGCTAGCCTTATCTGTTTGGGGGGAAATTATCAATGGAAGTACTAAAGGTGTCAGCAACTTCGAAGCCGAAGTCGGTGGCCGGCGCGCTTGCAGCGGTATTGCGGGAGAAGGGGTCTGCGGAGGTACAGGCGGTGGGTGCCGGTGCCGTGAACCAGGCGGTGAAGGCGATTGCCATCGCGCGGGGGTATGTGGCGCCGAACGGGATTGATCTGGTTGCGATTCCCGCCTTTGCAGAGATCGCGATCGAGGGAGAGGAGCGAACGGCGATTCGCTTTATTATCGAGCCGCGATAGGAATCGGATCCGATGGGGAGAATCCAAACAACACAATGACCGCCGCCCTGCCCGGGCGGCGGCGTTTGTTTGCCGGAGAAGGATGGAGCCTTGCCGGTGTCGAACAGATTCTTCTGCACCGGCGCCGGGTGAAAGCGGTTCCCGGCGCCCTGTTACCTGTTGGGGCTGTATCCTCCCCCCTACTTCAAGGAGGCAGCGAGTTGTACCTCAAGCGAGTAGAGATCTTCGGGTTTAAGTCCTTCGCAGAGAAGACCGAATTGGAGTTTACACCGGGCATTACGGCGGTTGTCGGGCCGAACGGCTCAGGCAAGTCGAATGTCTCGGATGCGATCCGCTGGGTCCTGGGCGAACAGTCGGCCAGGGCGCTGCGGGGTGGGCAGATGGCCGACGTGATCTTCGCCGGCAGCGACGGCAAGCGGGCGATGGGCTTCGCCCAGGTTTCACTGGTGCTGGACAACAGCGACGGCAAGCTGGGCATGGGCTTCACCGAGGTGATGGTCACCCGCCGGGTCGACCGCTCGGGCGAGGGCGAGTACTTTATCAATCAGGTGCCGTGCCGTCTGAAGGATGTCCACGACCTCTTCTTGGACACCGGTGTGGGCAAGGAGAATTACTCGATTATCGGGCAGGGGAAGATCGACGAGATCCTCTCCTCGAAGCCCGAGGACCGCCGGGCGCTCTTCGAGGAGGCGGCGGGCATCGCCCGCTACAAGGCGCGCAAGCGGGAGGCGCAGCGGCGCCTGGAGGAGACCGAGCAGAACCTGCTGCGCATCACCGACATTATCACCGAGCTGAGCGGCAACATGGAGTCGCTGGCGGAGCAGGCCCGCAAGGCCGAGATTTACACCGGCCTTGACGCCGAGCTGACCCGGCTCGACGTCGGGCTGCTGGCGCACCAGCTGTCGCACCTCTCGGCCCGGCTGCAGAAGCAGTTGGAGCTGAACGCCGAACTGTCGGGGCGCGCCCAGGAGATCGAGGCGAAGATGCAGGCCGGCGAGGAGGCGGCGGAGGTGGTCCGCCAGCTGGTGGAGGCGCTCGACGAGGAGCTGTCGGTCCTCTCGGTCCGGCTGGCGGAGGCCACCGGCCGCCTGGAGCGGGCCGAGGGCCGCCTGGCGCTCTCGCACCAGGAGGAGCGGTCGGTCCAGCTCGACCAGCAGCGGATTCTCCGGGAGAGCGAGGCGGTGGCCGCCAAGCGGGCGGCGGTCGCCACGGAGCTGGCCAACCTGGCCGAGCAGGTGGCGGCGGTGGAGCAGAACGGCGCCCAGTTGGCAGAGAAGCTGGCCGCCCTGGAGGAGGGCCGGCGGGAGGTCGAGGCGGAGAGCCAGGCCGCCCAGGCGGCGGTGGAGGAGCGCAAGGCGCGGATCGTCGCCATCTTGCAGCTGGAGGCGGAGCGAAAGAACGGAGCGCTGGGCGCCGACCGGGCGGCCGACGAGGCCGGGGCCCGGCTTTCCCGGCTGGCCGGTGAGCGGGAGCGGGCCGAGGCAGACGCCGCTCAGACCCGGGAGCAGGTGGCGGCCAAGGGCGCCGAGCAGGTGGCCCTGGAGGCCGAGCGGGTCGCCCTGGAGGCGGAGCTGGTCCGGCTGCGCAGCGAGCGTCAGGACTCGGAGCAGAAGCTCCAGGAGCTCCAGCAGCAGGGCTCGGCGGTGCGGGAAGCGATCCAGGCGGCCTCTTCCCGCCTGGGGACGATCGAGGAGATGATCAACGCCTTTGAGGGCTACCAGAAGGGCACACGGACGGTCCTCCAGGGCCGTGAGAAGGGGGCGCCGTGGGCCGCAGAGGTCCTGGGTACCGTCGCCGAGGTGATCCGGACGGAGCCGCGCTATGAAAAGGCGGTGGAGATCGCCCTGGGCGGCGCCATTCAGAACCTGATCACCGCCACCGACACGGGAGCCAAGCAGGCGATCGAGCACCTGAAGCGCAGCAGCGGCGGGCGGGCCACCTTCCTGCCGCTGAACACGATTCGCCCGAACGGATACCGGCCCGACGAGGAGCGGGAGTTTGCAGGCGCGCCGGGGATCATCGGCGTCGCCCTCGATCTGGTTCGCTTCGAGGAGAGGTTCCGCCCGGCCATTGCCTCGCTGTTGGGCCGGACGCTGATTGCAGAAGATATGGATGCGGCCCTCGCCTTTGGCCGCAAGACCGGCCAGCGGTACCGGGTGGTGACGCTCGACGGCGAACTGCTCGCCCCGGGCGGCGCCCTGACCGGCGGCTCGACCGGCGGACAGGGGGCGGGCCTCCTCTCCCGGGAGCGGGAGCGCGAGGAACTATCGGCGAAGATCGCCGAACTGAAGCAGGAGCTGGCGGCCGCCCGGCAGGCCTACGAGGCGGAGCAGGGGAGGCGCAGCCAGATTGCCGCCCAGGTCCAGGAGCGGGAGAGCGCACTGCGGGCGGTGGAGACCAAGATCACCCAGGCCGAGGCAGAGGCGAACCGGCTGACCGGCGAGATCCGGCGCTGGGAGCAGCTGCTGCAGACCCACGCCCAGCAGGCGGCGGCGATTGAGGCCGAGGTGGCGGAGCGCCGGGCCCAGGCGGAGGCGCTGCGGGCCGAGCTGACCGGGCTGGCCGCCGAGCGGCAGGGGCTGGAGGCCGAGGTGGCCCAGCTGATCGCCGAGGGCCAGGCGCGGGCCGGGGCGCTGGCGGAGCGACAGCAGGCGGTGACCGGGCTGCAGGTCAAGCTGGCGGAGCTGCACGAGCAGCTGCGCGGCCTGAGCGGCCAGCGGGCACGCCTGGGGGCCGAGGCCACGGCGCTGGAGGCCGAGGAGGCGGGCAAGCAGGCGGAGCAGGCGGCGCTGGCGGAGCGGATCGAGCAGATCGCCGCCGACCTGGTGGCCGCCCGGCAGGAGGCCGAGGAGGCCGGCCAGGCCAAGCGGGCGCTGGAGGAGGAGCGGGGGCGGGTGCAGGCCCGCAAGCTGGAGGCGATGGAGCAGTCCAACGCCCGCGACCGGGAGATGCGCACCCTGCGCCGCTCCCAGACCGAGACCCAGAACAAGCTGCAGGCAGGCGAGGTGGAGGAGGCCCGGCTGAAGCTGGAGCAGGAGAACCTGGTGAGCCGGCTCCAGGAGCAGTACGGCCTCACCCCGGCCGATGTGGTGGAGCTGGCGCTCCCGGAGGGAGAGATCGAGTTCGCCAGGGCCCGCATTCACGAACTGCGGGAGCAGATTCGGGAGCTGGGCCCGGTCAATCTGGCCGCCATCGAGGATTACCGGATTGCTCAGGAGCGGCTCGCCTTCCTCACCGGCCAGCAGGGCGACCTGGAGGAGGCGAAGGGATCGCTCTACCGGGCGATCGAAGAGCTCGACAAGCGGATCAAGAGCCACTTCGTGGACTCCTTCCACGTGATCAGGCGGGAGTTCCAGCGAGTCTACCAGGAGCTCTTCGAGGGCGGCAAGGCCGACCTGGTCCTGGTGGACGAGAACGACTTGCTGGAGACCGGCATCGAGATCATCGCCCAGCCGCCGGGCAAGAAGCCCCAGACCCTCAGCCTGCTCTCGGGCGGCGAGCGGGCCATGACCGCCATCGCCCTGCTCTTTGCGCTGCTGCGGGTCAAGCCCACCCCCTTCGTCGTCCTCGACGAGGTGGAGGCGGCGCTCGACGAAGCGAACGTGGAGCGGTTCGGCAAGTACCTGCGGAACTACGCCGCAGGCGGCAGCCAGTTCATCTGTATCACCCATCAGCGCGGCACCATGGAGGTGGCTGACGCCCTCTACGGGGTCACCATGGAGGGCACCGGTGTGTCAAAGGTGGTCTCGGTGCGGCTGGTGGACCTGGAGCGGGAGGCGAGCTAGATGAGCGACGATAAGCGCACCGGCGAAGAGGGAGAGCAGCGGGTACCCGGTTGGGTCTACCTGATTCTCCTGGTCTTCCTGGTGGTGGTGCTGCTGGGCGTCGAGTCGGTTCTGAACTGGCTTCTTCCTGCTCGGTAGGATAGACTTGGTGGGTGAGAGTGGAGTCCATATGAAGGAGCGAGCCCAGTGGGATTCTTTGACCGGCTGAAGGAAGGATTGTCCAAGACAAAGGACGCCCTGATGGGGCGTGTCAACACGGTGATGAGCGTCTTCCGCAAGATCGACGACGAGCTCTTCGAGGAACTGGAGGAGGCGCTGATCCAGGGCGATGTGGGGGTAGCCACCTCCACGAAGCTGGTGGAGCAGCTCCGCAAGGAGGCCCGGAGCCGCGGGCTGAAGAACGGCGAGGAGCTCCTGCCGGTCCTCAAGGAGCTGATCGCCCAGCGGCTGGGCGAGGGGATCGCCCCGCTCCGGCTGGTGGAGGGCGGGCTGACCGTGATCCTGGTGGTCGGCGTCAACGGCGTCGGCAAGACCACCACCATCGGCAAGCTGGCCCATCACCTCCGGGTGGAGAAGGGCAAGAAGGTGATTCTGGCCGCCGGCGATACCTTCCGGGCGGCCGCCATCGACCAACTGAAGGTCTGGGGCGACCGGGCGGGGGTCCCCACGATCGCCCAGGGCGAGGGCGCCGACCCGGCCGCTGTGGCCTTTGACGCCGTCAAGGCGGCCAGGGAGCAGGGGGCCGATGTGCTGATCGTCGATACCGCCGGGCGGCTGCACAACAAGGTGGGCCTCATGGAAGAGCTGGCCAAGATCGCCCGGGTGATCCGCCGCGAGGTCCCCGACGCCCCCCATGAGACGCTGCTGGTGCTCGACGCCACCACCGGGCAGAACGCCATTCAGCAGACCAAGCTCTTCAAGGAGGTGGCGGGCGTCACCGCCATCGCCCTGACCAAGCTCGACGGCACCGCCAAGGGCGGGGTGGTGGTGGCGGTCAAGGAGGCGGAGCAGGTGCCGGTGAAGTTCATCGGCGTCGGCGAGCGCATCGACGACCTGCAGCCCTTCGACCCGCAGCAGTTTGTGGAGGCGCTCTTCAGCAGGGAGCAGGCATAAGAGAGGGGCCGGAGGGCTGTACGCTCCCTCCGGCCCATGCCTTTCGCTTTAGCCCAGCCAGCTCAGCAGGGCGCCCGTAAGGGCACAGGTGACCAGCGTACCGGCGGCATACCAGGCAAAGGAGATGCGCTGTTCCACGTTCTGGCGATGCTCCGCGGGGAAGGAGCGCGCCCCGACCATGGAGGCCCAGAGATGCTGTCTCTCCCCGGAGTTCATCCCCGTGGAGCCGACGCCGAGCGCAGAGAGAAAGGCCATCCAGTAAAGCCCCGCCGCCACCGAGCCAGGGGTGACGGGGGAGTCGTGGTAGAGGAGCCAACCCACACGAAGCAAGGCAGCGATGGCAGCGACCGCCAGGCCGACGACAAAGAGCCTTGCCAGGAACCTCGCGATCCCCTTAATCATCCCGGTATCCCTCCTTCCACAGATAAGACAAGTCGGGGCTCTGATTCCGTTCGAATATTCACGCGGGTAGTGACCAAACTTCCTGTCGGATCGTCAGAAAAGAAACGTGACGATGGGGGGCGCATTGATGGGACTGTTCGTGTGGGGGGCGGTGATTCTGTCGGCGATCTATGGGGTGCTGCGGGGGCTGCGCCTCTCTGCTGCCAGCGGGTTCTCCTTCTATCTCCTGAGCGAGGCGCTGCTGGCGCTGCCGGTGGGGCTGGTGATGCTGCTGGACCTGCTGGAGCCTGCCCCGGCGCCGGGCCGGCTGGCCCGGATGCTGCTGCTGCTGCTCGCCGGCATGTTCATGGCGGCGATGGTCGCCCTGAACGGCAGGTGGAACGCCCGGGAGCAGGAGCCGGAGCGCTGGCGGCGGTGGGAGACGATTCTCCGGCGCATCTCGACCCGCGACATTCTGCTGGGGACGATTCCGTCGCCTTAGACTCTGGCGGTGGCTCCCTCTGCTTGGTACAATTGATGGAAACCGAAAGGAGGAGGGCTTGCCTCCTCCTTTCGATACACCCTCCCCAACGGACAAGGAGGCTCTCTCCCGTCATGGATCTGAAGGAGATGCAGAGGGAAGTCGACCGCTGGATCGCTCCCTTCGGCTACTGGCACCCGCTGGCGAACCTGGCCCGGCTGACCGAGGAGGTGGGCGAACTCTCCCGGGAGGTCAACCACCGGTGGGGGCCCAAGACCAAGAAATCGACGGAAGAGACAGGGGACGTCGCCCTGGAGATGGGGGATATCCTCTTTGTTGTCGCGGCCATGGCCAACCAGATGAACATCGACCTGGAGGACGCCTTCCGCCAGGTCCTTGCCAAATACCAGGAGCGGGATGCAAACCGCTGGAAAAGGGTGGATCAGCCGTCGTGAGCACCGCAGCCAGATCGCCTGTTGTCGTCGTCGGAACGGTCTTTGTCGATCTCAAGTGCTTCCCCCAGAACGAGATCAACTACAAGGGACGCAACCTGGGTCGGACCCAGTTCTACCACGGCGGCGTCGGCCGGAACGTGGCCGAGACCATGGGACTTTTGGGCTCCACCGTCCTCTTCTCCTCGTCGGTACAGGAGGGCGGCATCGGCCATGAGGTGCTGCAGCGGCTCCGGGAGTCGGGCGTCGAGGTCGACGGGATCCTGACCACCCCCGACCCCCAGGGCATGGGGATGTGGGTGGCGATTCTGCACCGCGATGGCGACCTGGCCTGCTCCATCTCCCAGATGCCTGAGACCCGCTACCTGGAGGAGGCCTGGGCCCGCCACGGCCGGCGGATGCTGCGGGAGGCCGGCCTCTGCGTCCTGGAGCTGGACCTCTCCGTCGCTCTGGCTGACCAGGTGCTGAAGGACGCCCATGAGCTGGGCGTCCCGGTAGTGGGGCTGCCGGGCAACCTGGAGTGCATCCGCAAGCGGCCGGACCTGATCGGCCAACTCACCACCTATGTCTGCAACCAGATTGAGGCGGAGGAGCTGTACGGCAAGCCGGTGGCCTCCGTTCCCGCCGCCGAGCACGCCGCCCTGGCCATTTTGGAGCGGGGGCCGCAGCAGGCGGTGGTCACCCTGGGCGCCCTGGGCTGCGTCGTGGCCGAGCGGGGCATGGGCGATCCGGTCTACATCCCCGCCAAGCCGGTGGAGGTGGTGGACACCACCGGCGCCGGTGACGCCTTCGTGGCCGGCGTCAGCCACGCCCTGGCCTGCGGCGCCGACCTGCGGCTGGCGGCGGAGGCCGGGACCCGTGTCGCTGCCTGGACCGTCTCGCAGCACGAGTCGGTCTGCCGCGAGATCCCCCGGCGCAAGGCGACCGACCTCTGGGACGGCTGGAGAGCGCTATAGATCGGGGTGTAAAGAACTTCTCCTTGACAGCACCCACCGAAAGCCCTATACTCATACACGTGACGCCGCTGTCAAGCGAAACAGGTTGACAGCGGCGATCGTCAGGGAAGGGGGCGGCAAGTCGTGAAAGACGTGCAGACCGTGGCCCTTCTCTACGACTTCTACGGACCGCTGCTCACAGTGCGCCAGCAGGAGCTGATCGAGGCCTACTACCTCGAGGACCTCTCGCTGGCGGAGATCGCCGAGAACGACGGTGTGAGCCGTCAGGCGGTCCATGACCTGATCAAGCGGTCGGAGGCGGCGCTGCACGAGTACGAAGAGCGGCTGGGCTTCCTGCGGGAGTACCAGCAGCGCCAGGAGCGCCTGGGCCGCCTGGAGGCGGCGCTGGCGGGCGGAGATCTGCCCGCAGCCCGTGCCGTGCTGGAGGAGCTGAAGGCCGAGTAGCCTTCACCGGACAGAAAGGATGATCGAGCGATGTTTGAGTCGCTTCAGGAAAAACTGCAAGGGGCCTTTAAGCGGCTGACGGGCAAGGGCAAGCTCAGCGAGGCCGACGTCAGCGAGGCGATGCGCGAGGTGCGCATGGCGCTGCTGGAGGCCGACGTCAACTTCAAGGTCGTCAAGGAGTTCGTCGCCAAGGTCAAGGAGCGGTCCATCGGCCAGGAGGTCATGGAGACCCTCAACCCCGGCCAGATGGTGATCAAGATCGTCTACGAGGAGCTGACCACCCTGATGGGCGGGCAGCACGCCGCCCTGACCATCGCGGAGCGCCCGCCGACGATCATCATGCTCTGCGGCCTGCAGGGCGCCGGTAAGACAACCCACGCCGCCAAGCTGGCGCTCAAGCTGAAGAAGGAGGGCAAGAAGCCCCTCCTGGTCGCCGCCGACATCTACCGCCCGGCCGCCATCAAGCAGTTGGAGGTCCTGGGCGAGCGGGTGGGCGTGCCCGTCTTCTCCATGGGCGATCAGGTCAGCCCGGTGCAGATCGCCAAGGGCGCCTTTGACTATGCCGCCGAGCACCACCGGGACGTGATCCTGGTCGATACAGCCGGCCGGCTCACCATCGACGAGGAGCTGATGGCCGAGCTGCAGGAGATCAAGGGGCTGCTCAAGCCCCACGACACCCTGCTGGTGATCGACGCCATGATCGGCCAGGATGCCGTCACCACCGCCGAGCACTTCAACGAGAAGCTGGGTATCGACGGCGTGATCCTGACCAAGCTCGACGGCGACACCCGCGGCGGCGCGGCCCTCTCGGTCCGCCAGGTCACCGGCAAGCCGATCATGTTCGTCGGCGTCGGCGAAAAGGTGGAGGCGCTGGAGGCGTTCCACCCCGACCGCATGGCCTCCCGCATCCTCGGCATGGGCGACGTGCTCACCCTCATTGAGCGGGCCTCGGAGCAGGTCGACAAGAAAAAGGCCGAGGAAATGACCCGGAAGATGATGAAGGCCCAGTTCGACTTCGAGGACTTCCTGGAGCAGATGCACGCCATGCGGCGGATGGGTCCGCTGCAGGATATCCTCAAAATGATCCCCGGCCTGGGCGCCCAGCTTAAAGATGTGAACATCGATGAGAAGGAACTGAAGCACGTCGAGGCGATGATCTACTCCATGACCCCCAAGGAGCGGCGCAACCCCGACATCATCAACGTGCGGCGCCGCGAGCGCATCGCCAAGGGCTCCGGACGGCCCATCGCCGAGGTGCACCGGCTGATCAAGCAGTTCGACCAGATGCGGAAGATGATGAAGCAGATGGGCGGCATGGAGAAGATGATGAAAAAGGGCGGCAGAAGGCCCAAGCTGCCCGGTGGCGGGGGCTTCGGCGGGCTCTTCGGCCGCCGCTAGGAGACGGTCACATTCCCTTCCCCCACGGGAAGTGGTTGAGGACATATATGATACGTTGTCAAACGTTTGAGGAGGATGCACCACATGGCTCTGAAGATTCGCCTGAAGCGCATGGGTATGAAGAAGGACCCGTTCTACCGGCTCGTCGTCTCCGAGTCCACCTCGCCCCGCGACGGCCGCTTCGTTGAGGAGATCGGCTACTACAACCCGACCAAGAACCCCATAGTCCTGCAGGTCGACGAGGAGAAGGCGCTGAGCTGGCTCGCCAAGGGCGCCACCCCCACCGACACCACCCGGTCGCTGCTCTCCCAGGCCGGTATCATGAAGAAGTACGACGAGTCCAAGAAGTAATCGCGGGACAGACCAGGCGCCCCCGCAGGGGAGAGCGCCTGGTCGTTTTGCCATTCCAGCAGCGAATGGGGGCACCAACATGCTGAAGAAGCTAGTGGAAGTGCTGGTCAAGGGGCTTGTGGAGCACCCGGACCAGGTCAATATCACCGCGGTGGAGTCCTCGCGGGCAGTCACCCTTGAGGTGCGGGTAGCCGACGGCGACATGGGCAAGGTAATCGGCCGGCAGGGCCGCGTCGCCAAGGCGATTCGCACGGTGGTCAAGGCGGCTGCCGTGAAGGATGGACGCCGCGTCACAGTGGAGTTTTTATCATGAGCTTGCAGATCCTGCGCCCGGTAACCATCAAGGCGAAGGTGACCGAAGGTCTCAAGGTTCGCCTGACCGCCGAGTTGAACGAGGGAATCCAGCACCTGGACGAGGAGCTCGCCCAGCTGGAGTCCCAGGTAAAGCGCGCCCAGCTGACCGCCACCATCAGCCCGCAGCAGCAGATGCAGCTGCGCCAGCTGGTGGAGCAGGAGCGGGCCGCCCGCGCCGACAAGAAGGCCCAGATTCAGGAGGAGATCGCCCGGATTCAGGCGCTGCCCCTCGGCTCGGAGATCGTGCAGGGCACGACCCAGGCGATGGCCACCGTCTCGGTGGGCGATGACTTCGACTCCCTGATGGCCACAGAGATCGTCGTCCAGGACGGCAAGGTGATCGCCATTCGCAAGGGTGAGGCCTAGTGGCTGAGACCGAGAAGCCTGATCTGATCCGCATCGGCCAGATTACGGCGCCCCATGGGGTGCGGGGAGCGGTTCGCGTCTTCCCGCTCTCCGACTTCCCCGAGCGGTATCGCACGCTGCGGCGTGTGCTGCTGGGGAGCGAGGGGCGCCCTGTTGGCGTGCGGTTCCGCGGCTTTGTCAAGAGCCTGGTGATCCTCGAGCTCGAGGGTTTCGACGACCGCAATCAGGTGGAAGGGCTGCGGGGCCAGTACCTGCTGGTCCCCCGCTCGGAGGTCCACCCGCTGCCCGAGGGCTACTACTACGACTTTGACCTGCTGGGCATCGACGTGGTAGACCCCGAGGGGAATCACCTGGGCCGGCTGGCGGAGGTGGATCATACCACCCCGGTCCACGACATCTACGTGGTGGAGACCGCCCCCGGCAAACGCTATATGGTGCCGGCCGTCAGGCAGTTCGTCAAGGAGATCGACCTTGAGGGCGGCAAGATGGTGATCCAGCCCATTCCGGGGCTCCTGGAGGACTAAGCCGATGCTGATTCATCTGCTGACGATCCATCCGCCCATCGTGGCGCCCGTCTTTCGGGAGTCGATTCTGGGACGGGCCCAGGAGGAGGGCGTCATCGACCTGCGGGTGGTCAACATGCGGGACTTCGCCCTCTCCAAGCACCAGCAGACCGACGATTACCCCTATGGTGGCGGGGCAGGCCTGGTCATGAAGCCCGAGCCGGTCCACGGGGCGGTGCGCTGGTGTGAGGGGCGCGCCCCCGAAGGGGCCAAAAAGCCCCGGATTATTCTCATGGACCCCCAGGGGAAGGTCTTCAGCCAGTCGCTGGCCGAGGAGCTCTCCCGGGAGGACCACCTGATCCTGGTCTGCGGCCGCTACGAGGGCTTCGATGAGCGGATCCGCTCGCTGGCCACCGACGAGATCTCCATTGGCGACTACGTGCTGATGGGCGGCGAGATGGCGGCGCTGGTGGTGATTGAGGCGGTCACCCGCCTGATTCCCGGCGTGCTGGGCGACATCGAGTCCAGCCTGCAGGAGTCGCACACCTCGGGGCTGCTGGAGGGGCCGTCCTACACCCGGCCCATTGAGTTCGAGGGCATGCGGGTCCCCGAGATTCTCACCTCGGGCAACCACGGGGCGGTGGCGAAGTGGCGGCGGGAGCAGGCGCTCAGGCGCACCTTTGAGCGGCGCCCGGACCTGCTGGCGCAGGCGGACCTCACCTACGAGGACCGGGTGCTTCTGGCCCGCTGGCGGGGCGAGGAGCCGCCGCCGGACCCGAAGCAGCGGCGCCGGCGGCCGCAGCAGAAAACAGAGCGATAGCGCGCAACTTCTGCTTGCCGGGCCTGTCACTGCTTGGTATAATAAAGCGCGTGTCATAACGGACGGTCCGCTGTCGGCCACGCTTCCACGCTCGGGAGCCCCGGCATGAACGTCACGTAACAAGGGGTGAAAATCGTGTCCACCATTATCAATGAGATCGAGCGTGAATTCCTCCGCAACGACATTCCCGCCTTCCGCCCCGGCGACACCGTCCGGGTCATGGTGAAGGTCGTGGAAGGCACCCGTGAGCGCCTCCAGGCCTTCGAGGGCGTCGTGATCAAGCGGCAGGGCGGCGGGGTCAACGAGACCTTTACCGTCCGTCGTATCTCCTACGGCGTCGGCGTGGAGCGCACCTTCCCGGTGCACAGCCCGCGCCTGGCCTCTATCGAGGTCGTCCGCCGCGGCATCGTCCGCCGGGCGAAGCTGTACTACCTGCGGAACCTGACCGGCAAGGCCGCCCGTATCCGCGAGCGGAAGTTTGTCAAGCCCCAGTAGAGAGTACGACCAGCGTCGCTCCGCTCGACACAGTCACTGGTGTTGGGCGGAGCGTTCTCGTGCCTTCGCATGGTTTGGGGCGCGACAGGCGCGGTCCTGCGATATTGCGGCGCCGCATCGCTTCGCGGCGGGGAGGAGAGGCTAGATGGCGGAGATTACCGAGGTGCCGCCGCCCGGCAAGCGGAAGTCCCCCTTGCGGGAGCTTCTGGAGACCATCATCCTGGCGCTGGTGGTCGCCCTGGTGATTCGGACCTTCGTGGTGGAGGTCTACCGGGTCGACGGCAGTTCGATGGAGAACACGCTGCACACCGAGGAGCGGGTGCTGGTCAATAAGTTTCTCTTCCGGTGGGGGATTCGGGAGCCAGAGCACGGCGACATCATCGTCTTTCAGTACCCGCGGCAGCCCGACCGTGACTTCATCAAGCGGGTGGTGGCGGTCGCCGGCGACACCGTGGAGTTGCGGGAAGGAAAGGTCTACGTGAACGGAATCCTCTTCCCGGAGGTCCCCACCGTGCGGATGACCGATCAGGACTTCCCGCCCAGGGTGGTGCCGGAGGGCGCTGTCTGGGTGCTGGGCGATAACCGGAATAATAGCGAGGACAGCCGTTATTTCGGGCAGGTGCCGCTGCGGAATATCCGGGGGCTGGCCTTTGCCCGCATCTGGCCGCTCAGCCGGGCCTCGGGATTCACCAACCCGGTGACGGCGGCAGGGGTTAACCTGGGGAGGTAGTGAATCGTGCCGGTAATCCAGTGGTTCCCGGGCCATATGGCCAAGGCGAGGCGCTCGCTGGAGGAGAACGCCCCGCTGGTGGATGTGGTCTTCGAGATCGTCGATGCCCGCTGTCCGCTGGCCAGCCGCAACATCGACCTGATGAAGCTGGTGGCCCACAAGCCGCAGGTGCTGATCTTGAACAAGGCCGACCTGGCCGACGGTCCGACCACCGCCCGGTGGCTCGCCCACTTCCGGCAGGAGGGCCGGTACGCCGTGGCCCTCGACGCCGTGAAGGGCACCGGCGCCAAAGATGTGCTGGCCGCCGTGCGGGAAGCCTTTGCGCCCACACTGGCCAAGTGGACCGACAAGGGGCGTAAGCCTCGCCCGGCCCGGGTGATGGCGGTGGGTATCCCCAACGTGGGCAAATCGTCGGTGATCAACCGATTGGTGGGCGCCCGCAAGGCAGTGGTGGGCGACCGGCCCGGCGTCACCCGCGGCAAGCAGTGGGTGCGCATCGGCGCCGACGTGGAGCTGCTGGACATGCCCGGCATTCTGGTGCCCAAGTTTGAGGACCAGCGGGACGGCATTCTCCTGGCGGCCATCGGCTCGGTCAAGGAGGAGGTCTTCGACCAGATGATGGTGGCCGGCGAACTGCTGCCGCTGCTCTGGGAGAAGGCGCCCGCCGGGGTGACCGAGCGCTTCGGCCTCACCGAACTGTCGGAAAACCCGGAGGAGAACCTGGAGCGCATCGGGCGCCACCGGGGGCTTTTGCGCGCCGGCGACACGGTCGAGGTGGAGAAGGCGGCAGCGATGGTGCTCCGGGAGTTTCGAGAGGGGAAACTGGGCCGGATCTCCATGCAGGAGCCGCCCCGGGAGCCTCTTGCTGGCGCCGACAAAACGAATCGGGAAGCGTGACAATTCGTAGAATCCGTGGATTTCAACGCCCCGCTTCGTTAGCAGCATTTGTGACAGACTGTTGACAGGAAACCCTGCGGGAACGGCAGGATTTTTCGAAAAAGCCGTCGAACAACTCACCTCGCAGAACCCGACAGACCGGACGGGTCGCCTTTTTTCTGCTCTTTTTTTCTTCTAGACAGGTAGATTCCGGATACCGGCTGATCGGGGTGGGGGTGAAGCGGTCTTGCGCCTGAATATCAAGAAGATGAGCCTGAAGAAGTTACAAGGACTGATCGCCGAAAAGGGTCCGGAGATCTATCCGGAGGTGATCAAGGCACTGGGCGCGGACCCGCGCGGGGGCGCGCAAAAGCTTGTGAAGTACTGTCAGACCCGCCTCGAGGAATGGGAGCGGGAGCGGGACCGCATTACCCGCATGTACAGTTACGAGCGCCAGTTATGGGCCATGGGCTACAAGCTTGTGGCCGGTCTCGACGAGGTAGGGCGCGGGCCGCTGGCCGGCCCCGTGGTGGCCGCGGCGGTGATTCTGCCGGGCGAGGTGGTACTGCCGGGCATCGATGATGCCAAGCGGCTGTCGCCGCGCCGCCGCCAGGAACTCTACCAGCAGATTCGGGAGACCGCTATCTCCGTAGGAGTTGGCCTGGTTCATCCCGACGGCATCGATGAGGCCAGCGTGATGCTGGCCACCTACAAGGCGCTGATCAAGGCGGTGGGGGACCTGTCGGTCCAGCCCGACTACCTGCTGATCGACGCCCTGCACCTGCCGAACGTAACCCAGCCTCAGGCGCCGGTGGTGGGCGGCGATACCCAGTCCTGCTCCATTGCCGCGGCGTCGATTGTGGCGAAAATGGTGCGCGACGAGTACATGATCGAGATGGATCGGGAGTACCCCGAGTATGGCTTCGCCAACCACAAGGGCTACGGCACGGCTGAGCACCGGGCGGCCCTGGAGCGGTACGGCCCCTGCCCCATCCACCGGAAGACGGCGGGGGAGGTCCGCGATATCCTCACGCTGACACCCAGCCTCCCCTTCGCGGAGGACTAGGTGAAGGACCGGCGGAGCGCGGGCGAGGTCGGCCGGGAGGGCGAGGAGGCCGCGGCGGCCTACCTGGCCTCGCGGGGCTATCGGATCGTCGAGCGGAACCTGCGCCTGCGGGCCGGTGAGATCGACCTGGTGGCGGAGGAGTCAGGCTACCTCGTATTCGTGGAGGTCAAGACCCGGCGGTCCACCGGTTTTGGGACCGCAGCCGAGGCGGTGACGGCGCAGAAGCGCCGCCAACTGATCCGGCTGGCGGCGCTCTACCTGGCCCGCCGCGGCGGGGCGCCCCCGCCCTGCCGGTTCGACGTGGTCACCGTAGAGCCCGGCCCCGACGGGCAATGGGTCTGCCAGGTCATCCAGGGGGCGTTTGTGAGCTAGCATACAAGGCCGCCCGGTCAGAGGACCGGGCGGTTTTTGCTTACCGCCTGGGCTTGGAGGCGAAACGGGCGATCCCTGCGGCTCTTGGGGCAGACGATGGTGGTCGCTTGGCTGGGGTGGGCGGTTTCGTGGCAGAGTTCTCGGGCCTCTGGCTGGCCGGCTGGAGATCACGGGTCCGGCTGAGGCGGACCGCCAGGTGGAGGACCGACTGGTCATCGAGGGCGAGAATCAGGCCACCCGCGTCCTGCTGGGCAATATGTACCGACTGGTCGGTCACGTGGGCGGCCGTCACGGTCAGCTCCTGGCCCGGCTCCGCCGCCGGCAGGGAGATGGCCAGCGAGAAGGGCGCTTCGGCCCAGACGGCCTGCAGGGGCGCCTGCATCACGCTGAGACCGGTCCCGGGCAGCGGGGCGCCCACCGGTGGGGGACGGGTGCCCTCCGGCGCCCCGGCAGCGCTGTAGCAGGCGCGCAGGCGCCCCCTCAGGAGCACGCTCCCCAGGGTGACCGTGGCCCGGTCGACCAGGACCGTCTTCTGGATCGCGGTAACCTCCCAGACCGGGGTCGGGAGGGGGAGCCGGAAGGCGACCAGGGCATCGGTGCAGCCGGTCGCCACCACCTGCTGCACGGAGTACTGGGCCATGCGAACCTCCGGACGTCACTAAGTAGCCCCGGGGCCTCTGCCCCGGGTGAATCTGGCTAGCCGACCACCGTGCCGCCGCCGGCGGTCACGTCCGCAGCCACACCGTTGGCGGGCACCTGAACCGGGGTGACCTGCACCTGCGATGGCGTGGGGGCGACCACGGGGCTGGTGGGCGGAATGGTGGTGGGAACGCCCGGGTTGAGCACCCCGGCGAAGAGCAGGGTCGGCCCGATCCAGCTGCCGGGCAGGGGGCCGGGCCGCGGGCCGGGAATCAGGCCGTTGCCACCGCCGCCCAGGAAGAGCCCAGTGGAGCGGCGCTCGGGGCAGAGCGGGGGCATCGGAGGGGTCACCTCCAGTTCGTTGACCACGGTGTCGCGCACCACCTTCACGAGTGTAAGCAAAAGGAGGAGTAACGGTTGTTGGTGTGGTAGTAGAATATTACCAGAAAACCAACGGCTTGGGGGACTTGGTTTGATCATTGCTCGGTGTTACATGCGGGTATCGACGGAGGAGCAGGCCGCCTCGGGCTACTCCCTGGCGGGGCAGCGGGAGAAGCTGGAGCTGTTTGCCCAGCTGCAGGGGTACGCCATCGGCGGCTGGTACCGGGATGATGGGGTTTCGGCCAAGGATCTGAACCGGCCGGAGTTCCAGCGCATGATGGAGGAGGCCCAGCGGGGCGATGTGATCCTGGTCTATAAGCTGGACCGGCTGACCCGGTCGGTCCGTGACCTGGATGAGCTTCTGCGCCGCTTCGAGGCGGATGGGCTGCACTTCCGGTCGGTGACGGAGCAGTTTGACACGACGACCGCCACCGGGCGGCTGATGATCCGCATGGTGGGCGAGTTCGCCCAGTGGGAGCGGGAGACGATCGCCGAGCGGACCGCCTTCGGCAAGCAGAAGAAGATCGCCGCCGGGGAGTGGGGCGGGGGGCGGCCTCCGTTCGGGTACACGTTGGAGCCGTCGGATCGGGTAAAGGGCGGGCGGACGCTGATGCGCCTGGTGCCTGATCCTGATTCTGCGCCCCTGGTGGTGAAGATCTTCGAGCGCTATCTGGCTGGCCATGGCCTCCGGGGGATCGCCACCTGGCTGAACCAGGAGGTGGGAGCCCGGTCGGCCATGGGGCGGCGGTTCGATTCGATCAAGGTGGGGCGGATCCTACAGAATCCTATGTACCTGGGGGTCTTGCATTCCGGCCCCCGGGGGGAGGAGAGGCGGCTGATTCCGTCCAGCCATGAGCCGTTGGTCTCGGCGGAGATCTTCGAGCGGGTGCAGGAGACGTTCGAGATGCGCAAGCAGATGGCGCCTCGTCAGGCGACCGGGGCCTTTGTGCTGTCGGGGGTGGCCCGGTGCGGGGTCTGTGGCGGGGCGATCTGCGTACAGAAGGCGAGCAAGCGGAGTCGGCAGGCGGGGCAGTACTGGTACAAGTGCCGGAACTACACCTACGCCAAGGGGTGTGGGCGCAGGGGGAAGGCCTTGACCAGCGCACCCGGGCCGGCCATGGAGGAGAAGGTGGTGGAGGCGATCATGCGCCTGGGCGAGCCTGAGGCCCTGGACGCCTTCTACGCCCTCGTCGAGGCGGATTATGAGCGGCGGTTGGGCATGTCGGCCTCAGAGGTGGAGCAGGTGGACCGGGAGATCACAGAGGCGGGGAAGGCGATTGCCCGGTGGGATCAACTCTACGAGACGGGGTGCCTGGAGATGGAGGAGTACTTGCAGCGGATTCAGCCGCACAAGGAGCGGGTGCGGGTGCTGCGGGACCGGTTGCGGGCGGTAAAGAATACGCCAGCACCCCCGCCGAAGGAGGTACTGGCGAACTTCGTAGTCACGTTTCCGGAGATCTGGGCCGAGGCGGACCCGCATGAGCGGAAGGCGCTGCTCCAGCACTTCGTGAACGCCTGGGACGTTACGATCTACCTGTATCCTGGTCAGCGTCTGGAGGTAAGGACGGCTCACCGACCTGCTGAAGGGCCTTCTTCAGCTGGACTCGCCGACTGATGGACCAGCACAGGCGGTAAAACTCCCGTGCGGAACTGGGCCACTGGTCGGGGGGCTTGGAGTACCAGTCAGGGCGGTTGGCCATCTGCTTCCCTCCTTTGCTTCAGGTGTATGCTGGGGGCCGCTGTGGGTGCGCCCTTCCGTTTTGGTCTACAACGGCAAATGCCGCTCTTCCTATGGAAGGGCGGCATTCAGCTTGCTGACAAAACAGCCCTCTGCTGTCCGCAAAGCGGACGCAGGGGCTGTTTTGTATACAGATAAAGGGAGTATGAAGCTTAAGACAAAGGTTCAGCAGCTTTTTTGGGGGGTGCTACCCC
>JBMONB010000238.1:21347-30979 GCA_049325315.1 Bacillota bacterium | reverse complement strand
ACGAGCAGGATTCCCGACAGCGCGCCTCTCCAACGTCCACGCATGTGATCCACCCCCGGGCGGAAGGGCTTACTTCACGTCGTACTTGCGGAGCAGGTCGTCGAGCGCCTCCCGCAGGAGGACCGACTCCTTCTTCTTTACCTGCTCGGCGAGCTTCTTCAGCCGGCCCAGTTGGGCGGTGTTGTAATAGCAGGAGCGGAGGACCATCTCCTCCCGGGTGGGCAGGCCCACGGCGTTGCGGCCCGCCTCCTTGACCTGGTAGAGTGCGTGATCGGCCTGGCGCATCAGCGCCGTGACATCTTTGGCGTCCCGGGGGAAGTTGGCCACGCCGATGCTGAAGGTGGGCTGAAACTCCGGGAACTCCGCCGCCGCCCGGCGGACCAGGTCCATTCGCAGCGCCTCCATCTGCAGGAAGCCCTTCTCCAGGCTCACGCCGGGCATGGCGAGGGCGAACTCATCGCCACCGATGCGGCCCACGCTCCACCCGTTGGCCGCGGCACCCTCACGGAGGGTCTCCGCCAGCAGGGTGAGGAGCCGGTCGCCTACCTCTTCCCCCGCCTGGTCGTTGATCTCCATGAACTGATCGATGTCGAGCATCCCCAGGGTCAGCGTCTCCTCTGCACTGAGGGCCTTCTTCAGGCTGTCCTTGAACTCCCCACGGACCATGATGCCTGACAGGTGATCGATCACGGCACTCGCCTCCTTATATATCGGATGACATATATACATCATGGCATGGCTACGGAGCTAAGTCAAGGGCATATTGCAAATCTTGGGATATCTCCTGACGACACGACTCTTCCTCAGGGGGAAAGCGCCCGGTTCACCCGACCGAAGCCCGAACCTCCTCGCTAAAATGGCTGGGCCGGGCTCTCCACAAGGGCCGGGCCCATTTTTCGCCGCACTGCGTTAATTATTTGTTCATTCCGAGGCAGGAATTTCCGCCCCTCATCGCGTAATCCAATGCGGCGACCACTATATCTATGGTTCGGTTCCCCCATACCACCCCTAGATCTGGGGGATTCGTCTGTTAAGTCAGACGGGGCCGAGGAGGCTTTGCTCGTGTTCATTACCGTGGAAGGCGTGATCGGAGTCGGCAAGACAACGGCCACCCGGATGCTGGCAGAGGCGCTGCGGGGGGAGATCCTCTTCGAGATCGTAGAGGAGAACCCGTTCCTGAAGGACTTCTACCAGGATCGAGACGCCTGGGCGCTCCAATTGGAGACCTTCTTCCTGCTGAACCGGGTCAAGCAGCTGGAGGATACCGCCCGCCGGCTGGCGCAGGGCGCCGTCGTCATCTCCGACTACAACGTCATCAAGAACCGCGTCTTCGCAGGGCTCACCCTTACCGGCTCCAAGCGGGAGAAGTACATGCAGCTCTTCTCCGTCCTGACCGATGACCTGCCCCGCGCTGACCTGATCATCTATCTAAAGGCCGAACATGCGACGGTCATGGAGCGAATCCGGCGCCGGGACCGCTCCTTCGAACGGAACATGGACCCGGAGTACATCCGCCGGCTGGCCCGGGAGTACGATGAGTACTTCGCCGAGCCGGAACGTTACGTTGGTGACACGCCTGTCCTCGTGGTCGATACCACCAACCTCGACCTGGTCAGCAGCAGCCTGGACAAGCAGGGGTTCATCGATCGGGTCCATCAGGCACTTGCCGGGGCCCGCGCCAGAACAGCCTGAGGAGTGAGCCACACATGTTTCGTATCACCAATCAGCACCTGCGCCCCGAATCGCGGGACTTCAAGTTCATTACCGTTATCGGCAACGTAGGCGCCGGCAAGTCCACCTTGACCCGTGCCCTCTCCGACCTGCTCCAGTTCGATGCTTCCTACGAGCGGGTCGACAACAACCCCTACCTCTATGACTTCTATCAGGACCAGAAGGCCTGGGGATTCCACCTGCAGATCTACTTCCTTGGGCAGCGCTACAAGGACATCGTCGAGATTCAGCAGGTAGGCCGGGACCACATGCAGGACCGGTCGATCTATGAGGATGTCGGCATCTTTGCCAAGGCGCTCTACGAGTCGGGCAAGATGTCGGACCGCGACTATGAGACCTACACCGCACTCTTTCATAACATGGTGGGCCAGCTGATCAAGCCCGACCTGGCCATCTACCTGACGGGCAGCCTCGATACGATCCTCCAGCGCATCGCCCAGCGGGGGCGGGAGTCGGAGCGCCAGGTGCCCACCGCCTACTGGGCGGAACTGCACCACCGCTACGAGCGCTTTATCGGCAGCTACGAGCACTCCCCGGTCCTCTGGGTCGACATCGACCGGTTTGACCTGTACAAGCATCCGGAACACCTGAATATGCTGGCCGGCGAGATTCGCCGCTTCCTGGCTCACCAGGAGGGACGGGTCGCCGGGTAGGGGTGGACGCCATGTCGCCGAGGTTTCTGTTGCAGTCGGCGGTGCTCCTGTTTCTCGGGCAATTCCTGCTGGGCGGGATCGGCCGGATGCTTACCGCGGCGGCCCCCTGGGCCGGCCTGCCGGTCACGCTCTTTCTGATCTGGTTCATCCTCCGGACGGCGGCGGTCTTCCGGGAGGAGATGGCGAAGGCGATCAAGGGCGGGGCGGCGATTCAGCCGCTGCGACTGGCGCTCTTCGTGGCCCTGGCCGCGCAGGTGCCGGGGCTTGTGCTCCTGCCCTACTGGGCTCCTGCTCTCGATTGGTTCTACCTGCTCTGGCAGGGGGCGGCGATCCCTGTCGCCGCTACGGTCTCCTGGCTCTGGCCGGTGAACGCCGATCCATTCCGGGAGTGGCTCTGGTTGGCCGCTTTCCTGCAGATGGCGCTCTTCGTCTGGGGGGCCAGGACCCCCGAGCGTCCGGAGCCGGTAAGCGCTCCTACGCCCGCCCGACCGGCGGCAGGGGAGTGGGCCCCGGCCCGTCGAGTGGCCGAGGTGCAGCGGCGGGGGCGCCGGGTCCGTTAGCCAACGTGGGAGCCTGCCCGAGGGTTGGCCTCGCCCTGTGTATTATCTTACAGGGAAGAGGTTTCTTGGCAATTTTTGGTGAATTCCCCCTCAGAAGCATCTGGGGGGGATTTCCATATGGTGACCAGGTCGATGGAGCGAGCGCGACACGAGTCCTTTCTGGTGATAAAGGCAGGGACCGATGACATGGGGAGCCGGCCGCTCACCACGCCCTTTGCATCGCCGGAGATCCAGATGGGCAGTGACGGCCGTCCCACGGCGCGCATTTGGAACCTCGGGACCCGTGAGGTGCAGGGGGTTACCACCGAGTTCTACTCGGTTCCGGCGGGGCTGCCGGTCTCGGCTGAGAACGCCCAGTTGATCGGCGTGGGCAACATGGCGATCATCCCTGCAGGGCAGGGGATCATGATCACTTGCAACCAGGTCTGGCGCCGAATGAGCCATGCCGATGTGCTGCTGGTGATGGCCTATCACCCCGAACTCGATCCGGTAAAGACGCCGTTCGACGCCCTTCGGGACCGGCATGTGGGTCAGATGAACTACCCGTGGGCCGGCAAGTTCGAGGGGCGGTACGGACCCGACCAGCTGAAGATCCGGCTGGAGGTCCGGCCGCAGAATCAGGGGCTCTGCCAGGTGAAGCTCTTCGAGGAGGTCAACGGGCGCATGCCCACCTTTCCGAAGTGCGACCGGATCATGAAGCCCAACGGGCACACCTTCCGGTGGATGGAGGTCGAGGCGAATCGAAAGGACTTGTACGATCTGGTGATGCTCGACAACCACCGCATGTCATTCCGCTTGAGCAGCCGGCTGCTGGATCAGCCTGAGGCGTCCGTGCAGGAGAGCACCGGCGCGGTGGAGCGAATCTAGCCCTTCACAAATGAGCGGCCCGTCGCATCCTGGGGGAGGAGCGACGGGCTCGATCATTTGGGCCGGGCCAACCACTGGAGCAGGTCGGGAAGCGCCATGGCGTTGATCACGTGGGCTGGCTCCAGCCAGGCCCGGCGCGCCTGGCTGACTCCGTACTCGAGCAACTCCAGCTCCCGGGTGGTATGGGCGTCGGTGTTGATGGCCAGCGGAATCCCCCGCTCCCGGGCCCGCCGGGCCAGATCGGCGCTCAGGTCGAGGCGGGCGGGGCTGGCGGAGATCTCCAGAGCGGTCCCGGTCTCGGCACAGGTCTGTAGGATCTGCTCGAAGTCAAAGGGGTACGGCTCCCGGCGCCCCAGCACCCGCCCGGTGGGGTGGCCGATGATATCCACGTGCGGGTTGCGAATCGCCCGCAGGAGCCGCTGGGTCTGCGCCTCGGGGTCGAGTCCCATGTGGCTGTGAATCGAGGCGACCACGACGTCGAGCTGGGCCAGCACCTCGTCGGGGAAGTCGAGGGAGCCGTCTTTCAGAATATCCACCTCGCTGCCGGCCAGCAGCTGAAAGTCGCTCCAGCGTCCGTTCAGCTTGCGGATTTCCGCCACCTGGGCCAGGAGCCGCTCCGGGGTCAGGCCCCCGGCAATGGCCAGCGAGCGGGAGTGGTCACAGATGGCCAGGTAGCGGTGGCCCAGGGCGCGAGCCGCCTCGGCCATCTCGACCAGGGTGGCGGTGCCGTCGGAGGCACGGGTATGGCTATGTAGGTCGCCCTGCATGTCGGCCAGGGTGATCAGGCGGGGGAGGCTTCCGGTCCGGGCGGCCTCCAGCTCACCGGTTCCCTCCCGCAGCTCCGGGGGAAGCCACGGGAGGCCCAGCGCCCGGTATACATCCTCCTCGGTCGCCGCCTCCGGCAGCTCACCCAGGGCCGCCAGGTGGCGCTCGGAGCCGGTCATGCGCACCAGGGCCTGCCCGAACCGCTCCGGCGGAACCGCCACCACGTCGATGCGACGGCCCAGGCTGGTCCGCATGGTCAGGCGCTCAGGGGAGGAGTCGAGCACCTCGCCGGCGATGGAGAGCCCCTGAAGCCAGGCGAAGACCGCCTCCGGGTCGCGGCTCGCGATCACCAGGTCGATATCTTCCACCGTCTCCTGCCACCGGCGGATCGAGCCGGCCACCTGGGCCTCTACAACGGCCGGGTGGCGTCGCAGGTGGTCGGCCAGGGCCTCAGCCACAGGGCGCACCGCCCCGATGGAGAGCCGGTCGCCCATTCGGCGCATTCGCTGCAGCGCTGCGAGGATCGCCGCTTCCTTCTTGACGCCCAGACCCGGGGAGTCCCTCAGTTCGCCCTGCCGGGCGGCCAACTCCAGCCGGTCGAGGCTGTCAATGCCCAGCTGGGTGTAGAGAAGCATGGCGGTCCGAGCGCCGAGCCCCGGCACCCGGGTCAGGTCCCGCACCCCTGGCGGAATCGCCTGGCGCAGCTCCTCCAGGTAATCGATCTGCCCGGTGGTGAACAGCTCTTCGATCTTGGCGGCGATCGCCTTGCCAATGCCGGGCACGCTGGTGAGCCGCCGCTGGCGGAGCAACTTCTCCACCTCGTCTGGCAGCAGCCCCACCGCCTCAGCGGCCTTGCGGTAGGCCCGGATCTTGAACATGTCCTCGCCCTTCAGCTCCAGCAGATCGGCGATCTCATAGAGCGCAGCCGCCACATCGAGGTTGTTCACGGCAATTCCCCCCTGCCTCTATCATCCCCCAAATGCGTGTTCGATGCAACTCGTTTCGCAAGCGAGACGTCCCATGGAACAGGAGGGATCACCCATGATCAATCGCCCGCAGGACCTTCTGACCCCCACGGGTCACGTTGATCCGAAGCACATCGTGTCGGCGGCCGCCTGTATTGCCAATGAGCAGGGTCAGGTGCTGCTGGTTCGGACCCAGATCCGGTCGGATACCTGGGAGATGCCCGGGGGACAGGTGGAGGTAGGGGAGCCGCCGCACCTGGCGGCTATGCGAGAGGTCTGTGAAGAGACGGGGGTTCAGGTCAGTCTGAACGCCCTGGTGGGGGTCTACTTCAGCGAGACGAGGGATATTGTGAACCTGGTCTTTCGAGGGCAGTCGGCGGGTGGAGCGCTTCGTCCCGCCGAAGGCGAGATTTTGGAGGCAGGCTTCTTCTCGCCGCATGAGGCCCTGGAGAGGGTGACCCGGCCACACTTTCACACCCGGCTGGCCGATGCGCTGGCAGGCTTCACCGCCGCCTATGAGTCGTTCCGGCAGCCAGGGTATCAGCGAGAGCGGCTGGAGCCGTGAAGCCTGGGTGCCCCTGAAAGACAAACCCCCCGTGACGACAGGTGCGTCATGGGGGGTGACGGGGCAGCCCGAGGCGGTAAATGTTACCCCGCCTTCCGATGGAGCAAATAGGTGGCGCCAGCAAAGAGCGCAAGGAGGCCGAACATGAGCGGTGTGGCAACGACCAGAATGCCGATGGCCTGCTCAAAAGCTTCCCAGTTGGGCGTCATGGTGGTCCCTCCTATTGAATCAATGCGAGCACCAGGCCGCCTGCCATAATGGAAGCGATCTGTCCCGCGACGTTCGCACCGACAGCGTGCATGATCAGGTAGTTGCCGGGGTCCTCCTGCTGGGCCATCTTGGCCACGATGCGGGCCGACATGGGGAAGGCGGAGATGCCGGCAGCGCCCAGCATGGGGTTGATCTTGGTCTTCATGAAGAGATTGAGGAACTTGGCGAAGAGAATCCCGCCCGCCGTGTCGAAGACGAAGGCGACCAGGCCCAGCCCCAGAATCCCGAGCGTCTGCCAGGTCAGGAAGACGTCTGCCTTCATAGTCGACCCGATCGTGATACCGATCAGCAGGGTGACCAGGTTGGAGAGTTCGGTCTGAGCCGCCTTGGAGAGCCGGTCCATCACCCCGGCCTCCCGGATCAGGTTGCCGAACATGAGGGCGC
Organism: Bacillota bacterium; assembly: GCA_049325315.1. Lineage (GTDB taxonomy): Bacteria > Bacillota > Sulfobacillia > Symbiobacteriales > Symbiobacteriaceae > JAWLHU01. The sequence goes on along the minus strand of JBMONB010000238.1, from coordinate 24,219 downwards.
CCAGCAGGGCGACCGAGGCTGGCACCAGCAGACCGGCGATCACGGTGACGGCGATCGGGAAGATGATCTTGGTCCGCCGGGAGACCGGCTTCCCGCCGTCGTAGGCCATGCGGATCTTCCGCTCCTCCGGCGTGGTCATTGCCCGAATTACCGGCGGCTGGATCATGGGCACCAGCGACATATAGGTGTAGGCACAGACCGTGAGCGGCCCAAGGAGGTGCGGGGCGAACTGGTTGGCCACGTAGATGGTAGTCGGGCCATCGGCGGCGCCGATGATGCCGATAGAGGCGGCCTCCTTCAGGTCGAAGCCCAGCAGCGTAGCGGCGACGATGGTGGCGAAGACGCCGAACTGGGCCGCAGCGCCGAAGAGCATCATCCGCGGCATGGAGAGCAGCGGGGTGAAATCGCACATCGCCCCGACGGCGATAAAGATGAGAACCGGGAAGAGTTCGGTGGCGATGCCGGCCTTCTCCAGGAGCGTGAGCCAGCCGTGGCTGTCGGCAGCGCTGGAGAGCGGGATGTTTGCCAGGATCGCCCCGAAGCCGATGGGCGCCAGCAGGAGCGGCTCGTACTCCCGGGCGATGGCCAGGTAGATCAGTCCGGCGCCCACCAGAATCATCGCCACGTGTGACCAGGAAAGGAGTTGGAGACCCCGGAGGAGTTCATCGAAGTTCAGCTGAGACAGGAGTTGCTGCAGTGTTGCCAAGGGTTTAGCGCCTCCCCCACAAGTGAGGTCTTAGAACCTCCATGGCTATGGTACTCCTAAGTCCAGATGGTGGGCAGGCACCGAACGCTTCATCTTGTATTGCTCCGAGGGACTATGTGAACAAACTCACAAGGATAAAAGGTAGAGTAGGAGGCGGATGGGGTATAAGCAGTGCTATCGGACGTATATCCTAGCCGGGTGGTAAAAAAGAACGGCGCAGGGACTTGACTCCCTCTGGAACCTTTTTTATCATAGGTTACGGTGTTAGCACTCAGTATGGGTGAGTGCTAACAAGAAAACGGAGATATGGCTGAGGAGGGACCTTAGTACGATGAACATCAAGCCGTTGGGCTCTCGTGTCGTCATCAAGGCGCTCGAGAAGGAGGAGCGTACCAAGAGTGGCATCCTGCTGCCCGACACTGCGAAGGAGAAGCCCCAGCAGGGCAAGGTTATCGCAGTTGGACCGGGCCGGACCCTGGAGACCGGGACCAAGGTGGCTCTGGAGGTCAAGGAGGGTGACACCGTCATCTTCTCCAAGTACGCCGGCACCGAGGTGAAGGTCGACGGCGAGGAGTACATCATTCTTGACGGCGACCGCGATATTCTGGCGATCGTCGCTCAGGGCTAATTGGGGAGGTTCTGACAGATGCCTGCAAAGCAGATCCTGTTCGACGAGGCTGCTCGTCGTAAGCTGGAGGCCGGCGTTAACGCCCTGGCCAACACCGTGAAGGTCACCCTCGGCCCCCGCGGCCGCAATGTCGTGCTCGACAAGAAGTTCGGCGCTCCTGCCGTTGCCAACGACGGCGTGACCATCGCCCGCGAGATCGAGCTGGAGGATCCGTTTGAGAACATGGGCGCCCAACTGGTGAAGGAGGTCGCCACCAAGACCAACGACGTGGCCGGCGACGGCACCACCACCTCCACCGTGCTGGCCCAGGCCATCGTGCGCGAGGGCCTGAAGAACGTGACCGGCGGCGCCAACCCGATGATCCTGAAGCGGGGCATCGAGAAGGCGGTCACCGCTGCCGTTGAGTCCCTGCGGGGCATGGCGATCCCGGTGGAGACCTCCAAGGCGATCGCTGAGGTCGCCTCCATCTCCGCCAACGACTCCGAGATCGGCAAGCTGGTCGCCGAGGCGATGGATAAGGTCGGCAAGGACGGCGTCATCACCGTCGAGGAGTCCAAGACCCTGGCCACCGAGCTGGAGACCGTTGAGGGCATGCAGTTCGACCGGGGCTATATCTCCCCCTACATGGTCACCGACACCGAGAAGATGGAGGCCGTTCTGAACGAGCCCTATATTCTCATCACCGATAAGAAGATCTCCGCCATTCAGGAGCTGCTCCCGGTCCTCGAGAAGGTTGTCCAGCGCGGCAAGCCGCTGGTCATCATCGCCGAGGACATTGAGGGCGAGGCGCTGGCCACCCTGGTGGTCAACAAGCTGCGGGGCACCCTGCAGATCGCCGCTGTGAAGGCGCCGGGCTTCGGCGACCGCCGCAAGGCCATGCTGGAGGACATCGCCATCCTGACCGGTGGCGAGGTGATCACCGAGGAGCTGGGCCGCAAGCTGGACACTGCCACCGTGGAGTCCTTCGGCCGGGCCCGCCAGGTCCGCATTGAGAAGGAGAAGACCACCATCGTTGAGGGCTTCGGCGCTGCCGACGCCATCAAGGGCCGGGTCGGCTCCATTAAGCGGCAGATCGAGGAGACCACCTCGGACTTCGACCGTGAGAAGCTGCAGGAGCGTCTGGCCAAGCTGGCCGGCGGCGTCGCCGTGATCAAGGTCGGCGCTGCTACCGAGGTGGAACTGAAGGAGAAGAAGCTCCGCATCGAGGACGCCCTGAACGCCACCCGGGCGGCGGTTGAGGAGGGCATCGTCGCTGGCGGCGGTGTGGCCCTGCTGCAGGCCCAGAAGGCGATCGACGACCTGCTCGGCGACCTCGAGGGCGACGAGAAGGTCGGCGCTCAGATCATCCGCCGTGCGGTTGAGTACCCGCTGCGCACCATCGCTGAGAATGGTGGCATTGAGGGCTCTGTCGTCGTCGAGAAGGTGAAGCACCTCGAGAAGGGCCACGGCTTCAACGCCGTCACCGAGGAGTACGTCGACATGATCGCCGCGGGCATCATCGACCCGGTCAAGGTGACCCGTTCTGCCCTGCAGAACGC
>JBMONB010000238.1:0-21247 GCA_049325315.1 Bacillota bacterium | reverse complement strand
TCGTCGAGAAGGTGAAGCACCTCGAGAAGGGCCACGGCTTCAACGCCGTCACCGAGGAGTACGTCGACATGATCGCCGCGGGCATCATCGACCCGGTCAAGGTGACCCGTTCTGCCCTGCAGAACGCGGCCTCCATTGCTGCGCTGGTCCTGACCACTGAGGCGCTGGTGACCGAGAAGCCCGAGCCCAAGGGCGCGGCCCCTGCCCCCGGCATGGGCGGCATGGGCGGCATGGACATGATGTAAGCCTCGCCATGCGAGGAGAGCCCCCGGCACTGGTTGCCGGGGGCACTTTTATTGGCCGCGGATTACGCGGATTACGCGGATTTCCGGACATAACGCGGATTACCGGGCCGTTGCTGGTGATTGTTGCGGTGCAGGGAGGTCGGGTCGAGGCCTACCGAATTCCGATGGACGTCTCCAGTAGATCAGGTCCCAATACAAAAATATAAATGGAATCAGGGGCCTACAAATCCGTGATAATCCGTGTTTAAATCCGTGAAATCCGTGGCAAAATGACTTCTTTGCCCCCGCCAGCACAGGGCTTCCACCCACGAGCGGTGAATCACTTTACCCGACAGGAGGCTATCACTATGCAGGTGCATCACATCGGAATCATGGTAAGCGATATTGAGCGCTCGATTGGCTGGTATCAGCGGGTGCTGGGGTTGGAACTGGTCGACCGGCGGCAGCTGGGCGAGACGCTCCTGGCCTTCCTGAGTACGGGGAACACGCAGATTGAGCTGATCCAGAAGGGCGGCAGCTACGCTGCAAACGGGGTTGTCAACCATGTGGCCTTCGCCGTGGAGGACCTGGCGGCAGAGATGGCGCGGCTGCGGGAGGCCGGGGTCTCCTTTGAGGAGCGCTGGCCGCGTCAGGTTTGGGATGGTGGGCAGATCGCCTTTTTTGCAGGTCCCGATGGCGAGACGCTGGAGCTGTTCCAGGCGGGACGATAGGGGGTTGCGGCAATGATCAGGGCGATCCTCTTCGATCTGGATGACACGATTATTCTCGACGAGCCTGTCTCGCAGGCGGCCTACCTGGCTGCAGCCGAGCTGGCCGCACCCCTGGGCGCGAATCCGGAGCGGCTGGCGCAGGCGGCTCACCAGGCGGCCCGGCGGCTCTGGGCCGAGGGGCCCTACCACACCTACTGTGACCGGATCGGCCACAGCGCCGGCGAGGGGCTCTGGGCGCGCTACGACCAGGGGGTCCATCCGGCGATTGCGGGGCTGCGGGACTGGGCACCGGGGTATCGCCGGGCGGTCTGGCAGGAGGCGCTTCGGGAGCAGGGGATCACCGGCGGCGAACTCCCCGCTGCCATGGCGGAGCGGTTCTTCGCAGCCAGGCGGCGCTACCCGCGCTTCCCCGAGATCGACTCCCTGCTGGCGGAACTGCGGTCCCGGGGGTACCGGCTGGGGATCGTCACCAACGGGGTTCCCGACCTGCAGCGGGAGAAGATTGACGGCTGCGGCGTGGCTCATCTCTTTGAGGCGAGCGTCGTATCCGGCGAGATCGACTGTGGCAAACCTGACCCGGGGATCTTCCGCCACATTTGCGGGGAGCTGGGGGTGGAGGTCGCCGAGTGCGTCATGGTGGGCGACAACCCGGCCCGCGATGTGGCCGGGGCGATGAACGCCGGCATGAGGTCGGTCTGGGTGAGCCGGCATGGGCGGGAGCGTGACACCCGGTACCCGGGTGACCTGGCGTGTACCGATCTGTCGGCCATACTCCCCTGGCTGGAGGGGCTGTAGCAGACGAGGAGGCCCCCGGCGCTGACCGGGGGCCTGGCTGTTCAGTGTGCAGAGATTCCGTAGAACACCCGAGTGATGCCGGGGATCATGCTGGGCTCTGTGACCAGGACTTCCTCCAGCGGCCACGGGTTACGGTCGATCAACTCGGCCATCCAGTCGCCGTGAAGCCGCTCCCTTACCCCGTCTGCGATCGCCCGGGCCTTCCAGCAGGTGTCGCACTCGTCGGGCAGCCGGTACAGGTAGAAGGCGCTCAGCCGGGCGTGATCCCGCTCGGCGTGCTCAAGCAGGGCGCCGACCCGCTCGCGGAACCGTGGGCGGGGGCGGGGCAGGTCGGCGGCGACCGCCTTAAAGTCGGCGATGCTCGAGAGCCGGAGCATCCGCACGTAGGCCCAGAAGAACAGGCCCTCTTTGAACGGGCGGCCCCAGGTGAGGTACCAGAGGGCCGGAACAGCCACCAGGAATGGCAGGCTCCAGGGGACTGTGGTGCCGTACAGGGCGTTCAAGGGGGCGGTGGCCATGAGCGCCAGGTTGAGGAGGCCCCAGCCGACAGCCCAGGCCAGCGCCTGTTCGTGGTTCCGGTGAACGGCGATCAGGGCGCGGTTCAGTTCTGCCTCTTTCTGGTCGATCTGCCCCTCTGCCTCGTTGGCCAGCGCCCGCACTTCGTCGGGCAGGCCGGCCAGCCGGGCCTCCAGTTCGGCGGGCTCTCGGACCATGAGCATGGCCGAGAGGGCATCGGCTTCCGCCCCGGCGCAGAGCGGGTCCACAATGCCGCTCAACTGGTGCAGCGATTCGTAGGCCAGCAGGCGGGCAGAGTTAGGGTCGTTGACCATGGTGATCTGGGCCCGGATCAGGGTGTGCACCCCCAGTGCCCAGGAGGCGAGTGCCGCAGGGGTGCCGCCCTTGCTGTGGTGGAGGCGGGAGAGGGCGATCTCGCACTCCCGGAGAGCATCGCCGTAGTGCTGTTGGCAAACCCGCGGCTCCCGGGCACGAGCCGCCTGCTGGCAGTGTCCGTGAACCGCCAGGAGGTGGCCGAGGGTGATGCTCAGGTCATCGGGGCGCCCCGGTGCCCGCATGAGGGTCTCCGACAGATGGTGAACGGCCGCAATTCCTTCCTCCGACGGAAGCTCGAGCCAGGGGGCTGTGAAGAGGCCCCGTCCGGTTCGCTCGGTGAACGGGGCTTTCCAGAGCGTAGCGGGCTGCATGGAGGCAGAATGCGTCATAATCTCAGCTCCCTTCGGCACAAAGACGGTCCTGAGCGAAGTCGTGTCGCCTTAACCGTACCACCCGGCCCGCTTGCCGCCTATTCACGCGAGGGATCAATTTCGGACGATTCTAATAGTTAGAGAGGAGCATCTCCATCTAGTGGGAAATGGCCCATTCGGGGTTCTCGCTTGTCCTTTGGACGGAGCAAAAGGTCTGGTCATGCACTGACAAAGGTGCTATCATCGCGGGCAGGTATTCATAATGCATGCAGCATAGCGCGTGTCAGGGGGAGAGTATGACAGCCGAGACCTCGCAGCCACCTTCCCTGCTCCCCGGGCTGAGTCTCAGCCTGGGGGTCGCCGCCGTTGCCTACCTGCTCGGTCTTCAGTTCCCGCTGGTGGGCGGGCCGGTCTTTGCCATTCTGATCGGACTCATGATCTCCTCGCTTCACAGGCCACCTCTCGCCCTGAAACCTGGCCTCCAGTTCGCCTCCAAGCAACTCCTGCAGCTTGCGATCATCCTGCTCGGCTTCGGCATGTCGCTGCGGCAGGTCTTCGTGACCGGGCAGGAGTCGCTGGCGGTCATGCTCTCGACGCTCCTGGTCTGCCTCCTGGCCGCCTGGTTTCTGGGGCGGGCGATGCGGGTGGAGCCCAACCTCATCGCCCTGGTGGGCGCCGGCACGGCAATCTGCGGGGCGAGTGCCATTGCAGCGGTGGCCCCGGTGGTCCGGGCCGAGGAGCGGCAGGTAGCCTACGCCATCTCGACTATTTTTGCCTTCAATGTTGTGGCGGTGCTCAGCTTCCCGGCGCTGGGCCATCTGCTCGGCTTTTCGCAGCAGGCCTTCGGGCTCTGGGCCGGCACCGCGGTCAACGATACCTCCTCGGTGGTGGCCGCCGCCTACGCCTTCGGCGCCGATGCGGGCGCATACGCCACCGTGGTGAAACTGGCCCGGTCGATCATGATCATTCCCATTGTGCTGGGGCTTTCGGCGCTCCTGTCTTTGCGGGCAGCGCAACAGCAGAGCCGGATCGCGTGGACCCGGCTGATCCCCTGGTTTATCGTCTGGTTTCTGGTGTCCGCCCTGGCGGTCTCCGTGGGGCTGGTGCCTCCATTGCTCATGCAGTGGCTGCCGCTGCTGGGGCGGTTCTTGATCATCGTGGCCCTGGCAGCGGTGGGGCTGAACGCCGACGTGGGCGCCATTGCCCGCACAGGCTGGCGGCCGCTGGCGCTGGGGGCGATTCTCTGGGTGCTGGTGGCTGCGACCAGCGTTATGGTCCAGCGATTGGTAGGACAGATATAGGGAGGTGGCCCTGGTTTGCAGGTTAAGGTTCGCCCCTACACCCTGGCGGACTGGGATGCGCTCTTCCGGATTCAGCGTGAATGCTTCCCGCCGCCCTACCCTGTCGAGCAACTCTGGTCCCGGGAACAGATCGAGTCCCATGTCCGTCTCTTTCCAGAGGGAGCGCTCTGTGCTGAGGTGAACGGCGAGGTGGTCGGCTCCGCCACGGCCCTGATTATCGCCTTTGATCCGGCGCACCCCCAGCACAGCTGGTCGGAGGTGACCGGCGACGGCTATATTACCCCGCACAACCCGGTGGGGGATACCCTGTACGGGGTAGACATGGCGGTACGGCCCGACTTCCGCGGCCATGGGGTGGCCCGGGCGATGTACCAGGCCCGCTACGACCTGGTGCGCAGGCTGGGCCTGACCCGGTTCATGGCCGGAGGCCGGATGCCGGGCTACCATAAGTTCGCCGCCCAGCTAACGCCCGACCAGTACGCCGCCGAGGTGGTGGCCGGTCGGATCGTTGACCCTGTAATCACCCCACAGTTGAAGGCCGGGCTCAAGCCGGTCTGTGTGGTGCATGAGTACCTGCCGGATGAGGAATCCGGCAACAACGCCCTCTTGCTGGAATGGAGGCCATAGCGCATGACGAATCAGCGGGTGCGGATCGCCACGATCCAGTTCGATCATAGGCCGATTACCGGATTTGACCAGTTCGCTGCTCAGGTGGCCCACTATGTGCGTCTGGCGGAGGATTCGAGTTGCAACCTCATGGTCTTCCCCGAGTACCTGACCGGACCGCTGGTGATGCTGGATCCCGACTGGCGCCGCTGGACGGAGCCGTACCGGGAGCTCTTTAGCTGGATGGCCCGGTCCTCCAAGCTGACGATCATGGCGGGCACTCACCTTACGGAGCGGGACGGGGCGCTTTACAACACGGCGCACCTCTTCCTGCCCTCGGGGGAGATGTTCACGCAGGAGAAGATCCACATGACCCCCTGCGAGGTCGACCCCTGGTGCCTGGGTCGGGGCGATGGCGTGCAGGTCTTTGACACCCCCGTGGGGCGGCTGGCGATTCAGGTCTGCTTTGACATTGAGTTCCCGGAGCCGACCCGCCTGGCGGCGGAGGCGGGGGCCGACCTGATTCTGGTGCCCTCGGCCACCGACGACAAGCAGGGCTTCTGGCGGGTCCGCTACTCCTGCCATGCCCGGGCGATCGAGAACCAGCTCTACGTGGTCCATTCGGCCCTGGTGGGAGGGCTGCCGGTCCGCTTCCTCGAGCAGTCGGTGGGTCGATCGGGGATCATCACCCCCTGCGATCTCCCCTTCCCGCAGGGTGGCGTGCTGACCGACGGCGACTGGAACCAGGGCATGGCGGTGATCGGCGAGGTCGACCTGGGGCTGCTCCAGTCGATCCGCGAGTCGGGGAGCGTCACCCCCCGCAAGGAGCGGCGGCCCGAGGCCTACTTCGTCACCACGCCGGGCCACGAAATCCGGCGGATCGCGGAATAAGACCTGGAAGATTGGGGCAGACTCCCCAATGTGGGCAACCCCCTGCAGTCATGACCTGCAGAGGGTGGTGGAGAGCGGGGCCGGTGAACGTTGGTTGTTGCAATGTCGGAGGATTGCTCCTCCGCTACTGAGTAGCGGAGATGGCTATGACTGTGAGTGCTGCTATGATGACAACGGCTAGCCCGAGCCAGCCGCTGAGTTTGACGGTGAATTCGATCATGGAGCCACCTCCTTTCAACGAGGGGCCCCGCATCTCCACCCCATATTTTACCAAAAACATCCAGAAAAAGCAAGCCCGCCGGGAGAATTCCCAGGCGGGCTTTGGCTCGCTATAGGTGGCCCGTGGCCCTGGCCGGGGCCGGCTGCCGCTCCTCCCGCACCGCCGCCAGCACCCAGATCAGGTCCAGCAGGAGCAGGGCGCCGGTGACCGGGAAGACCGCCCGGATCCCAAAGGTAGAGGCGACCACGCCACCCACCAGCGGGCCGACGGTGTTGCCGATGAAGATGGCCGATGAGGTGAGGCCGAAGACCCGGCCCTGCATCTCCTTCGGGACGGTTCGGGCAATCAGCCCGTTGGCGGCGGGCATGAGGCCGCCGGTGAAGAGGCCCAGCACAAACCGCAGGGCGACCATCTGCCAGACCGCTGTGGCGAAGCCCTGCAGCAGGTACATGACCGAGGCGCCGCCCAGGGCAATGGCCAGGAGCCGCCGGCTGCCGATGCGATCGGAGAGCTTGCCCACCTGCGGGGCGACGATGATCGTGGCGATGCCGGTCACGCTGAAGACCAGGCCCGACAGGAGCGCCACCCAGTCTTCGGGCGCCTCCAGCATGCGCAGGTAGCGGGCCAGCACCGGCTCGGCGGTGAGAATGGAGAACATGTTCATGAAGAGAACCACCGTCATCGCCATGACGACTGGGTACTGCCGCACCGCCGCCAGCCCGGCGGCAAAGCCGCCCCGCTCCGTGCGCTCCACCGGGGTGAATCGCTCACGCACCAGCAGCAGCACAATCGCCCCGGCCACCAGGCAGGAGAGGGCGGTCACGAAGAAGATCGGGCGGTAGCCCATTCCCTTGGCCAGCAGCCCGCCCACCAGCGGGCCCAGAATTGAGCCGGCCACGTTGCCGGTGCCCAGCAGGCCCAGGGCGTGTCCCGCCCTCTCCCGTGGCACCACCGAGGCCATGTAGGCGGTGGCAGCGGGAATGAAGCCGGCGGCCAACCCCTGCAGAAGGCGCAGGCCCAGCATATGCCAGGGGGTCTGGGCCAGACCCATGAGCGCCACCACGGCGGCCATGCCGAAGGCGCTGCGGAGCATCATCGGCTTGCGGCCCACCCTGTCAGAGAGGGAGCCCCAGATTGGGGAGACGATGGCCATGACGACGAAGTTGGCGGAGAAGATCACTCCGGCCCACATCTCCACCGCCGGCCCCTGTACGCCCAACTCCTCCAGATAGAGGGGCAGAAAGGGCATGATCAGACTGAAGCCCATCTGCACGATGAAACTACAGATCCAGAGGATATAAAGGTCCCTGCGCCAGCGTTCCAAACCGCACACCTTCTAAGCGAGGTTCATGTATAGAACCGATCCTAGCACTTACTATTGTGCATGTCTACCTTTCGATCATTCAAATAGAGGGGTGGAAAGGATTCGCGGTGCTGATCAGCGAACCCGTTCATTCGGAAGCCGTGTAGGCCGTTACGACACGAGGAACGAGTGATTCCGACACTGCCGGAGGGATACTTATGATGCATGGACACCGGGAAGCGCCGGACACCCGTCTGGAGCGCTACCTGCTCATCGCACTCCTCATTGCCATTCTCCTCGGTGCTGACCGGCTAGTGCTGCTGATCTACTCGGACCTGGAACGGGTACATACCGCGGAGTTCATCGGCCTGGCACTCCTGGCGGCGCTTGCGCTCTACCTGCTTCTGCTCCTGCTCTCCCTGGCGACGGTGCGGTACACCCTAACCGACGATGGGCAGCTGGTGCTCCGGCAGGGGCTCCGGCGGGTTGTCATTGAACTGAGCGGCGAGGTCCACCTGCACCGCTGGCGCTCCCGGTGGGGCTGGAGCGGGGGGGCAACCCGGGACCTGGGCGTTGATGAGATCGACCTCTTCCCGCCGCTCTGGCTCTTTCGTGGGGCCGGGGCCTGGGTGGTGATCGGGCGGACCCCGAAGGGCGCCCGGCGGGCGGTGGCCCTGCGGCCCTCCCCCCGGCTGCTCTCCCTGCTGAAGGAGCATGTGCCCGAGCGTTGGGGAGTGGGTGACTGACTGCGACGCGGAGACGGAGGCGGACCATGGGTAAGCTCCTGGGACTCGAGATTCTGCTGATGCTCGCAACCGGGCTCTTCGCCATGTGGGTGATCCCGGCGCTACTGGGCTATCCCCCGGCCTGGACCCTCCTGCTGGTCGGCCTCATGATGGCCATGTCGTTTATCGGCCTCTATGCCATGGCCAACCTGGGCGGCCGGAAGATGGGCGGCACGGTCCGGGTGGCCATCGGTCTGGTGGCCTACGTGGCCGCCTTCTGGGGCGACCTGGCGCTGGTGGCCGCGAACCTGTACCGGGGGGATACGCTTCCGGCTGTGGCGACCTATATCCGGTTGGCACCGGCGCTGCTGGGCCTGCTCCTCCTGGCGGCAGCGACCGTGAAGGCCCGGTCGGGGGAGCGGGGCGAGGTGGCTGGCTGGGCGCTGTACGCCTACGCCCTTCCCATGCTTGGGGTGCGCTACCTGCTGGTGCCCCTGGTGGCGGTCAACCCGGTGGCTCAACTGATGGCCATGCAGGCGGGCGCCTTCTACCTGTTCCTGCGGGGTCTGGCCCGGCTCTTCATGCCCACCTCAGCCGAGGGCAACGAGGAGGCGGGTCCCCTGATCGACCGGCCCGTGCCCGACCGCATCGTTGGGCTGGTGGAGGGGACCACCCGCCGCAGTGCCCGTCCCTTTGCCACCCGGCCCGACGGTTCGCTGGATGAGTCGGCGGTCTCGATCCTCTGCCGGCCGGAGGATCTCCCCGGCGTCGCAGCCCGGCTGCGGGAGGCACTGGGGGAACTGCCCTTCACCGTTCAGCCCGGCCTGGAGGTGGAGGGGAAGGTCGAACTGGTAATCCGGCCGGCGCGAGCCGGCGAACTTGTCCAATCTTGACGATGGAGGCAGCACCATGACCTACTCGTTCGCTGCGATTGACCGTGAGACCGGGCAGATCGGTATCGTTGTCCAGTCGAAGGCCTTTGCTGTGGGCATGGCGGTTCCGTGGGCCCGCCCCAAGGTGGGCGCCATCTGCACCCAGGCCAACACCAACATGAAGTTCGGCCCCGATGGCCTCGCCCTCCTGGAGCAGGGGGTCAGCCCGAAGGAGGTCATCAGCCGGCTCCTCCAGGAAGATGAGGGCCGCAAGATCCGTCAGATCGGCGTGCTGGACGCCTCGGGCCAGGCAGCCAACTACACCGGTGAGAACTGTATGGCCTGGGCCGGCGGCCTGACCGGCGACGGTTGGACCGCCCAGGGCAACATTCTCGCGGGTCCGCAGGTGCTGGAGGCGATGGCGGCCGCCTACACCGAGGAGCGGGGCAGCCTGGCCGAGCGGCTGCTCGATGCGCTGAAGGCGGGCCAGGAGGCGGGCGGCGATATTCGGGGAATGCAGTCGGCGGCGCTCCTGGTAGTGGGGGAGGGGGCACAGCATCCCGAGGGGAAGCTGATCGATCTGCGGGTCGATGACCACCCCAAGCCCATCGACGAGTTGATCCGAATCTACCACGTGCGCAAAAAGCTGTGGGACTCCTGGACCGGGGAGTACGTGGAGTACCAGGGCGACATTATTCTCATGACCGAACAGCTGATGCGCATGCGCCAGATTCCCAGCCTGAAGGCGTTGGCGGAGCGGCTGGGCATTGAGGACGCGATTCGGGGCTCCAAGATCAGCCAGCGGTTCCTGCGGGCGATCGCCAACGAGCGGCAGAAGTAAAGCAAAGGGGCCCACACCCGGACTGTCCGGCGTGTGGGCCCTGCTGTCTACTTCTGCTCGTCCTTGTCGCCCCAGATGAAGCTGACCGTGCCGTTCTTCTCCTTATCGGTCTCGATGGTGATCCAGCCGCTCTGCTTCTCTGTCTCAGCCATGAGGAAGATCGACGTTTCCCCATCTGATTCTGATTCGGTCCGGCTTATGTCGGCGCCCCCCAGGCCCTTGATCGCCTTCTCATAGAAGTCGGCCGCCGCTGTCGCCTCGCCCTTGAAGGTCAGCTCTACGATGAAGGCGACCTTCCCGTCGGTGGTCATCCTGGAGGAGCCGGTTACCTTGCTACCCGGGAGGAGCGGAAGGGGGAAGCCCTCGGGCAGCTTGCCGCCCGTTTGGTTGTCGATGGTCATCGTCGAGCCGTCCTGGCCCTTGATCGTGACCGACTCGCCCTTCTCATCCACCGAGACGCCGGTCGCCTTCTCGATCGCCTTCTCCGTCGCCTTCTCCACTGCCTTCTCGGCGAGGCCGCAGCCGGTCAGGGTCAGGAGCGCCAGCCCAAGCATGATCGCCAGAGTCTTACGCATGGGGACATCCTCCTCTGTGTTTTGTATAATTCCGGGCCCGCCGCCTCCGGGGGCGGGCCCGGTTGAGGCTACTCCTGGTTCTCGTCGAGGGCGTTGCCCTCGAACTGGTTGCCTAATCCGGTCAGGAAGGTGGTGCCTTCGGTGCCGTACCCGCGGTAGATGCCCATCTCCGCCGAGTTCCGAATGGTCGTGTTCTTGATGAAGCCGCCCAGGTCCGCCGAGATGGAGATACCAATGTTGGCGTACTCGATCGTCACCCGCTCCAGACGGTTGCCCGCACCGGCCTCATCTGAGAAGTGGAGCCCTTCCCAGCCACCGGCGCGCTGTGTTTCAGAGGTGAACTTGATCGGCTTGCCGCCCGCGCCCACGGCGACCAGGGAGCCGGGGCCGTCATACCCGACCGTGAGCCCGGTACTGGCCGTGAAGACCAGTTCCGTGCCGGGCTCGACCGTCACCACCGGATTGGCGGGGCCGCCGATCCCGATGCTGGCCTGGAACCGGTACGGGACCCCATGGTTCCGCCAGGTGGCCGACCGGGTGACGACTGTCAGGTCCTCCGATGTGACCAGGATCCAACTTGAGTCGTTGCCGCCTATGATGTTGCCGGCCGGAATGGTACCGAGGGCGTTGGCAGCGCTGGTAATCGGCCAGCCGTTGCTTCTGAAGACGTTGCCCGTAGACTCAGGGGTCAGTTCGGCCATGCCCCTCAGGGCCAGGCCCGCTTCCGGCGATCCGGCGATCATGCTGTTGACCAGGGTCAGCTTGACCGTCTTCTCGGGGGCCTCGAAGTTGATGCCCCGTCCGTAGGCGACCACGGCCCCGTTCAACACGTTCTTCGATCCTGCCTGGGGTCCGAAGGTAATCCCTGGCCAGGCGCCGCGGTCCGGATTTGCGGTCCAGGCGCCGAAGATGATCGCCTTGTTGGAGCCGCAGAGGGCGCAGCCCGGCTCGAGGCTGGAGACCGAGGCCAGTTTCTCGAGGTCTTCGTTGGTGGCCAGGATAGTCTTCCACTCGCCGCCGCCACGGCCGTCGGCGATCAGGGTGCCCGGATTGAACCTGCCGATGTACAGGTTGGCATCGGTGGCGAAGAGCATAATGGCGCCCGGCTCAATCGTCAACGTGGGCGAAGCCTTACCCTCCACCCAGACATTCGGGGTGACGGCGTACGGAATGCCAAGGTTGCGCCAGGTGGTGTTCGCACTGATCGCCAGGTCGGAGCCGCTGTAGGTAGCGAGGTGGACAGCGTTGACGGCGTTCCCCTTGAACTCGCCTGAGGGCAGGTTATGGCTGCCCAGGGCGTCGGTTACGATCGGGAACCCGCCCGCCTCACCGGCCGACGCCGTCTTGTTGATCTTGAGCCCGGAGCTGCCGGCCCGAAGCCGTCCCTGGCCCACCAGGTGGAGGCCTGCGTAGAGGCTGTTGGCGATCTCCACGTCGTTCAGTTGGATCTCGACCATCTTCTCCTCGCCGTGAACGGTGAGGGCGCCGTGTTCCTCGTTGCCGGCGTAGTCGAACTTCGCACCGCGAATACGGGTGTCGTTGATCAGGGTCTGGTTGTAGAAGTGAATGCCATTCCAAAAGCCCGGCTGCGGGCCGGAGGAATCGGCGGTGAACAGGGCCCGGTCGGTGGTCGTGCCGTTGACCACAAAGCCGCCCGGCGCCCATTGGCCCACCTGAATGCTGGCGCCGGCCTCAAACCGGACCACAGCGCCCGGCTCAATGGTCAGAATCGGGCTGTCGGTACCCTCCACGCGGAAGGCGCCGCTCACGATGTGTGGGCTGCCGCACTTGCCCCAGGTCTCGCCGCCGGGGGCGATGGTGCCCTCGTGCTTCTGGAACGGCGAAAGGGTGCAGTCAGACCCGGTGTTGATCATAGCGGTGTAGGTGTTGCCGTCCCACTTGACCTCCGCCCCCAGTGCCTCGGCGATGAACCGGAGCGGCACGAAGGTCCGGCTGTCGATCAGGACCGGCGGCACCGCCAGTGAGACCGGTTTCCCATCGACGTAAGCCCCCACCTTACCCACTGTGAGGATGACGATCTTTGCGCCCTTGGTCGCTGTGACCGTATAGGTGTCAGGGTTCCACTTGATCTCGGAGCCCAACGCCTCAAAGATTGCCCGCAGCGGCACGACGGTGCGGCCGTTGACGATGTAGCCGGTGAAGTCCATGAGGCGGTCGTCGATCTTGACACCTACCTTGGGTAGACCCTGGCTGCTCAGCGCGTACTCATTGGCACCGGCAGCCGGAAGGAAGCTGGTGAGGAGCAGGAACAGGGTCAGCAGGGCGACAAGAACACGAGGACGGCGCATGTGGTTCCCTCCTTACAGTGTCTCAGCGGCGGGGTGGACGGAGCCTGCGGGGGCGCGTGCCGAGCGAGGACCGGATCACGGTAACGGCCTCATCGAGACTGTGAACATAGACGTTGAGCCCCGTCTGCACGTGCTCAACCTGCCACCGCTCCACGGGGGGTGGGGCCAGCCCTCGCTCGCGTCGGACCCGGAGAATGAAGGTGTCGGCTGACCGATCCGGCTCCATGCGAACTCCCCTCCCAAAAAGGAAGTGGTGGTGAAGACCCGAAGGCTTCACCACCACCTATAACAAATCCGACTTAAAACACGGTGAAAGAAAACTCAAATTTTGCTCCGGGGTTCGGAACGAATCTGCGCGGCCAGTTCACGGGTCTCGGGCATCGGCTCTGCGCCCAGCTCCCGCTGAAGCACCTCTGCGCACCGCCGGTAGTCCCGCAGGGCGACGGCCCGGTCCCCCATCTGGGCGTGGGCTCGCATCAGAACCCGGTAGGCGGATTCCCGAATCGGGTCGACAGCCAGCACCCGGTTGGCCCGCTCAATCGCATCGCCGTACCGCTCCTCTCGCAGGGCGATCTCGCCCAAGCGAAGGAGCAGCTCGAGGTACTGCTCGCGGAGCCGCTCCCGCTCGGCAATCGGCCAGTCCTCATAGGGATCTTCGGCCAGGAAGTCCCCGCCATAGCAGGCCTCAGCAGCCCGCCATTCGGCTACAGCCGAACCGGTCTGGCCCCGCTGCCACCACCAGGCGCCTCGCTCCATGTGGCGGGCAAAGCGGTCGGCGTCGACATCGAGCGGAATCTCTGGGTTGAGCAGGTAGCCACGGCCCCGCCTCACGATCAGCGACGGGCCGTCTGGGGGATCCAGCAGCTTGCGCAGGGCCGAGAGCGTCACCTCGAAGGAACGGTCGGCAGCGACCGGGTCGGCGTCGCCCCAAATGGCCTCCAGAATCTGCTCCCGGTTAACCGACCGGCCCCGGTTGGCCAGCAGGTACTTGAGCAGCAGGACCGCCTTCTGTGAGCGACCGGCCGCCAGGTCGATCTCCCGCCCGCCCCGCATAATCCGAAAGAGGCCCAAAATCTCCACCGAGTAGGCGCGCGCCTCCCCAAGCCGCCCTGCCGCAGCCACCACCGGGGCAGCCGAAGGCGCCAGGTCCAGGAGCGCCACGAGTCCGTTCCGTTTGGCGTGCTGTACTAGCCCGGCGATCGCCTCCGGGCAGATTCCCTGCTCCAGCGCCGGCTGGAGCACCTCGGCCGTGACGGGGAGTTCCAGCGCCAGCAAGTGGAGATGCCGGTATTGGGCAGCCAGGGTGAGCGACCGGCGCAGATGGGCCATGGCTGTCTCCTGCCTGCCGGTCCGGTAGTCGGCCACGGCCAGGAACCAGTGGGCCACCAACTCATGCTGACGGGCAGGGTAGAGCGCAAAGCGCCCCGCGATGTCGGCCAGGAGGGGGGCGGCTTCCGCTCGTCCCAGCATGACGGAGGCCGCCAGGGCGTGCATGTTGGCCGTGTCCTGGAGCAAGGGGGTCCCGTGCCGGTGGATCAGGTTGCGGGCCTCAGAGGCGGCCTCCAGCGCCAGGGCGAACTGCCCGTTCCGCCGGTACAGGATCGAGCGCCCCATCTGAATCCGGGCGAGCCCGGGGGCATGGCGCATCTGCTCCTCCAGCATCTGGGCCTTTGCATAGCACTCCAGGGCGTGGCTGGTCGCCCCGGCGTCCCGGCTCAGGTCTCCCAGGGAGGTCAAGGCCGAGGCCTGAATCGCGGGGGCCTCGAGCCGTGTAGCCCGGATCAGCGCCTCATCGAGGGCGGTGACCGCCGAATCGTACTGGCCGAGCTGCTGGTAGCAGTGGCCGAGGCTGTCCAGGGCATAGCCCAACTGCATGTCGTTTGGCATCTGCTGGAGCAGCTCCACCGACCGCTCGAACCAGTAGCGGGCGCTGGCCGGCTCACCGAGGTCGAGGTAGAAATGACCCAGGTTGTTGGCCACCCGGGCAACCCCGTCGATTTCGCCGGTCGAATCGAACCAGCGCATGGTCTCCACCAGAAGCGGGGTGAACCCCGTGGTATCCAGCTCCGACAGGTGCTCCACCTCTTCCGGCGGGATCGCCAGAATCCGTGTGGGGCCGAGCGATGGTGTGAACGCATGCAGCCTCTGGCGGGCCTCCTGGAAACACCGGGAGGCCAGATCGTTCCGCCCAAGCTCTGCGTAGAGCATTCCCTGGTAAGTGCGGGAGTTAATAATCCAGCGGGCAGCCGTGCTGGCCCGGGGACCATCCAGCTCCTGAGCCCATTCGGTAACCAGCCCTTCGAAGATCACCAGGGCGCGCGCATACTGCCGCAGCTCGCCCAGGAGCCAGGCCTGAAGGCAGCGCAGGATTCGGGACTCTTGGATCGGTGCCGGCGCTGACAGGATATCCGCCATCAACTCGTGCAGGGAGAGCGGTGCCCGACCGGCCATTGCCTGCTCAAACCGGAACATGAGGTCCACGATGGCAGGGGCCTCTCCATCGAGGATCTCGTTCCTCACCGGTAGGAAGGTGGCGAGTCCCATGCGCATGGCTGTGCGGCCTCCCTTGGTGGACGAGCGTCGTCCCCACGACGCCCCAATGGGGCATTCGTGCAAATAGTTTGTCACAGTGTGGCTTATAGGACAACTCCCCGAAAGGAGGGGTTCTGCCGCCCTTTCGGATGATTCCACTCGTGAGGAAACGCGAAAGAGAGCCCACATCCCTGGTGGAGATGTGAGCTCCCTGCTTTTTCCCGCTACCGATCTCCGAACATGACGTTGACCGAGCCCTCACCCGTCTTGGTGTCGCTCTCGATGGTGATGATGCCCGACTGCTTCTCGCCATCGGCCATCAACATGATCGTCATGTGGCCATCTTCCTCCACCTCGGAGCGCGTCACCTTGACGTTCAGCTTCTTCAGGGCGTTCTCGTGGAGGTCGGCCACCGCCTTGACATCGCCCTTGAACTCGATCCCCACGATCCAGCCCACCTTGCCGTCGCTGGACATCTTCGAAGAGCTGACCACCTTGCCGCCCGGGACCATCGGGAGGGGGTATCCCTCCGGCAGCTTCCCGTTGTCCTGGCCCTCGAAGGTGACCGACTTTCCGTCCTGACCCTTAATGGTCACAGAGTTGCCCTTTTCATCCACTGAAACGCCAGTCGCCTTTTCGACCGCCTTTTCCGCTGCCTTCTCTACCGCTTTTTCCGCCAGACCGCAGCCGGTGAAGATCAGCATCATGAAGCCGAGCAGGAGCGCCAGGCTCTTGCGCACCGCGGGTTCCCCCCTCCATGTTGATGGATATCAGTTATGAGCAACATAAAACATGATTATGTTGATACGAAATATTGTGGCACGAAATGAGAACGGGGTCAATTCCCAAATGCGAAATGTAAAAAGCCCGAACGCTTTGAGCGTTCGGGCCTGTGTACCCGGAGGGCCTTAGAAGGAAGGCCAGGGGTTAAAGCGGCGGACAACAGGCCACTTGCGGACGGCGCAGTGGACCATCTCGACGCTGATCCCGAGGTCCTCGGCGACCTCCTGGGGCTTACGGCCGTTGTTCAACTGGGTAACAACCGCCTCCACATCCGCATCATTCAACTGCCAGATCGTCATTGCGGGTCGCCTCCTTTACGATTCCATCGGATTGCTTGATCTGGCTTCAGTCTACCAGACAAGACTTATAGAAACATCGTTAACAAAGACGAATTCACGCTCCTTCACCTAGAGGAGCGCTTCTCCTCCATTGGTAGGAGAGCGCACATAGGGTATTGCATCTTTATGCACTCCTAGTTATACTTATGCAATACACCGTTGGCAGGGGGCCGTCTGCGTATGGGGCTGAAGGTTGGAGTTGCCGGTGCGACTGGCTACAGTGGGATTGAACTGCTGCGGCTGCTGGGGGAACACCCCGAGGCGGAGGTGGTCCTCGCGGGGACCGAGAGCTATATCGGCCAGGAGATGGGCGCTGTCTATCCGCACCTGGCTGGGCGTGTACAACTGCTGGGTCGTGAGGCGACCGCCGAGGCGCTGGCCGATGAGTGCGACGTGGTCTTTACCGCCCTGCCTCACGGGGTGCCCATGAAGCTGGCGCCGGCGGTGCTGGCGGCAGGCAAGCGGCTGATCGACCTGGGCGCCGACTTCCGGCTGAGGGATGCGGTGGCCTTCGAGGCCTGGTACAAGCATGCCCACGCTGCGCCCGAGCTCATGGCCCAGGCGGTCTACGGTCTGCCCGAACTCTATCGGGAGCAGATCCGGAGCGCCCGATTGGTGGGAAACCCGGGCTGCTATCCCACCAGCTGCGCCCTTGCGGCGGCGCCGCTGCTCAAGGCAGGCGCGGTGGAGACGAAGGGGATCATTTTCGACAGCAAGTCCGGCGTCTCGGGGGCGGGGCGCGGGGTCAACCTGGGTGTCCACTTCTCTGAGGTAAACGAGAACTTCAAGGCGTACAACATCGCCGGGGCGCACCGGCATACCCCCGAGATTGAGCAGACCCTCTCCGACCTGGCGGGGGCGCCGGTGGTGGTCTCGTTCACGCCCCACCTGGTCCCCATGACCCGGGGGATCCTGACCACCGCCTACTTCTCCCTGAAGCAGGACCTCTCCACCGAGCAGGTGGTGGACCTGTTCCGGGAGTTCTATGCCAGAGAGCCCTTCGTGCGGGTGCGGCCCGCCGGCGACCTGCCCGCTACCAAGCAGGTCTCGGGCTCCAACTACTGCGACATCGGCGTGCAGGTAGACCGGCGGACCGGCCGGGTCCTGGTGGTGGCCGTGATCGACAACCTGGTCAAGGGCGCTGCCGGTCAGGCGGTGCAGAACATGAACCTGCTCTTCGGCCTGCCCGAGACCACCGGGCTGCTCAGTGCGGCCCCGCTCTATCCTTAAAACTCACACCCAGGAGGGTGCAGCCCCATGCTCTATCGGAAGGCCACCATGGCCGATATTCCGGCGGTTCACGCCTTGGTGAATGATTATGCAAGCGAGGGGCTGATGCTCCGCCGCCCGATCATGATGCTCTATGAGTCGGTGCGCGACTTTGTGGTCGCGGTGGACAACGAGGGCCAGGTGGTCGGGGTCGGCGGGCTGCACATCATGTGGCAGGACCTGGCCGAGATTCGCTCCCTGGCGGTGAAGCCAGGTGTGACCAAGGGCGGCGTGGGCCGGGGGATCGTGGAGTTCCTGGTGGATGAGGCGCGGGCGCTGGGCCTGAAGCGGGTCTTTGCCCTCACGTACCAGCAGGGCTTCTTCGAGAAGTGCGGTTTCACCGTCATTGAGAAGGAGTCGCTTCCCCAGAAGGTCTGGAAGGAATGCGTCTACTGCGATAAGTTCCATAGCTGCGATGAGATCGCCATGATCCGCTGGCTGGTGCCTGCCGAGGAGAAGGCCGAGATCGAGTCGCTGGAGATCCCGTTGATTCCGGTGCCCAACTGGGCGAAGGGGTAGTGAGCATGCATCTGATCAAGGGTGGGGTAACGGCACCCGCCGGCTTCCTGGCGGCTGGGGTTCCGGCAGATATTAAGGGCAAGGGCGGCTCCAAGAAGGATGTGGCCATTCTCTTCTCCACGGCGCCCAGCGCAGCGGCGGGCGTTTACACGACCAACGTGGTCAAGGCGGCCCCGGTGATCCTGTCGCAGCAGCACACGGCGACCGGCTCGCTTCAGGCGGTGGTGGTCAACTCCGGCAACGCCAACGCCTGCACCGGCGAGCAGGGCATGCAGGACGCCGCCGCTATGGTGGAGCTGACGGCCCGGGCGCTGGGCCTGGCCCCCGAGGCGGTGGCGGTGGCATCGACCGGCGTGATCGGGGTGACCCTCCCCATGGACCGGGTTGCAGGGGGGATTACCGCCGCGGCTGCCGCCCTTTCGACCAGTGGCGGTCCGTCCGCCGCCGAGGCGATCATGACCACCGATACCTTCCCCAAGCAGTGCGCCGTGCAGTTTGAGCTGGGCGGGGCGCTGGTCACCATCGGGGCGATGGCGAAGGGCTCGGGCATGATCCACCCCAACATGGCGACGATGCTGGGCTTCGTCACCACCGATGCCGATGTGGAGCCCGCAGCGCTCCAACAGGCCCTGAAGGAGGCCACGGAGCAGTCCTTTAACATGATCACGGTCGACGGCGACACATCGACCAACGATATGGTGATTGCCATGGCCAACGGTCTGGCCAGATCGCCCAAGGTCACCCTGGGGAGCCCCCTCTATGCCACCTTTGCCGCCGCCCTCGGCCAGGTGCTCACCTATCTGGCCAAGGAGATCGCACGGGACGGCGAGGGCGCCACCAAGCTGATCGAGGTACGGGTCAAGGGGGCTGCCTCTGTGGAAGACGCCCGCAAGGCGGCCCGGTCGGTTTGCGGCTCAAGCCTGGTCAAGGCGGCGGTCTTCGGCGAAGATGCCAACTGGGGCCGGGTGCTGGCCGCTCTGGGCTATTCGGGAGCCTCCTTCGACCCGAACCGGGTCGACCTCTGGCTGGGCGATGTGCAGATGATGGCCGCCGGCGCCGGCCTCGCCTTCGACGAGGAGGCGGCTGCCCGGGTGCTGAAGGAGAAGTCGGTAAGCTTCACGGCCGACCTGCACAGTGGTTCGGCGGAGGCCACTGCCTGGGGCTGCGACCTGACCTACGATTATGTCAAGATCAACGGGAGCTACCGCACCTGAGAATAAACACGCATAGATGAGCAGGGACCAGGGCGGTGGAACGCCCTGGTCCCTGTGCCTTCAGTGGAATCTTATGCCTGATTGTGGGGAAACTCGTGCTTCCACCGCTCGGCGATGACCACTGGGCGCCGCTTCCCGGTGATTCGCTCGACCGTGACGGCATAGACCGTCGTGGCGTCCAACAGGGGCCATGCGCTGGGCCGTTCCCAGGCCGGGTCGGCATACTTGGCCATAAACCGCTCGAAGAAGGCGATCTTCTCCTCCCGGTCGGATACAATCTCGCAGAAACCAAACAGGATTACACTCTCAAACCCGACACTGGTCTCACACGGGGCCTTGTCGCCGTATGGGAAGACGAAGCCCGGCTCATCTACTTCGAAGCAGACCCGGGGGTTGGCCTCAATGTTGGCCCGGGTGTGGCCAGGGGCCGCCGTGTTGTGAAAGAACAGCTTCCCCTGGTGCCAAATGAAGAGCTGGGGCACCACATAGGGCCATCCGTCCGGGCCGGCTGTGCCCAGCCTGCCGCTGAATGCCCGGCCCAGCAACTCCCACGACTCCGAAGCTGTCATCTCCCGATCTGTCCGCCGCATCTCCCCACGCCCTGCCATTCTGTCCGCCTCCATTGGTTGGATTGCATAATAATACACGATGTATGCATAAAAATGCAATACGAATCAGCTGCCTTGCCGCAGGTTTTTGAAATCTCAAGTACGAACATGTAACAGTCGTGCGTGTAGCGGAGACAGAAGGTTCGGGGAGGGCGTTTCATGAATCAGTTCCGCGTAGGTATGATCGGTCTGGGCGCTATTGGGTACCGGATTGCCAAGGCCTTTGCCGGCCATCCGGCGAGCCGTGTGACGGTGGTCTGCGATACGAATGAGGAACTGGCCCGGCGGGTGGCCACCGAGGTAGGGGCGGAGCGCTGGGTAACCGACTATCGTGCCATGCTGGACGACGACCGGGTTGACCTGGTCTATGTGGGCGTTCCGCCCCGCCTGCACAAGCAGATGGCCTTCGACGTAATGGATGCCGGCAAGCAGATTCTCTGCGAGAAGCCGCTGGCGCTGACACTTGACGAAGCAGAGGCGATGGCCGCGAAGGCTCGGGAGACCGGGGCGGTCACCATGGTCAACCTGCCGATGCACCGGTCGGCGGGCGTTCAGGCCCTGAGAGAACAACTGGCGGCCGGCTACCTCGGCCAGTTCCGCCGGGGTGAGCTGAACCTGGTCTTCCCCCAGTGGCCCCGCGGCTGGCAGCAGAACACCTGGATCGGCAAGCGGGAGCAGGGTGGTCCGGTCCGCGAGGTGGGGCCGCACCTCTTTCACATGATCATGCAGCTTTTTGGCCCCATCGCCCGGGTCCGGGCAGACATGGAGTACCCGTCGGATCCCGAGGCCTCTGAGATTGGCGCCTTTGGCGCCCTGGAGCTGGAGCAGGGCGGGGTGATCACCGTCAGCGCTCTTTGCGGGGTGGACCGGCAGGAGCAGGTTAGCCTCACCCTCTACGGCACCGAGGGGACCCTTGGTCTGGTCAATTGGGACAAGCCGGTGGGCGCCAGGGGCGCCGGGCCGCTCGAGCCCCTCCCGGTGGAGGATGGCTACTGGGTCTCCCCCGTGGAACTGCTAGCCCGTGCGATGCAGGGCAAGCCGGTCGACCTGCCCACCTTCGAGGCGGGGCTGGCGATTCAGCGGGTCCTCGACGCGTGGGAGCGGGCTGCCGCATCGGGTGGCTGGGAGCGAGTCAGGCAAGGATAGTCCGTACTTTGCAGGTCAGGCTGGACGCCGGGGCGTATGTCCCGGCGTCATTCGGCCCCAGTCTGGCTGGGTATTGAATCATAAATTTTTTACCGCTGATTTCGCAGATTTTTTATGATTCCCCAGAAAACAGTTCGGTTTGGCAGGGAGGCCGATTTGGAGACAAAAAAGCCCTCCCTACAGTGCCAACCAGGCACTTTAAGGATCAAAGACTCATGCGAGAATCAAGCAGCCGGCGGGTCG
>JBMONB010000237.1:0-31163 GCA_049325315.1 Bacillota bacterium | reverse complement strand
AGTCGGGGCCCGGCATGATGATCGCCAGGACCACATAGATCAGCAGGCCCGTGCCGCCGATGAAGAGCGAGAGCAGAAAGAGAATCCGGACCAGGACCGGGTCCAGGTCCAGGTACTCCGCCATCCCCCCGGCCACACCGGAGAGCCAGCGGTCCCGGGACTTGGTCATCCGCTTCACCGAACGGGGCTGATCCTGCGGCCCGGTGTACCCTTGCTCGTACGACTGACCCTGGGGCCCGCCCGCCGGCTCCTGCGGGGGCGGCGGGGTGTAGTGCTGGCCCGGGGCCGGCTGCGCCCCGTATGGGGCCGAGGGAAGCACGATGCCGAGAATCAGGTAGGCCAGGAGCAGGGGCGGCATCACAATGCACCCAATCGCCCAGATGGCCCGCCAAAGTGACTTATCCATCTCAAAGTACTCGGCGAAGCCCGCCGCAACTCCCATCAGTTTCCGATCGTTCGACTTGCGCAGTTCACGCATGAGCATGATCCTCCCGTTATCATCTGTCGTGGAACCGTTTCTGTAAAGTATGACGCCTCCATTCCGCCCAACCCTTCACCGATGGGCGAGTTCCCGTCGACGGGCGCGTACAATATTGAAGGGGCGCCAGATCCTTGGCGCCCCTTTCAGGCTTTTTACCCCTGCTCCCGGGCCTACGGCTTCCCCTGTTCCAGCAGATCGGTGCCCAGGATGATCTCCAGCGCCTCCCCGGCATTCGGGTCCGGGGCGGAGGCGTAGAACAGGTCCGGGAAGATCGCCCGCAGCCGTTCTTCCAGCTTGGGCTGCTGGGCGTGGTCGATCACCACGGTCGACTGGATCAGCTTCGGGCTCTTGGCGATCCGGGCGATCCGGAAACCCGCCGCCCGGAGGGGGGCCACGTACTCCTTCCACAGCCCGCGACCGGTGGCATCGATCAGGGCCACGGTGATCACCTCGGTCTTGACGGAGGGCGGCTTGGTAGGCGCCGAGCTGTCGGGGGCGGTGGGCGTCTTGGGCGGCGACTGCTCCCCCGTGCCATTCTCCCCGGCTTCGGTTCCCTCGCCCGCTTCTCCCCCCGGCTCAGCCGCCACGGCGGAGCGGGCCATCGCCTCCTCCAGGGCGGCGGTGTAGGCCTTCTGCGTCTGGCGCGCCCGCTGCAGGAACTCCGCGTCGGGCGGACTGCCCACCAGCACCTCGTAGGCGGTGGCGCGGCTGCTCTCGATATCGGTCACCAGGTAGTAGATGCCATTGAGCATGCGGGCTTCCCCACCGAGCGTTCCCGTCACCAGGGGTCTGGTGAGCGCCTCCCGACCACCGGCCGCCAACTTCAGCATCTCGGCTACCGATAGGTCGGTGCCAACAGCGCTGTACAGCGCCGGGATCAGCTGCGGCACCCGGCCGAGGATCGCAGGGGTCGCCGACTTCCTGATCAGCGCCTGAATCACCTGCTGCTGCCGGCGCATCCGGCCCACATCGCCCTCTTCGTCTGCCCGGAAGCGGGCGTACTTCAGGGCGGTCTCGCCGTCCATGTTCTGCCTGCCGGGCTGAATATCGATCACCAGGCCCCCGGCGCCAAGGCGCTCATCGACCGGGTCCTCGTAGAAGAGGCGTTTCTCAACCTCAATCTCCACGCCACCGACCGCATCGACCACCTGCATGAAGCCCTCAAAGGAGAGGGTGCCCCAGTGGTCAATATCAATGCCCAGCAGCCGCTCCACCGTGTCAATGGCCAGGGTGTGGCCGCCGTATGCGTAGGCGTGGTTGATCTTGTCGTAGCCGTGCCCGGGGATCATGGTCCAGGTGTCCCGCGGGATCGATAGCATCGCCAGCCGCTGCTCCCGGGGATCAAAGGAGACAACCACCATCGAATCGGCCCGGCCGAACTCGCCGTCGATGTTGTCGACGCCCATCACCAGAAAGGTCTGCCGCTGACCGGGGAGGGAGTCGAGCTCCGGCGGGGGCGGGGGCGGCACCATGGCAGGGGCCACCGCTTTGACCGGTGCTTCGAAGGGGCGGTAGAAGGCAAAGCCACCCGTGAGGGCGGTGATGATCAGGCCGGCCAACAGCCAGGCTAACCAGCCCTTGCGCTCCTCCATTCCCTGCACCCCTCCCCCGCTCTTCCACCCTGTGCCCCTGGCGGCACATGGGCTCAACTTGCTCTACTATACCAGAAAAGCACTTTCTGGGTAAAGCCAACCGGTCTCCTCTGTTGGACGCTCCCCGCCCCCTGGCGGTTTCGTGGGGGAATCTTGGTTTTATTGGAAGAATTCCGGACCACAAGAAGGAAGTGTCCGCCTACTTGTAGAAAGTTTCTAGTGTTGGCTTATCAATCTAAATGAAAGGGGAGACTGCCGTTGAAGATAGCGGTGGTCACAGACCAGATCAGCCGCGATCTGGATACCGCCTGCGAGCAGGTGGCCTCATGGGGTGGGCGGGAGGTCTCGCTCCGGGTCGTCGGCGAGGGGCCGGTTGGCTCCAACCTCTCGGCCGCGTTCCTGGACAACCTTTGCGCCACGCTGGAGGGCTGGGACCTTCAGGTGGCCTCCATCGCCCCGCAGGCCTTTAAGGTAGACCTTCAGAACCCGGCGATGCGCTACCACCGTCGGATCCTGCTGCCGGCCAGCCTGCATCTGGCGGTGCTCCTGAAGAGCCAGGTGGTTCAGATTGGCGCCCCGCTCAAGCCGGCCGGCGCTGTGGGGCCGGTGCCCGATGCAGCCCTTGAGGTCCTGGCCGAGGCCGCCGAACTGGCGGGCAACCTGGGGCTCACCCTGGGGCTGGAGAACCAGCAGGGAAGCTGGGCCGACACCGGCGCCGCCACCGCCCAGATCGTGAAGACCGTGGGGCACCACGCCCTGCGCATTACCTGGGATCCCGCCACCTCCCTGCTCTGCGGCGAGGAGACGATGCCCGCCTACCAGGCGGTGCAGCGCGACCTGCACTCGGTCCGAATCCGCGACCTGCGGCGGCAGGGCAGCCAGTTCAGCCCGGTGCTCCCGGGCGATGGCCAGGCCTCGATTCTTGAACTGATGCGGGCGCTGGCCGCCCATGAATTCCCCGGCCCGATCCTGCTGGACCCCGGCCTCTCCCCCCGTCTGGAGGGGGCCCGGGCCGCCTACGAGACCCTGGAGAAGCAGATTCAGACCGCCAGGCGGGCCGTTCGCAGCGCCCGCTAGGCAAGGTCACAGCGAAAGAGGAGCGCCTCTCCCGTTCGGAGAGGCGCTCCCTTATCTTACCGGGCGCTGGCCCGCTTGGCGTGTCGAAGGTTGTCGGTCACCTGCCGGAGCATCTCAATCCCCGCCTCATCGAGCTGGTTTCGGTACTCAATGAGGGTGAGGCCGGGGGGAATCTGATCGCCCAGCCGCTCCCGAACCACGGTGGTCAGCACCAGAACCTCCACGCTACCCAATACCTGCCGGACACTCGCCGCATCGGTCATGGGTGACTTTTTCAGCTCCCGTGCCGCCTGGGGCAGCGCCTTCTTCAGGCTCCGCTCCATCACCCGCACATCCTCGGCAGACATACAGATCAGGCCGACCGGCGTCCGGCTTGGGAGCTGGGAGAGCCGGAACGCCACGTCGAGAATCTGGCCCATGGCCAGGGCGTACAGGTTGCGGGGCCGCTCCAGATGCTCCACCAGCAACGCCTCCACCTCGGGCCGGTGCACCACGGTGGTCACCACCAGGTCGGCGCCGGCCAGGAGGCTCTGGTACTCCTCGAAATCCTCCTCCAGCTCCTC
Source organism: Bacillota bacterium (assembly GCA_049325315.1). Classification (GTDB taxonomy): domain Bacteria; phylum Bacillota; class Sulfobacillia; order Symbiobacteriales; family Symbiobacteriaceae; genus JAWLHU01. The sequence goes on along the minus strand of JBMONB010000237.1, from coordinate 27,450 downwards.
CAGCAGCACCGGGGTGAAGGGGACGCCCAGGTGGTGCTCCAGGTCTGCGGCGTAGCGCTGCGCCGTGGGCCGGTTACACTCCACAAAGACCCCGCGCAGGGCCGGGGCGGTCTCCCGCTCCTCGAAGCTGCGGCTGATCACCGCGGCGACCATGTCCTGCGAGGAGATGCCGAGCGCCAACGCCCGGGTGACAAACCCCTCCACCATGCGGTCAAACTCCGCCTGCTTCTGTTCCGGATAGAACCGTTCGGGCTGGGGCAGCACAAAGGCGCCCCGGCCCTGCCGCATCTGGATATACCCCTCGCTCTGCAGCTCCTGCATCGCCTTGAGGACCGTGTTCTGATTCACGCCAAGCGTCTCCGCAAGCTGCCTCACCGGCGGGAGGCGGGTGCCCGGAGCCAGCGCTCCAGTTACGATGCGTCCCCGCAGCTGCTCCCGAACCTGAACATAGAGAGGAAGGTGCTGGCTCTTGTGCAGGACCATTCCCGCTGTAGCGTTGCCAAAAGGGCGACCAATCACATGAATCACCTTTCCGTTTCAAGGGCGAATATTCTACTTGCATTATACCATTCCCATTTGTATTATAACACTATAACAATAGAACAGTCCATCAATAACGGATGCTTATGGCGCTTCGTTCCGAAAAGTAGGAGGGGGGAATTCACCGTGAACCGTGCCATCAGGCTCCTGGCCCTGGTCTCCGTGCTCGCTCTGGTACTCTCAGCCTGCGGCGGACAGCAGACCCAACAGCCCGCCGGACAGACCCAGACTCCCGCGACCAGCGCCGCCCCGATCAAGGTGAAGGTCTCGCAGCCCGTCGACAGCCTGCTCCAGATGGAGATCTACGTCGCCCGCGGCAAGGGGTACTTCCAGGAGCAGGGGCTTGAGGTGGAGCAGATCAGCACCAACGGCGGCGGCCCGGACACCGCAGCGCTCCTGGCCGGCGAGGTCCAGTTCAACGTCGCCTCCGACACCTACCACATTGATCTACAGCGGCAAGGCAAGAAGACCTTGGGCGTCTTCAACTACCAGAATCAGAACGTGGTCACCTGGGCGATTCACAAAGATGCTGCCGCCAAGGTCGGCATTACCGCATCGACTCCCCTGAAGGAGAAGCTGCCCAAGCTGAAGGGCCTGAAGATCGGCATTACCAAGCCGGGCGCCCTGACCGACAAGGTGGCCCGCTACTATGTGACGCGCGCCGGTCTTGACCCGGAGCGTGACGTGCAGATCATCGGCGTCGGCTCCGGTCCCACCGCTGTGGCCGCCCTGGAGCAGAAGAAGATCGATGTGCTGGTCGTGAGCGTCCCGCAGCCGGAGATGGCGATTCAGAAGGGCTTTGCCATGCACTTTATCGGCGTGGGCGAAGATACCGAGTTTGGTGGCTTCCTCATGTCGACCGTTCGGGTCATGGAAGACTGGGCCGAGAAGAACCCCGAGACGGTCAAGAAGTTCGTAACCGCCGTGCAGAAGGCGTCCGAGTTCGTAAAGAACTCCTCCCCCGAGGAGATCGCCGAGGTGATCGCCCCCTACCTCAAGGACTACGACCGGGATCTGCTCCTGGCCGGCGTGAAGCAGGTGAAGCTGGCGACCAATCCGACCGGCAAGATCCAGAAGGAGTGGGCGGACAACACCGTCCTGCTCATGGGCGTGACCGATATCAAGGGCGAGGATGTCTTCAAGCAGTTCACCGACAAGTACATCAGCAAGTAAGTGGAAAGGGGGAGCGCCGTGACAGCCAATCTCCATACCAATCCGGCGCCCCAGCGGACGACCGCCGATGCGGATGTGATCCTGCGGCTCGAGAATGTGAACATGGAGTTCGAGTCCGATGGGAACAGGGTGCGGGCGCTGGAGGATTTCACCCTCGACGTCAGGCGGGGAGAGTTCCTTACGATCGTCGGCCCCAGCGGCTGCGGCAAGTCCACGGTGCTCAATTCCATTGTCGGACTGCTGCAGCCGACCCATGGGACGGTGTTCTACAAGGGGCAGCCCCACTCTGGAATCAACACCGAGATCGGCTACGTCACCCAGGAGGACAATCTCTTCCCCTGGCGCACAGCCCTCGGGTCGGTGGAGTTCGGCATGGAGGTCCGGGGCTTTCCGAAAGAAGAGCGGCGTCGCCGGGCGCTGGAGCTGTTCGAGGCGGTCGGCCTGAAGGGGTTTGAGACCCACTACCGGCACCAGCTCTCCGGCGGCATGCGGCAGCGGGTGAATATCATCCGCACCCTCAGCTACCGTCCCGAGGTGATCTTGATGGACGAGCCCTTCGGGCCGCTGGACGCCCAGACGCGGATCATCCTCCAAGATGAACTGCTCAAACTCTGGCAGGCAGAGAAGGCTACCATCATCTTCATCACCCATGACCTCTCGGAGGCGATTGCCATGGCCGACCGGGTGCTGGTCATGTCCCGCCGGCCAGGCCGGGTTCTGGCCCTAAAAGAGGTCAAGATTCCACGCCCGCGCGATGTCTATACCATTAGCGAGGACCCGGAGTACCAGCGGCTGCACGAGGAGCTCTGGCGAATCCTCCGGGAAGAGGTCCGGCCGGAAGGAGGTGGGCACCGTTGAGCGCTACCTCCATGGCGAACGACTCGCCGACCAAGCCTGGCGGCTCGGCCAAGCCTGCTCCCAGGTCTGGCTGGAAGTCCTCCCACCTCCTCCTCTGGCAGGTCGGGGTTGGCCTTTCGCTGCTGCTGCTCTGGGAGCTGACCTCCGGCCGCCTCTACGATGTCTTCTGGATCAGCCGGCCCAGCCTGGTGCTGAAGTACCTGGCCAAGTACTGGGCCGATGGGCTGCTGATGAAGGACCTGACGGTCACCTTCAAGAACGCCATCATCGGCTATGTGCTGGGCTCGGTATTCGGGGTGCTGTTCGGCTTCCTGCTCGCTTCGGCCAAGCGGGTGGCCGATGTGCTGAACCCATACATCATCGCCACCTACGGCATTCCCCGTATCGCCCTGGCCCCGCTGATGGTGGTCTGGTTCGGTATCGGCGACCAGTCGAAGATCTTCCTGGCCGCGATGATGGCCTTCATGCTCACCTTCTTCAACACCTACACGGGTGTTCGCAGCGTGGAGCCGCCGCTGCTGAACGTGGCCCGTGTGATGGGCGCCTCGCGCTGGCAGCTGGTCTACAAGGTGATCCTGCCGGCCGCCTCGCCCTGGATCATCGCAGGGCTTCAGGTCAGCTTCCCCAACGCCCTGGTCTCCGCGGTGGTCGGTGAGTTCATCGCCGCCAGCGCCGGCCTCGGCTTCCGCCTGAACTATAACGGCAACACCTTCAACACCGCCGGTACGATGGCGGGAGTCCTGCTGCTGATGGTGATCGTGCTGATGCTGAACCATCTCCTGGAACGAGCAGAGGCCTACCTGCTGCGCTGGCGGCCGAAGGACCAGCGCCGGTAGACACGAATAGGAGGTCGCACCTTTGCGTTTCTGCACCTTTACCACCGATGGGCGGACCCATGTCGGGGTTGTGGAACCGGGGACCGGCGGGTTGGTGGCCCTGGACCTGCCCGACATGCTCAGCCTGATCCGCCGGCCCGACCCCCTTGCGCTGGCGAACGCAGCCCTGGCGGGCGGGGGGACCCGGTTCGCCCTCAGCGAGGTGCGCCTGCTGGCGCCCATTCCCCGACCCGACAAGAACATCTACTGCGTGGGGCTGAACTACCTGGCGCACAACGACGAGTTCACGGGCGGAGCCAAGCCCCCGCCCGCAGCGCCGATCATCTTCAGCAAGACGCCCACCACGGTGATTGGCCCGGGGGAGGCGATCGAGAGCCATTCCGACGTGACCCGGGAGGTGGACTACGAGGCGGAGCTGGCGGTGGTGATCGGCCGGACCGGCCGGAACATCCGGAAAGACGAGGCGCTGGACTATATCTTCGGGTATACCATGGTCAACGATGTGACCGCCCGGGACCTCCAGCGCAAGCACCAGCAGTGGCTGATCGGCAAGAGCCTCGACACCTTCTGCCCCATGGGGCCCTTCCTGATCCACCGCGACGAGGTGGCCTGGCCGGTGGCGCTGGACATCTCCTGCAGGGTCAACGGCGAGCTGCGGCAGCACTCGAACACCCGCCACCTGATCTTCGATATTCCCACCCTGATCGAGACCCTATCTGCCGGACATACGCTGGAGGCCGGGGATATCATTGCCACCGGCACCTGCCAGGGCGTGGGGATGGGCTTCAACCCGCCCCGGTTCCTGAAGCCCGGCGACGTGGTTGAGGTGGAGATCGAGGGGTTCGGCCTCCTGTCGAACACGGTGCGCTGAGATGGGCGAGCTGCTGGCGCTCTTCAGCGCCCTCTGCTTCGCCCTGGCGGGCATCGCCGTGCGCCGCGGGGCCGAGGAGATGGATCGCGATGCGGGGCACCTGCTGAGCGTCCTGGTCAACGCTGTGCTGAACTCGCTGGCACTGGCAGTGCGGGTGGCCTTCGGGCCACCCTTGACCATGTCGCTCTCGGGGCTGGCCTACTTCGTGGCGGGGGGCATCTTTACCGCCTTTCTCGGGCGAATCCTCTGGATCCGTTCAATCCAGCATATCGGCCCGGCCCGGGCCGGCTCGTACAAGATGGCGCAGGTGGTCTTCGTGCTCCTGGCCGGGGTGCTCTTGCTGGGGGAGCCCGCCTCCTGGATTGGTCTGGGCGGCGCCGCCCTGGTGCTGGCCGGCCTGGTGGCGATCTCCGTGGAGCAGATGAAGGGGAGCAGCGGGACCGGCAACCAGACCGGTGTCTGGTACGGCCTGGCCTCCGCTGTCAGCTTCACGGTGGGCAACCTCTCCCGCAAGTCGGGCATGCTGGTCTGGCAGGAGGCGTTCGCCGGGGCCGCCATCGGCGCCCTGGTGGCCGCCGCCATGACCCTGGTGGTGCCCGGGGCGGTCCAGCGCCTGAACGAGGCGCTGCGGGAACCCCGGAGCCGGCGTGGGGCGCTCTGGTTTCTCGGCACCGGGGTGGCCACCAGCATCTCGCAGTTCTCGCTCTTTATGGCCATGGGGATCAGCCCGATCTGGGTGGTCAACCTGCTGGCCGGCACCGAACCGATTATTGTGGCGCTCCTGGGGCTGGTGCTGCTCCGGGGGCGGGAGATTCTCAACCTGCGGCTCTGGACCAGCCTGGGGCTGGTCACAGCCGGCATCGCCGTGATTGCGTTGCGGTAAGAAAGAGCGCCTCTCCGGTTGGAGAGACGCTCTTTTCTTACCGTGTGAGCTGGGGCACCCCCACCTCTACCTCGGTCCCCCGCAGGTAGAGCAGCCGACCATCGACCCGAATGAACTCCGAGCGTTCGGTAAAGGAGTCCTCTGGCTGCGTGCCGACCTTGAATCTGGCGGTCAGCAGGCCCCGGGAGATCCCCTGGTCATCTTCAGGTGTGGTCTCATGGATCGTCAGGCCAGTGAACTCGACCTTCTGGCAGTAGGCCAGCGTCTCCTGCTTGAAGGCCGTTTCGGACTTATCGTTCACGGCCTCGTTGGAGGGATGGGTCGTCTTGTAGAGGTAATCGACGTTCCCGATCACATAGGCGGTGTAGCGGGAGCGGATCAGTTGCTCCGGATCGGCGGGGTACTCAACACCCGTGTGAGCCAGACCGCAGCAGGCCTTGTACTTCTTGCCGCTGCCGCAGGGACATGGATCGTTCCGGTTCACCTTCTGCAACAGGTCCACCTCTCGATAGCAGATGGGATCGCTCGGACATAGTATGCCCGGCCTGGCTGTTAGCCTTCCAGCGCTTTGAGCCGAGAGACGGTGATCGAGACATGGCCGCCCCGCCGGTCGACCCTCCCCAGCGCCGCCAACGGCGGGCGCGGGTCGGTGAAGATCAGGTGGCCGTATCGCTGGTAGACATCTTCGAAGATCGTCAGGTCGATCAGGCCGGTCTCATCTTCCAGGGAGAGAAAGACCACAATCTTGCCCGACTTGGTGGGCGGGCGGTGAGGCCGGATCGGCAGACCGGCCACCTTGACCAGCTCGCCCGCCTGCGCCCGCTTCGCCTCGGCGGCGCTCAGGTACCGCTCGGCGGCCAGCCGCTGCCGCACGAAGCGCATGAAGTGGCCCCGGACCATCAGACCGGTCCGCTCGTACTCCTTCAGGTAGCGCTCCGCCGGGGTGAAGTCGTCGATCACGTGCTGAGGGGTGGGATCGGGCAGGTCGAACACCCCCTGCTCCGATGCAGCCCCGGTGCGGGCCCGCTCCCGCTCCAGCAGGTGGGGCACCTGCCAGAGCGCCTGCCGCCGGTTGGGGTGGAGCGAGTCGAAGGCGCCGGCCAAAATGAGCGCCTCCACGGCGTCGCGCGGCAGCGCCCCGCCGGTCTGCCGCATGAAGCCATCGAGCGAGGCGAAGCCGGCTGGGCCCCGGGCGGCCAGGATCGCCTCGACCACCGGCTCCCCCACCCCCTTCACCGCCTTCAGCCCGAGCCTTATCGCCCGGGAGAGCGGCGGGTGCGGCGACGCGTCGGGCCCGGTGCCCCAGAAGGCGGCCCAGGCCTCGGGCGACCACTCCTCCACCGTGAAGTCCGCCTCGCTCCGGTTGATATCGAGCGGCAGCAGCCCCGCCCCCCGCCGCCGGGCATCGCCCGCCAGGGTGTTGATCGGGTAGTAGCCCATGGGCTGGGCCGACATGAGGGCGGCGAAGTACTCGGCGGGGTGGTGCCGCACCAGGTAGGCGGTCTTGTAGGCGGTGTTGGCAAAGGCGGCGGCGTGCGCCTCGCAGAAGCCGTAGCTGGCATAGCCCTGCACGTACGAGAAGATCGTGTCGGCCACCGCCGGGTCAACCCCCGCCTGGGCCGCCTTCTCGGTGAAGAGCTTGCCGATCGCCTGCATATCCTCCTTGTTGCGCGCCTTGGTCATCACCCGGCGGAGCTGGTCCGCCTCGCCCGGGGTGAAGCCGGCGATGGCGGTGGCGATCTCGATCACCTGCTCCTGGAAGAGCACCACCCCGTAAGTCTTCTCCAGAATCGGCTTCAGCTTGGGGTGCAGGTAGGCGATCTCCTCCTGCCCCTTGCGCCGGGCCAGAAAGGGCTCCACCATGTTCCCCTTGATCGGCCCGGGACGAATAATCGCCACGCTGGCGACGATATCCTCAAAGCGGTCGGGCTGCAGCCGCGCCTGGAGCGCCCGCTGGGCCGGCGACTCCAGCTGGAAGACCCCCACCGTCTCCCCGGTCCCCAGCATCTTGTAGGTCTCCTCATCTTCGGCGGGGATGCGGTCGTAGTCGAACCCCCGCATCATCCGGACGGCGTCATCGACCGCCGAAAGGGTGCGCAGCGAGAGCAGGTCGAGCTTGACCAGCCCCAGCTCCTCCACGTACTCCTTGTCGAACTGGCAGATCACCTGCCCCTTGGCCGCCACCTGGAGCGGGGTTACCTCGAGCAGGGGGCGCCGGGAGATGACAAGACCGCCCAGGTGCGTCCCCATGAAGCGGGGGAGCCGTGCCACCTTTGCGGCCGCCTGAATCAGCTGTTCGAATTTGTGCCAGGGAATCCCCGACTGGCGCAGCTCGGGGAAGCGGCCGATGATCTCGAGAATCTGGTCCGCCCCGGCGTGCCAGGGGATCCGCTTGGCCAGAAAGTCGATCTCGCCCTCGTGAAAGCCCATCGCCTTGCCCAGGTCGCGAATCGCCGAGCGGGCCTGGAAGGTGTTGTAGGTGCAGACCGAGGCGACCTTGTCAGCCCCGTAGCGCCGGTAGACGTAAGCCGCCACCTCGTCGCGCCGGCGGGCGTCGAAGTCGATATCAATGTCGGGCTTCTCGGCCCGCTCCAGCGACATGAACCGCTCGAAGAGCAGGCCACGGCCGATCGCATCCACATCGGTGATGAAGAGGCAGTAGGCCACCGCCGAGTCGGCGGCAGAGCCCCGGCCCACGCAGCGAATCCCCCGCTCCCGGGCGAAGCGGACCACATCCCAGACCAGGAGGAAGTAGTCTTCGTAGCCCAGCTTGATGATGATGTTCAGCTCGTGCTCCAGCCGGCTCCGGACCTTCTCGGTGATGCGGCCGTAGCGCTTCGCCGCCCCGTCGTAGACCAGCCGGGTCAAAAACGTACTGGCGTGGGAGCCATCGGGCGTATCGAAGAGCGGGAAGAGCTTGGCGGTCAGGTCCAGTGAGGGGCGGCACTGCTCGGCGATGCGGAGCGTGTTGGCCACCGCCCCGGGGAAGTCGGCAAAGCGCTCCGCCATCTCGGCGGGCGACTTCATGTAGCGCTCGCCGTTCAGCGCCCGGTGGGGGTGCGGCTCATCGAGCCGGGTCAGGGTACGGACACACGTGAGCAGGTCGTGCACGAAGAACTCTTCCCGGGTCCGGTGGTGCACGTTGGCGGTCGCCACCAGGGGCAGGTTCAGCGCCTCGCCCAGCTCCTTCAGCGCCAGGTTGAGCGCCCGCTCGCCGGGCAGCCGGTCGTCTTGCAGCTCCAGGTAGAAGCGGCCGGGAAACCAGGCGGCGTAGCGCTTTGCCGCCGCCAGCGCCTCGGTGAGCCGCCCCTGTAAGATCAGGCTGGGAACCTCGCCCCGCCGGCAGCCGGAGAGGGCGATCAGCCCGTCGGTGTCGTGGGCGAGGGCGGCCATGGGCGCCGCCGGCTGGAGCCGCTCGTGGCGCGGGGCGAGCCGGAGCATGGCGCCCGGCTCAGGCCGGGGCTCGGCGCCCAGATGGGCAGCGGTGATGATCCGGTTCAGCTGGGCGTACCCCCGGGGCCCGGTGGAGAGCAGGGTGATGTGGAACCCACCCTCCAGCGTCACCTCCGCCCCCTGAATCGGCAGGAGCCCTTTCTCCAGCGCCTTCTTCTGGAAGCGCACCGCCCCGGAGACGTTGTCGTGGTCGGTCAGGGCGAGGGCGCCCATGCCCTGCAGCGCCGCCTCCTCGATCAGCGCATCCAGCCGTGAGGCGCCGTCGAGGAAGGAGAAGGGCGAGTGAACATGCAGGTGGACGAAGCTCACGAGGCCCCGTCTGCCTGAAACTCCGGGTAGAGCTTCAGCTTCTTGTAGAGCGCCGCCCGGGAGATGCCCAGGAAGCGGGCGGCCCGGGTCCGGTCGCCCTTGCACTCGGCCAGCGCCCAGCGAATCAGGAGGAGCTCGGCTGAGCGCACATACCGGCGCAGCACCGGCCGGGGCGGGGGCGGCTGGAGGTTCCCCGCCACCTCGGGCGGCAGGTGGTGGATCTGAATCGGTCGATCGGCATCGGAGAGGAGCACCGCCCGGTAGAGGGCGTTCTCCAGCTCCCGGATATTCCCCGGCCAGTCGTAGAGCAGAATCGCCGCCATGACCTCGGCCGTCAGCTTCGGCAGCGGTTTGCCCACCCCCACGTGCCGGCCAAGGATCTCCTGGGTCAGCAGCTCCAGGTCCTCCTTGCGGCTGCGCAGGGGCGGTAGGGTGAGGCGGAGCACGTTCAGCCGGTAGTAGAGGTCCTCCCGGAACTGGCCACGCTCCTTCAGCAGGGTCAGATCCCGATTGGTGGCGGCGACAATGCGCACATCGGCCCGCCGGGTCTCCGTGGCGCCGATCGGGTCAAAGGCCTTGTCCTGCAAGACCCGCAGCAGCTTCACCTGAATGGTTGGCGGCACCTCGCCGATCTCGTCCAGAAAGATCGTCCCGCCGGCGGCCAGGTCAAACTTGCCCGGCTTTCCCTCCCGGTTCGCCCCGGTAAAGGCGCCCCGGGCGTAGCCGAACAGCTCCGACTCCCAGAGCTGCTCGGGAACCGTGGCGCAGTCGACCTTGACAAAGGGGCCCTGGCGGCGCTCCGAGTTCTGGTGGATATACCGGGCCAACCGTTCCTTCCCCGTGCCGCTCTCGCCCTGCAGAAGGACGGTATGCTCGCTGCCGGCCGCCTTCCGGGCCTGGTCCAGCAGCGTCTGCATCTCCGGGTTGCGCGTCACAAATTCCATTGGTTTCGCCCCTCATACTCTTCTGTCCAAACTCAACCAACTATAGCAACGGTCGTGCCAACCCCCGTCCGAGCAGTTGAAACCCGTGCCACTGTTGGGGTAGAGCGTTGTCGGGGAAAAGCGGTTGTGCCATCTCGTGATGCAGAAAGTAAGCACGTGAAGTGGCTGGTGTCTACGTTGGGAGACAGTCGGGTCTTTCCGGACATGTGCCACGGATTACACGGATTTTTCACGGATTAACACGGATTACCTAAGTCTCGGTACTCCGGTCCATTTTCAATGGTGGCCCGGCCGGGCTCTGTGAGAATCCAGGCCTGAACAACCTATTAAAAATGATGTATTAAAAATCCGTGTAAATCCGTGTTTTAATCCGTGAAATCCGTGGCAAAAAAACTACTCCCCTCAGTCGTAAGCCTTATACAGCAGCCACCGCTTCTCACGGGGGATGAAGGTCAGCTCGAAGATCCCGCCGTTCTGGGTGGCGACCCGGTAGGCGATCTGCTCGGGCTCCTGCTCCCACCAGCGGCCGGCCTCGATCCAGGTGTCCAGCACCTCCCGCACCCGCTCCCTTCCCCCGGCGAAGCGGAAGGTTATGGGAACGTTCCCGGGGCCCGTGGTCACGTCGATGGGGCGGTTGATCAGGCGGGTCATGCGCCCCGGCCTCCCCGGGTGGACCAGCGGTAGGGATCGGCGTACTGGAGCATCTGCTCCCGCCACGATGTCTCCTGGCGGGGGCCCAGGCCGATCACCCGGCCCGGGAAGCGCTCGTGCAGCAGGGTCAGCGCCCGCTCCAGCCGCTCCTGGCGCTCCCGGCGGATGCGGTCGTCCCAGAGGTCCATCTGCTGCCAGGGCATGGGGCCGATCAGCCCCACCTCGGCGGTGATCGCCGTGGCCTCCAGCTCGGTCTCCAGGCCGGTCAGGACCTGGTCCAGCAAGGTTTGCAGCGCCTGCTGGATCGGGAAGGTCGCCTGCTGGAGCTTGGGCAGCGTCCGCTCGGCGTGCAGTGCCGGGCCGCCGCCCCGCTCCACGATCAGCGCCACCAGCTGGCAGCCCTCGCCCTTTGCTTCCAGCTGCTTGACCAGCGGCTGGACCGCCCGCTTCAGCTCCCGCTCCAGCAGGTCCCGGTCCCGCACCTCGCCGCCGAACTCGATCCGCCGGGTCAGGCGGCGGGGCGGGTAGGCCGGGCGGACCGGCTCGGGGTCGATGCCCCGGCTCCAGGACCAGACCTGCCGGCCCCGCGGACCCAGTTGGCGGACCCACTCCGACTCGGGTACCCGGGCCACCTCGCCGATGGTGCTCAGGCCCAGCCGGGCCAGCCGGCGCTTCACGTCGGTGGGGCCGGGCAGGTAGGCCAGCGGCAGCGGCGCTAAGAAGCGCTCCTCCTCCCCTGGCGCTACGAAGGCGATTCGCTCCGCCCCACCCGGAGTTCGCCCCGCAGCGCCCGGGCGGCGCAGGAGGTAGCCCTCCTTGCAGGCCAGCGCCCCGGCCCGGGCCACCAGCCGCGAGGAACCCACCCCGGCGAAGGCGACAAAGCCATGGGAGGCGGCCTGCTCCACCAGCCGGCCCACCTCTGCCCGGAGCGCCTTCGTCAGCCCCGCCTCGGGCGAGGGGAGCGCCAGGTAGACGATGTGCGGCTCCACCGGCTCCACGTAGGGCGTGTGTGCAAGACACTGGTCCCACCAGGCCCGGGCGTGCGCCGCCGCCTTGATCTCCGCCCAGTCGACCTGAATCGCCCGCGGCACGTCCCGCAGCACCTGGTGCGCAGGGCTCCCCAGCAGCAGCCCCGCGGCGAAGGCTTCACGGCAGCCGTCGTAGACACGGCCCTCCCGAATCACCACCACCGGCCGCCCGTCCCCCGCTCCGGCAGCGACGGCATAGAGACCCTGTATCTCCACCGAACAGATCCACCGCATCTGCATCCCCTCCGAACCCTGAAAAGAATCTGCTCCTGCTGCGGCCTGACATCTTTTGTGGAAGAACGTCTGCCGGCAGGGAACAGCCCCGTGCTGCTCGTATCTATTATCGAACGCAAGTTCTCCAAACATACGTTCGAGGTAAGCCCATTTTATGCCCGGTTAAGGCCGATGTCAAGAGAAGGTGGCTGGTTTTTTCGAACATATGTTCGCCTAACGGACTGTCTATGTCTGGCATAATTCGACATCTTAAACCTTTTGTAACAGCCAATTGACGGCTCCCGAAAGAGGCGCTATACTGCCTGGAGGATTCAAATATCTGCCACATTCCGGCAGAATCTGTTACCAGGGGCGACCGCCGGCAAACCGGCAACGCTGAGGAGGAACGACTGCACCGTGAGTACCGCACAGTGGCTCTACGCTGCGCTGATTGCCACCTACATGACGCTGTTCCTGGTCTTCGCCCGCATTCTCTACTTCAAGCTCTATGCAGACCGCAGGTATTACCGCAATCGGCCCGCCGCTCTCTCCGAGGCCATGATCGCCAACCTGGCCGAAGAGCAGTCCCGGGACCTCCCCCGCTTCTCCATCTTCATCCCGGCCCGCAATGAGGCCGATGTGATCGAGAAGACCGTCGACCACCTCACCCGCCTCCACTACTCCGCCGATCACTACGAGGTGCTGGTGGTGACCGACGAGAAGGAGGCCATGGCCGCCCGCGAGGAGCGGGCGAAGCTCCTTGCCAACCTGACCCCCTTCCTGGAGGGATCGGCCCCCTTCAAGGGCGGCGAGAGCGAGGAAGCGGTCCTGATGGCGCTCCTTGCCCGCCTGGCGCTGGAGGAGGCGGATCTGGCCGAACGCAAGCTCGACACCTCCCTCTCGGTGCAGGAGCTCCGCACCCTCTCGGAGGAGCAGCGGGTCACGATCCTCCACGAGATCGCCCTGGCGCTGATTCGCAGCGAGGGCAAGGCCGACCGGGATCAACTCTGCGAGATCATCCGGCGGGTCAGGCCACAGCTCGGTGCTGACGAGGTCGCCCGCCTTTACCCGGCCTTCCTCTCCTTCGCCTTTCCGACCGTGATGCTGGCGCTCCAGCTCAAGCGGCAGTCGGACCAGGCGCTGACCGACCGGCTGATCAGCCAGGTCGCCCAGGCCCGCCAGCCACTGACCCAGAAGGTGCTGGCCGCCCTCTCCGAGACCGTGGGCAACCAGATGGCCCGCCGGCTGAGAAGCGCCTCCGGCGAGGCGCTTGCGCAGTGGCTGAGCGCGGCCTGTGTCACCGCCCTGCCCACCACCCAGGAGATCGTGGAGCGCATGCGGCTCCAGTTCGCCGCCCAGCGGGGCCTGCCGGCCCTGAAGCACGTGGAGGTCCCCTACGACTTCGACGGCTATGTGGGAGGCGTCTGCACCGGCCAGTGGGTCCCTTCCACCAAGGGGCGGGCGCTCAACTGGGCCTTCCGCTTCGCCGACCCCCGCAATGAGGTCTGGGCCTTCTACGACGCCGAGTCCCGCCCGGAGCGCGACGTGCTGCTCTACGTGGCCTGGCGCCGGCTGACCGTGGGCGACAAGTTCCAGATCGCCCAGGGCCCCGTCTACCAGATTCGGAACTTCTGGAAGACCGGCCCGCTCTCCAAGATCGCCGGTCTGTACCAGGCTGTAAGTCACGAGTGGCAGATCCCGTGGCTCCTCCGGCAGATCCCGTTCATCGGCGGCACGAATATCTTCGCCACCCGCGACCTGATGCTGAAGATCGGCGGCTTCGACGACACGGTGCTGACCGAAGACATGGAGCTGGGCGCCCGCGCCTGGCTGAAGGGCGATGCCTGGCCGGAGTTCCTGCCCTACGCCTCCTCCGAGCAGACCCCGCCCACCTACCGGGCCTTCTTCCGCCAGCGGCTCCGTTGGGGCAGCGGCTACCTGCAGGTCTACGATAAGATCAAGGCCGACAATACCCTGCCGGCCGACAAGAAGCGCTATCTGCTCCGCACCTACTGGTGGAAGGGCCACTTCTCCTGGACGCTCTTCCAGGGCGTGGCACTCCTGCCCTTCGTCGTCGTCGCCCTGCGGCTGAACGGCCTGCTGGACCCCACCGCCGCCCCCGAAGAGCTCACCTGGATGCTGATCGCCTTCGGCCCCTTCTACCTGCTCTTCACCCTCTTCTGCTTCTTCCACTACTACAAGCACATGGACCCGGCCCCACGGGGAACCCGGGCCTTCGGCTTCGCCCAGCTCTTCTTGCTGCCGGTCTCCGCCTTCTTCCTCCCGGTTCCGTACTCCAGCGCCCTGCTGCTCAAGGCGATCGGCCGGGCGCCCCGAAGCTGGGTCAAGACACCCCGCACCAAGGAGTAGCACAACGTCAGGGCGCCGGCAGCACTTCCGCTGCCGGCGCCCTTTTGCTCGCTATTGCACACCGGGCATGGGAGCCCCGGTCAAAACCTCCAGGATCTTATCGGGCGGGACCGGGCGGGCAAAGAAGTAGCCCTGCGCCTTGTCGCAACCGATCTCCTGCAGCTCCGCCACCTGCTCAGGGGACTCCACCCCCTCGGCGGTCACCTTGAGCCCCAGCGCCCGGGCCAGGCCGACCACCGTGCGGGCCAGTTCCCGGTCCACCAGGCTCTCACCCAGCCCACTCACGAAGGAGCGATCGATCTTCAGAATATCCACCGGGAACTTCTTCAGGTAGCTGAGCGAAGAGTGGCCGGTACCGAAGTCGTCAATGGCGATCTGGATCCCCAGTGCCTTGAGCCGCTGCAGCATCGCCCTGGCCGCACTGGGATTCGCCATCAGCGTCGACTCGGTCAGCTCCAGAGTCAAGTGGCGGGCCGGCAGCCCGGTATCGGCCAGCACGGCGGCGATCTCCTCGACCACCTGGACCCGCCGGAACTGGACCGGCGACAGGTTGACGCTAACGAAGAAGCGCTCCGGACTGACGCCGCTCTCGAGCAGCCGCTTCCCCTCCAGACAGGCCTGCTCCAGCACCCACCGGCCAACCTGATCGATAAAGCCGGTCTGCTCCGCCAGCGGGATAAACTGGCTGGGCGGGATCCAGCCCCGCACCGGATGATGCCAGCGCACCAGCGCCTCCACCCCGATGAACGCCTCACTCTTCAGGTCGACGATCGGCTGGTAGTAGACCTGCAGCTCCCCCTGCCGGATCGCCCGGCGCAGGTCGCCGTCAAGCTCCAGCCGCTCCATGGCGCCGGTGGACATGCTGGGGTGGAAGAGGGCGTACCGGGCTCCCCGCGCCTTGGCGTGGTGCAGGGCGGTGTTCGCCTGCCGAATCAGCTCGTCCGGGGTGATCTCCCCTGCGTGACCCATGCTCAGCCCCAAGCTGCAGTTGAGCTGCACCTCCCGGAACCCGATGGAGACCGGTGCCTCAAACAGGGTGTAAACAAGCTCACAATAATCATGCGGGAGCCCCGATCCGTCGGGCAGCTCCAGAAGAATGGCAAACTCACTCCCGCCACAGCGGGCGACAAGGTGTTCAGGCAGCCGCTCCCGCAGCCGGCGGGCGCTCTCCTTCAGCGCCAGGTCGCCCGCCTCCAGGCCAAGGCTCTCGTTGATCACGTTCAGCCGGGTCAGCTGAAGGTAGGTCACCCCGATCCGTGTGCCGTCCGCCCGATCCAGCTGCTCGGCCAGCCGCTCGACCAGGGCGGCCCGGTTGGGCAGACCGGTCTGCTGGTCGTGGTAGGCCATGTAGGCCAACTGCTCCTCGAACCGCCTCCGCTCCGTGATATCGCGGGACGAAGCGACACAGCCCAGCAGTTCCCCGTTCTCCCCGCGCAACGCCCGGGTGATCGTCTCAAACCAGACGTACTGGCCGTCCCTCTTCTTCATGCGGTAGGCCAACTCTCCAGGTTGGCCGGCGAGCGAGCGCCGCCGGAAGGCCCAGACCGCATCCAGATCGTCGGGATGAACCAACTCCTCCACCGTCGCCGCCATGTACTCCTGCGGCGAGTAGCCCAGAAGCGCCTGACTGGCCGGGCTGCAGTAGGTGGTGGCACCGTCGTACGTGTAGAGCGAGACCACTTCAATGGCGTTCTCCGTGATCAGCCGGTGCAGCCGTTCCTGCTCCCGCAGCTCCGCCTGCGCCTGGACCGACTCGGTGATATCCAGGGCGATGGTCAGAACGCCCGCCACCTCGCCCTCCTGATTCCGGAAGGGCTCCCCATAGGCCCGGAAGGTCCGGCCCAGGAACCTGCCCTCCCACTCCAGAGAGGCACCGCTCAGCACCTGCCGGTAGATCTCCATGACCTCGGCTCCCTGCTCCGCCAGGGCCAGGAACTCGGTCAGCGACCTGCCGGCGATCGCCTCAGGCGCGAAGCCCAGGGCATTGATCATGGCGCCCGATGCCTCCAGGATCCGCAAGTCCCGGTCGACCAGGTAGAGCATGGCCGGTAATTGGCGCAAGGTGGCCCGCAGCCGGGTCTCGCTCTCGCGGAGCGCCTCCTCCGCCTGCTTTCGGGCGGTGATATCGTGCGCCTGCACCAGAATCCCCTGAATGTCGGGGTCCTGCAGCAGGTTGGTGGAGACCACCTCGGCATACCGATAGGTGCCGTCGGCATGCTGCACCCGAACCTCTCCGCGGAACTCGGCACCGTGCGTGGCGGCCACTTCAGCGAGCATGTACCGGTGGATATCAAGGTCATCGGGGTGCAGAACCTCGTTTACCCTCCGATCCATGGCCTCCGTAGCAGTGTAGCCAAACAAGCGCTCCACGCCGGGACTCATCTGCTGGATGCGGCCACCGGCATCCAGAATCAGAATCCCGTTCTCCATGTTGCTCAGAATCGCTTCGATATGGCGGTCACGGTTCTCACGCAGCCGCTGCGCCTGCTCCAACTGCTCGGTACGCACACGGGCCTTCTCCAACTGCCAGAGCACGATGATGAAGACGAGCATCCCGACGAGACCGCCGGTGACATCCAGCGTTGTCCGCTGCCACCGGGCGTGCTCCGCCGCCGCCTCCATCGCCGACCGGGCCGCCCCCAACTCAACCCTAAGGCTGGAGAGGGCGGGGCGCACCTCCCCGCCCCACCAGGTGCGGGCCTCCTCGAACCCGCCGCTGGAGTAAAGGAGAAGCAGTTGGCGGTAGGCGCTTGCATACCGGTCCCCCGCCTCGCTGACCTGGGCCACTACTGTCCGGTCGCCAAGGGGTTGGGTCTGCCTCCAGGCGGCGAGGATATTCTCGGCGGCGTCCAGCAGACCGTCAGCGCTCCCCTCCACCAGCCCGACAGATTCATCTACCGCCACGAGACGCCTCTCCAGGTTTTCAAGAGCGGGCAGCAGGCGTCCGAGCCGTTCGAGCTGAACCTGAGCGGTCCGGTGCTGCTCGATTCGGTGGTCTGCCCACTGGCCCGCCGCCACGAGAAGCGCGATGAACAGGGCCATAATACCGATGGCTGCCGCCAGAAGGCCTCGCCTCGTCATCCGCTGCAAGAAGCTGTCCCCCTATAAACTTATTAGTCTTGCTTTTCGATTGATGTAACATCTTAGGGTATGTCCTAGTATACCGAAGGAGTAGGGAGGCCACAACCCACTCTCAGAAATCATTACCACAATCCCGACAAGATACAACACATTCAGATCACGATACTCAATTTACCCTCCATCCACCGCTTCATCCAGCTCCTGCTCCAGCCGGACCAGGTCCGCCGGAAGCGGCGACTCGAAGCGGAGCAGCTCACCGCTGACCGGGTGGACCAGCGCCAGCGATGCGGCGTGCAGCGCCTGCCTCCCGGGCCGCCCGCCCTGCCCGTACAGCGTGTCGCCCAGCAGCGGATGGCCCAGGTGGGCCATGTGCACCCGAATCTGGTGGGTTCGCCCGGTCTCCAGCCGGAGTTCCAGCAGGGTGACCCCCGGCCAGCGACGGAGTACCCGCCAGTGGGTAACCGCCGGCTGTCCCGCCGCTGTCCAGTCTTCCCGCAGCGTCTGCCCGGCGGCCTCGGCCTCCGCCAGAAGGCGCTCCTGTTCCGGCGTCCGGGGCCCCACCGCCGCCTCCCGGGCCACCGGGTGACCCCAGACTCGGCGAATCGGCACCGCCACCGTGCCCTCCTCACCGGCCATCTCCCCGTGCACAAAGGCCAGGTAGCGCCGCTCCAGCTTCTGGCGCTCCAGCTCCCGGGAGAGCCGCCCCGCCACCGCCGGGTCCTTCGCGAAGAGGACCAGCCCCGAGGTCTCCCGGTCGATCCGCTGCACCGGCCGGGCGATGGGAACGTTCCCACTCCGGGCCAGATGATAGGCCACCCCGTTGGCCAGCGTGCCGCTCACGTAGTCCTTCACCGGGTGGACCACCATGCCGGCCTCCTTCTCCACCACCAGCAGGTGCGCATCCTCGTAGACGATGCAGAGCGGCACCGGCTCGGGCGCCACCCTGCCCTCCTCCGCCAGCTGCAGTTCCACCGTCTCGCCGCCCGCCAGGACCAGGCTGGTCCGGGCGACCTCCCCATCGACCAGAATCGCCCCCGCGCCCTTCGCCTTGCGCACCAGGGTGCGGGAGAGCTTCAGCCGTTCGAAGAGGAACTGTCCCAACCGCAGCCCCCGGGCCTCCGGGGGAACCAGATACCGCACGCTCGTCACCTCACCTGAAACTGTTCGGCCCCGACCTCCGGCTCCCTGCACAACAGACCGGTTCGCCGCATATCTTTCCCCCCAGGGCGAAATTCTGCAGGTACCACCATTTTTTTGTTTCCCCACAAGGATAAGAAAGGGGAATGTCCAATAACTGAATGCGCGGCCTTATTGCTTTGTGCGCGGGATTACTGACAGAGGGGGGCAGGTCCAATGATCGTCCGTAACGTCATGATCGAGGACATCACCACCGTTTCGCCGGACGACACCTTGCAGCGGGCCTACGATGTGATTCAGACCAAGCACTACGATTGCCTGCCGGTCATGGATGCCGAGCGGCATCTGGTGGGCATCATCCAGCTCACCGATATCTACGAGGCCTGCATGAAGGACGGCCGCCAGGTCGGCCTGCCCCGGAAGGTCTCTGAGGTGATGGTGCCCAATCCGGTCACGATCTCGCCCGATGACCTGATCGAGAGCGCAGCCAAGGTCCTGTTCACCCGTGATATCCCGATGCTGCCGGTCGTGGAAGATGGCGTGCTGAAGGGCGTCATCAACGAATCCGATATCTTCCGGGCCTTCGGCGAGATGCTGGGCGTCGACTCCAACACCACCCGGCTGACGCTGATCGTGCCCGACCGCCGCGGCCAGCTCGCCCGCATTGCCGAGATCATCCGCGATGCCGGCGTTCCCATTCGCAACCTCGCCACCTTCCGCTCCCATGTGCGCGAGCAGTACCAGATCGTGGTCCGCGTGGAGACCAACTCCACAAAGCCGCTGGTGGACCTGCTGGAGCAGCATGGGTTCAAGGTGATCCACGTCGAGGTCGACTAACGCTCCAGAAAGCGATGCCCCCGGCTGGAACCATCCAGCCGGGGCAGTTTCTTGATGTGAAAGCAAGCGCTGCATGGGGGCCCAGAATCCGTCCGTTGAGCGGCCGCATCGCTTCCTCTATACTGATGGCGACTATCGAAAAACCATCAGAAGGGAGGAAGCGTAATGCGCCGCTTTTTTGCGGGTGCGGCCCTCGGCCTTCTGCTCTCGGCTGGCGGCCTCTTCCTCCTCTGGATGCTGCCGCTGCCCGGTCGGGCGGCACCGCCGCAGAGCCAGGAATCCTCCTCGGAGCCGAGCGCTTCCCGACCTGTTTACGTGCTCGTGCTGGGCGTCGATGAGCGCCCCGACGACCCGGGCCGCTCCGACACCATCTTCGTGGTCCGGGCCGGCGACGGCCAGGTCCGGGCGCTCTCAATCCCGCGTGACACCCTGGTCGAGATCGACGGCTACGGCGAGGGCAAGGCCAACTCCGCCTACACCTATGGCGGGCCGGAGCTGGCCAAGCAGACCGTCTCGGCGCTGCTGGGCCTGCCCGTTGACCACTATGTCAAGGTGAACCTGCAAGGCTTCCGGGAGATGGTCGACCTTGTCGGCGGGGTCCCCTTCGAGGTCGACCAGCCGATGTACTACGAGGACCCGTACGACGGCTTGGTGATCGACCTGAAGCCCGGGCGCCAGGTGCTCGATGGCCGGAAGGCGGAGCAGTTCGTCCGCTTCCGCCACGACGAGATCGGCGACGACCTGGGCCGGATTCACCGGCAGCAGGAGTTCCTGAAGGCCGCGGCCAAGCACGCCCTGCAGCCGTCGAACCTGACCAAGCTGCCCAGCCTGCTCTACACCGCGTCACGGTACGTGGAGACCGACCTGCCCACCGGCGAGCAGTTCCGCCTGGCCCGTGCCGCCTTCCAGGCTCAGCAGGCGGGCGCGATCGTGCAGGAGACGCTGCCCGGTTACGGCGACTACGTCGGCGAGGTCTCCTTCTACCTTCCCGATGTTGCCGAGATGGAGCGGCTGGTGGAGATCTGGCGTGCGGCCCAATAGACAGGGAGTCCTCTGCGGAGGGCTCCTTTTTCGCGTCACCGCGCTCGTACCAGTTCCCGGCGAGGTGCATAACATAATCCCGTGCGGTGGCACCGAACCACCGCCACCGGGAGGGATAGGCGTGAATTGGAATTCGTGGTGGGGCTCTCCTCCCCCCCGTCAGATCGCGTGGAACGGGCAACAGGGGTGGCCGCAATCCATGAGGCCGATGATGCCGCCCCAGGGACACGTGGCCTGGAATGGTGGACTGCAGGGCCACCCGGTCATGGTTGCCCAGGGCGGGCGAAGCTGGGAGTGCCTGACTAAGGGAGATGTTAAGGTCACTCGCGAGATCGCAAGAAAGGTGACCACCCGGGCCCTGGACCGATGGAACCTCCGGGATCTGGTCACCGAGGGGGACATCGCACGTACACACGGCGAGATGTATAACTTCCTGAAGTGGAAGCTTGGCAGCCCCTCGGCCGTCTGCGCCCAGTACGTCACCGGCGGGTACCGTCACTTCGAGCTGACCTACGCAGACGAGGCCGCGGCCATCTTGCTGGGCCTGCTGGACTTCTCAGATGTGGGCAGACCCGAGATTCGCCTGCCGAACTGGCTCCTGGAGTTCTACAAGGCGACCGAGCCGGCGCTGACGACGAGCTGTGCGGCCTACTTGAGCACCTCGTGGGGCATTCCCGCGGTCGTTGCGGGACCACTCTGCGGCGCGGTGGCCAAGTGGGTGGAGGGACGGCTGCCCCTCGTTGCGATGTTCATTCCCAAGGAGTTCGACGTCGACAACCGCCTGATCGAAGCGGCGATTCGGGCGCGGCGCGCCCCCCGCCCGCGACGTGAGCCGGAGCCCGTGCCCGAGTTGGAGTTGAAGCGGATCGGCCAGCGCTTCCGGGCGGTCGATAACTGGGCGAGGCAGCACGGCTACATGGGCGGGTTCCCGAACTTCCACCAGGCCGACTACGGACAGGGCCCTGTCTACGGCACGATCCTGATCAAGCGGGAGGCGGCGGACCGCAAAGAGATCCCGGCCACGGAACTGGGCAACCCCCGCACCGTCGAGGAGCGCTTCCGGGCGGTCGACAACTGGGCGAGGCGGCGCGGCTATATCGGCGGGTTCCCGAACTTCCACGAGGCCGATTACGGCCAGGGGCCCGTCTATGGCGCTGTCCTGGTCAGACAGTCGTTCACCACCCACGTGGAGGTCGAAGACGAGGATGAGGATGAAGAGGAGAACAACCACGAGAATCACAACGACAACAACGACGAGAACGACGAGGTGGAGGCTCGCCGGGTGAAGGCGGCGGACCGGAAGGACATTCTGGTTGCGGACCTGGGCAACCCCAGGAGCATTGACGAACGGTTCCGGGCGGTCCATGACTACGCCGTGAGGCACGGCTACCGGGGCGGGTTCCCGAACTTCCACCAGGCCGACTACGGACGGGGCCCCGTCTACGGCACGACTCTGCTCCGCAGGGCCGCCGCCGACTGGCGGGATATTCCGGCCCGAGAACTGGGATTCTAGCTCCCCTCCGGAAGCCACTGCAGGGGTTCCCAGTTTCCCTGGAGCCGGCGCAGCAGCACGATCTGACCGGTGTGGTACAGGGTGTGGGCGATCAGCCCCTGCACCCAGTACCGGCGGCTGGGCCAGCCAGGCTTGACCGGTTGCGCCAGCTCCTCATCGCTCAGGGTTTCCAGCAGGGCGGCCAGCTCTTCATGGGCGGCCACCGCCGAGCGGCAGGCCTCCTGCCAGGCGGCCTCATCGACGGTCATGCCCGACTCCGGCCAGCCGTCCGGGGCGCCGAGGGCGGCGTAGTCCGCCGGTTCGCCCAGAAGGCGCCGCTGCACCACCTCCGCCTCCACCCGAATGTGGTGAACCAGCGCCCAGATGGCGTTCAAGCCCGGCGCCGGAACCCAGGCCGCCTGTTCGGCGGTAACCCCGGAGACGGCCTCTGAGAAGGGACAGAGCCAGCCGTTGTGCGGGTCGGTGACAAGGCGCTGCAGGGCACGGGCGAGATGGAGGCTATCGGACATGGGCAGATCCACCCTTCACCTAAGGTCGATGGGGGGGTTCGCCACTGTCCGACAAATCCCCTCCACTATATGAAGGGGGGCTGCCAGCCCCCCTTTCGACCACTGTCACCCAGCACGGTGGTCTTTTTTTTGCAATTCCCCCTTGACGCATGATTGTCCGCCGTGTTTTACTATGACTGACCAGTCAGTCATAGTAAAACGAGGTGAGCGTTCCATGTCTCCCCGCAGACCTGAGCAGAACGAAGAGATCCGCGCCGAGCGGCGCAAGCAGATCCTGGAGACGGCGATTCCCCTCTTCGCCCGGCAGGGGTTCGATGCCACCTCGGTCTCGCAGATCGCCCGGGAGGCCGGGGTGAGCCACGGCACCATCTTCCTCTACTTTCCCACCAAGGAGGAGCTGTTTACGGCAGCGGTGGTGGAGCCGCTGCTGGATGCCGAGGTCCACTACCGGTCGATCCTGCAGGGCGAGGGGAGCCCGCTGGACCGCATCGAGCGGCTGATCCGCGAGCAGGTGACGATCTTCGCCCTGGGGGAGTCTAAGGTCCGGCTGATCCACAGCGTGCTGGGGCAGCGGGACCGGTTCGCCCACCTGCTCCCGGAGATCTACGCCTACACCGACCGATACGCCAGAACCCTCAGCCCGCTGATCGTCGAGGGGCAGCGGGCGGGGGAGCTGGGGCCCGGCGATCCCCGTGCGATCGCCTTCGCCTACTTCGCCTACCTGAACGGCGTCACCCTGATCAGCGATCCGCCCGGCTCCGCCTACTTCCAGGAGACCCTGGAGACCTTTATTGCCTACGGGCTCCGACTCTTCGCCCCCCTGAAGGAGGATCACCCCCATGGCCATCGTCTACCGGGTTGAGCACCTGACCAAGGTCTATAAGGGCGGGGGATCCAAGGCGAACGATGCCCTCTCCTTCACCATCAACGAGGGCGAGATCTTCGGCCTGCTGGGGCCCAACGGGGCGGGCAAGTCCACCCTGGTGGGCCAGTTGGCCGGCCTACTCCGGCCGACGGCGGGGCGGATTCAGCTCTACGGCATGGACATCGTCGCCCAGCCCGACCTGGTGGCGGAGTACGTGGCGCTGCAGCCGCAGCACTCCATGGCGCTCTTCGACCTCTACCCCGAGGAGGCGATCTACCACACCGGCCGCTTCCGGGGGCTCTCCGATGCGGCGGCGAAGCAGCAGTGCGAGGCGCTCATGGCCGAGTTGAGCCTGGAGAAGCTGCGCCGCACTCAGATCCGGCGGCTTTCGGGCGGGCAGAAGAAGCTGATCACCCTTGCCGTGGCCTTCGTGGGCAACCGGCCGGTCATGATCTTCGACGAGCCGACCAACGAGCTGGACCCCGAGGTCCGCCGGCTGGTCTGGGAGAAGCTCCAGGGGCTGAACCGGCAGGGCGCCACCATCATCCTGGTCACCCATAACGTGCTGGAGGCCGAGCGGGTGATCCAGCGGGTGGGGATCATCAACCACGGCCGCTTGATGGCGCTCGGCACCCCCGGGGAGCTGAAGTCCCGGGTGGACCAGCGGGTCCGGCTGGAGCTGCTCTTCAAGCACGAGGACCCGGCCGCTCCGGCTCTGCTGGAGCACTACGGCGAGGTCCGCCCGCTCACCCGGCAGCAGCTGAACCTGCTCTGCGAGCCGGGTGAGGCCCGTACCGTGATCGATCGGGTGCTGGCGGAGGTGGGGCTGGAGCGGCTCGACGACTTCCGCATTCTGACGCCCTCGCTGGAAGATGTCTACCTGGCTTTAGGAGGAGGTGCGAAACTTGGCTAGCGCAATCTTCGTCCAAGATAGCGATCAACGGGCTGCAACTCCACCCTATCTTCCCCGCCGACAGAGCCCAGCGGGCTGGCTGGCGAGCTACGCCGGCCTCGCCCAGGTGATGCTGACCGAGTACCGCGCCTTCTGGTGGATTCACGTCCTTTTCGGCCTCCTCATGCCCCTGGGCATGCTCTTCTTCCTCAAGGCGGCCGGTGGGGAGATCGCAACGGAGCGGGC
Organism: Bacillota bacterium; assembly: GCA_049325315.1. Classification (GTDB taxonomy): domain Bacteria; phylum Bacillota; class Sulfobacillia; order Symbiobacteriales; family Symbiobacteriaceae; genus JAWLHU01. The sequence continues at coordinate 3,200 of JBMONB010000237.1, read as the reverse complement.
TATCTACCTGCTGGGCGGCAACCTGACCACCGCCACGGTCTACGGGCCGGCCATGATCATCATCAATAAGATCGGCTGGGGGCGGCAGAGCCGGGAGTTCGACTACTGGGCCTCCCTTCCCCTCCCCAAGCTGGCGCTGCTGCTGGCGATGGTCACCGTCTCCCTCGCCCTCTCCTTCCCGGGGCTGCTCACCCTCTGGCTGCTGGGCAGCCGTATGCTGGGCCTGCCGCTGGCCGGCGGGCTGGCGCTCCTCCCGCTGATCCCCCTGGGCGCCCTCTCGCTGGTGGGGGCGGGCGCCTTCCTCGGCTCCTACGCCCGAGACGGCCAGACCGCCAACGTCATGGCCAACCTGCTCATGGCCTTCGTCACCTTCCTCTCGCCCACCATGATCCCGCTGGAGGCGCTGCCGGTCCCGATTCGGCTGCTATCCTCCCTGACCCCGATCCCCTATGTCGCAGGCGCCTTCCGGGCCGCCCTTGCCGGAAACTTCGGCGGGGAGTTTGCGTACCATGTGGGGATCATGGTGGCCATGGGTCTGGGCTGCCTCATTCTGGTCCATCGCAAGTTGGACTGGCGCTCCCAATAAGCACCGCAGACGGGAGGGTCACCACGCCGTGCACGAACCACACACCCCCAACCCCCTCGACCGGCGCAGGGCCTACCGGCCCGTCATGGCCGGGGCCACCCTCCTTATGACCGGCGGTATCCTGATCGGCTGCCTCTTCCCCGGCATGAGCGGCGGCAGGGGTGCACCCGCGCCTCCCCCGCCCGCCGTAGCGGAGCCGGCCCCGCCACCGCCCGAGCCAACCCCGCCCCCGCCGCCGGTGGTCGAGGCGCCGCCGGAACCGCTGCCGGAGGTGGCAGACGGAGAGCCCTCCCGGCTGGTGGTCCACGGGGACCGCACCTGCAGGGCGGTGGCGCTCACCTACGATGCCGGCTCCGGCGCCGACGGGGCAGCGGCCATCCTCGATACCCTGCAGAAGCACGGGTTGACCAGCACCTTCTTCCTGACCGGCAAGTGGGTAGAGCGGTACCCCGAGTTGGCGAAGCGCATCGCCGACGAGGGGCACGAGATCGCCAACCACACCTACAGTCACCCCGACCTGACCAAGATCTCCGACGAGGAGGTGCTGCAGCAGGTCAGAGATGGCGAGGAGGCGATCCGGAAGGTGACCGGCAAGGAGACCCGCCCGCTCTTCCGCGAGCCGTACGGCGCCTTCAGCGAGCACGCCCGGAAGCTGATCCGCCAGGCGGGCTACTCCTACTCCGTCTACTGGGATGTCGACACCCTCGACTGGCAGTTCCCCGGCGTCGAGACCCTGGTGAGCCGGATCATGAAGGCGCAGGGCGGCTCCATCGTCCTGATGCACCTGAACGTCCCCGACACGGCGGTCGCCTCCGACCAGGCGATCCCGCTCCTGCGGGAGCAGGGCTACGACCTGGTCACGGTGAGCCGGCTGCTCCAGTGCAAGCAATAGAAGGACCCCCGGTCGCCCGGGGGTCTTTGCTGTGGCGCTAGTTGTGGATCACGGTCAGCTGGTAGTTGGTCTGGCCCGAGTCCGCCACCACGTACAGGTAGTAGGTGCCGGGCGAGAGGTAGGCGCTGAGCGCCTCCGGGTTCAGGTTGGGCGAGGTAGCGTGGGTCAGCACCCGGCCCCAGCCATCGAGCAGGTAGAGGTCGAGATCGGCCCGGGCGTTGGCGGCGGTAACGACGGCGTTCACAGCGCCCGTCCGGGTCACGGAGATGGGCACCAACTGGAACCGCTGGCTGATGGCGGTGAGCGAGCCGCTCCGGTTGATCACCTTGGCGGTGGCCGCCGGCGGATAGTTGACCATGAGGGCGTAGTCCGCATAGCCGCCGCTGGAGGTCAGGGTCAGGGTGTAGGTGCCCGAGGCGGTGGCGTTGAAGGTGAGGCCGCTGGTACCGCTGGCCACCTGCTTGCCGCTCGGATCCTGGGCGATCAGGGAGAGGTTGGCCTGGCCCTTCAGGCCCAGGTCGGCGGTGACCTTGCCGGGGGCGGCGACATCTACATAGAACTTGCGGGCGGTGGCGTAGGGGGCGGTCTTGCCGGTGAACTGGATCGACTGCCCGCTGCCCACGGCGCTGTTGGCCACGTTTACCGCCACACCGGTGGAGATGCCGACGTTGCCGGCGGCGTCGTAGGCGTTGGCGACAATGGTGTGCTGGCCGTCCTTCACGCCGGTGGAGTCCCAGGTAACGGTGTACGGAGCGGCGTTGGCGATGCCCACCTGTACGCCGTTCACGTAGAAGATCACCTTGGAGACGCCGTTGTTGTCGGTGGCGTCAGCGGTGATGCTAACCGGGCCGGAGACGGTGGCGCCGGCGGCGGGGCTGGTCACCTTGACCACGGGCTTCTCGCTGTCAGCCGGGGGGTTCGGGTTCGGGTCCTTCGGCGGCGGGGTGGGCTGGCCGGTACCGCCACCGACGTTGCCCGAGACCACCAGGGCGAAGCGCTGCGGGCCCTGCGGCACGTTGTGGCCGTTCACGGTCACCGTGTAGGTGCCCGCCTTGGGCGCCGCGATCGCCACATTCTCCACGTTGTTGGTCCGGTCGGGGGTCTGGCCCAGCATGTGGTTGCCGGCCACCTTATTGCCGTCGGGCCCGGTCACGGTCAGGTCCAGGTCGTTGACCAGGGTCTTCTCGGCAGAGGGGTTGGCGGGGTAGTCGGTCCAGACCAGGGTGAACTTGAGCGGCTCGCCCTCCTTCACCTCGTAGGTGTAAGAGGCCGCCTCGCCGGTCTTGAGCGCCTTCTCCTCGTTGACGAACTTGATCGGGCGGGCCTGGAGGCTGTTGTTCAGATTGACCCGGCCCCAGCCGGTATCCTTCCAGGTTAGCCCCTGCTTCATGTTCACGGCGCCGTTGATCAGCGTCGCCTTCAGCAGCGAGGCCCGGGGGGTGACGCCCAGCTGCTCCATGTAGAACTGGCGGACGACAGCGGTGGCGCCGGCGGTCAGCGGGGTCGACATGGAGGTGCCGCCCATGTAGCCGTACTTGCTGTTGGACTCGTGCTTGGCCCAGAAGTGCTTGTCCTCCGCCAGCGAGGAGCGGGCAGAGGCGATCCAGGTGCCCGGGGCGACAACATCGGGCTTCACCCGGTTGTCACCGGTGGGGCCACGGCTGGAGAAAGAGGCCATGTCGTTGACATCGGTGGCCATCTTCTTGTCGGGCCTGTCGTTCT
>JBMONB010000236.1:0-31167 GCA_049325315.1 Bacillota bacterium | reverse complement strand
ACCATGGTGATTGTCGCCCTGTTCCTCACCCTCCTCCTCCTCTTCACCGGCCTGGCGCTGGACCTCGGGCGGGCCCACCTGCTGCGGGCACAGCTCCAGACCGCTGTGGACGCTGGAGCGCTGGCCGGGGCGCTTCAGGTTCAGCCCATGGTCGCCCTGGAGGTCGACCGGTGGCTGGCGGTGGAGGACTGGTGTATGGACCCGGTCTCCGGCGAGCCCTACCCTTGCCTGGGCTGGAGTCCGGTCAACCCGGCCACCGCCACGGGCCCCTGGCGGGAGTTGATCGGCCAGGGGCGATGGCGCCTGGCCACCGCCGCTCAGTGCTCCTGGCCCCACCGTTGCAGCTACGGGTACAGGATCGAGTCCGAGTGGTTAACCCTCCCGCCGGCCGTTGAGCAGGTGGCCCGGGAGACGCTGCTGATGAACGCCACCTGGCCCCGCGGCAGCCACGGCGCCATCATCCGGTCGGTAGACATCACCGTGGACCGGCAGCAGGGGGCGGTGACGGCGGCGGCCACCCTCCAGGTTCCCACCCACTTCCTCCGGCTGATCGGCATTGACGAACTGCGGCTGACCCGGTCAGGCACCGCCAGACCGGTGCGCCGCTAGAGAGGAGGGGCATAGATGAGATGCCGCAAACTCCCGTGGACCGGCCTCCTGATCCTCTCCCTGGCCCTGTCCGGAGCGCTGGGGACCCGAGTCTCGCTCCCCACAGCCGGGGCGGCCCCCCTGCCCGACCTGCGCCTGGAGGCGTTGGAGACGCCAGAGGCGGCACCGAATGGCTTCACAGCCCGGGTGCGGGCGGTCTGCAGTGGCTGCGCAGCACCGGTGACCACCTCGGTCAGCCTGCGCATCGAGGGCTTTGAGCTGTACCGGGTTCCTGTTACCTTCTATCCCGAGCCCGAGTCGTCGGTCACCCTCTCCTGGGCGACGGGGTTCCTTCCCGAGGGGGCGGCGCTCGACCTTGTGGCTGTGATCGATCCGGGGCAATGGGTCGAGGAGCGAGATGAGCAGAACAACAGCCTTTCCGCTTGGGTATCGCTCCCCGCCGCTGCCAGTGCCGACGAGGACGCCGGGTACTGGGGCAGCAGGCTGACGGAATGAGCAAAAGGAGGGCGAACGGTATGCTTCAGCATTTGAAGGGTTGGTGGAAGCGCCGGGAGGGCCAGGGCATGGCTGAGTACGCCCTGATTCTGGCCCTGGTAGCCGTGGCGGCCATTGTCGGCGTGGCGATGCTCGGCCCCAAGCTCAAGGAGGTCTTCATGAAGATCGTGAACCATCTCTAAAGCGACTCCTCAGGGGGAACAGGAGCGGGTGCCGCGCCGGTACCCGCTCCCATCTCGTCTACCCCCCGGGGTATTTGTTCGTGAAAGCTCGAACGTATCTGATTTTTATGGTTTGATTATGATTTCGGCAGGATTCCGCAAGGATACGGGCAAATATTCCTAAGCATCCCGCAAGTAACCCGGTTCGACCATTCGGGTGGGGGGTGAGTTAGGGAATGCGAATGGTGAACTGAACCACGCGGTAGCGGTTTGGACCCGGTTGAGGCCTCCGCGCCTCCAACAACCATAAAGGGGGTTTCCTACCTTGACTGCGATCCACATTATGGCCCTTGCTTTTATCGCTTTCTTTCTAGGATGGCAGTTCTACAGCCGGTACCTCGCGGAGAAGGTCTTCAAGCTCGACGACAACTTCAAAACCCCGGCCCACGAGTTTGAGGATGGGACCGACTATGTTCCCACCAACAAGCACGTGCTCTGGGGCCACCACTTCACCTCGGTGGCCGGAACCGGCCCGATCGTCGGCCCGGTTATCGCCCTCTACTTCGGCTGGCTCCCTGCACTGATCTGGGTCCTGGTCGGCTCGGTCTTCTTCTCGGGTATCCACGACTTCGGCACCCTGTGGCTCTCGGTTCGCCACAAGGGCAAGTCGGTGGGCACCCTGGTGGAGAACCTGATTGGCGCTCGCGCCAAGGCGCTCTTCCAGCTGCTGATCTTCTTCCTCCTCCTCCTGGTGAACGCTGTCTTCGCCCTCATTATTGCCAACCTGTTCATGGCCTTCCCCGGCTCGGTGATCCCGATCTGGATCGAGGTGCCGATCGCCATGGCGGTGGGCTACTGGGTCTACCGGCGCAAGGGCGGGCTGCTCTGGCCCTCCATCGGCGCCCTCGCCACCCTCTACGCCTTCGTGCTGGTTGGCAACCAGATGCCGATCACCATGCCGGCCTTCGGCGGGCTGGAGCCGCGCATCACCTGGATGGCAATCATCTTCGTCTATGCGGCCTTCGCCGCCGGCCTGCCGGTATGGCTCCTGCTCCAGCCCCGTGACTTCATTAACAGCCATCAGCTCTTCGTGGGCCTGGCGGTGGTCTTCCTCGGCGCTGCGATCCTGAACCCGACGGTGGTGGCGCCGATGCTCCGCACCGACCTGCCGGCGGGCTCCCCCTCCCTCTTCCCCATCCTCTTTATCACCGTCGCCTGCGGCGCCATCTCCGGCTTCCACGGGCTGGTCTCCTCGGGCACTTCGTCCAAGCAGTTGAACAAGGAGAAGGATTCCCGCTTCGTGGGCTACCTGGGCTCCCTGGGCGAGGGCTCTCTGGCTATCGCTTCCATTATAGCTGTAGCGGCGGCCGGCTACGCCACCACCGCCGACTGGACCAAGGCCTTCGGCACCTGGGCGCTGGCCTCGGGTGGCGCCCAGACCTACTGGGTCCAGGGTATCGCCAAGCTGGCGGGCGGCATCGGCCTTCCGGTGGCGATCGCACAGGTCTTCGCCGCCGTGCTGGTGGTCAGCTTCGCCTCCACGACGCTGGACAGCTCCTTCCGCCTCCAGCGCTACATCATCACCGAGATGGCGCAGACCTACAACCTGAAGCTCCTGCAGAGCGGCAGGGCCGCCACAGTGCTCACCCTGATCTCCTCCTTCGCTCTGGCGGTCTTCGCTGATCCGTCCAAGCCCGGCTTCGGCGCCATGATCCTGTGGCCGGTCTTCGGCGCCTCCAACCAGATTCTGGCCTCGCTCTCCCTGCTGGCGCTGGCGCTCTTCCTGAAGAAGCTGGCCCGCAACTACTGGGTCAGCCTGGTGCCCATGGTCTTCCTCGCCACGATGATCACCTGGGGCATGCTGGTCCAGATGAAGAGCTTCTACCTGGCCAACAACATGCTGCTCTTCGTCACCGCCCTGGTCATCTTCGTGCTCTCCTTCTGGCTGATCATCGAGGGCGCCTTCGCCATGTTCAAGAAGACACCGCCCGCGCCTGCGGAAATGGCTGCCGGCGACGACTAGCGCAACCTGCAAGAGGGGCGGAGCCGCCGACAGGCTCCGCCCCCCACTTGACCCCGGGGAGGTGATCCGCGATGGATCTGCACGGTGCGAAGGACCGCATCCTCCACTTTCTGAACATGTACGAGGAGTTCTTCCAGTCGAAGTACCGGGCCCAGATCGCCCGGGAAGCCCGGCACGAGGAGGACCTGTTCATCCTTCTGGCCTTCTCGGACATGCTGGGCATCCCCAATCCGGTCCAGTTCTACACCCTGGAGTTGTACCCGCACCTGTACGAGCGGTTCCACCAGTGGCACAAGCGGATGGGCATGGAGAAATCGCCCGTTCACGGCTTCAGCTGATGCTAACAGCCAGGCCCCCGTGCGGGGCCTAAGGAGCGTCGAGAATCATGCGTGACCTGCTCCAACGCCGGTTCGTATTCTTCGGCGGCAAGGGCGGGGTGGGCAAGACCACCTCGGCTGCCGCCTTTGCCACCTACGCCGCCTCCCAGGGCAAGCGGACGCTGATCGTCTCCACCGATCCGGCCCACTCCACCGCCGATGCCTTTGCGATTCCGATCGGGCCGGAGGTCCGGCAGATTCTGCCCAACCTCTGGGGGCTGGAGATCGACCCCGAGGTGGAGGCGGCCCAGTATATCAGCCAGGTGAAGAAGAACCTGGTCCAGGTGGTCTCCCCCGCCTTCTTTCACGAGATCGAGCGGCAGGTCGATGTCGCCCAGGTTTCGCCCGGCGCCGAGGAGGCCGCCCTCTTCGACCGGCTGGTGACCGTGATCGATGAGGCGGAGCGCAACTATGATCTGGTGGTCTTTGACACCGCCCCGACCGGCCATACCCTGCGGCTGCTCAGCCTCCCTGAGTTGATGACCGCCTGGGTCGACGGCATGATCAAGCGGCGGGAGAAGGTCCACACCCTGAATCAAATGTGGCAGACGAAGGATGGTCCCTCCGAAGAGGTGCAGAACGACCCGGTCTACCAGATCCTCATGGAGCGGCGGCGCAAGTTCGCCGTCGCCCGGCGGATGCTGCTGGACCGGACCACCACCGCCTTCGTCTTTGTGATGAACCCCGAGAAGCTGCCGATTTTGGAGACGAAGAAGGCGGTCCAGGTGATGGAGCGCTACAAGATCCCCATCGCCGGGATCATCGTCAACCGGGTGCTGCCCGAGAATCCGGAGGGCTCCTTCCTGCAGCGGCGCAAGGAGCAGGAACGGGTCTACCTGGCCGAGATCGAGCAGGAGTTCCGCTCCTACCGGCGGCATTACGTGCCCATGCTGGAGCGGGATGTGCGCGGGGTCGACACCCTGCGGGAGATCATGAGCTACCTGGCGTAACGGCAAACGAAAGCGCCCTCCACCACCAGCGGGTAGAGGGCGCTTGCACGTATGTGAGGCTAGTCGGCGCTGACCAGTTCCAGCTCCCCGGGCACCGGGGTGGTCAGCCGGCGGAAGACCTCCGCCACGGGCACGATATCGGTGATCTCACCCACCCGGCCGCCGCAGAAGACGAGGCCGTTCTCGGTCTTGCCCCGCTGGGCGTTGATCAGGGCGTTGTAGATGCAGTGAGAGCTCCCTTCGTCACGGTGCAGGCAGTACTTGAGGCAGTCGGTGCACCGGTAGGTGGCATCGGGCCCCTGGGTGAGCGGCAGCACCTCGAAGGGCGGGTGCGGCACGATCGAGCGGCTGGGCATGCCGGTGGGCGACCAGTCGGTCACCTTGGAGCCGGTGGCGGCGACCCAGGCGGCCTTCATCTGGTCGGAGGCGGCGCACTCCTCGGTCATGGCGAACCGAATGCCCATCTGCACACCGTCGGCGCCCATGGCCAGGCAGCGGAGGATATCTTCCCGGGTCAGCAGGCCGCCGGCGGCGATGACCGGACCGGTGAAGCCGGCGTTCTTCAGGGCTGCCAGCACGGGCGGGAAGAGGTCCCAGGTGGAGATCTCGGGGTCTTCCGGCCCCAGGTGACCGCCGGCCTGGCCGCTCTCCACCACGATGCCGGCGATGCCCGGCGTCTTGGCGGCGATGCGGGCCGCCTTCTCCGAAGAGATGATGCAGAAGGCGGGAATGCCGGCCTCGCCCAGCTTCTTGAACGGGCCGCGCGCAAAGCCGGCCCCGATCGCGACATAGTCGACCCGCTCTTCGATGCACACATCGAGCAGCTTGTCAAAGAGGTAACCGGCGTACATGAGGTTGACGCCGAAGATGCCGTCGGTCAGGGCGCGGGCTGCCCGAATCTCCCGGCGCAGCTCCTCGGGCGGAATGCCCATGCCGCCGATGGTGCCCACGCCGCCACACTCCGCAACGGCCGCAGCCAGCTTATGCAGGGCGATGCGGACGGACATGCCTCCCTGCACAATGCAGGTCCGGGCCACTTTGTTTCCGACGCGCAGCGGTGGCAGGTTCATATCTCCCACTCCCGAACTCCCAAAATTGGGCAGGTATTAGTATCTGGTGTTAATAATACCCCGCCAGGCGGTGGGTTAGCCTCTGCCTTGCGGTCCATGTTGGGTCTACCTTTAGGTAGATGTGGAGTCATTCTCCTTCGCATCACGCGCAGCCCCGGCGCATAGCCCTTCCGCAAGGGAGGACTGCCGATGGACGGGCTGACGGGCGTGCTGAGCGTGATCCTGATCGATCTGGTGCTGTCGGGCGACAACGCCCTGGTAATCGGCATGGCCTGTGCCGGCCTGCCTCCAGAACAGAGGCGGACGGGGATTCTCTACGGCTCGCTGGCCGCCATCGCCCTGCGGATCAGCATGGCGGTGGGTGCGGCCACGCTGCTGCGTGTTCCGTGGCTGCAGGCGGTGGGTGGGATCCTGCTCCTCTTCATCGCCTACAAACTCTCCCGGGGCAGCGAGGAGAGCGATCATGCCATTGCCCCGTCCGCCAGCCTCTGGGATGCGATTCGCACCGTTGCGCTGGCCGACCTGGTGATGTCGCTGGACAACGTGCTGGCGGTGGGCGGGGTGGCCCGGGAGAACCTCTCCCTCCTCCTCTTCGGCCTGGCGCTGACCATTCCGATCATCATCTGGGGAAGCGCCCTGGTGGCGGGGCTGCTCCGGCGGGCGCCCTGGCTGATCCATGTCGGGGCGGCGGTGCTGGCCTGGACCGCCGGGGCGATGATCGCCGAGAACCCGGCGCTCCGGCTCCGGAGCGACTCGCCGCTCATGCCCGCCCTGGCCTGCGTACTGGTCCTCGGGGTCTCCGCCTTCGACCGGGTCCGGCGGGGCTGGGCGCCCGAGTAAACCACTGGTATAGCGGGGGCGGGCCCAAACGTGCTATGCTTAGAGCGCAATGATTTCGAAACCACGACCAAACAGCGACGAAGGAGCCTCCCCCTATGCCGTTTGACAGCACGGTGATGAGAGCGGTGGTGGCGGAGCTGAACGAGCGACTCCTGGGCGGGCGGATCAGCAAGATCTACCAGCCCGAGCCCGACGAGCTGGCGCTCCTCTGCTACAGCGGCGGCGCCAACTACCGGCTCCTCCTCTCGGGAAACCCGCGCCAGCCCCGCCTCCATCTTACCGCCATTGAGAAGAAGAACCCGCCCGCTCCCCCTACCTTCTGCATGTTGCTTCGAAAGTATATCGAAGGAGGGCGTATCACCGCCATCCGGCAGGTCGGCCGGGACCGCATCTGCCGGATTACCGTGAGCGTCACCGACGAGCTGGGCAACCCGGCGGAGTATATCCTGGTGGCCGAGGTGATGGGCAAGCACTCCAATGTGGTGCTGCTGGGTCCCCACGGTCGAATTGTGGATGCCGTACGCCGGGTGACCGAAGAGGTGAACCGGCACCGGGAGCTGCTCCCGGGCCTGCCCTATCTCCCCCCGCCCCCGGTGGACAAGCTGGACCCTGCCGCCCTGACCGGCTCCGCCCTCGCTGCCGAGCCCGGCGACCCGACGGGCCCCGCCTGGCAGTTCCTGCTCGACCGGGTCGACGGCCTGGGTCCGATGCTGGCCAAAGAGGCGGTGGCCCGGGCCGGCTACCCGACAGATGCCCCCCTGGGCCAGACCAGCCTGGAACGGCTGGCGGCAGCTGTGGGGGAATTGGCGCTGCTCCAGCGCTACGAGCCGCGCCTGCTCTACGACGAGCAGGGCCGGCTGAAGGAGTTTCACGTGCTCCCGCTGATCCACTGGCCGGGCCGGGAGCAGACCGGCTTCGATTCCATCTCGGGCTGCCTCGACGCTTACTACGGCGGGCGGGCCGAGGAGGAGAAGTTCCGGGCGCTCCGGGGCTCGCTGGCCAAGCTCGTTCGCGATGAGACCGGCCGGGTCTCCCGCAAGCTGAAGGCGCAGCGGGAGTCGCTCCGCACGGCGGAGAGCGCCGAGTCCTACCGCCTCCAGGGGGAGTTGATCACCGCTAACCTCTGGCAGATCAAGAAGGGCGACGAGGCCGCCACGGTGGTCAACTACTACGAGCCCGACGGTGGCGAGATGGTCATTCCGCTCGACCCGACCCTGACGCCCGCCGAGAACGCCCAGGCCTACTACCGCCGCTACCAGAAGGCCCGCAGCGGCCTGGCGATGATCCAGGAGCAGCTGGCCAGGAGCGAGGCGGAACTGGCCTACCTGGAGCAGGTGGAGGTGGCGCTCGATGAAGCCTCCTCTCTCCCCGACCTGGAGGAGATTCGCCGGGAACTGATCGCCGAGGGGTACATCGGCGAGCGGCGGGAGGCGAAGGATAAGCGGGTGCAGAAGGGCGATGGGAACGCCAAGGAGCAGAAGGCGGCGCCGCCGCTGACGATCCGCTCATCGGACGGCCTGGAGATCTGGGTGGGGCGCAATAACCGGCAGAACGATTACCTGACCATGAAGCTGGCCGCCCCCCATGACCTCTGGTTCCACACCAAGGAGATTCCGGGCTCGCACGTGATCCTCCGAGTGCCACCCGGCCGTGCGGTGCCCGAGCGGGCGATCCACGAGGCGGCGGCCCTGGCAGCCTATCACTCCAAGGCGCGCCACTCCTCGGGGGTGCCGGTGGACTACACCCTGCGCAAGCACGTCCGCAAGCCCAGCGGAGCCCGGCCCGGCATGGTGATCTACGACAACCAGAAGACGCTCTGGGTGACGCCGGACCCCGAACTGATCCCGATTCTGAAAGGGGGCGCAGGCCATGGAGGAACTGGATCTGATGATCGAGCACGTGGCGAGGGCGATCGAGGAGCAGACTGATCTGGATTCGCTCTCCTTCCAGGCGGGCAAGCTCTCCATCTGGCTGCGCTTTGTCCGCCTGGAGACGGGCGGCGAGCAGGAGGTCCTGCCCGCCCTGAAGGTGGTGGCCGAGGCGCTCACCCGAAAGGCGCTGCTCTACAAGGTAGCGGAGCAGGTGGTGCTGGCGGTCTTCGGCTCCGAGGTGACCGTGGTCTCCGAGGTGCCGAACCTGATCATCAAGCTCTTCGACCACAAGGCGATGGTGTACGTTCCCGGCAACCCGCCCCTGGAGCAGGAGGGGCAGGTCTTCCTGAAGGTGACCGTCTACCGCTATGAGCCGGGGCTCTGGCAGCGGCTCTTTGGCGCCAAGAAAGCAGTGGAATAGCAGGAGACCCCACCGACGCTGGTGGGGTCTCTCCGGTATGCGTGCAGCCGGCGGGGCATAGACCGTGGTAAAGGACCGTGGGCAGATCTGCCCAAGCGAGGTGTCCCCGGTGCCCAAGGGTAGACGCGGCCGGAACCCGGAGTCGGTACGGGTGATCCTGGACCTGGCGGTCAGGGAGCAGACAGCCGAGATCGACCGGATCAAGGCGATCGATGCCAAAACAAGCCCCCTCTTTGCCGGCGCCACCGCCGCGATCGGAGTCGTCGCCGGACTGCTCTCCAGCCCCGCCCCCTTCCCCCTGTTTATCTGGTCCAAGGGAATCATGGTAGTGGCCCTGGGCTACTTTCTCATCGCCCACTGGTTCTGTTTGCAGGCCATTCGGATTCGCACCTACTACCAGCCCCGGCCCGAGGCCTGGAACAACCCCGACCTGATGCGCCAGGAAGCGGAGCAGGTGATGGCCGTATTAATCAGCACCTACGAGGAGACCCTGAGAGCAAACGGCAAGGTGCGGGAGCAGAAGGCAGAGGCGCATGAGCTGGCGTTCTGGTTTCTCGCCTCCGGCGTCTGGGCGCTGGCCCTCGCCTTTCTCGCCGCCTGGTTGCTCGCAAGCCATCAGCAAGGGGACCTCCTGCCATGACCAAGAAGACGGGGAAGCCTCCCGTAAAGCGACCTTCGGGCAAGCCGCCCCCCCTCCCCCTGAAGCCGGTGCGCTGGCATATTCTGCCCGTTCCGGGGATCCTGGCCGCCCTGGCCTGGCTCTTCGGTCGCCGTCGCTGGACCCGCATCCCCTGGAGGCGCAGCAAGGACCGGTCTGCGTAAAGCTGACCCCCGCCGTAACACCGGCGGGGGTCTCGTCTTGGTTATCGGTCCAGGGCCCGCACCACCATCACCGCCGCCTCGGCCCGGGTCGCCGAACGCTCTGGCCGGAAGGTGTAGCGCCCGTCGGGCTCGGCGTACCCGGTGATAATCCCCGCCTCCACCGCCACGGCGATATAGCCTGACCTGATCCAGGTGGAGGCGTCGCTGAAGGTGCGTGCGCCCAGCGTGGCGGCGCCGCCCACCAGCTTGATCTGCCGGGCCTGGGCCTCCTGCTCCAGCCCGAGCGCCCGGGTCACCATGACGGCGATCTCCTCCCGGCTGATCGCCCGGTCCGGCTCGAACCGGCGGCCGGGGTACTCGTCGGGGCGAATCAGCCCCGCCGCCACCGCTGCGCCCAGGTAGCCCTGCTCGGTGACCCAGTGGCTCCCGGTGTCGAGAAACCCGCCCCCGTCTCCGGTGCGAAGGGGCAGGCCATTGGCGGCCGTCAGCATCTTCACGAAGGCCGACCGGGAGAGGGTGGCGTTGGGGCGGTAGGAGCCGTCGCCGTAGCCGCTGACGATCCCGGCTTCCAACAGGCGCCGGACCGCCGCCAGCCCCCAGTGGCCCTCGATATCCAAAATCCCGAGAATCCGGTTGCCCAGGTAGAGTTCCCCGGCGATCAACTGGGTCTCGGTCTTTGAGAGGCTGCGAACGAAGGTGGCGTCGGCATAGGTCGTGCCGCTCCACTCCTGAACAGGCAGGGCCAGCAGAAGGGGGGCCTCACCCAGGCTGGCCGCGACCCGACCCAGGGTGTACTCTCCTGCCTGATCACCCAGACGCCAGTAGGTCCGCTTGATCTCGCCGACCCGCTCAGCGGATCCGCCCAACTTCAGGATCGCCTCCTCGGGCAGGAGAAGCGCCCCGCTCTTGTGCAGCAGCGCCGACCGCCCCACCCCCTGCCCCCGCACCAGCAGGGGAATCTGAGCGAAGGGCTGCGCCTGCGGCTGGGCGAACCGCTCCTGGCCGAAGAAAGAGCGCCAGAGCGTCTCGGTCCCGCCCGGGGTGACCACCAGCAGGTCCGCCTGCTGCCCGGCATAGCCGGCGGGCGGCAGGAAGGTGAGCCGGCTCTCGGAGAGCACCTCCAGCCCCTCCACGGGCAGGCCGTCCAGGTAGAGACGCAGCCCGGGGGCGAAGCCCATGCCCTCCAGCCGGACCGAGCGAAGCTCGTTGCCGGGGATCGTCGTGGTAGCCACCCGGCTCTTGAGAATGGGCCGGTACTCGGCCGCCGTCTGGAAGGACCAGCGGTGGTCGAACGGCCTGGCCCCGTCGCCCAGGTCTACCTCCCCCTGCATCCGCACGGTATAGGCAGCGTTGGACGTCAGCGGCTTGATTGGGATCAGCGAGACGGTATCCTCCAACCGCGGATCGTTGACCGGGTCAAACCGGGCTACTTCCACGGCGCCGTCCGGACCGGTCAGACTCCACCCGGTCAGCCGGAGCGACCGTGGCCGCCCGCCGAAGGTGAGCGTGATCGGGTAGCCTACCGGTTTGGCCACCTGGGGGTAAAGGTCGAAGGGGTCGGGCGACTCCAGGCCGTCCCACATGGGCGGTACATCGCTCTGCCCCTCGAAGGGCCAGCGGATGATCCCGCCACGCTCACCAAACGGCCCGCTCTGAATGATGTTTACGTTCTTACCGAGCGGGCCGGCCACCCCGTAGCCCATGGCCGACATGCCCGGGTGCAGGAGTGGAATGCGGTGGTAGAGGGTATCCATCCACCCGTCGACGGCATCCTCTGCCCGGTCGACGAAGTTAATCACCTCAAAGGAGCCGCCGTCATAGGCAAAGTAACGGGCACGATCCCCTACTGTGACACCCAGGAAGAGCGGCGCCCCCGGGACCTCCCCATGGCCATCCTTGTCGACCTGCTCCGGGTTTGCGACCAGGTAGCGGGCATGCCCCAGGGCCGCCGCCGCAAGCCGCACGTCGTAAGAGAGGGGAGCCAGCCCTGCCGCCTCCCGGTACCGGTTCACCCAGGCCAGCGCCCGCAGCTCCTCCGGCCCGGGCTTTGGCAGCTCAGCCACGGCCCGCTGATCCACGGTGAAGGTGAACTCGCTCTCCACCGGTGCGTAGAAGTACCCGGGCCGGCCGGGGGCGACCCGGACCACCAGCTTCACCCGGTATATCCCGGGCGAGAAGGGCTGGGCCGGGGTATAGTACACCCGCCCGGTCTCATCCCACGACGGATGGACCACCCTCCCATTAATCCACATCTCAGCGGCGCTGATCTTCTCGCCCTGCGCCAACTCGAGCTGCTGGGAGATGGTGGGGCGGCTGATCCCGATCAACCCCTGGGGCGAGGGCTCATAGTAGGACAGGGCAGCCGCCACCTGGGCCCACAGGAGCAGAAGCGCCCCCAGCACCAGAGCCAACCGACCGGGCAGCCTCCGCTTCATGATGGTGACCCCCTCTGCACAGCCCATGTCGCCATCCAATTCGGTACGGCGGGGCGATTTCCTGCGTTGCGGGGTTGTGGGCGTGTGAGAGGTTCTTTTTTGCCACGGATTTCACGGATTTGGGGACAGGATTATCACGGATTTGTAGGCCCCTGCGGGAGTGTATCAATAATATATAATAAGGTTTTATGTGTTTCCGGCTGCTCCACGGCAGATGCCCGCTCGACCCAACTGAGTCGCAAATCCGTGTAAATCCGTGTAAAATCCGTGAAATCCGTGGCATTGTCCGGAAAGGCGCCACAGGCGAGCCCCGAAGGACTCGCCTGCTGCTTGCGTCAGTTGGTTAGTCGTCGCCGGGGGCCCGCGGGGCTGCCGGGTCACGGCGTTCGCGGCGGGCTACGCCGGTCTCGTAGGCGGCGGCCTCCACGGCCTGGGCCACGGCTTCAGCCACCCGCTTGTTGAAGACGGAGGGGATGATATACTCCTCGTTCAGCTCCTCGTCGGAGACCACCGAGGCGATCGCCGTGGCGGCGGCCAGCTTCATGGCGTCATTGATCTGCCGGGCACGGCTGTCCAGGGCGCCCCGGAAGATGCCCGGGAAGCAGAGCAGGTTGTTGACCTGGTTGGGGTAGTCGGAGCGGCCGGTGGCCATCACCCGCACGAAGGGGGCGGCCTCCTCGGGGTCGATCTCCGGGGTCGGGTTGGCCATGGCAAAGACGATCGGGTCCTTCGCCATCTTCTTGATATGATCCACCTTCAGCACGCCCGGGCCCGAGACGCCAATGAAGACGTCAGCGCCGTCGATCGCCTCGTTCAGGGAGCCCCGCACGTTCTGCGGGTTGGTGTTCTCGGCGTACCACTGCCACATCTGGTTGGTCGGGTACTCCTTGTCCCGCTCGATGATGCCCGCCTTGTCGACACCGATAATCTGGGTGATGCCGGCCAGCATCAGCATCTTGGAGATGGCCACACCGGCGGCGCCGATGCCCACCACCACCACCTTGAGCGAGGTCAGCTCCTTGCCGACCACCTTGGCGGCGTTCATCAGGCCGGCCAGGACCACGGCTGCGGTGCCGTGCTGGTCGTCATGGAAGACCGGGATATCCAGCTCCTCCTTCAGCCGCTCCTCAATCTCGAAGCAGCGGGGCGAGGAGATATCCTCCAGATTGATACCGCCAAAGGTCGGGGCAAGCGCCTTGACAATGCGAATGATCTCCTCGGGGTCCTTGGTGTCCAGGCAGATGGGGAAGGCGTCGACATCGGCGAACTGCTTAAAGAGCATCGCCTTGCCCTCCATGACCGGCATCGCCGCCGCCGGGCCGATGTCGCCCAGGCCCAGCACCGCCGTGCCGTCGCTCACCACCGCGACCGTGTTCCGCTTAATGGTCAGGGTGAAGGCCTTGGAGGGGTCCTCGTGGATCGCCTTGCAGACGTTGGCGACGCCCGGGGTATAGACCGTGGCCAGGTCGTCGCGGGTCTTCACCTGCACCCGCGGGGTCACCTCGATCTTGCCGCCCAGGTGAGCCAGGAAGATCCGGTCTGATACATTGACCACCTTGACGCCGGGCAGGGCACTGATCGCCTGAATCACCCGGTCCCCGTGCTCCCGGTTCTCCACGCCGATGGTGATATCGCGGATCACCACATCCTTGCGCACCTGGATCAGGTCAACCGCAAGAATGTCACCGCCGGTTGCACCAATGGCGGTCGCAATATAGGAGAAGATTGCGCCGGTGTTCTGGATCTCCAGGCGCAGGATCAGACGCATGCCGCCTAATTTTTGAATAGCCAAGGGAACTGCCTCCTTTGCTGACACCCAAACCAAATAGACATAGGCCGGGAGATGCTTTGCTCCGCCGTTATTATACCGCCGATACCACGACCTGGGACAGGCACACAACGTTTTACCGGTGAGTCTGTTTGGGTGGTCCAAAAGGACTAGCCCCTGCTTCGATCATTAGTAGCTGCTCTTAGTATTTAGCCATAGAATCCGGTTTCTCCTGCTGCTCACCGTGAGAAGGATACCCCCACCCGCGCGGGGACATGCCCTGGCAGGGGTGAGAAGACCGCCCCGGGGGCGGGGCGGTCTGTCACAGGAATCATGCGAAGAGCACAGCCGGTACCCAGGGGCTACAGACCTATGCCTCAACACCGAAGTGCTGCAGGATCATCTTACAGAGCTGGTGGGCTGCGGGATGCCAGGCGTCGGTCTCCTTGCGCACCACCAGGGAGGTGGTCCGGGCGATGACCGGCAGCCCCTGCACCTTCACCTCCACAACACGGCCGGATTCGAGATCCTGTCCCACCGCCGACTCGGGCACCATGGCCACCCCGAAGCCCGCCTCGACCATCATCCGGACCGCCTCGTGGGAGTCGAACTCCATGGTGACGTTCGGGTAGACCCCGTGCTGCTCCAAAATCGCATCCACAAAGGTGCGGAAACGGGAGGGCGCCTGGAAGGAGATCATGTCGATCTGCCCGAGCATCTCCAGCGGCAGCGGGTCCGGCAGCGTCTCCCGCTTCTCAGGCGCACAGACCAGCACCACCCGGTCCTTGCGCAGGGGAATGGAGCGGAGGCGCGGGTGGGTCACCGGGGTGGGCACCACCGCCATCTCAATCTCTGCCTCCAGCAGCCGGGCCAGGGTCTCCTGGGTGCGCCCCGCCTTGACCTGGAGCCGGACCCCCGGATACTCTCGGGTGAACTCGGAGAGAATTGGGGGCAGAAGACCGAGCCCGACGGTGGTCACCGCCCCGATGGCAATGCGCCCCCGTTCCGGGTGGGTCAGGTCCTCCACCGCCTCCCGGAGCTCTTCCACGGACTGGGCCAGGCGGCGGGCGCGCTCGTAGACCATCTCCCCCGCTGGCGTGAGATGAAACTGCCTGCTGGACCGGTCGAGGAGGGGAGCGCCCAAATCTGCTTCGAGGGCGGCCACCTGGCGGGTGACCGCAGGCTGACTGAGACCGACCAGGGCGCCTGCGCGCGCAAAGCCACCGGTCTCCACCACGCGACAGAAGGTAATAAGATGCTGCAGGATCAAGCGAGTATCCTCCTGTGCTTATGCTCTATGCACCAAGTTCATACCCTGTATGTCAACTATGCATGTTCATGATACCTCAATTGGTCGTATAGTTGGAAGTGTAGAGGGCGGTCTCTCACGTAGACTGCCTGAGACTTTGGGCAATGAACCGAAACCGTTCTATTCATTGTACCACACTGGAGGAGGGGACCACATTGTTGAAGGAGGTTTGCTGGCAGATCGGCGGCGAGCAGGGCACCGGCCTTGACTCGACCGTGGAGGTTTTCAACACCGTTGCCAGCCGTGCCGGGTACTACGTCTACGCTTACAAGACGTTCGCCTCCCGCATCAAGGGCGGACACACGGACTTCACCACCCGGCTTTCCGTCGATCGTGTTCAGGCGCCTGCCGCCGGCGTCAACCTGCTGGTGACGCTCGACCAGGAGTCGATCGACCTGTGTGCCAAGAACGTCTACCCCGGGGCGATTGTGCTCGCCGACGAGGCGTTCAACCCGACCCTGCCCGAGGGTGTTGACGCCAAGCTGCTGACCATGCCGTTCAACAAGATGGCCCTGACCCTGGGCAACACCCTCATGAAGAACAACATTGTCCTCGGCGCCTCGGCCGCCTTTCTGGGCCTGCCGCTCGAGGGCTTCAAGAAGTACGCTGTCCGCCGGTGGGGCAACAAGGGCGAGGAGTTCGTCGGCCTGATCCACACCGCGATGCAGGAAGGCTTCAACTACGTCCATGAGCACTGGCCCGAACTGGAGTTGGTGATCGCCGAGCCCGACGGCAAGGAGCGCCTGCTGATGATCGGCAACGAGGCCGCCGCTCTGGGCGCCCTGGCCGGCGGCTGCCGCACCGTCTTCTCCTACCCGATCACCCCCGCTTCGGAGATCGCCGAGTCGCTGGTCAAGATCTTCCCGAAGGTCGGCGGCGTCGCCGTTCAGATGGAGGACGAGCTTGGCTCGATCGTCGCCTGCGTCGGCGCCGGATTCGCCGGCTCCCGCGCCATGACCGCCACCTCCGGCCCCGGCCTCTCGCTGATGCAGGAGGCGCTCGGCCTGGCCGCCATGACCGAGACCCCGGTGGTCGTGGTCGACACCATGCGCGGCGGCCCGTCCACTGGCATGCCCACCAAGCAGGAGCAGTCCGACCTGCTGGCCCTGGCCTACGGCGGCCACGGCGACTCGCCCCGCATCGTGCTGGCCCCCGGCTCCGTGGAGGAGTTGATCCCCATGACCGCCGAGGCCTTCAACCTGGCCGACAACTACCACTGCCCGGTCCTGATCGCCTCTGACCTGGCGCTGGCGCTCTTCCAGCAGACCGTCGAGCCCGAGGCGGCTGACCTGTCTGCGCTGCCGCAGATCGACCGCGGCCCGCTCGCCAACCCGGAGGAGATGGCCGCCCTGGGCCGCGACGTCTTCGAGCGCTACAGCAAGAAGATCAACGAGAACGGGGTCTCCCCCCGCTCCCTGCCCGGCATGAAGAACGGCCAGTTCCTGGCTACCGGCGCCGAGCACGGCGCCTTCGGCAAGGTGACCGAGAACGCCGCCAACCGCGTCTATATGATGAACCGCCGCATGAACCGGATCAAGCACGTGAAGACCGAGGCGGTGCGCTACTTCGGCAGCGAGAACGCCGACCTGGTCCTGATCGCCTTTGGCACCACCCTGGGCGCCGTCGTGGAGGCCCAGGCCGAGATTGAGAAGGCCACCGGCAAGAAGGTGGGCGTGCTGCAGATTCGCCTGATCTACCCGGTGCCCACCGCCGAGATTCAGCGGTACGTCGGCGCCGGCAAGGCGCTGGTGGTGGAGTCCAACGCCGTCGGCCAGTTCGCCTTCATGCTGAAGGGCGCCGGCTTCAACCCGGCCCAGTTGGCCAGCCTGCTCCGCTACGACGGCAACCTCTTCACCGTGGCCGATGTCGTCAATGGCGCCGAGGCCGTGCTGAACGGCGAGGCCCAGTACCTCGTCACCGGCGGCGGACAGGGCGTCCGGGCCATCGAAGATCCCACCATTACTCTCGTCGCGAAGGAGGCGTAACCCACATGGCCACGATGGCTGATTATCGGACTTCAGAAAAGTCCTGGTGGTGCCCCGGCTGCGGCGACTTCGGTGTCCTCGCCGCTCTCCAGAAGGCGCTGGTTGAACTCGGCGTCGAGCCCGAGAAGGTTGCCCTTGTCTCCGGCATCGGCTGCTCCGGCAAGATCGGCAACTATATCAACTCCTACAACCTGCACGTGGTCCACGGCCGCTCCCTGCCTGCCGCCCAGGGCCTGAAGCTGGCCAACCGTGAGCTGACCGTCCTCGCCGCCGGTGGCGACGGCGACGGCTTCGCCATCGGCATGGGTCACTATATGCACGCCCTGCGCCGGAACATCGACATCACCTATATCGTGATGGACAACCAGATCTACGGCCTGACCAAGGGCCAGACCTCTCCGACCTCCGACGGCGGCTTCCAGACCAAGTCGACCCCGGCGGGCAACATTGAGAAGTCGGTCAACCAGATGCAGCTGGCCATCGCTTCCGGCTGCGGCTTCGTGGCCAACGGCTTCTCCTCCAACCAGAAGCAGCTGGTAGATATCATCAAGCGAGCGATTCAGTTCCCTGGCTTTGCGCTGGTGAACACCTACAGCCCCTGCGTCACCTTCAACAAGGTGAACACCTACGACTTCTACAAGCAGGAACTGGTCAACGTGGACGACGACCCCAACTACGACCGGACTGACCGCTTCGCCGCCATGAAGAAGCTGATGGAGACCAACGAACTGGTCTCGGGCGTCATCTACGAGGATCCCCACTCCACCCGCTACGAAGATATGGTCCCCGGCTTCAAGGAGCAGGGCATCGTCAACCAGAAGTGGGAGGTCGAACCCTCCGTCTGGCAGAAGCTCGTCGACAGCTACAAGTAACAGACCTACGGCCCGCTTCCCTCACCGGGGAGCGGGCCTTTCTGTATGGCCCGTGCCTCGAATTACCTATCGTTTCGCCGCCCGTAGTCCATTGATGCCACTTCACCGGGCCCCAGGGACCAAAGGGATGAAAGTTCAGACGGCGAATCTCTCCGCCAAGGGGGGATTCGCCGTGCTTCAGGCCAGGAACGCCCGCTGGACCGAACCCATGGCCGCCGACTGGCCCTACTGGGCGGGGGGCGCCGCCATCGCGGCAGTCAACACCATACTCATGGTGGTGGACGGTAAGCCCTGGGGCATCACGTCGATGCTGACCCACGTCGGCAGCCGCCTGGTCACCCGCTTCGGCGCCGTGCCGCAGGACTGGTTCTACTTTCAGGATGCCGGGCGGGCCTGGGCGCTGACCTCCTTCAGCTGGTGGGACGAAACCCTCTGGCTCAACCTGGGCATTATCGCGGGGGTCTTCCTCGCCTCCTTCGCTGCCGGGGAGTGGCGGGTGCGCTCCCCCCGCTCCTGGCGGATTCCGCTCCTGGCCCTGACCGGCGGCCTCTTCATGGGCTATGGGACCCGTCTGGCCCTGGGATGCAACGCCGGCGCCCTGCTGGGTGGAATCCCCTCCATGAGCCTGCACGGCTGGATCTTTGCGGGCTTCACCCTGACAGGCGTCGCCCTGGGCATGAGGCTCTTCCGCCGCCTCTTGTGAAGGAGGGAGGTCCATGGTATCGCCAAGGCTCTTTGCGCTGCTGGCCCCCACCGGCGTGGTGGCCGTTGCCTGGGCGCTGCGCGAGGCGGATGGGCGCACAGCAGTCATGTGGCTGATGGGCGTCCTCCTGGGGGTGGCGCTGCAGCGCTCCCGCTTCTGCGTCGCCGCCGCCTATCGGGATGCGCTCCTCTTCCGTGACACCGGGGTGACCCGGGCGATTCTCCTCGCCCTGATTCTCTCCACGCTGACCTTCGCCTGGATCCAGTTCCAGCAAGTCTCGGCGGGCGGAGAACTCCCCGGTCAGATCCAGTCGGTCTCGGCCGGCACGGTGGGCGGCTCCCTGCTCTTCGGGATCGGGATCATTCCAGCCGGGGGATGCGCCTGCAGCACGCTCCTGCGGGTGGGCGAGGGACACCTCCGCTTCCTCTACACCCTGCTGGGCCTGGTGG
This sequence comes from Bacillota bacterium, assembly GCA_049325315.1. Taxonomy (GTDB): domain Bacteria; phylum Bacillota; class Sulfobacillia; order Symbiobacteriales; family Symbiobacteriaceae; genus JAWLHU01. The sequence goes on along the minus strand of JBMONB010000236.1, from coordinate 12,007 downwards.
CCGGCTCGGTCCTGGGCGCCTACCACTTCGAGTGGTGGTCCTCCCTGGCCGGCACCATTCCTCCGGTCCACCTCCCCTCCCTCCTGGGATGGCCCCAGGCCGTGGCCCTCCAGGGGCTGGTCCTCGGCGGCCTCCTCTGGCTGGCCGGCTGGTGGGAGCGCCATGGGGAGGCCCACCCATGAAGCGCCGCCTGCTCTGCCTTGTGGGCGAGGTCTGTCCCGTCCCGCTGATGCGGGCGGAAGAGGCGCTTCGAGAGCTTCAGCCGGGCGAGGAACTGGTGATCGAGACCGACTACGCCCGTGCCGTGCGAAACCTCTCCCACTGGAGCCACCGCCGGGGGCTCTCCTGTGAGATCGAACCCCTCCCCCACGGCCTGTGGCGGGTCACGCTCCGCTTTGAATAGGCCAGGCGAGGCTTCATGGCCTCGCCTGTTTTGCGCGCCCTGCCCTATGACCAGCAGGAGTCCAGTTCCTCGGGCCCCGCGATGAAGCGGATCAGCCGGCGGGCCACCGGGGGCAGGGACTCCTCGTAGCAGATCAGGTGGAAGGGGATCATCATCTGGAGTTCCTCTGGGGTGACATCACGGTACAGGCCCCGCTTCAGCTCCTTCTGCACCGACATGCGGGTGGCGAGCATCACCCCGCCATGCGCCTCTACAGCTGTCTTCATGCCCTCCAGACCGCCCCACTGACTCTTTACCTTCAGATCCTTCAGACTGAGACCGACACCCTCGAGGGCGGCCTCAAAGGCGCGGTGCATGCCCGCTCCGCGGCCTGGCAAAACGAGGGGCGCCTCACAGAGGCCTTCGAGGGTGAGCCTGGTGGCGTGCTTTTCCGGAGTGACCAGCAGGAGCCGGTCACCGGCGATGGGCCGCCAGCGTATGGCCGCCGTCGCCGCCACGTGCTCGGGCACCGGTCCCTCGATGATCGCCAGGTGGATGTTCCGACGCAGCACCCGTTCCGCCATCTCCTCGCAGCCGCCTACCTCCAGGTGCAGGTTGGCCCGGGGGAAGCGCTCCTGGAAAGACCAGAGGCTGCACGGCAGCGCGAAGTTCCCCACCGTCGGGCTGGCGCCAATCACCACGTCCCGGTCATCCTCCCCGGTGAGGTCGTCGATCTCCCGCTCCAGGCAATCGAACTGGGCCAGAATCTGCTTGGCGTGGCGGTAGAGCACCTCACCGGCGGGCGTGGGAACCACCCCCTGTGTCCCCCGGTCCAGCAGCGGTACACCGAAGTAGGCCTCCAGATGCTTGATCTGCTGGCTGACTGCTGGCTGGGTCAGGTTGAGCAACTTGGCTGCCGAGGTGACCCGCCGGGTCTCCACCACCATGGTGAACATCTCCAGCAGGAACTTGTTCATCCGCGCTCACCTGCTTCCGTCCGTAGTCAAAGAAGACCATAACGGATCGTAATGGTCTATTAGAAACGATTACCTGTTTTTTACAGGATGCTGCCGCTTGTTCACAGAATCACAAATCTGGACCCGTCTATTCTCTAAAGGTTTTCAAAGGAGGGAATTCGATGACCGCCCACGCAATCCTGCAGGACATGTCGCTATGCATGGAATGCCAGGCATGCCGGGTCGCCTGTCAGATGCAGAACCAGTTACCCCCGGAGAAGGTCTTTGTGAGGTTCAACTTCAAGGAGTCCGGCAGCTACCCCAACGTAAGGCACAACATCGCCCGCATCACCTGCTTCCACTGCAAGGACGCCGTCTGTGTCTCCTCCTGCCCCACCGGCGCCAACTGGAAGGGCGAATCCGGCCTGACACACCATGACCCCACCTACTGCGGGGGCTGTACCGCCTGTGTGGTCGACTGCCCGTTCAGTGTCCCGGTGATGCAGGACGGCAAGGCGATTCGCTGCAACGGCTGCGAGGCGCTGACCGAGAACGGCAAGGCGCCGGCCTGTGTCTCCACCTGCATCAGCGGTGCGCTCACCTACGGCCCCCGTGGGGAGATGCTGAAGCGGGCAGAGAAGCGGGTCGCCACGCTGCGCGGGCAGGGCTACCCCCGTGCCCGGATCTACTCCCCCCAGGGTGTCGGCACCACCGGTCTGATCTGGGTCCTGCGGGACATGCCGCAGGCCTACGGCCTGCCGGCGAATCCGAAGACCTACGGCTCGCTGCCGGATCTCAAGGAGATCGGTGGAGCGCGCCAGGCCGCCTCCACCGCCGCCGCGCTGGTGGTTGGCGCCCTCGGTTGGGTGATCGCCCGGCGTGAACAGCTGAAGGAGGAGAACCGGCGATGAACGGGGCCCATCGAGACGGAGAACAGCGCAGAGGAGGTAAATCGATGACCAGCATCACCCGCCGATCCCTGCTCAGGACCGGCCTGACCACCGGCGCCCTGATGGCGGCCGCCCCCCTGCTCGACCTGAAGCGCTGGGTCGCCGCAGCAGCCGAGGAGAAGACCGAGGTCCGGCCCTCCATGTGCAACGGCTGCTTCAACCATTGCGGCCTCCTGGTTCATGTGAAGAACGGCCGTGTTTGGAAGGCAGAGGGCCACCCCGACCATGGTCAGAACAAGGGCCGTCTCTGCGCCCGGGCGCACGGTTCGCTGGCTCAGGTCTATGATTCCGACCGGCTGACGCAGCCGCTGAAGCGGGTGGGCGACAGATTCGTGCCCATCTCGCACACACAGGCGCTCAGCGAAATCGCCTCCAAGCTAAAGGCCATTGTGGAGAAGCACGGGCCGCAGTCGGTCTTCTTCGCGCACCATCCAACCGCGCACGGCAGCTTTTACGGGCCCCGGTTCATGCAGGCCCTCGGCTCGCCGAACTCCATCGCTCACAGTGCGGCGTGCAACCTCTCGACCATCGCGGGAGAGACCCTGGTCGTCGGGGCGACACCGGGCGCTGACCTGTCCAAAAGCAAGTATGTCTTGATGATCGGCCGCAACCCGGCAGAGGGAATCCGCACCGGCTACTCCCTTGCGATGGGCAAGGCGATTGAGGCCGGGGCGAAGATCGTGGTGGTCGACCCCCGCCACAGCGCCTCGGCCGCCCTGGCCAGCGAGTGGATTCCGATTCGTCCGGGCACCGACCTGGCGCTCCTTCTGGCCATGGCCAACGTCATGATCGAGGAGAAGCTGTACGACGAAGCGTTTGTCACGAAGAACGGCCACGGGTTCGATCAGTTCGCTGCCGCCATGAAGCAGTACTCGCCATCGTGGGCAGCCTCCATGACCGATATCCCCGCCGACACCATCCGGCGGATCGCCCGGGAACTGGCGGCCAAAAAGCCCAACGCGGTGATTGATCCCGGCTGGAAGGCCGCCTTCGGCACCAACTATGCCAACTCTACCGAAACGGCCCGCATGGTGGTCTGCCTCAATGCGCTGCTGGGGAACTTTGCGCAGCCCGGTGGCCTGACCTTTGGCGGCGCCCCCGCCCTCGGCTCCCTCGATCCCAAGAAGCACCCAGCCCCACCGAAGCCCAGCGTTGCACGAATTGACGGGGCAGGGGTTGCCGGCGCCTTCCCGCTGGCCCCATCCCAGGGCCTGGGCCACGTGGTCGCACAGAAGGCCAAGGAGGGGCTGGTCAAGGCCGGGATCATTCGCCATCACAACCCGGTCCGGACCTTCCCCGATCGGCAGCACATGATCGACGGCTACAAGGCGATGGAGCTGCTGGTCGTGATCGATCCGTACCTGACCGAGACCGCCATGCTGGCGCACTATGTTCTGCCCGAGCCCACCTACCTGGAGCGGGAAGAGCGTGTGCAGACCTTTGGTGGGCCCTCGGTGGCGATGCGGACCAAGGTGGTGGAGAAGCTCCACCCACAGACCCTCGGCTTTGAGGAGATCATCGGCGGGCTGGCCCAGCGCATGGGCCTCGCGAAGTACTTCAACTTCACCCTCGACGAGCTGAACACCGCCAGCCTGGCTCCCCTCGGCGTTAGCCTGGAGGAGCTGAAGCAGAAGGGGGCCATCGCCCTCACCGCGAAGCCGTCCACCCCGGGCGCCTTTACGTTGAAGACGCCCTCGGGCAAGGTGGAGTTCGCCAGCGAAAAGGTCGCCAAGGCCGGGTTCAGCGCTGTCCCCACCTGGATTCCGCCCCGGGTCGCCCCGAAGCGGAACAACCCGAAGGAGTTCCGGTTGATCCACGGCAAGCAGGGCTACCACACCCACGCGGCCACTGCCAACAACCCTTACCTGCTGCAGATCAGCAAGGACTACAACGGAGAGCGCATCTGGATCAACGCCGACCGGGCTGCTGCCCTGGGGATTCGCGACGGCGACATGGTGGTGGTCAAAAACGCCATGGCCAGCCAGAAGGTCCGGGCCAAGGTGACCGAGCGGGTCCATCCGGAGGCGGCCTATCTGCCGGCCGGATACGGCCTCTTCTCGCCCCACCTGACCCGGGGTGTCGGCTTCGGCATCAGCATGAACGACTTCGTCCCCTTCATGACCGAGCCCATGAGCGGCCACGCCATGATGATGGAGGTCGTGGTGGAGATTGAGAAGGCCTGAGGGAGAGGCGAGACCGATGACCAAAGATGAGGCCAGGGCGCGCATGTACGCCCTATTAGCCCAGCCGCTGCTGCCGCCCGGCGAGGAGTCCCGGCGGATCTGCTCCGGCCAGTGGGCGGCCGAGGCGAGGGAGACGCTCCAAGCGCTGGGACTGGACCTGCCGGTTCCGCCCTCCCTCGGGGCCCGCTCCTGCCGGCAGGCGCAGCAGGAGTACCTGGACGCCCTCGCAGCGCCCGGGCATCCCGTGCGGCCTGTAGAGTCCATTCACAAGGTCTGGACCACCGACCCGACCGCCACGCTGCCCATCGCCAACCAGAAGGGCTGGCTGGGGGGTGACGCCGCTGCCCACCTGCGGGCGCTCTACGAGGCGATGCAGATCTCGATTCCGCCCGACTTTGCCCATGCGCCCGACCACCTGGCGCTGGAACTGGAGTTCATGTCCCTGCTGATCGAGCAGGGGACGCAGGAGCAGCAGGAACTGTTCCGGGCCCAGCACCTGGACTGGCTGAACGACCTGGCGGCTGACGCCCGCAGCCGGGGCGCCCCCCTCTTCTACCAGGACCTGCTGGAACTGACCGCCGCCTTCGTTTCGCTGGATGCGTAGTCACGGGGTACCGAGCGGCCGCTCCGTTCGCCGGGGAGCCACACCCGGCGACCTGGCCGGCCGCTTGTGGAAGAAGGCCCGCTCCCGGGCTGGGGAGCGGGCCTTCCTTTTTGCGCATGGACCTAGCCCAGCTTCACGGCGGTGCCGCTGGCGGTCACCATCAGCATTGACTGGCCGAGCACCTCGTAGTCGATGTCCACCCCGACCACGGCATCGGCGCCCAGGCGCCGCGCCTCCTCGATCATCTCGTTCAGGCAGTTCCACCGGCCCTCCCGCAGCTTCGACTCGTAGGCGCCGGAACGCCCCCCGATGAAGTCGGTAATCGAGGCAGCGATGTCACGAATGAAGTTGGCGCCCATAATGGTCTCGCCGCTGACGATGCCCAGGTAGCTCACGATCTGACGACCCTCGACCGTGTTGGTGGTGGTGACGATCACAGTCCGTTCCTCCTTTGTTCCAGGCCTTCCTCCATAAGAGCAGAGATCCCCGGAAAAAGGTTCACGCCGCTCCTCCTCCCTTCAGGCTGAGCAGGTCCGGCGGCAGGGTAAGGTCCGCCGCCTTCAGGTTATCGTCCAGTCTCACTCCCTTCGGTCTGCCATCTCCTACGGGAGTCTACGGGGCCGGTCCGTCTCTTTCCTTCGTCATTGTGGGGCATTACAAAGACGAATGGCGCCGGAAGCTCCGGCGCCACAGCATACGGTTTACTTGAACATCGCCTGGCAGGCCAGCCGCTGCCCCTGATTCAGCCGGTCCCCCAGGACCTTCTTCTCCAACGGAGTCGGTGCGGTCAGCAGGAACGCCGTGTCCTTCGGCCACGAGACCACACACTGCTCGCCGCTCTGCTCAGCGCCGTCGCAGTCGCAATCCACGGGGATGCCGTGGTCGCGCATCACGTCCAGCACCCGCAAGCCGGAACGGGTATGGATCAGGTACTCCTCATCCTTATACTTGATACGCCGCATCGCTCTTCTACCTCCCTTCCAGCATGATACCACTCGCTTGAAAGGCTGTGCAACCAGCGAATGTTATCGGATGAAACGAGCGACCCCCTTGCATGGAAAAACGGGGAGGCCGGACCACCCGTCTCCCCGCAGCCTGTCCCGTTTGGCTTGGCCACCCACCTAGTGGCACGCGCACCCGCCGCCTCAGGCGCTCTTGGTGGTGCTGGCGCTTTCGCTGGCGGAGGCGTTACCGGAATCCTTGCCGGTCAGCTTGCGGCCGACGGCGATGTGCCCGTTCTCCAGCCCGTGGGCTGCAAAGGCGGAGACAAGGCGCTTGGCGCCAACGCTGCCGCACTGGGGGCACTTCAGGGTCTCGCCCGCGGTGTTCATCGGGACCAGCTCATCGAAGAGGTGGGCGCATTGGTTGCACTTGAACTCGTAAATCGGCATGCCGCTTCTCCCCCCTTCCCCCCGGGAATCGCACACGGACAGCCAGCTTGGGCTGTCCGCGGCCTATCGCTACTCATTCTACAACGGCCCTGGAAGGGTTTCAAGAGGATTTTAGCAGTCTCCGCCTCCGAGTGCTAAGAGGGGTTCTCACTCTGCTTACCCCTTGGGTTTGACCAGCTCAATCCCCTGCTTGCAAAGCGGGCACTCCTCGGGCAGCCAGGACTCCACCTGGACCTCGACCAGCGAGCGCATCTCCACGCCGAAGTCGGCGTTGCCGCCGGAGCGGTCGACGATGCAGGCAACCCCGACGATCTGGGGCTCGTAGGCCCGAATCGCATCGATCGCCTTCTGGACCGAGCCGCCGGTGGTGACCGCATCTTCCACCATGAGGACCCGCTCGCCGGGGCGCAGCGACCACTGGCGCTTCAGCGCCATGGCGCCGTCGTCCGTCTTCTCGGTGAAGATCGCCCGGACCTTGCGGCCGGAGAGGATCCCCACCTGCCGGGCCACCTCGTAGGCGAGAATGATTCCGCCGGTGGCGGGGCCGATCACGGTCTCGACCTCCTCCTCGGCGAAGAGCTGCGCCAGCCCCCGGCAGAGCTTCTCGGTCTCGGTGGGGAACTGGAAGGCGTGGGGCATTAAGAAGAAGCGGTCGGAGTGGCGGCCCGAGGTGAGCCGGAAGTGGCCCTCCCGCAGGGTGCCGGTCTCCCGCAGAATCGCAAAGACCTCGTCTGGGGTGATCATATCGGGTGAATCCTCCTTACGCCCGGTCTGAGTCCTTCAGGAACTGGCGCAGCGCATCCGCCGCCGGACCCTGGGCCGGCCTCGGCTTCGCCGCCGCCCCTGTGGCGCCGGGGGCGTAGGAGAGCCCCTCCGCCTTCCCGGTCGACGGAGCATCGCCCAGCTTGGGCAGGTTGCCCTCTGCCCCCACCTTGGGTCGGGCGGCGCCGACCAGGTCGCTCACCCGGCTGTAGCCCTGCTCCGCCATGAAGGCGGCCAGCTCTTCGGCGATCTGCAGCGGCGCCCGCGGGTTGACGAAGCAGGCGGTGCCCACCTGAACGGCGGCAGCGCCGGCCATGAGGAACTCCACCGCATCCTCCCCGTTCATGATCCCGCCGATGCCGATCACCGGAATCTTGACCGCCCCGGCTACCTGCCAGACCATGCGCAGGGCGACCGGCTTGATCGAGGGGCCGGAGAGGCCGCCGAAGAGGTTGCCCAGGTGGGGGCGCTTGCGGCGGATGTCGATCGACATGCCCAGCAGGGTGTTGATCACCGAGACCGCATCGGCCCCGGCCGACTCCACCGCCAGGGCGAAGTCGACGATGTTGGTCACGTTGGGCGAGAGCTTGACGATCAGCGGCAGGCTGGTCGCCTTGCGCACCGCTGCCGTCACCTCGGTCGCCCCCTTGATGGAGGTGCCGAAGGCGAGGCCGCCCTCCTTCACGTTGGGGCAGGAGATGTTCAGCTCCACCGCCGCCACCCCGGTCCCCTCCAGGCGGCGGGCCACCTCCACGTACTCCTCCACGGTGCGGCCCACGATGTTGACGATCACGGTAGCGCCCTGCTCCCGGAGCCAGGGCCAGTCTACGTTTAAGAAGTAGTCGATGCCCGGGTTCTGCAGCCCGATGGCGTTCAGCATACCGCCGGGTGTCTCCACCACCCGGGTGCCCCGGTTGCCCAGCCAGGGCTCCGGCGAGGTGCCCTTGACGCAGATGGCGCCGATCTGTGAGAGATCCATGACCCCGGCGAACTCCCGGCCGTAGCCGAAGCAGCCAGAGGCCGGCCAGACCGGATTCTTGAAGCTCCGGCCAAAGAGCTCGACCTGTAAGTTAGAAGCCGTTGAATCAGAAGCCACCCAGCTCCACCTCCTCGGCGTCGAAGACCGGGCCGTCCTGGCAGGCCTTCAAAAATCCGGCGGCGCCAGATTTAGGCACCGTGCAGCCGATGCAGGCCCCGAAGCCACAGGCCATAAACCGCTCCACCGAGACGAAGCAGGGGATGCCCGCCTCCTGGCACTGCGCCTTGACCGCCTCCAGCATCGGCTCCGGCCCGCAGGCCCAGACCTCGCCCACCGTGCCGGCGGCCAGCATGTCCGCCAGCGGGCCGGTCACGAAGGCCCGCTCCCCCGCCGAGCCGTCGTCGGTCACGGTCACCACGGGCAGCCCGGCCTCCGCCACCTCAGTGGCCCCCGCCAGGTAGCGGGCGCTGCGGGCGCCCAGAATCGCCAGGCTCTCCCGCCCGGCCGCCACCGCCCAGCGGGCGGCCGCCGCCATGGGCGGAATCCCCAGGCCGCCGCCCACCAGGACCAGCCGCCCGGCGCCCCGGGCGGGGTCCGGGAAGGAGTGGCCCAGCGGCCCCAGCAGGTCGAGCTCGGTCCCCGCCACCATGGCGGCCAGGGCCCGGGTCCCCCTCCCCACCACCCGGTAGATCAGGCTGACCTCCCCCGCCTCAGGCCGGATCTCGCAGAGCGAGAAGGGCCGGCGGAGCAGCGGATCGATGGCGGCCGAGTGGCCGGGCACCGGCCGGACCTCCACGAACTGCCCCGCCACCGCCCGCCGGGCGATCTCGGGGGCGTGGAGCGTCAGCTTGTAGACCTCGCCGTCGCCCTCGTGGGCCAGGACCCGCCCCATCTCCTGCACCCAGCTGGCCTTCACGCGGCTCTCCTTCAGCAGGCTCATTCGGCTACCACCTTCATCTCCAGCATGCGGAGCACCCCGCCCACCACCGTGGCGTGGGGGGCGCCCGTGAGCGACCAGCCGATGAAGGGCGAGTTCTTCGACTTGGAGGCCATCTCCTCGGCCTTCACGGTCCAGCTCTTCTCCAGGTCGAGGATCGTAATATCCGCCTCCGCCCCCTCCACCAGGGCCGGGGGCGTCTGGTTGATCAGCCGGGCCGGGCGGGTGGACATCATCTCGATCATCTGCGGAAGGCTGATGATCCCCGGCCGCACCAGGTGCTCCAGCGTCAGCCCCACCGCCGTCTCCAGACCGGTGATGCCGAAGGCGGCCTGCTGATACTCCACATCCTTCTCGTCGATATGGTGCGGGGCGTGGTCGGTCGCGATGATGTCGATAGTGCCGTCCTGCATGCCGGCGATAATCGCCTGCCGGTCGGCCTCCTCCCGCAGCGGCGGGTTCATCTTGGTGTTGGTGGAGTAGTTCATCTCCGCCACGATCTGGTCGGTCAGGGTGAAGTGGTGCGGGGTCGCCTCGGCGGTGACCCGGGCGCCCATCGCCTTGCCCCAGCGGACCAGCTCCACCGAGTGGCGGCTGGAAATGTGCTGAATGTGGACCCGCGCCCCGGTCTCCAGTGAGAGCAGGATGTCGCGGGCCACGTGGACCTCCTCAGAGGCCGAGGGAATCCCCCGGAGCCCCAGTTCGGAAGAGACCCGACCGAAGTGCATGGCGCCGCCAGCGGAGAGCGATTTGTCCTCGCAGTGGTCCATGACCAGCAGATCGAACTGCCGGGCGTAGATCATCGCCTGGCGCATCCGCTCCGAATCTTCCACCGGGCGGCCATCGTCGGTGATCGCCACCATGCCCGCCTCGTACATCTCGCCGACCTCGGCCAGTTCCTCGCCCTTGGAGCCCTTGGTGATCGCCCCGGTGGGCCAGACCTTGCAGAGCCCCTCCCGCCGGGCCAGCTCCACCAGGTAGCTGATCAGCGGGGCGTTGTCGAGCACAGGTTTCGTGTTGGGCATGCAGGCGACGCCCACAAAGCCGCCCCGCACGGCGGCAGCGGTGCCGGTGCGGATATCCTCCTTGTACTCCTGTCCGGGGACCCGCAGATGGACATGGATATCGATAAAGCCCGGGGCGACCACCTTCCCGCCGGCGTTCAGCACCCTGGCCCCCGCCGGGGCGGTCAGCCCCTCGCCGATCCGTTGAATCCGGCCGCCGTCCACGAGAATGTCAGCCACCCGGTCCACGCCGCTGGCCGGGTCCAGGAGCCGTCCGTTCTGGATGAGCAACGTCATGCGGACTCGCCTCCCCCCAGGAGTAGATAGAGCAGCGCCATGCGGACGGCGACCCCGTTGGTCACCTGCTCCAGAATGACAGACTGGTGGCCGTCGGCCACGCTGGTGGCGATCTCAACCCCCCGGTTCATCGGGCCGGGGTGCATCAACAGAGCGTCGGGCTTGGCCAGCCGCAGCCGCTTCTCGCCCACGCCCCAGAACTTGTGGTACTCGGCCACCGAGGGGAAGAGCCCCTTCTCCTGCCGCTCCAGCTGGAGCCGCAGCACGTTGACCACGTCGGCCCCCTCCAGCGCCTCCTCCACCCGGGTGGTGGTCCTAACGCCGTACTCCTCAAAGCCCGCCGGCAGCATGGTGGCGGGGCCCGCCAGCCAGACCTCGGCGCCGTACTTCGCCAGGCCGTAGATGTTCGACCGGGCGACCCGGCTGTGCAGCGAATCGCCGATAATCGCCACCTTCAGCCCCTTGAACCCGCCCTTCTTCTGGCGGATGGTCAGCATGTCAAGCAGCCCCTGGGTCGGGTGCTCGTGCATGCCGTCGCCGGCGTTGATCACCGAGGCCTTCAGCCACCCGGCGAGCATGTGGGGCGCCCCGCCCATGGCGTGGCGCATCACCACGGCGTCGACGCCCATCGCCTCCAGATTCCGGGCGGTGTCCTTCAGCGTCTCGCCCTTGTTGACCGAGCTGGTGGAGACCGAGACGTTGATCACGTCGGCCGACAGGTACTTGCCCGCCAGTTCGAACGACTTGGCGGTGCGGGTGGAGCTTTCGTAGAAGAGGGTGACCAGGCTCTTTCCCTTCAAGGTGGGAACCTTCTTAATGGGCCGGGTGGCGATATCCTTCAGCGCATCTGCGGTGTTCAGGATCAGGTCGATCTCCTCGACCGCCATATCCTTCAGGCCCAATATGTCCTTCCGCTTCAGTCCGGCCATGGTGAACCTCCTATGCGGCTATTCCGGCAGGTCGTACAGCGCCACGAAGTCCTCGCCGTCCACCTCGGTCATGTGAACCTCCACGACCTCCTTGCGGGAGGTGGGGACGTTCTTGCCCACGTAGTCTGCCCGAATCGGCAGCTCCCGGTGCCCGCGGTCGATCAGGACCGCCAGCTGGATCACCGAAGGCCGCCCGATGTCCAGGAGCGCATCCAGCGCCGCCCGCACGGTGCGCCCGGTGTAGAGCACATCGTCCACGAGGACCACCACCATGTTGGGCAGCTTGAAGTTGACCTCGCTCTTGTGGATCACCGGCACCGCGGAGAGCTCGGTCAGGTCGTCCCGGTAGAGGGTGATGTCCAGAATGCCCACCGGGACCTCCTTGCCCTCGAACTCCTTCAGCCGCTGCGCCAGCCGCTGGGCCAGGGGCACGCCCCGCCGGCGAATGCCCACCAGCGCCACCTGGTCGATTCCCTTGTTCCGCTCGATGATCTCGTGGGCGATCCGGGAGAGGGCACGGTTCATCTGGGACGCATCCATCAGCATCGCCTTGGGCTCACCCATAGCAGCACCTCCTCGGAGAGATGAAAAAACTCCTTGCCCATTACCGGCAAGGAGGTCATCTGTGTCCAT